>NZ_ABXA01000036.1 GCF_000173355.1 Anaerococcus hydrogenalis DSM 7454
TATTAAGAAATTTAAAAGAAGAAAATAACAAAAGAAAAAATTGATAAATTCAATTCAAATATGCCCTATGATAGTGATTTGTTTAATAATTTGAAAAAATTAAGGTTAGATATTTCAAGAAAAAGAAATATACCACCATTTATAGTTTTTTCTGATGCGTCTTTGAATAGATATGGCAAGATTAAAGCCTAAAATAAAAGGACTTTTTAAAAATAAAAGGCGTTGGGGATAAAAATTAAACAATATGGGGAAATTTTTATAGAAGAAATTAAAGAATTTGACCAATAAAAAGGACTTATTAAAGTCCTTTCAGGCTGTTGATAAACTAAAAATTTTCCCATTTCGACCGAGTGTAACGAGCGGAGAAATCTCATGAGATCTCTCCATGCGTTCGTTTCACTCACTTAGTCGAGATGGTTCTTAGCTTTATTTTATTTCAAAATAAAATATTATCTAATTTCATACTTTGTCTACGCTCTGAGGACTTATTAAAGTCCTTTTTTTATATGAAATTATAATAAATTTACTGATTTTTTCTTTAATTCTTCTCTCATTTCATCTGGCCAATATGATACTTGAACTTCTCCTATATGAGCTTTTTGTAAAAAGAACATACAAAGTCTTGATTGACCAATTCCACCACCTACTGTTTGTGGAAGTTTGTTATTTATAAGCATATTATGATATTTAAACTTTAATCTTTCTTCACAATCAGCAATTTTTAATTGTTCTTTTAAAGTTTTTGCATCTACTCTTATTCCCATTGATGATAATTCTAATTGGTCATCTAAAACTGGATTATAAACTAAAATATCTCCATTTAAGTTCCAATCGTCATAGTCAGGAGCTCTCATATCATGAACCTTGCCATTTGATAAAACTTTTCCAATTTGCATTAAAAATACTGCCTTATATTTTTTGCAAGCTGCTTTTTCTCTTTCCTTGCTATCTTTACATTCTGGAAATTCGTCGATTAATTCTTGACTTGTCATAAATTTAATATCATTTGGTAATAGCTTAACTCTTTTTGGAATTAATTTACAAAGATATTCATCTAAGGCTCTTAAGGTATTAAAAATTGTAAGAACTGTTGATTTAAGATAGTCAACATTTCTATCAGAATCTTTTATTATTTTTTCCCAATCCCATTGGTCAACATAGAATGAATGAGTATTATCTGGCTCTTCACATCTTCTAATAGCATTCATGTCAGTATACAAGCCCTCATACATGGCAAAATTATATTCTTTTAAGGCATATCTTTTCCATTTTGCAAGTGAATGGACAATTTCCATGTTGGCGTTGTTTGCCTCTGGAAGAGTAAATTTAACAGGCTCTTCAACACCAGATAGGTTATCATTAAGACCAGTAGAATTTTCTACAAATAAAGGTGCTGTAACTCTTTTCAAATTTAAATTATTAGATAAATTTATTTGGAAAAAATCCTTTATTTCTTTTATTAATAATTGTGTCTTATACAAATTTTTATCACTTTGATAATTTTCTGGTATTTTTATATCGTACATATTCTCTCCTATTTAATAAATTTTTCACTATTAAATTATATTGTTTTTACTGATAAATTACAAGATATTAAGATAATTAACATAAATTTTACAATTTGCTAATCATTTTAAAATAAATAAGCTCTATTATTTATAATGAAGTTACAAATATTAAAGGAGTAAATGATGAAAATTAAAAATTCAAAAATTATAGTTGCTGCACTTTCTTTGTCTATGATTTTGTCAGCTTGTGGAAATAAGGATAATAAGGCAAATGATGGATCAAATGGATCAAACCCAACTGAAAGTGCAAGTAGAGCTAATGAGAAAAAAGATGGCGATACAGCAAAGTCTGACCAAGAAGATTTTGATATAACAGTTGTCTCAAGAGAAGATGGTTCTGGAACAAGGGGAGCTTTTATTGAACTTGTTGGCCTTGAAGAAGAAAAAGATGGAGAAAAGAAAGATTTGACAACTGATGAAGCAGTTGTACAAAATTCTACAAATGGAGTAATGCAGACTGTATCACAAGATCCGTCAGCAATTGGTTATGTATCATTGGGATCTGTAAATGATAATGTACAAAAAGTAAAAGTTGATGGGGAAGAAGCTACTGAAGAAAATATAGAATCTGGTGATTATACACTTCAAAGACCTTTTAATCTTGCTTTTAAAGAAGATAAGCTTGATGATTTGGCAAAAGACTTTTTGGCATTTGTTTTAAGTAAGGATGCCCAAGATATTGTAAGCAAAGAAGGATACATCAAAGTTGAAGCAAAAGACTACAAGGCTAAAAAAGTTAAGGGAAATTTAACAATAGCAGGATCTACATCAGTTACACCACTTATGGAAAAACTTGTAGAAAAATATAAGGATGTAAATCCAGATGCAAATATAGAAATTCAATCAACAGGATCATCATCAGGAATTGAATCTACAATTTCAGATGTAAGTCAAATTGCTATGGCATCAAGAGAATTGAAAGATGAAGAAAAAGAAAAACTTCAAGTAGAAGTATTAGCAAAAGATGGAATAGCAGTTGTAGTTAATAAGGATGATACAAAAATAAATGATTTAACAAAAGACCAATTAAAAGAAATCTTCTCAGGAAAAGTTAAGAATACATCTGAATTAAGCAAATAATTGTTAAAATAAGCTTAGAGGAAAACTTCCTTTGAGCTTATTTTTATTATTTACAAACTTTACATATATTTTACATAAGATTTATTTATTTGATACATGTATTTAATATTATTATGTAGAGAAAGAAACAAAGGAGTTTTTATGGTAAAAAAATTATTATTATTTCTATCGACATTAATTTTGCTAAGCTCATGTTCAGGTAAAAATCAAAATAATGTTATAGATGGTAAAAATTTTGACCTTACAGTTACAAGTAGGGAAGATGGGTCAGGAACTAGAAAAAGTTTTGTTGAACAAGTTGGATTGGTAAAAGAAGATGAAAAAGGAAACCACGAAGATATGACTACAGATAATTCTATGGTAATTAATTCTACAAATGGAGTTTTGAAAGCAGTGGGAGTAGATAAGACTGCAATTGCTTATGTATCTCTTACAGCTTTGGATGATAGTGTAAAAGCTGTAAAAATTGATGGAATTAGTCCAAATAAAGATAGTATTGAAAGTGGAGCTTATAAATTGCAAAGACCCTTTGGACTTGCCTACAAAAAAGACACATTAACAGATTTGTCAAAAGATTTTTTGACTTATGTAAAAAGTAAAAGTGCAAAAAAACTAATTGAAGAAGATGGACTTCTTGCTATTACAAATGAAAAAGAATATAAGTCAAAAAATCTAAAGGGAAAATTAACTATAACAGGGTCATCTTCTCTTAGCTCAGTAGTCGAAAAACTTGCAGAAAATTATGAAAAATTAAATAAAGATGTTGAAGTTGAAGTTTTATCGAATGAATCTCTTACAGGCCTTAAAAATGTAAAAGATGGAGTGGTTGATATAGCTATGATTTCAAATAAATTAGAAGATAAAAATCTTTCATCTGAAGTTTTTGCAATTGATGGAATTGCAATTATTGTAAATAAGGATAATAAAGAAATTAATGACTTAAGTTTAAAACAACTTAGGGATATTTATAAAGGAGAGATTACAAATACAGGAGAGTTAAGATAAATGAAATCAATAAAAGAAAAATTTGGTGAAATTGTATTTTTGATTTCTGCCATAATGTCTATTATTTTAATAATTTTAATTACTTTTTTTATTTTTAAATCAGGAATTAATTTTGTTAATCAATATGGACTTTTAAAATTTATTACTGGAACAAAATGGGCACCTACAGCAAAACCAGCATTTTTTGGAATAGGGCCAATGATTCTAGGTTCAATTTTAGTAACTTTAGTTTCTGCCCTAATTGCAGTTCCTTTCGGTCTTGCTGTTTCAATATATTTGGCCTATTATTCTAAAAAATCATATAATTTTTTGAATGGCCTTATAAATTTGATGGCAGCAATTCCTTCAATAATCTATGGATTTTTTGCAATGATGGTTTTAGTTCCATTTGTTTCGAAAACATTTAAAACAGGAGGAATGAATATGTTAACTGCATCAATTTTATTAGCAATAATGATTCTTCCAACTATGGTAAATATTTCAAAAAATTCATTAGAGCAAGTACCTTCTGTTTTCTATACTGGTTCCCTTGCACTGGGTGCAACAAAAGAAGAAACTATTAGAAAAGTTATGGTTCCTTATGCAAAAAGCGGTATTTATTCATCAATAATTCTTGCAATTGGTAGGTCAATTGGTGAGACCATGGCTGTGTATTTGGTTATTGGAAATCAACCAAGAATGCCAGAGTCTTTGCTTGATGGAGTAAGAACTCTCACAACAAATATAGTTTTGGAGATGGGCTATGCGTCAGGTCTTCACAGAGAATCACTCATAGCAACAGGTATGGTTCTATTTGTATTTATTCTTTTGATAAATATAATTTTTAATTTTATCAGAGATAAAGATCAATCAAGAATGTAGAGGTGAAAGATGAAAAATTCTTTTAAAATATTAATTTATATCCTATCACTTTTAGGATTTGCTGCGGGAGGAATAATAATCGCCTATATTTTATTTAATGGTATACCAAATATTTCTCTATCACTATTTGAACTTAAATATACATCACAAAATGTTTCTATAATTCCAGCTCTTATTACAACATTTTTATCGATTATAATAACCCTTCTTGTAACACTGCCAATTGGAATATTTACAGCAATTTACTTATCCCAATATGCAAAAAATAAGCTTTTGATAAAATCTGTAAGATTTGCAACAGAGATTCTTTCATCAATTCCATCAATTGTTTATGGTTTGTTTGGATATTTATTTTTTGTTGATGCCCTACATTTAGGATATTCATTAATAGCAGGATGTTTGACAGTGGCTATAATGATTCTACCTACAATAATTAGAACTACAGAAGAGGCGATTTTGAATGTAAATCCTCTTCAAGCTCATGCATCTTTAGCTCTAGGAGCTACAAAAATTCAAACAATTTTTAAAATAATAATTCCAGAAGCAATTAATGGAATTTTGGGAGGAATATTTTTGTCAACAGGAAGAATAGTTGGAGAATCTGCTGCTTTGATTTATACTATGGGAACTGTAGCCAAAACACCTTCATCCTTATTTGATTCTGCAAGAACAATGGCAGTTCATATGTATGTATTATCAACTGAAGGATTTCATGTGAATGAGGCTTATGCAACTGCAGTACTATTACTTATTTTTGTAATAGTTTTAAACTTTGTATCAGCAAGAATATCAAAAGCATTAATAAAATAAGGAGATAATAATGGAAAAAACAAAGGATATAAATAGTAATTTAACAAATAATGAAACAAGGATAAAAACTTTTTTTGGAAATAATGAATCCGATTTAAATAAAAATAGAAAAACTATAATAAATGTAAAAGACTTAGATTTATTTTATGGAGATTTTCATGCCCTAAAAAAAATTAATATGGAAATTAAAGAAAATGAAATCACAGCCTTTATAGGACCAAGTGGTTGTGGAAAATCTACAACTTTAAAATGTTTTAATAGGATGAATGATTTAGTTGATGATTGTCATATAAAAGGTCTTATAGAAATTGATGGAAAAGATATAAATAAAAAAGATATTGATGTAGTTAGTCTTAGAAGAAATGTAGGTATGGTATTTCAAACACCAAATCCCTTTTCTAAATCTGTGTATGATAATATCACCTACGGACCCAAAATTGATGGAATTAAAGATAAGGATGAACTTGATGCAATAGTAGAAAAATCTTTGAAAGCTGCAAGTGTTTGGGATGAGGTAAAAGATAAACTAGACAGAAATGCCCTATCATTTTCTGGTGGACAACAACAAAGAATTTGTATAGCAAGAGCTCTTTCTGTAAATCCAGAAATTATTTTGATGGATGAACCGACAAGTGCCCTAGATCCAATTTCAACAGCATCAATTGAGGAATTATTAGAAGATTTAAGGGGTAAATATACTATAGTAATAGTTACTCACAATATGCAACAAGCAGCAAGAATTTCTGATAAAACAGCATTTTTCTTGACTGGAGAAGTTATTGAAATGGATGAGACAAAAAAAATATTTAATGACCCTAAAGATAAAAGAACAGAAGATTATATAACAGGAAGGTTTGGTTGATATGAGAACAAGATATATAGAAGATTTAGAAAATATTAGACAAATGGAAAAAAATATATCAGATTTGATTCAATTATCTTATGATAGGTTTAAACTTTATCTTGAAAATGACCAAAAAATTAACCTAGAAGAAATAATTGATCTTGATCATGATATTAGAAAATATGCAGCAGATATTGAAAGATTTTGCTATGATCTTTTGGCCTTGCAACAACCAGTTGCAAGAGACTTGAGATTTTTACAAATGTCAATAAAGCTTGCTTCAACTTACAAAAGAATTTCAAATCATTTAGCCCATGCTGCTGAAATTATTTTAGAATTTCCTTTAAGAGCTGAAGAGAAGGATTTTGTAAAAACTTTTATAAAAAATCAAAAGAATATGAATTTAAATGGAATTCAAAGTTTTGAAGATAATAATAATGAACTTGCCTTAAAAACTATAGAAGATGATGAAATTAATAATAAATTATTTGAAGATTGTATCCACTATCTTGTAAAACTAACTAAATCAGACCTAATTACACCTATGGAATTATCAGAAAAAGTACTTTTCTATAAATATTTTGAAAGACTTGGGGACAGGTTAGCTAAGATAGCAGATTATTCAACAAGATTATGATTTATGTTGTAGAAGATGATAAGGCAATTAGAAATTTAGTATTATATGCCTTATCAGAAAAAGATTATCAAGTTAAAGGGTTTGAAGATGGTCTGGATATTGTAGAGTTGGTAAGAAAAGAAAGCGTGGATTTATTAATTCTTGATGTAATGTTACCTGAAAAAGATGGCTTGGAAATATTAAAAGAAATTAGGGAATTTTCATCCATTCCCATAATAATGCTTACTGCAAGAGATGGGGAATATGATAAGGTAATGGGACTTGAAAGTGGAGCTGATGATTATATTACAAAACCATTTTCAATTTTAGAATTAATTTCTAGGGTTAAGGCTGTTTTAAGAAGAAGTGAGAAAAAAGATAGGGAGCATTTAAACTATGGAAGTATAGAAATAAACATCAAAAAAGAACTGTAAAAGTAGATGGTGAAAAAATTGACTTAACTTTTAAGGAATTTGAAATGCTCTTGTTATTTATGGCAAATATTGGTAATGTAATTACTAGAGAAGATTTTTTATTAAAAATTTGGGGCTATGATTATGAGGGAGAGACAAGAACTGTAGATGTCCACATAGCAAGTCTTAGAAATAAATTAAAATCAGCTGGAGAAAACATTAAAACTGTTAGAAATTTAGGTTACAAACTTGGAGAGATATGAAAAAATTAATTAATAAAAATATAAATTTTATCACAGGTTCATTTATTTTTATTATTTTTATAATATCTTCATTATTCTCATATAATAAGGCAAAAAAAGCTCAAGATGAATTTGTAGAAAATTCCTTGAGCTTTCTTGCTTATGAAGATATTGACAAAAATAAATTAGAGGAATTTAAAAATTCTTATAAGCTTGATATTTTACTAAAAGGTGTAGATGGAAAAGTCTTATATAATTCTGGAATTAATAAGAATTCTGTTAAAAATTATGAATTTGATAATAAATATTTAGTAAAAAAATTTAAAAAAAATCTAAAAGGATCAGAAAAGAAAGTATTTGCGAAAAAATATAAAGACAAAATACTAGCAATAGAATTTTATAATGATAGTTTTTTTCTATATATTTTGAAAAATTCTTATTTTTTAATAATAGCTATTTTAATTATGATTTTAATAAACTTATTCTTTACAAAAATATTTTACGAAAGTCTTACAAATCCTTTTAAAGATAGGATGGATAATATAAAAGAATTTAATACTTTTAAAGAAAATCCCAAATTATATATAGAAAATCTTAAAAATGCAAATAGTCTTTTAATGGAAGAAAATTCTAAACTAGAAGATAGAATACTAAATATTGAAAAAATCACTTCTAAGATGGAAGAAGGTTTTATATATTTTGATAAAAATGGTAATATAAAAATTTTAAATGAGGCTTCAAAAAATTTATTGGGAATAGATAAAAATAAAAATTTATATAATTTAGTAGATGATAACAGTTACAAATTAGCTATTAGACAAATGAAAATTTTAAAAAAGGAAAAAGTTTAAATTTAGACCTTGATGAAATAAGTATAAAACTTTTTATAGACCCAATAATTGATGAAGAGATAGTATCTTATATTGTCATAGTTATAGATGATTCTAAAAATAAGAAAGCTGAAATTATGAGAAGGGAATTTACAGCTAATGTGACTCATGAATTAAAATCACCCCTTACTAGCATCAATGGATATGCAGAACTAATTGCAAGTGGACTTGTAAAAAATGATGATATACAAAAATTTGGTCAAATTATTAATCAAGAAGGCAATAGACTTTTAAATATTATTGATGATATTTTAAAACTTTCTAAATTAGACGAAGAAAATCTTGAAGAGGGAAGAAATAATATTAATATAAAAGATGTTGTGGAATCTAGTATTCAAAGATTTAAAAGAATAAGTGATAAGAAAAATATTAGAGTATCAAATGAACTTGATGATATTTTTATAAGAACTCATGAATCATTATTTTCAGATCTTATCACAAATATTTATGAAAATGCAATAAAATATAATAAGGTAAATGGTCAAATTACAATAAAATATAAAAAAGATGAAAGATTTATAAGGCTAATAATTGAAGATAAGGGCATAGGTATAAAAAAAGAAGACTTGCCAAGAATTTTTGAAAGATTCTATGTAGCTGATAAGCAAAGAACAAGAAATTTGAAATCAACGGGACTTGGCCTATCAATCGTAAAACATATTTGTGATTACTTAAACTATAATATAAAAGTAGAAAGCAAATTTGGATATGGGACAAGCTTTATAATTTCTATTCCTTGCAAGTAATTCCAATTTTTGTTTTTATTTGTTATAATTATAATTAGTAATTATTAAAAAAATTTAAGGAGTAAATATGAAGATAGAAGTTTGTGCAGGAGCAAGATGTACTATGCTAGGATCTGATATAATATTTAATAGATTATCAGATTTTGTAGAAGAATTTAATGATAGACTCTACAAGGGAGAGTTGGACGTTCAAGATATTGAACTAGAAATTGAAATGATAACTTGTAACGATGAGTGCAAAAAAAACAAAAAAAATGCACCAATAGTAATAGTAAATGGAAAAGTATTTACAAATGCAAAAACAGAAGTTATCATGGAGTACATATTAGATAAGGCATTTGAAGATAAGTTCAAATAAAATTTATTAAGGGAAGAATAGATAATGAAAGAAACATACATAAATATTTTAAATATTAGAAGAATGGCCTTTGAACATATAGCGAAAATTGCTTTTGAAAATAGGCCAATATATGACATAGCAACAGAAGTTTTTGAAATACTGCCAGGAGAAGAAGCATCCTACAGAGAAAATATTTTTAGAGAAAGAGCTGTAATGGGTGAAAGACTTAGAATGGGAGTAGGACTTCATGCAAGAACAGCTGATAATACAGGTGCCATAACCGATGGGCTTGATGATGAAGATTATGATATAAAAAAATATGAACCACCTCTCGTTTCAGTAATAAAAATTGCCTGCGAGGCTTGTCCTGAAAATAGGGTAGAAGTTACAAATACTTGTAGAGCATGTATTGCCCACCCATGTGTGAATGTTTGTCCAAAAAATGCAATTACTTACACTTCAAAAGGATCGATAATTGACCAAGATAAGTGTATAAAATGTGGAAAATGCGTTCAAGCTTGTCCATACAATGCAATTTCTCACACAAAAAGACCATGCGCAGAAGCTTGTGGTGTAAAAGCAATCAAAAGTGATAAATTAAACAGGGCAGAAATAGATGATGATAAATGCGTAGCATGTGGAAGATGTATAACAGCTTGTCCATTTGGGGCAATTTCAGATAAAACAGAAATTTACCAATTAGCAAAAGCATTAAACACAAATGAACACGTTTATGCCATAGTTGCTCCATCATTTGTAAGACAATTTGGACAAATGGCAAGTCCTGTTCAAATAAAAGAGGCAATAAAAAAATTAGGATTTAAAGATGTAATAGAAGTAGGACTCGGTGCAGACCTTACAACCTTAAACGAAGCTCACGAATACGTAGAAAGTGTACCAGAAAAAATTCCATTTATGGGAACATCATGTTGTTATTCATGGAAATTAATGGTAAAGAAAAAATTCCCAGAAATAAATGATAAGATTTCAGAATCATCAACACCAATGATTTATTCAGGAAAACATATCAAAAAAATGGATGAAAATGCTCAAGTAGCCTTTATAGGACCATGTATATCTAAAAAACTTGAGGCAAGAAGACCAGAAGTTGCAGAAACAATCGATTATGTAATAACATATGAAGAGCTAATGGGAATGTTCTTGGCAAAAGATATAGATCCTGCAGAAATAAAAATTGAAGAAGATTGGCAAGATGCATCAGAAACTGGAAGAAATTATGCAGTAAGTGGTGGAGTAGCAGAAGCTGTAAAAAGAAGAATTGCAGAAATAAATCCAGACTTAGATGTAAAAATTGAAAAAGCAGAAGGTCTTGCTGATTGTGTAAAACTTGCCCAAATGGCAAAACTAGGAAGAAAAGACGGACTATTATTAGAAGGAATGGCGTGCGTTGGAGGATGTGTAGGAGGTCCTGGAACTTTAATATCAGAATTAAAAACAGGAAAAGCAGTAAAACAATTCGCCAAAGAATCAATCTACAAATCCCCATTCGATAATAAAAATATTCCAGATGAAGATAAACCAAAAGACTGAAAAAATTAAGAGCATATAAATATGCTCTTTTTTTGTACAAAAAAAGATGCGAAATCTCGCATCTTTTAAATATTTTTTTACTTATCTAAATCTTCTTTAATAGCCTTAGCTAAATCTTCTAAAGTTTTTTCTTGATCATCTTTCATAGAAGAATTTATTATAAAATCTTCTCCTATATATTCGTGTTTTCCATTTTCAAGAATTTCTTTTGCTTGTTCAAGAGATTTTCCACCCCATGAGAAGTTGTGGATGAAAGATACATGTCTATTTTGATATCCTGTTCCAACTAATTCTCTTAAAAGAGCATCCATCTTGTGATATAGGCCTGCATTATAGTTCATTGCAACAAATACTTGGTTAGAATATTTATGAGCATCAGCAATTATATATGAGTAATCAGTGTCTGAAACATCATATAATTTTATATTTTCAACTCCGAGCTCATCAAGTTTTGATGCCAAAATATCAGCAGCAAGTTCTGTATTTCCATACATTGAAGAAAATACAATTTCTACACCCTTACTTTCTGGTTTGAAATTTGCCCATTTATCATATTTATCAAGAATAAATCCAATAGATTCTTTATCATCATAAACTGGTCCGTGTAATGGGAAAATTGCATTAATTTCAAATCCAGAAACTTTTTTAAGAAGGTTTGTAACCATTCTTCCTTGTTTTCCAACTATATTTATATAATATCTTCTATTTTCATCTACCCAAGATTGTTTTTTGATATAATGTTTTGCAGAAATATGACCTTCAAGTACATCAAAAGATCCGAATGCATCTGCTGAGAAGAATAAACCTTCTGTTGTTTCATATGTCATAAATACTTCTGGCCAGTGTACCATAGGTGCAAAGACAAATTTTAAATTTCTTTTACCAATATTTAATTCGTCACCGTCTTTAATTTCAACAAACCTATCTTCTTCAAATTTATCATTTGGATAAAATTGGTGGAAAAATTTAATGGTTTTTTGATTTCCAACAAATTTACAATTAGGGTACTTATCAAGGATAAAATCAATAGATCCACAATGATCAGGTTCCATATGTTGAACGATGATATAGTCTAAATCTTCTCCATCAAGAGCAGCTTCAACATTATCAAGATAAGTTCTAATTACAGAAGAATCAGATCCATCCATTAAAATATTTTTTTCATCCTTAATAATATATGAGTTGTAAGTTACGCCATTAGGTAGGGTAAACATATTTTCAAATCTTTTTAAACCTCTATCGTTGGCACCAACCCAAAAAATATTATCATAAACTTTCTTTATAAATTGCATATAACCTCCAAAATTATTATTTTTATTAAAATTATTATACCTTATTAAATAGAAAATTAAATAAACCCTATATCCTTAAATTTAAATATTTAATTTAGAAAACTTTTTCAGAATTTTTTAATTTTTATAAAAAATAGAAATTAAAAAATTTTAAAAAAATGATTAGATAAAACGATTTAGGATATATATTTAGTATGAATGTTTTACAATTGTAAGGATTTCAATTTATTTTTATCATTATTTCGAATCTTTATAAAAATAAATTGTGTTGACAAAAAAACATTTTCAATATAAAATTATATTGTAAAACAAAAATGGATATTATATTTTTTTAGGAGGAATATATGCTTTTTAAAACAACAGATGAGCATGAAGCTTTACGTAAAAAAGTCAGAGAATTTGCTGAAGAAAAAGTTAAACCAATAGCTTTTGAACTTGATCAAAACAATGAATTTCCTGATGAAATAGTAAAGGAAATGGGAGAATTAGGATTTTTAGGAATTCCTTATCCTAAGAAATACGGTGGTCAAGGCTTAGACGTAATGAGCTATGCGATCACAGTTGAAGAATTATCAAGAGTTGATGGTGGTGTTGGAGTAATTTGTTCTGCACATACATCTTTAGGTTCTTGGCCAATTTTTGCTTTTGGTACTGAAGAACAAAAGAAAAAATATTTAACTCCTTTAGCAAAGGGTGAAAAAATAGGTGCATTTGGTCTTACAGAAGAAAACGCTGGATCTGATGCAGGTGGAACTGAAACAACAGCTGAACTTGATTTGGATGGCGAGAGATATATTTTAAATGGTAAAAAAATATTTATCACAAACGCACCAAAGGCAGATACATATGTTGTATTTGCAGTAACAACTCCAGGAATTGGAACTCATGGTATTTCAGCATTTATTGTTGAAAAAGGCATGGAAGGATTTACATGTTCTGATCACTACGATAAATTAGGTATTAGATCTTCATGTACAGCTGAATTACATTTTGACAATGTAAAAGTTCCTAAAGAAAATTTACTTGGAAAAGAAGGTCAAGGATTTAAAATAGCTATGGCTACTCTTGACGGTGGTAGAATTGGTATAGCTTCTCAAGCTCTAGGAATTGCTCAAGGTGCTTATGAATCAGCTTTATCATATGCTAAGGAAAGAGAACAATTTGGTATGCCAATAGCTCATCTTCAAGCAAATACATTTAAACTTGCTGATATGGCAACATATTTAAAAGCTGCAAGACTTATGATTTATTCTGCTGCTGAAATGAAAGAAAATCACGAAAGATATTCTGCAGACGCAGCTATGGCTAAACAATTTGCATCTGATCTTGCATCAAAAATTACAAATGAAGCATTACAAATGTACGGTGGATCTGGATTTATCAAAGGTATCGATGTTGAAAGATTCTACAGAGATTCTAAGATTACACAAATCTATGAAGGTACAAATGAAATAATGAGAGTTGTTGTTGGAGCTCATACTGTTGGTAGAGCACCAAAAGTTAAAACTGTTGGATCTAAGAAAAAATCTGGACCCATTGCCGGAGTCAGAAAAGGAGAAATCTATGAGGGAGATCCTAAGGAAGCAGTTAAAAAGCTTGTGGCAGCACTTAAAAAGGACGGATATGACTTTACTGTAGGAATTGATCCTTACACACCAATACCAGATGCTGAAAGAATAGTTGTAGCAGGTCGTGGTATAGGTGATAAAGAAAATATGAAATTAATTGAAGATTTAGCTTACCAAGCAGGAGCAGCTATTTCATCATCAAGACCAGTTGCAGAAACACTAAAATATGTAGATATCAATAGATATGTAGGTATGAGTGGACAAACATTTAAAGGAAATCTTTACATTGGTGTAGGTGTATCTGGAGCAGGACAACACTTAAAGGGAATTAAAAATGCATCTACAATAGTTGCAATTAACAATTCTAAAAATGCGCCAATCTTTAATAACTGTGACTACGGTATAGTTGGAGATGCAATGGAAGTTCTTCCATTATTGATTAAAGAATTAGATAATGGCGAAGAAAAGAAACCAGCACCACCTATGAAAAAAATCAAAAGATCTAAACCAAGAAAAATGGCTCCTACAAATCCAATCTATGTAGATTTAGGTTCTGGATATGAATATAATCCAGAAGAAGGAGATCCAGAAAACGGAATTGAACCAGGAACACCATTCGATAAATTACCAGATTCTTGGGTTTCACCAGTTTCAGGAGAAGGTAAAGATCAATTCATTAAAATGGATGTACCAGAAGATAGAAAGTAGTAGGAGGAATATATGTATACAGTTAGAAAAGTTACAGATGACTTATATTATGTAGGTGGAGATGACAGAAGACTTGCTCTATTCGAAAATATTTTTCCTATAGACGGAGTTTCATACAACTCATACCTTTTGATGGATGAAAAAACAGTTTTGATAGATTCAGTTGACTGGTCTATTACAAGAGAATATATATTAAATGTATCTAGAGTTCTTGGTGATCGTGATCTTGATTATATGATTATCCAACACATGGAACCAGATCACTGCTCAGCAATTGAATTAATGCTACATTATTATCCAAATGTAAAAATAATTGCAAGTGAAAAAGCTATCTTATTTATGAGACAATTTGGATATCACATAGATGATAGATATATAGAAGTTAAAGAAGGAGATTCAATCTCATTTGGTAAACACGAATACACATTCGTAGAAGCACCAATGGTTCACTGGCCAGAAGTTTTAATGACTTATGATTTAACTGACAAAGTTTTATTCTCAGCAGATGCATTTGGATCATTTAAATCTAATGACGGAAGACTTTTTGCTGATGAAGTAAACTGGGATAGAGATTGGTTAGATGAAGGAAGAAGATACTATACAAATATAGTTGGTAAATATGGTACCTTTGTTCAAGCAGTTCTTAAAAAAGCAGCAGGACTTGATATTAAATATATCTGCCCACTTCACGGACTTGTTTGGAGAAAAGACTTTGGATATATTTTAGATAAATATGACAAATGGTCAAGCTACCAACCAGAAGAAGAAGGTGTATTAATAGCTTATGCTTCAATGTATGGAAATACAGAATATGCAGCTCAAGCTCTAGCTTCAAAACTTGCTGAAAAAGGAATGACAAATATTTCTTTAAGAGATGTTTCAAGCACAGACGTTTCATATTTAATAGCAGATGCATTTAAGTATTCAAATATAGTTCTTGCTTCAGTTACCTACAACCTTGGAATTTATCCAAAAATGAAAGATTTTATCCATGATATGGCAGCTCTTAACGTACAAAATAGAGCAATTTCTATAATGGATAATGGATCTTGGGCTCCTACAGCTGGAGAAAAAATGGAAAAATTCTTAGACGAAGAAATGAAATTAATAGATGTTCTTCCAGAACAAGTAAATATAGTTTCATCACTAAAATCTGCAAAAGAACCAGATATGGATGCTCTAGTAGATGGAATCTTCGAATCAATGAAAAAAAGAAGAGAAGAAGTTCAAAAAGCAAAAGATCAAAAATAATCTTAAAAATTATAAAACTGCCACATTTTTTGTGGCAGTTTTTTTGTAAAACTATTATAATAATATTTATAAGTTTAGAAATTCGAGGGATATTATGAAAAAAATTTAAAATTAAGAGCTGATAATTTTAAAATCAAAGTGGGAAATGTATCTTATAATAGAGAACAAATTAAAAAAGTAGTAAAAAAAAGCAAATGATGAACTTGTAAATATCTTGCTTTTACCTGAGCTTTGCCTTACTGGTGCAAGCTTATATGATGGTTACAAGAATGATGATATTTTAAGTTCTTGTCTTGATAGTTTATTTGACTTGAAAAAATTCTCTGAAAATATAGATACCTTATTTTCTGTAGGTCTTCCTATTAAAGAAGGAAATAGAATTATTGATATGGTCTTTTTGTTAAAAGAAGGTGAAATCTGTGGAGGATTTTTTAAGGATAATTTTAAAGACCACGAAAAATATATGTTTGATCTTCCTGAAAATGACTTTGTTAGGGTAAATGGTGAATATATAAGAATTTATAACAAGTCATTTCTTGAAATTGAAGGGGTAAAAATAAGCCTGAGTGTTGGAGAAAATGAGGATAAAATTATACCTGATTCTTTAAGTGCTAGGTCTAATAATGATATTGATATTATTTTAAATCCAAGTGCAAAAATAAGATATATTGCTTCTAGGGAAAAAATTGAGAATAAAATTAAATTTTTATCACAAAATATGACCTACCTATTTTCAAGTACGGGCCTTGGTGAAAGCTCAACAGACTTTGTCTATGAAGGTCTAAATATAATTGCTCAAAATGGTAGAATTATAAAAAGTAATAGGGATGAACTTTCAGATTATAATGGATTTTTTGAAGTAAATAGGAATATATCAACTGAGGGCTTCCATTTAAACAATGCATCTGATCTAGGTCAAATTAACAAATATCCATATATTTCAACTGATAAAGAAAAATATGTAGAAGATGCTTTTGAAATCGCATCGAATGCTTTGATTCAAAGAATGGAGGCTATTTCTTGTAAAAAAGTTATCTTGGGTCTAAGCGGGGGTCTTGATTCCACAATGGCTCTTTTATTTATAGTCAAGGCCTTTGAAAAAATGAATCTTCCAAAAGAAAATATACTATTATATACTATGCCAGCTTTTGGAACTAGCAAAAGAACAAAATCAAATGCTTATAAATTGGCAGAAGCCTTTGGTATAAAATTAAATGAAATTGTAATAAAAGATGCTGTAAATATTCACCTAAAAGATATAGGCCATGATGGAAAAATTCAAGATATAGCCTATGAAAATGCCCAAGCAAGAGAGAGAACCCAAATTTTATTTGATAAGGGAAATATGGAAAATGCCCTAGTCATTGGAACAGGTGATAAGTCAGAAATTTCTCAAGGCTTTGCTACCTATAACGGTGATCATATGTCATCTTATGCAGTAAATGCATCTTTAACAAAAACTGAATTGAGATATATTGTGGGATATTTGGTTGAAAAAACTGAAAATGAAAAATTGAAAGAAGTTTTAGATGATATACTAAAAACTCCAATTTCACCAGAGCTTAAAAACGAAAGTGAAGATAAAATTAGCCAAAAAACTGAAGACATAATAGGACCTTACGAACTTATTGACTTTTTCACCTACGAATTTTTAGAAAATTCTTCAATAGAAGAAATTTATCAAAAAGCACAGGCAGCCTTTAAAGATGATTATGATAGTAAAACTATTAAAAAATGGCTCAAATCATTTTATAAAAGACTAACATCAAGTCAGTTTAAAAGATCAGTATCAGTTGATGGACCAGCTATGAGTGAAAAATCATTTTCTCCAAGAAGAGGCTACCTCCTACCATCAGATATGTCTTCTGAAATTTTCATGGAAAGAATAGAAAAATTAGATGATTAAGACTATTTTTTTAATAATATTGACAGTAATCTTACTTCTTTTGTCCTATATTTTTTACCAATGTAAGTGGGCAAAAGAAGTAAGGGTAGATATTGTTAATAGGAAAATAAAAGATGAGATTAGAATTACTCAAATAAGTGATTTTCATTCAAATATCTTAAAAAATATGGGATATTTTAAGAAAAAAATTCTAAACTTTAATCCTGATTTTATTATATTAACTGGGGATATAAACGATTATGGAGTTGTTAAAAAATTTAATAAGGCAATAAATTTTTTAAGTGAGCTCTCAAAATTGCGAATAAAAACATATTATATAAGTGGAAATCACGAAGAAGCAGGACCAATGCTGGATGAATTTATAGAAGAAATTGAGAAATTGGGAATAAAATATTTAAAAAATGATGGAGAATATATAGAAATAAGAAAAGAAAAAATTTATATTTATGGACTTTCTTATTATAATTATTCATTTAAAAATTACAAGACTAATGATGAAAATTTAAATATTATTTTAAGTCATTATTCAAAAAATGTAAGAGATAATCTAGATGATAGTATGGATATAATATTTTCAGGCCATACTCACGGGGGACAAGTTAGGTTTCCTATAATTGGGGCCTTGCTAGCACCAGGTGAGGGATATTTTCCAAAATATGATAAGGGATTATTTAAATACAAAAATGCACAATTATATATAGATTCGGGACTTGGAAACACCCTTATGGATTTAAGATTTTTAAATAGGATACAATTTTCCAATATAACCATCAAGCGCCAATAGTTTAATGGTAAAACAAAAGTGTCCGAAGCTTAAGATGGGGGTTCAATTCCTCTTTGGCGTGCCAAGTTTTATAAGATAGCTTATTTACAATGTTTGTAGGCTGTCTTTTTTTGTTTTGTTACGTTTTGTATTACGTTAGCATGAATTTTTCGAATTTTTGTCCGTTTTTTTCTTCTTGGCTTTTTGTTACGTGGATATAAATATTCATTGTTGTTTTTGATGTGCTGTGTCCTAATCTGTGTTGGACGTCTTTTATTGTCATGCCTGCTTCGAAGCATAGGCTTGCGTGGGTGTGTCTTAGTGAGTGAAGTCTTATTTTTCTTAGATCATGTTTTTTTATTACTCTTTCAAATCTTTTTCTTGGACTGTTTAGGTTTATTAATTCTGATTGTTTTGTTGTAAATATATATTGGTTTATGTTTTGGAGTTTTAATTTTGATTGTTCTATTTTCCAATTATAAAGTTCTTTTATCGTTGTTTTATCTATGGATATTGTTCTTATTGAGCTTTTTGTTTTTGGACTTGTTATTGCTTTTTTGCTTTGTCTTGTTACGGATAGGGATTTGTTTACTGTTAGGGTTTTGTTTTTAAAGTCTATATCATTCCAAGTTAAGGCTAATATTTCTCCTTTTCTTAATCCTGCGTATGTTGCAATTTTAAAAAATAGGTACCACATTTGATCTAGGTCTTTTTTTGCGTGGTAGAGAAATTCTTTTAATTCTTCTTTGTCCCAATATTCTAAGCTCATGTCTTTTTGTTCTTTTCTTATGGTTGGATAGATTATGTTTAAGCATGGGTTGTAATCTGTGTAGCCTTGGTTTATGGCGAATTTGAATAGCCTATTTAGGTAAATGTTTATTAATTTAAAATCTGCTATTTCTTGTGATTTTTTGTTTATTAATTTTTGGATTACTGGTGTTGTTATTTTATCTAGTTTTTTATTTCCTAAATAGGGAAGAATATGATTTTTGAATACTCCATATACTCTGGTATAGGTTGTGTATTTTACTGTAGGTTCGTATAGGGGCAGCCAATCTTTTAATAGTTCGTTTAGGGTTATGTTACAAATGGATTTTACCCCTTGTTTTTTGAGTTTGGCATATTCTATTTGTGCTTGTTTTTTGCTTATAAATCCTTGTCTATTTGTTCTTATTTCTTTTCCTGTTAGAGGATCTTTGCCTAAGTAGATGTTAAATTTATAGAGAGTTTGTCCGTCTTTGTCTTTGTAGCTTGTTATTTTCATTTTTTTCCTCCTTTCTTGATACAAATAAAGCCCTTGGTAAAGGGCTTATAATATTGAATATTTTTTAGAACATGGGTATAAAGATAAAAAGGTTAGGTGTTGTTTTATGTCTTACAAAAAAGTTTATAATCTATTTAAAAAAAATTTAATGAAATCAGTTAATAATTCTAAAGCTATTGATTATGAGTATAAGTCTTTAGATGAGAGTTATAAATCTCAAAAGAAAAAAAATTGAGAGAAAGTTTAATAGTCATCTAAAGAATGATGATTTGTTTGAGCAGAAGTTTTAGAATAGATAATTATAGGTTTTAAAATTGATATTTTATTAATATCTAGTCCTAAAGCACTTTTAAAAACTTCTGCTGTTATTACATTCATTTGTGTTTCAATTCCAGCTAATGCTCCTTTTTTTAAATCAAAGCTATTTATTGTATCAATACTCCCCATTAATTCGCCGACTACGGTCATATCGTTATTAAAATTATAAGAAATTTGTTTTGGCTTACATAGTAAATTCTCTTCAATAATAGGGATTATGTAATTATCATTATAAAAAATAGTATCAGTGGGAAGTAACTTTGAAATTAAATCAAGCATATCTATAATTTGCTCTATAGTTAGATTCTCATCATTATTATTATTATTTTTATCTTTTCTTCTTTGTTTTCTATTTTTCTTTAACCCACTATTTTCCATAAAACATTTATCTTCAAGTATAGTTTTTAATTTATTAAAATTTATAAATTGTAAATCTTCGTTTATTTCAATTATTTTTGAACTTTCATTTGGATTACTACTTATGTTCACTGTATCCAAGAATTTATTTATTTTTAAATAAGCATCGTATGTTTTTCTTATACTTTTGCTATTATAATTGGATAATGATTCTTTTATTGAATCTGATACCGTTTTATCCTTTAAAGATGTTTCTGCAGAAATGAAATGCAAACTACCTTTTAATATGGCACCCTTGTCTGTTATTGATTCTGATTTTTCATTTTCTATAGTAGATGCAGAATCTTTTGTTAGTTTCATATCTGTTAATAAACCCTCATATATTTGTGAAATATATGAGTTTATTGTATTTTCATCAATATATAAATATTTTTTTATTTCAAAATCTTTCAAATTTAAATCCTTTCTAAAGCATTACTGTATAAATTACTATTTCCTTATAAAGCAAAAAGCCCTATCACCATAACAGTGATAGGGCTTTGCAGTTCGAGATTTCTCTCGCAACTAAGTCATCTATATATCACTACTATAGTACGTATTGGCTAAATTGTCAATTAGAATTTTATGATTTCCACCATATCTCCTAACGAAATATCGGTGGGGGAGTCTTTATTCGTATAAAAAAAAGCGGAGAACTAATGTTCCCCGCTTTATGACACTTACGTTTGTGTCGCATCTTTTTTAAAAATGATGATCCCTAATGGTCATCTCATGCTTATAGTATACATTAGTTTTTAAATTTTTTCAAGAAATAGTTTTTGAATAGTTTTGCTTATGTCCATCATATTTTCTTGAGGTAGTTGTATATCTATTAATGCATCATTATTATTTTTTGGATCAAATATTCTCATTTTGGAGATTGTAGTTATTTGGGAACAACGTGCATAACTACCTTCTTTTAAATGCTCTATTTTATTTAATCTATTTTTGGATTTTTTTATACCAGAATTTAATTTTTTAGTAGTTTTTTTAACTTTTTTCAGATATGCTCCGAATGATTCAGATTTAATCTCTATATCCTTATCTTCAGAAGTAGAATTCATTTCTTTTTTTACTTGATTTCCCTTCTCTTTTAAATCTTTAAGCATTTCATTATATAAATTTATTTCAGTTTTAAATTTTAAGTCTAATAAATCATGTAAAGTTGTACCTAAATAGATTTCGGATCTATTTAAATCTTTTATGGTTTTATTACTTTTTAATGATGATAGGGGAACAATTGTTAATAATTTATTTCTTTTGTTATCGTGTTTATTTAAAACTACGCAATAATGTTTGCCTCCGAATTCATCTCCAACATTAAATCCAAGGTTGACATCTATAACTGCTCCGTATTTATAGACTGGCAAATAATTTGCACTGAATTTATTTTCAAAACTTAAATAGTTTATATAATCATTAAGCCAATAAACTATAGAAGCACATCTTTTTTGATTTTCATCTAGTGAATTATTTATGTAATTTTCCAGACTTGCTATTGTGTCATTTTTGAATACTATAAACTCATCTTTAAATTCTTCTTTTTTAAAATCTACCATATTACCTCCTTTCTTTTTTATGTATTTATATAAAATCCCCTTGGAGATTGTATATTTGTTTATTTACTCCCCTTAACATACATTCCAACCATTTCACCAAGTATTCTAATATTAGTTGATTCATCTAAATTAATTATTATAGGAGAGTAGGATTTATTTTCGGGTTGAAGTATTATCTGATTTTCTTTTTTGTAGAATCTTTTTAAAGTAGTTGTATCATCAATAAAAACTGCCGCTATAGATCCGTTTTCTACTTGTGGTGTTTGTTTGAAAAAAACTAAATCTCCTTCATGAATACCTGCATCTATCATTGAATCTCCATCAGCATAAAGGCAAAAGTCTGAGTTTATCATTTCTGGGTCTGCTGTGAAATATCCTTCATAGTTTTCTACGGACATTACTGGTTTACCACATTGGATATGCCCAAGTATAGGAATTTTTATTATTTTTTTTACTGGTATTACTCCTGGTATATTTGATAGGTCGATTTTATCTTTTTCCTTGTCTTTATCGTCTTCCCATCCCATTAAATAAGCTGGTGTTGTATTTAAAGCTGCTGCTAATAATTCGATTTTATCTGATGGAATATTTTGTATATTTCCATTTTCGTATCGTTGAATAGTAGCTTTTGTAACTCCAACCTTTTGTCCAACTTCTTCTAAAGTTTTACCTAATTGATTTCTCTTATATTTTATTCTATCAGCTAACTTCATACTTGCTCCTTATTGATTGTTAATATGATTATATAACATTTCGTATCAAGATACAAATATTTTATGATTGATTACAAATTTATCTTGACACGATACTTATTAGATGGTATTATTATGTTACGTAATAAGAAACAAATAAGAGAGGTGATGATATTTTTGATAAATGTAAAAAAATTAAAAGCTATATTTGTTGAAAAGGGTAAAACACAAAAAGATATTGCACGAATGCTAAATATAAGTGATAACACCATGACTAATAAATTAAAAAAAGGAATTTTAAACTCTAATGAAATTTATAAATTAATTGATTATTTAGATATTGATAATCCTGTGGAAATTTTTTTTGCTGAAGAAGTTACACAATAAGAAACTATTTAAAAATAAAGTCATGGAGATTTAATTTGCTGGTGTAAAAAAAGATGGATAAAAAGAAAGGAGGGGGAATGGAATGTATTTTGATAAGTTTGATTATCTCTTTAATCATAAGCTCATTTTCAGCATATCTAGTGGTTAAAAATAATTTAAAACTTTTAAAAAAGCTAGATAGGGATAATAAAGAATTTCTTAATGATATTAAAGATTTAACTCTAGATGTAGTTAGAAATTATCTTAAAGACAGATATCAATAAATTGTGAGCCTAAGTTTGTTAGATATATTACTCCTTTTTCAATTTTAAGGATTCCATCTCCAGACTTTGGGTATGCCGAGGTATATGAAGAAATATAATCATAATCTTGGAATTTGTTGTAAATAGAATTATCTGAAAAGTGTCTATCAAAAGAAACTTCAACTAGTCCTAGTCTTTGTAGATTATCAATCGACGCAGACATTACATCTGACATAGGTTCTATTATTCTATTTGAGAAAAAAATATATTGGTATCTTTTGTCATTTATAAATTTATAAGAATTATATCCAATTTCGGTTCTAGCAATTGGCTTTCTACTCTTATAATCGAATGACAAAAGGTTTAGTGCATCTACTTTATTTAGTTGTTGAATAATGTTTGTGAAAGATGTTCTTACTTTTGAGGATTTAGATTTATCCATTGATGAGGCAACTAATTTTGCAAACATTGAACGAAGTTGTTCTTCTTCAAAATAGTATTTTGAACTTTCTAATGCGGGACCTATAATTGATAAATCTGGTTCTTTAAGATTATCAGGATCAATTTGATTGATTTCATTTTCTAATTGTTCTTTATAGTCTTTTAGTTCTTTATCTTTTTTAAGCTGATACTTCTTATTAACGTTATCAATTCGACCAAAAGTTAAATCCCAGAGGGAAATTATGGTTTCAGATATTCTTTTGGCTACAGGGCTTAATGTATCATCTGCTAATTTATTTACATCTAAGTCTATATTTACTGGCATAATATCTCCTTTTTGTTGTAATGGTTATATTATACTTAAAAAAATATTATATACAAGATATTGTGGAGGTAAAATTGAAAGATACTACAAGTGGTAGATTGAACTTTTATAGGAGAAAAAAAGGACTGAGCAAAAATAAGGTTTCAAAAATTTTGGGTTGTCATATTAATACTTATTATTTGTATGAAAAGGGCAATCTAGAATTGCCTGTAAGATACGCAAAAAAACTTGGTGAATTTTATAGGATTGATTGGTGGTTATTGTATGAGGATTAGAAAGGAGGTGGAATGGACAAAAATATTAAAAGTCTTAATTATGAGATTTGTGTAGATACTGATGGAGCTAAGGAAAAGCTTGATGAAATTAAAAGAATCATTGACAGAATTGATTTTCATTTTAAGGGTTTGAAAAAAGCTGTCAATGATTTAGAAAATTACAATTCGAATTTTGAAATCAAGTACTCACTTGATGCTTGTTCTAATAAGTCTTGCCAGGTATCGAATGATGAATGATTTAATGGAGGTTTTATGAAATTTGATTCAAATATTATTGATTTAGAATGTAATGTTTTTGTAGAAAGTACGGAAGAGGAATTTGATATTCAAAAGGAATTTATAAATTTTAAGAGAATTTTGAGAAAAAGAACTGGGAAAGATATTAAATTTAATATTGTATTTTTGAATAGGGATAGTAGGGAGTATTCTGTATTAAAAAGTAGATAGCTCTAGTTAATCCAGAGCTATATAAGTTATTCGACTGAATCTATGGGGTCGTAGTCAATAGCAAATTCAGATGATTTGGAAAAGGCTTGAAATGATAGTGCAGGTGCATATAGGTAGGCATCTTCATCATCATATTCTTCATCTTCCAAATCTTCTCCTAAAATAGTTAGATTTACGGTATCCATATTATCGTCTTTTAGTTGTTTAACTATTTCGTACAATTCGGAAACTTTAACTTTTATTGAATTATTCATAATATTTTCTCCTCTCTGGTTTTATTATAGCAGATTGGAGATTGGTTCTGTAAAAAATGTCAAAGAAAAAGAAAGGAGTAAGAAATGGAAACAAGCAGGATTGTAAAAGAAGTGCTTGGACTTGAAAGAGAGAATTTGGAGCTTAAAGAATTATGTAAAAATCTGTATATGTACAGCCTAGATATAAAAGATGGAATTACAAATGACAAGAAAAGTATAAGAAATAAGGATTTTTTAAAGCAAAAAGAAGTCTATGAATATTTGGGAATTGGATCTGACACACTTACACAAATGAGAATTGATGGACTACCTTGTTATAGGTTATCGGATAGGAATATTTATTATAGCAAGGAAGATATTAAGAATTTTTTATTAGAAAGGGAGATGTAAAGATGGAAAAGAAGAAAACTAGAAAAATTAGAAAAAGAAGTGAAGTTTTTGAAATGTTAGATGGAAGAAAGCTTGATGATGCTTGTGTAAGATTTACTGCTAAACCAGAAAAGGAAAGAATGAGGGATAAGGTTTTGGGTGTTTCTATTGTGGCTATGTTAATGCTTTTGGCAATTGGTGGGCCTAATGAAACTATTAAGACTGCAGGTGTTGTGATGATGTTTCTAGCTTCTTTAATGGCATTTTTGGCATAAAAATAAGCCGAAGGCAATCGGCTTTTTAGAAATATATTTATAGGATTATTATACTACGTTTTGAGTTTTTGAAAAGGCAAGAGATCTCTCCACTCGTTTCACTCGGTCGAGATGGGGGTGGTGCTTGGTTTTTGAAAAATGCTGAAAAATCTAAGGATATTAATTGATAAGACTATAGAAATGTATGTAGAAAATATAAAAGAATTATGAGTTGGAGAATATTTATGAAGATAGAAAATCAAGTTATGTTTATGAAAAATTTAATTAATGTTGATGATGAGGATGTTATTTCTCTTGGAGAGTATTTCAATGGGGTTGGTTCTGGTATTAATCCTAGAAAGAATGGTTGTAATGAAGATTGTTTTGATATGCACTTTTTAGTTTTATGTGAACTAAAAAGAAGAGGAATCTTTAAGGGTGATATTGAAAGATTTATTTAAAATTCATTTAAATATTAGTTGTAAATTTTGTGCAAAAAAAGAATGAGGTCGATTGACCTCATCCAGTGTGTATATCTCCATATATAATATACCTCTGGAATTTCTTTTTGCAAGGGAGATTGCCTATTTTTCAAGGAAGTTTCTACTTCCTTTAGGTGCTTGTAATGGGTATTATCTTTTGCGACATTCGTGAGGAATTATATATATGAGAAATTTTATTAGAGAAAAGAAAATAGTTTGTGGAAAAAAATATATGGAAGTTGATCTATATTCTTTAAATGAAAATCAACTTGATAAGAAAAAATCTAAGAGGAGTAAAAAGAAAAAAGTATCTCTACCAAAACAGGATAAGCTTAATGATAAAAATGCTAGAAGAAAATTTATTTGGCTTGCTGAATCAAATTTTGGAGAAGGGGATATATTTTTAACTCTTACCTATAAAGATAAATATTTACCTAAGTCTTATGATGAGGCTAATAAGGAGATGACTAATTTTTTTCTAAGGATTAGAAGAAGAATAAAAACCTTGGGATTAGATCCTGAATTTAAGTATATAGTGGTTACTTCTGAAAAGAAAAGTAAAGATGAGTCTATTAGGTTTCATCACCATTTACTTATTAAAAGTTCCTTGGGAAGAGATGAGATAGAAAATTTATGGAGAAGGAGAAGAAAAAAGGGAGAAAAGATTGGAGATACTATTGGTTATGCTAATAGTAAAAGAATACAAGAGGATGTGAATACAGGTATTTTAGGTTTGGCAAATTATTTGGCTAGGCATTGTACCTATAGGAGAAGGTGGTCTTGCAGTAAAAATTTAGAAAGACCATATATAAGAACTAATGACCACAAGTATTCCAGGAAAAAATTAATAGAGTATGCACTAGATCCTTATGATATCCAAAGGTGGGAGAGAATATATAAGGGTTACAAGATTACCGATAAAGATAATGGAATAGTGGCTACTTATAATGATTTTACCGGGTGGTCTATATATTTGAAACTTAGAAAGAGATTATGTTAGGAGAAAAAGATGGAAAGATTTAGTATTTTAAATCCAAATTTATTTGAGGAGTTTCTTGCAACTTGTGATAGTCATCTTAATGCAGTGATGGTAAAAATTTTAAAGGGGGAATTTGGTTCTGGAGATATAAATATAAAAATCTCCTTATCTGCTATTAATGATGAAGTAAAAATACCAAGAGAAGGTGATGATTTTGAGATAAGGACTTTTGTAAAGCCCGTTATTGATTTTAATGTGAAATCAAGCTTGAAAAAGTCTTTTTCTGATAAGGGAGCTAGTGATACAGATAATATGGTTATTGAGCTTTCTGATAAGTGCATAAAAATTGGCAAGATTGATGATGGGCAAATGGATTTTTTTAATTAGGAGGAAGAAATGTTTTTAAAGATTAAATATGAAAATGAATCGGCTATATTTTTGAATACTGATTTTTTTTAGGGTTTGTAGGGTTGATGTTGAAGATAAGTCTGCCCGTTTGGAGATTATTAATAGGAATGGGGAAGAAGAAATATTTGATGCTATTGAATATTCTGGAGAGTTTAAAGATTTTGTGGAGGGCTTATAGTGCCTGTAATTATTAAATATTTAAATTTGATGATACTTGTAGGTGATTTTTGCTATTTTGGTTTTAAAAGATTTGGAACAATAAAGTTAGATTTTTCTAGATTTGATTTTGGATTAGTATTTGGGCAAGTGTCAGTTTTGGCTTTTGTTGGAATTATTGTTTATAGGTTTTTAGGATAGGAGTAATTTTGTTAAGGATTAAGACTAATAGGTTTTTTAAGAATTTGTTTATGGGTTTTGGTAGACCTAAAAAGATTTATGTAAGTATAAGGCAAGATGAAGAAACGTCAATAATTTCTTTTGGAGATTTTCAGTTTGATTTGAGGGAGATTGGTCTTTGTTTGAAAGAAGTGGAGGCAATGGATGAAAAAGAAAGTGAATAATGTAAGAGATATGGTTATTAGTGTAGAGTTTGATCCTATAGAAATTGGATTTATTCAAGCTAGTATTGATACTTATTTGGAAAAGGCAAGGGAAAAATTTGGAGATAAAGATGATTTGGTTAATTTACCATCAATTGAATCTATGGCAATGACTTGTCTTGGTAAATTCGATAAGGCTGAAGATGAGCTAGAAAAAAATTATGAATGGGGAGAAATAGATGATTAACAATTTGACTCTAGTAGGTAGGCTTGTTAAGGATCCTGAGCTTAGGTATACAAGGTCTAATATTGGTGTTTGTTCTTTTGTACTTGCTGTGGATAGGGAAATGAGCAAGGAAAAAAGAGAAGAGGCAGAGGCAAATAATTATCCTACGGCAGATTTTCCAAGGATAGTTGTATGGGGCAAGATGGGAGAGATTTGTTCTAAGTATCTCCAAAAAGGCTCTTTATGTGCTATAGTTGGCAAAATTCAAACTGGTTCATACAAGGACAAGGACGGAAAGATGGTTTATACAACTGATGTAAGAGCTGATAGGGTTAGGTTTTTGGATTCAAAGGCTAGTGGAGATAAGGATAAGGCTGATTCTCATAATAATATTACAAGCATTGATGATTATTTTAGTGATGATTTTGTGGAAATTCAGGATGATAATATTCCTTTTTAGGTGAGTTATGGAAAAATTGTATTTTATGGTTACTGCTGATGAATTGGAGTGGCCAATTGCTGTCGGTAGGTCTATTGAGGAGTTGGCGAAGGAAACTGGCAAGTCTGAGATGGCTATTTATTTTAAAATGAGAAATCAAAGGCTTGGTAGAAGACAAAATGGTTATAAGGTGGAAGTTGTGGAGGTGGAAGAATGAAAACTAAGGAATTTATTAAAAGATTTGAAAAATTGTGCTTTAAGAGGTAAACAATGAACTTAATTAGAAAGATTGTTTGGCATGGTAGGCCTATTACTAAGAAAAATCATCAAAGAATTGTAGGTCGAGGAAAGCGTAAGTGGATTGTACCGAGTAAAGAGTTTATTAATTATCAAAACATATGTTTATATCAAGTTAAGAAAAAAGATAAGTTGCAATTATCCACTCCTATTAATCTTAAATGTTTATATTATATGCCTACTAATCATAGAGTTGATCTTGTAAATTTACTAGAGGCAACTTGTGATATTTTAGTTGAAGCTCATGTAATTGGAGATGATAATTCTAAAATTATAAAATCTCATGATGGATCTAGAGTCCTATATGATAAAGATTCTCCAAGGGTTGAAATTTATTTGGAGGAATTTATAGATGAATAATACTTCTTGTTTAAATAAATTAGATTTTGACTTAGATATAATAATTAATGTTTTAAGAGATGATTTTGGTTTTAAAGATTTAGATATAGATTGTTTTTTGTGTTTATTAGAGTTTAAAATTGATGATAATTTTGAGGAGGTTTTTAGTGATTAAGTACAAGGCACCTTACATATTAAGTAAAAAAGATGGAGATATTGGCTATGATGTAAGAGCTATTGAAGATAGGATATTGGAGCCAATGGAAACTGCTACTATTTCTACTGGTGTTTTCTTGGAGTTAGATGATGGTTTTTATGCTGATTTAAGGGCAAGGTCTGGTAATTCTAGTAGGGGTTTAATTTGCAATTTGGGTCTTATTGATACTTCTTATAGGGGTGAAATTAAGGCTTCTATTACTAATTTAACTGGTAATGATTATGAAATAAAAAAAGGCGATAGGATTGGCCAACTTGTTTTTAGGAAAGAAAGTATGGTTGATTTGGAAAAAGATTTGGAGATTGATTGTAATACTGATAGAGGTGTCAAGGGTTTTGGGTCTTCTGGTAGGTAGTTATTTATAAGTTTTAAGGAGAAGTGATGAATTATAGAAAGATTAGGGAAAGTAGGAAGCGTAGGGAAAATATTGAGATTGTAAAGGTTAGGCTTTCGAATTATGGAAAAAATCTTAAATTAATTGATGATATCAGGGCTGAAATTGTGGAAAAAAGGGACAGGCTTGATGCTCTCCGTTGTGGGTGGTCGGATTCTGATCCTACTTTTAGTGGTGGAACTAGCCAAGAGGAGAAAATTATACTTATTCTTGATGAAATTAAATTTTTGGAGGATGAGATAAGAAAAATTCTACTTGATTGTGAGGAAATTTCTAATGCTATTGCTAAGCTTAATGATAATATGCTTCAGTCTATTGTTTTTAGGCTTTGGGTTTATGATAAGTATAGTGATAAGCACGATACTATCAGAGGAATTGCTAGAAAGTATGATTTGTCTAAGAATATGATTTGGAGAAAGAGTGATACTGCTTTGTTGAGCATTTATAAAAGTCTTTATAATGATTAGGTGAAACTAGCTTATAAGTTGTATTTTACTATTATTAGTGGTATTATATAAGTACCAAAAGCCTTATACGTTAAGGATACGGTTTTAAAGGAGAAAGAGCCTTATTAGTTAAGGCTAACCGAAGGTATGCTCTTGTGGCATACCTAATTTTTTTATGAGGATAGAATGGATATTGAAAAATTTGGTGTATATTTAGTAAATTTTTATAAATCAACTGGTGGGGAGTTATCTGGTAAACATTATGCCATAGCTATAACTGATTTTAATAAAGAGCATAAAACTTTTGTTGCAGTACCTATTACAAGCAAGAAATCAGGTAAGAAGTATAGGGGTGGTTTTACTATTTATTGTAATAAATATCAAGAAAATCCTAGTAAAGAAAAAGCTTTCGCTATGGTTAGCAAAATCAGAGAGGTTTCAATACATAGAGTTTATGGAGATATGATTTATAAGTTAGATTATGAAGATATTGAAAAATTAAAGAAGTCTGTTTATAAAGTTTTTGATTTTTTGAATTAATAATTTTTTAATAAATATCTTTATAATGATTGAGATTAGAGTGGTTTGCCACTCTTTTTTATTTGATTTTTTTCAAAAAGGTGTTGACTATAATATAAGTCGGTAGTATAATATAAGTATGAAAGGAGGAAATAATATAATGATTAAAGGCATAAAAAAATTGAAGATTACAGAAATTGAAATCGACCTCAACATTGTAATCTTCAAAATAAAAATTAAACTAACTAAGAGCTCTTAGCTCTTGGTTGGTATAATCATTATATTATAATTTTTATGAAAATCAATTTTGAATGTAAGAAAACTACAAGAAAAGAGAAAATACAAGGAATTATTGGTTGGGGACTTTTTATCTTGATTATTATCTTATTTAAAAAGTTTTTATAGGAGGTAGTATGACTGAGAAGAAAACAAGTGATGCTCAACTTAGAGCTAGTAGAAAATGGGATGCTAAGAATCCTGATGTTAAGAAGAAGTCTAGGAACAAATCGGGTTGTAAGGCTTATATAAGGGACTGGGCAAATGAAGAAGATTTGCTTGAAGTTGAAGAATGGATTAGGCTTAGAAGAGAAAATTTATAAAAAGTGGGACAAATTTCCTATTTTATGGTATACTATTTGTAAGATTAAAAGTGTATACATTTTAAAGGCGAACGATTAGGTTCGTCTTTTTTTATGCCTAAATGTTTGATCCAGACTGCTATCCTCCTTAATTATTATATATTTCTGGTTGTTGTTGATACTATTCATAATTTGTTATAGCAGTCTGGATGAAATGGTTAGTTATTAAGTTTTATTTTATTGTATAGTCTTATATTTTTTGATATATTTATTATATAAAAATATAGGAGGATTATATGAAAGATTACGTTGTTTTACAGGTTTCTCTTAAGGAAAAGCTTGTTGGTACTGGTTCTAAAAATCTTAAAGAGTTGGAGAAGGTTATTAATGAACAGGCTGCTAAAGGCTACAGACTACATACTACATACTATTTCTACTTCTAATGGTGGCAGTAAAGGTTTAATGGGTGGAGATAGAATTCAAGCTACTATGGTTTTTGAATCTATTGATTAATTGTTTATAAATTATTTTTAAAACTTATGAATACGCTAGTAGATATTTATAAATATTAATGACTACAAGTCTATATTGTTAGATATAGAAAAACATATACAAGTAAGGCGAGTTTAGACTCGTCTTTTTTATATCTAAATATAAATTATTAAATGAAGTGGTGATAACATTTGAAAAAGTATAAGGACCAAAATAAAAAGTTCTATGACAGTAAGGCATGGAAGACATGTAGAGAGTACTACATAAGTAAACGAATATTAGAAGACGGTGGACTATGTGAGATATGTAAAGAAAGTCCGGGTGTAATATGCGACCATATAATTGAATTAGATGAAGTAAATGTTAATGATCCTAATATAAGCTTAAACCATGACAATATACAGTTACTATGCATAGAATGTCACAATAAAAAAACTTTCACAAAGGATAGACGAATAATAATTTTTGATGACAATGGAAACCCAATTATAAGTGAATGCTAAAAATAAAAACTAAACTTAGAACCTCCCCCTGTCTAGAAACAAATAAATCAATCAAATCGAGCGACGCCCAACATTCATTTAATGCACAGGAGATTTGCCATAACCCCCACCCTAATTTTTTAAGAAAGGAGATTAAATTTGACAAACTTAGAACAAGATAAAAGGATAAAAAAAGAGATTAATAAATTTAGAAAATTTATAAAAGACTTAGATACAGAAGAAAAGAGAATGGCAATGAACATGGTTAATGAGCTTGCCTTTATGAAAATTACTCTTGAAGATTTGAAAAAAGAGGTTAATGCTAATGGTGTAGTAACAGAAATGCCACAAGGTGAGTATTCAATTACCAGAGAAAATCCTGCCTTGAAATCATATAACACAATGATACAAAGATACAATTCTACACTTAAACAACTTGATGATTATATAAACAAAATAAGTCCTCAAACTGATGAACTAGATACTCTAAGTCAATTTTTACAAAAAAGATGATAAGTTATGATGACAACTATAACCCATTGATAGAATATTGGGAATGGGCAAATAAAAACCCAGAGAAGATAAATAAAAAGATTCATATACAACTAAATAGGTTAGCTAGGGACATTACTGATATTACAAGTGATGTCTATTTTAATTATAAAAAAAGTAATCATGCTATAGAATTTGTAGAAAACTTTTGTAGGAACATAAAAGGTAAAACTGCTGGTAAATTAGTAGTTTTGGATTTATGGGAGAAAGCTTTTATAGCAGCTATATTTGGAATAGTATATAAAAAAACTAACCTTAGAAGATGTAAAAGAGCTGTATTAATAATAGCTAAGAAAAATGGAAAATCATTATTAGCTAGTGCTATAGGATTATATATGTTGATTGCTGACAATGAAGGTGGACCTGAATGTTATGCTGTAGCTACTAAAAAGGATCAAGCAAAAATAGTTTGGGATACGGCTAAAAAAATGGTTAGAAAAGATGTTTGGTTGAGAAAATATGTTAAGACCTTGGTTAATGATATGGTCACAGGATTTAATGATGGTAGTTTTAAAGCTGTTGCCTCTGACAGTGATACTTTAGATGGGTTAAATGTTCACTTTGTTGTAATGGATGAGATTCACCAATGGAAAAATGGTTACCAATTATATGACATTATGTATCGTGGTATGGATAATCGTGATCAACCATTATCATTAATAACATCAACTGCTGGAACTATAAGAGAAGATTTATATGATCAAATTTATGAAGAGGGAAGTAATGTATTAACTCAAGAAGGATTTAAAGATGATAGAAGTATATTTTTTATTTATGAATTAGATAAAAAGGAAGAATGGAAAGATTTTAGTAAGCTTATAAAAGCAAATCCTGGTTTAGGTACCATAAGAAATGAAAAATCGTTAAGAGATGAGTGGGAAAGAACTAAGGCCAATAAGAGTATGTATTTAAAATCTTTCTTAACTAAAAATTGTAATATAAGAGAAACTGATTCACAATCATGGTTAAGCTTAGATGATATAAATAACGAAAAAACATTTGATTTAAAGAAGTTAAAGCCTAGATATGCTATCGGTGGTTGGGATGTATCTAGTACTACCGATTTAACTTGCTTGACTTTTTTATTTAGGATATATGGAGATGAGCAAATATACATTTACCAGCAATACTTTATACCAGAAGAAGTTGCTGAGAAAAAAATAATAGATGATAAAGTTCCTTATGATAAGTGGAGAAAAAGAGGACTTGTTACGTATGTACCTGGTAATAAGATAGATCAAGAATTTTTATTTTATTGGGCTAGGGATTTTGCTAAGGATAATAATGATTTTATCCCCTTATGGACTGGTTTTGATATTTGGGGTGCAGATATCTTGATGAAAAGAACCAAGGAAGAATATGGTGAGAATTCTGTTGAAGAAGTAAGACAAGTTTTCAAGGTATTATCAAATCCCATGAAAGAGTTAGAGGCCGATTTGAAAGCTAAAAGGATAAATTATAATAATAATCCTATTCTTAAATGGTGTTTGGCTAATACGGTTATTCAACAAGATAATAAAGGTAATATTCAACCTAAGAAAGGATATTCTAAGTTAAGAAGAATTGATGGTACTGCTAGTTTATTGGATGCATATATAACATATAAAAGACATATTGATGACTATTTAAATATCATATAAGGAGGTGGATAGTGGGATTTTTTGACAAGTTATTAAAACCTAAAAAAGTTAATACTGAGAAGTTAGTGGATGAATATTTTAGCTTAATAAATGGTTATACTCCAAGTTTTACCTCTTTTGAAGGAAGTATATATGAAATGGACTTAACTAGAAGTGTGATTCATTCTTTTGCAACTCATGTTAGTAAATTGAATATGGAAGTTAAGGGAAGTGCTAACCCTGTTTTAAAAAGAAAATTAAAAACTAATGCTAATGAGATTTTACAAACTGGTAAGTATTTATATAGATTGGCCACAATATTTATGGTAACAAATAATGTTTTGATTGTTCCTATTAGAGATGAACTTACACAAAAAATAAGTGGATACTATCCTATATTAGCTGATGATGGGAAGATAGCAGAATATAATGGGGAATTTTATATTGTATTTTATTTTCTAGGTAAGAAAAGAGCCTTACCTCTTTCAGAAATGGGAGTAATGAACCAGTTTCAATTTAAAGATGAGATTTTTGGAGATAGTAATAAAACATTAAAGTCTACCTTGGACTTAATGCATACCCAAGAACAAGGTTTAAGAGAGGCTATAAAAAATAGTGCTTCTATTAGATTTATGGGTCAATTAGCAAATACTATTAGAGATGATGATTTGGAAAAGGAAAAGCAAAGATTTTCCAGAATGAATCTTGAAAGAAATGATACTGGCATGATGATCTTTGATAATAAGTATAGAGAGATTAAACAAGTTGTTTCAAGACCTTTTACTATTGATGATAAGCAAATGCAACAGATAAAAGATAGCGTTTATACTCACTTTGGTACTAACGATAAAATCTTACAAAATAATTTTAATTCACAAGAATGGGCAGCATATTATGAAGGTAGGATTGAACCTTTTGCCATTCAAGCTAGTCAAGTGCATACTAATATGACTTTTACTGAAAGAGAGTTAGCAAATGGAAATGAAATAATTTTAACGGCTAATAGATTACAATATTTATCACCAACAGAGAAATTGCAAACTGTAACACAATTATTTGATAGAGGGTTCTTAACTCACAATCAAGGTAGGGAAATATATAATATGGCTCCAGTTGATGGAGGTGATAAATACTATATAAGAAAAGAATATTCAGAAACTCAAAAACTTGATGAGGATAAAATAGAACATAATGAGTTAGAGGAGTCTGATGATTAAATAGATGATATATTTGTAAGAATGGAGATGATAATTTGAGTAAGAATATACCAAAAGATAAATTAAATAATAGGCAATTTAGAATAATGAACCCATTAGAAGTCAGAGTTAATGAAAATTCAAACTCTGATTTTTTAGTGCGTGGATATGCAATGAAGTATAAGCCTTATGTACTTTATGAAGACCAAGATGGAGAAATTTTGGAGGAATTTAGGAAAGGATGTTTTAAAGACTCAGATTTATCTGATGTAATTATGCTCTATGACCATCAGGGTAGGGTATTTGCAAGAACATCTAATAATACTCTTAAAATTTCTTTTGATGATGTAGGTATGTTTATAGAGGCTGATTTGTCTAGTAATGATCAAGCTAGAAGTTTATATGAAGATATAAAAAGTGGTCTAATTACTAAAATGAGTTGGTCTTTTAAAACTGGTGACTACTATTTTGATAAAAAGACAAGAACTATAGTTCATGAAAATATTAGTAAAGTTTATGATGTATCGGCTGTTGGAATACCAGCTAATAACGATACTGAAATAAATGCTAGAAATTTCGTTGACGGAGTGATTGATGAAATTGAGACGGAGAGATCTAAAGAGCAAGAAAAAAGAAGGAAATTAGAATTAAAGATTAAATTGGAAAAGGAGTTTTAAATGAATTTAGAAGAAATATTAAAAAGATTAGATGAAATCAAAGCAGAATTAACAAGTTTACAAGAAGATTTGAGTAAAGATGATGCAGATGTTGATGAGATTGAAGAAAAATCAAATTCATTAATTGAAGAAAAAAGAACTTTATTAGAAAAGAAAAAGAATATAGAAGATAGAAATGCGAAAAGAAATAAACTTCTAGAAGATATTGCTGAAGGTAGAAAAGGAATTGTCATTAATGAAAATAAAATTGATAAAGGGGAAGAGGATAGAAATATGAATGAAAAACTTTATAGATCAGCTTGGTTAAAAACTTTACAAGGAAAAGAATTAACATCAGCTGAAAAAAGAGAATATCAACATACAACAGAAAATTCAAAAGTTTTAATACCAACAGAAACTGCTAATAAAATCTATTCTTTGATTGGAGAAACTCATCCAATTGTTGGTGATGTTAAAAAATTAAATTCTGGTGGAATTTTTAGAATGATTAGACATATTGAAATAAAGGCTGGAGATGCCAAGGAAATTGCAGAAGGTAAGCAAAATGAAGATGAGCAAAATGAATTTGTAGAGGTATTAATTTCTGGAGGAAAAATATCTAAACATATAAAAGTATCCTACGAATTAATGAATATGGCTATTGATGCTTTTGAATCTTATATTGTAAATGAAATAGGAAAAAGAATTGAAAAAGCTATGGCTGATAAAATAATTAGTACTATTAAAGATACTACTGACAATACTAATGGAAAGGGTAAGGGATTAGCTTCAATAAATATTATAAAAGCTGATAAGGGCTTGACAGTAGCTAAGATATTAGATGCCCTAGCTTCCATGAAAGAAGTTGGTACAACCTATGTATATGCCAATAGGTCAGATATTTATGGTTCTATTGCAAAACTTGAAAATACTAATCAAACTGTAAACTTTATCACTAATCTACAAGAAGGTATAAAGGGAAATCTATTAGGAAATGGAATTAAACAAGAAGATGCTTTGGCCAAAAATGAAATTCTTATTTTAGATCCATCTCAATTTTTATGGAATACAATCTCACCTCTTGAAATATTAAGGGAAAGAGATGCAAAAACTGGGGATTACACTATAGCTGGTCATTTATTAGCTGGTGGAGCTATGGAAAATATATATGCTGGTGCTTTGATAAATATAAGTGAAACAGCTGAACCTGCAATATAAGGAGAATTTTATGGTAGAAGTTAAAGTTCTAGAAAAATATTTTGATAAAGATTTTGATAGAAATGTTGATGAAGGAGAAACAATAAATGTTTCTCCTGAAAGATTTGAAGAAATGAAAAAAAGAGAGAAAGAAATTGGAAGAAAATTCTTTGAAGAAATTAAACAAATAAAAAGCACAAATAAAAAGAGTGGTCCTTCCAAAAAATAGGAGGATTTATGCAAGAAGAATTAAGCCTTGAGAAAATAAAAAAAGATTTGAGGATTTCTCATTCAAAATTAGATGAAGATATACGAGATAATATAGAGGCTTGTAAGCTAGATCTTAAAAGAGTAGGTATTGATGTTAATAAATCTGATGTGTTATTGGAAAAATCTATAAAGCTATTCCTTCGCTGGCAATATAATTTTGAAAATCAAGCTGATAGGTATAGGAATGCTTATGAGAGTTTGAGAAATGCTTTAAGTTTGTGTGAAGATTATAGGAATAGCAAAAATGTATAGTGAGATAATTATTTTACTAGGTAATAAAAAAGAAGTTATTGATAAATATGGAGATACTATTCAACATCAGGAACAAAGAGAAGTCTTTGCTAGAATGGATAGGATATATTTAAATGAAACTTTACAAGCTATGTCAGAAGGATTTGAAAAACAATTAAGGTTTAGATTATCGGATTATTATGACTATAACAATGAAGAAGAACTCTTGTATGAAGGTAAAAAATGGAAGATTGTTAATACTCAGAGGATAGGAAATGAAATAGAATTAAATTGTGTAGGAGGCTTAGAACATGGTAAGGCCTAATGCGAAAATGAAAGTTACAAAAAAGAATGGTGTAACTTTTGAATCCAATGTAGACCATGTTAAATTTACTATCGAAGAATTAATTCATGCTGCTAATAGGGATGTTGGTAAATTTATTACAAAAGAAACAGCTAATGCAATTGATGATGCCTACAGACCTTACTATGTTAAAGGCCGAATGAGTCTAGTTAGAAAAAATAAATTTAAAAAAACTTATGCAAATAAATCTGTACAGTATTGGGCTAGAAAAAGAGAATTAGATCTACAAGTTGGATTTAAGAATCATAACTGGATGACTCAACAAGAACTTGGTGAATATAATTATCCTAGGTTGGGACTTTTAAGAAATACTGTAGCTAAAAACATTAAAACTATAAACGATATTCAAGGTCAATATATAACTGAGTTAAATAAAGAAAATCCAAGTGTACCGAGTGGTGAGGATGAAGGTGATGGAGAATGATAAGAAAGATAAAGGAAGTGATTAAAGAGCAAGTAGATGATATATCTGAGCTTGCTTTTGATGTTATTCCTGAAAATAAAGTATTCCCACATATTGTGTCGACAATAAGCATGGATATTTATAGAGAAGGTCTTCACACTATGCAGATTGATTTTGATGTATGGGATTTTAATTTGACAAGTAAAAATATAGATGATATTTCAGAAAGATTAATTGATAAGTTAGATAAATTTAAATATACAGATAATGAGCTTAATTTTGTAATGTATCTATTGAGTACAGCGTATATACAAGATACTAATAAAAAGCTTAGAAGAAAGACTTGCACTTTTGAATTGCAAGCTAGAAAGGGGAAATAATGGGAAGTTGTAAAGTTATTAATGGATTAAACTCAAATACAACAAAGCACTTAGTGTTTGACGCTGGTGCTTTTTTTAAAAATTATGATATAAAATCAGATACTTTTGATAGTGCTATAAAAGAAAATAAATTAATTGGGGCTACAAAAGGGGGAGGAAGTTTCAAGGCTATACCAACTTTTAGAGAAATAGAACTTGATGGAATGAGGGGAGCTTTGAAAGGAACTAAAATTCTAGAGTCATGGGAAGTTACTATCGGTGCTAATGTTGCAGAAGTAACCCCTAATAATTTGGCCTTATCTTTGGGAGTGGCTTCAGAAGTTGAAAGCTTAGAGAGTAATCCTCAAAATTATAAGAAAGTTACAGGCAAAATGTGTATAAGTGATAAGGACTATTTAGATAATATAACTTGGGTTGGTACTATTTCTGGTAGTGATGAACCTGTTATAATTCAAGTTTATAATGCCTTAAATACAAAGGGGTTGGAATTATCTTTTGAGGATAAGGGAGAGCTTGTTATAGAAATGGAATTTGTAGGTCATTTTGATATGAAAAGTAAAGAAGTTCCATTTGCTATATATTATCCTAAATTAGAGGAGGTTATTTAATGAGAAATTTAAAATTTAAAGACCTAGGGAAAGCTTCTAAAATAGTTAAGAAATTAAATCTTAGAGTAGATAAAGATACTAACATAAATGATATTGATTCAGTAGGAGCTTCCTTATTTTTAAAGTTAGTAGAAAATTATAATATGGTTCAAGATGATCTAGCTGATTTTATGTCGAATTTATTAGAAGATGAAAATATATCTAAAGAAGATTTCCTAAATTTAGATTTGAATAATGTGTATACTTATCTTGAAAAGCTAAAAGAAGATGAGGGGTTTTCAAATTTTTTATCAGCTCTATCAAATATAGTGAAGACTACTACAAAATAATAGATTTAATTTTACACGAATACTCAAATATTGAGTATTTTTTTAATTTGGATTATTTAGAATCAGAAATAATTCTTAGAGTTATGGTAGAAAGAATCAGAGATGATAAGATTTTTAGAAGATGGATACCATATCAATCTTCTATAAGTTTTGAGGAATTTAAAGCAAAAATAATCGCTGATAATCCAAGTGTAGGATCTATTAAAAGTGTAGATGAAATAATGGTTGATGTTAAAGAAATCTTAAACAAGGTGCAAGGGGGATAGTATGGAACTGTTTAAATTATTTGGTTCTATTATGGTAGACAATAAAAAAGCGAACGAATCTATTAGTAAAACTGGCTCTCTTGCTGGAAAGTTAGGTCAGGGTCTAGGTAAGGGAATAAAGACAGCTGCCAAATGGGGAGCTGCTATTACTGCTGGAGCTGCTGCAGGTGGGACAGCCTTATTTGGGGTTACTAAAAACGCTGCCGATACAGGCGATAGGATAGATAAACTTTCTCAAAAAATAGGAATGAGCCGTAAGGGGTTTCAACAATGGGACTATATTCTTTCACAAAATGGTATGTCTATTGAATCTCTTCAAGGTGGTATGAAGAAAATGAATAAAAATCTTGATGATGCCAAACAAGGTAGTCAAACTGCTGTTGAGGCTTTTTCAAGAATTGGATTATCTGTTGATGATTTAAAGAATGCTAGTCCTGAAGAGGCTTTTGAAATAACTGTTAAGGCTTTACAAGGTATGCCTGATGGTGCTGAAAAGGCAGCTTTGGCCAACGAACTTCTTGGTAGGTCTGGTTCTGAACTTATGCCTTTATTAAATGGTTCTGCTGAGTCAGTAGAGGAATTGAAAAAGCAAGCTGAAGATATGGGACTTGTTTTATCTGATGATGCTGTAGATGCATCAGTTAAGTTTACTGATACACTTGATAATGCTAAGAGAAGTTTGGGAGCTATTGTTGCTAAAATAGGTGTATCTGTAATGCCTTTATTTCAGTCGTTTCTGGATTGGGTACTTTCTAATATGCCATTAATACAGTCTGTTATGACTGTTGTGTTTAATGTTATAAATGAAGCTGTGACCATATTTATTAATATTTTTAAAGATTATTTATTGCCCGTTTTTAAAAGCATAGTAGATTTTGTTATAGAAAATTGGCCACAAATTAGTCAGGTTATAGAAAGTGTTTTTGAAGCTGTAAAAATAGTTATAGATGTTATATCAAATGTATTTAAGGAAATTCTTTTACCAGCATTTAATTATGTTGTAGATTGGGTTAAAGAAAATTGGCCTTATATTTCGGAGATAATAAGTTCGGTATTTGAATTAGTCAAAGTAATATTTAATCAATTTGTAAATACAATTTCTTTCTTATGGAATAGTTTTGGTCAAAACATTATGAATATTGTAAAAATAGCCTTTAATACTATGTCAGAGATTATAAAAAGTGTAATGAAGGTTGTTAGAGGCATATTACAAGTTGTAACTGGTGCTATAAAGGGTGACTGGTCAAGTGTTTGGAATGGAATTAAAAATATAATAAGTGGTGTATGGAATGCAATTAAGGCAATTGTAGATGGTAGAATAAATACAATAAAGAATATTATTCAAGGTGGATTTAATCTTGTAAAATCGATAGTTTCACATATATGGAATGGAATTGAAACTGCAATAATGACTCCAATAAATTCAGCTGCAGATGCTGTAAGAAACGCTATAGACAGAATAAAAAGTATGTTTAATTTTAGTTTTAATTGGCCACATTTACCAATGCCACATTTTTATATAGATGGAAGCATGAATCCATTAAAATGGCTTGAACAGGGAGTGCCAACTATTGGGGTAGACTGGTATGCAAAAGGTGGGATATTTGATAAACCTACAATTTTTAATACAGTTGATGGATTAAAAGGAGTCGGTGAAAAAGGTCCTGAAGCTGTAACTCCTATTTCTAAATTACAAGAAATGATTGATTGGAATACGGGAAAAGATACAGAATTATTAAATAAGATAATAGAAATACTTATGATTATAGTAAATAAAGATCCTAATTTCTATATAGATGGAACGAAAATTTCTAAAGAGCTAGCCCCTTATTTTGATAATGAATTGTATAAAAGAAAACAAAGGGAGGTATTTTAGGTGCATGAACTTATTATAAATAATAAACGCATTGATGATTGGGCGATAGTATCTCAAGTAGAATACAGCCCTTTTAGTATTGTGAACTTATATAAAGAAAGAGCTGATAATTATCCATCATTTTTTGGAACTTCAAGAACTAATAAACTAATAAAAATAAGTTTAGTTTTGAAGAATCGATGTCAAGATTATCTTAATTTACAAGAAGATTTGGAAAATAAAATTCTAACTGAAATAAAATCTGATAGTCCTTCATGGATAGAATTAGATAATAGATATTTTTATGGGATTTTAGAAGATGTAGAGATTAGTAAGATGTATCAAGGAAGTGCCACCATAACTTTAAACAATATATATGGTAAGTGGTTTAGTAAAAAGATTACAAAAAAATTAGGAGAATCGTTTTATCTAAAAGGTGTAGAAGAAACGGATGTAGCTATTATTAATTTAATACCAACTACAACAAATCCAAAAATACACTATAAGGATAAGAGTATTAGTATAGAAAATGCTTTGGTACAAAGAAATATATCAATAAATTTATCAGATAAAACTGTAAAACAATTAGGAGAACACTTAGCTATAAATATTGACAGTGATTTTTTTTAATTTAGAATTAGGTAGCAATATTATTGTTACAGAAAATGCTAGTGGAAGTATAGAATATAGAGAGGTGTTATCTTTATGATTTATATTTATAATAGGGATGAAACACAAATTGATAGCCTAGATATTGAACCTAAATTTACAGAAGAAATTGGTAAATTAAGAACATTAGAGTTTGAAAGTGAAAAAAAGTATGAAAAGGGATATAGGGTAGTAGCATTAATTGATAATATAGCTTATGAATTTGTAATAATTGATACAGAATATTCAAGGTATCATTTTACTGAAAATTCTTATTTTTGCCAAGATTCTTTGATTGAATTACAAGCTATACCAATAATGGATTTAAGACCTCAGGGAGGTATAGATAAGGCTTTAAGTTCTATATTAAAAGATACCAGGTGGAAGTTTCAACTTATAAATGGATATAACTCTAATCAATCTTCTAAAAATAGTTTTTATCATATTTCAGCTCTTGAAGCTTTTTCAGAAATTGTTGAAACTTATAGGAGTGAATGGATAACTGAATATAGGTTTTCAGGATCTAAAATTACTGAAAGAAAAATCCTCATTTATCAAAGAGATGGTAGGAGTAAGGGTAGGCTTGAGTTTGGTAAAAATATAGTAAAATTTAAAAGGAAAATTTTATCTGAGCCTATAATAACTGCTATTATTCCTTTTGGAAAAGGTGAGGAAAAAGAAAGTGGCGGCTATGGAAGAAGGATAGGGATAGAAGATATAAATGATGGTATACCCTATATTGAAAACAAGGTGGCTACAAAAATATATGGAATAGGTGATAAGAAAAATAAATTACCCTTATTTGGTTTTTTAACGTTAGAAGATATAACTGATCCACACGAGCTTAAGAAATTAGCTCAAGAAGAGTTAGATATAGTTTCTCAACCAAGAGCTGAGTATGTGGTTGATGCCATAGATTTAGATATAGAAGCTAAAATAGGATATGAAGTTCCAACTATAGATGATGAAATAGGATATAGGTCATATTCTAGAATAAAAAAGATTGTTAGAGAAGGTAAGGATATAAAGCTTACCTTTGGTAGTGTTACAAAAAAATTCACTGATTCTTTTCAAAAAGAAATAAAAAATACGAAAAAAGAATTTAATAATGTATATGAACAATTAAACTATCAGATGGAGTCATCTGATGGTAAGACTACAGTTTATACAGGAGCTAGTAAACCAAATAATCCAAGCAATGGTGATATGTGGTATAGAGAAAATACAGATGGTTCTGTAGATATGCTTTTTTATAAAAATGGGGAGTGGACTGAGAGGATTTCTGAAAGACTTTTTAAAGAATTCAGAGAAAAAATGAATGAAAATTCAAACCTTATAAAAAAGGCAGAAGAAAAGGCTGACCAAGCAGAAAAATCACTTGAAGGCATTAAGATTGATATAGAAAGTCTTGGAGATTTATCACAATCTTTATCGAAATTAAATGAAGCTCAAGAAAGCATAGGTAATTTGGAAAATGATATAAGTTCTATTATGGGACAAATATCTGCTGATTTTTATGATAAAGCACCAACACCACCATATAAATTGAAACAAAAATGGTATAAGATACACTACACTCCTTCCAAAGAAATAGACCAAGGATATGATTTATTGTCTAATGATGATAGGATTACATTGGATGAATTTGCAAATCCTGGACTTTTCATATGTATAAAAGCTAGGAAAAAAGGTGAAAAATTTTCTTGGAACGATTGGAAGAGAATTGCAACAGATAATACAAGCTTAATTGAACAGCAAGCTAATTTAGCAGAAAAAGGATTGTTAGAATTAAAGAACGGTCTTGTAGATTATGCTAAAAATAGTGATGTTGAAAAATTAATGTATACAGAGCAAATAAAAACAGATAAAAAAATATCAGATATACTTTTGGATTATTCTAAGACAAATGAAATTCAAAAATATGCTATAACTGTTGCAGAAAAAGAAGCTGGGAAAGTTTCTAAACAATTATCTGAATATGTAAAAACTAACGATTTAAATGATAGAGGATATAGTACAACTGAATATGTTAATTCTAGCATATCAACAGTAAATAACAACATATCTTCTTTGAATAAAAAAATAAACGGCCAAGATGTAAAGCTAAATGTATTAACAGAAACGGTAGATGGAAATAATAGAGTTATAGCTGATTTAGAAGGTAAAACTGGAAATACTTCTATTTCAACAATAAGACATATGATAAATGAACACTCTACAACTCTTAGAAATTTACCAGAAAATATTACTGAATTTGCAAATTTAATAAATAATACACCAGTTCCACCTTATAAATTAGGATGTGTATGGTTTAAAAGTAATTATAAACTTGCAAATGAAGATTATGATGTAATATATGAGAATGATGAAATATTTTTAGAAGAACTTTCTGATTCTGGTACTTGGATATGTGTTAAAGCTAAGCAGAAAGGTGAGAAATTTTCATGGGATGATTGGATGAGGGTTTCATCCGATAATGATGGAAATATTTCTCAGATATACCAAGATATAGATAAAATTCAATTGAGTATGATAGATTACAATAAAAATATTGGAACAAAATTTAAGCTATTAACAGATTCTATGAACCTAGAAGTTTCAGATATAAGAAATAATTTTACTGGTCAATTGAATATATTGAAAAATCAAATAGATATAAGTGTTAAAAAAGGGGATTTATTAGGAGAAATAAATACTCAAGCAGGAAATGTCCTAATAAAGGCTAGTGATGACACCAATAAGTCAATATTAAACATAACATCTAAAGGAACTTATATTGAAAATGGTTTAATAAAGACAGCTCATATATCAACTGCTGCAATTACAGATGCTCTTTTAAAAAATGTAACTTTTGATTGGGCTGTAGGAAAAACTTTAGATGCTAAGAAAATAAATGTAGTTAATTTAGATGCGAATAAAATTGTAACTGGTACTTTATCTGCAAGCAAAATCAAAGGTGGAACACTTGATGCTAGATATATTACTGTTAAAAACTTGAATGCTAATGCAATAAAATCTGGAACCATTTCTGGTAAAAATGGATTATGGAATCTTGATTCAGGAACATTTCATTTTAGAACATCAAATTCAAAACTTTCTATTTTGCATGCATCTTTGCTTTTTTATTATAAAGATTCTTTAAGAGCAATATTAGATAAAGGTGGTTATACCTTTTATGGACCGGATGATAAAAGATTGGGAGCTTTCTCAAATTCATATTTGGATAATGGTCGATTTACAATTAAAATACTTCACAAAGCAAGCGAAAATAATATTTCATTGGGTTACGATGATGAGGAAGAAAACTATCATAGTTATCTAATCCTAGATAAGTACAATAAGAGTAGGAAATTATCTAAGTCGTATTACCCGATTCAATTTCAATATGAAACATATTTTACAAAAGACATTTTTATTAATAATAGTATATATTTTAATAATGATTTTAAAATAAAAACTACAAATGTTAATTCTAAGAAGGGAGTAGAAATATCAGACTCTAGTGGAGATGGATTAAGTGTTGCATGGAATGGAATATATCACACAAGTTTTGGAACTTCCAATAAACTAGCTACAGAAAAAGATTTAGACAAAGTTAGAAATGATTTAAGAGATACAAGAAATAGTTTAAATGAAATGATAGATGCATGGAACAATTCTGTAAGATAAGGAGATTAAATGAAACTTACAAATAATGAAATATATGGTATTCATAGTGCTATAAGTGAAATTATAGATCAAAAAGTATCGGTTAAGACAGCTTTTAAATTAAGCAAGATACTGCGTTCACTAGAAGATGTAATAATTATATGTAACAAAATAATAAAAGACTCAAATGATGATGAAGTTGCTGAATTATTAAATGAAAAAACAGAAGTAAATATAGAAAAAATTGAAGTGGCAGACCTGGATGAATTTGAAATATCAATCAGGAATGTCGCTTTTTTAAATCCTATAATTAATCAAGAAAATGTGGAAAGTGAAGGAGGCAAAGATGGAAAGTAAATTTATAAAAGATATTACTAATTATATTGTCGTGAGAAAACAAGATGAATCAGAAATGTTGGCACAATTTGATAGATATAATGGAAATATCTATTGGACTGATAATATTGAAAATGCTACTAAGTTTGAAAGCAAAGAAAGTGCAAATCAATTTTCTAATTTACAAAATCAAATATCAAATTTGATGAACTTGAATTTTAAATTTAATGTGCTAGAAAATCATAATGTTATTAGCGAAGTTTCTGATTAGGAGGAAGTTATGCGTTTAAGTAGATTGATATTTGGAGAAAAATTATCAGATCAAATAGTAGAACAAAATGAAAATATAAAAAAAATTAGAGGATTTTATTAACAACAATGGCGTGGGGGATTTGAAAGATATTAAATATATATACAGAAAAGATGATACTGTTAAAAATGGTGATCATATTGGTGTTATTAAACAGCATTGGGATTCTTTTGGCAACGATCAATTAACAATCAGAGCAATTCTTAATGGAAATGAATCTGTATGTTTTATTCATAAATATCAAAATTTATATGGAGGAGTCATCATTTTTGGTAATGTTGGTTTTGAAGTATATAAAGTTTCACAATCGAATTTTATAAAAGTTATTTAAAGTAGGTGATAGTATGGAATGGACTATGATAGCAAGTGCATTAATAAAAAATGGTCCTCTGGTAGTAATAGCGGCGATTTTTCTTAAGGTGTATATGGAAGATACTAGCATAAAAAGAAGCGAAAGAGCAGAAGACAGAAAATTACAAAAAGAAAATAACGATAAGATCCTAAATTTAACTGAAAAAGTAACCCAATCTATTGAAACAAATAAAGGGGAAGTAAGGTGTTTGGGAGAAAAATTAGAGGTGCATAACTCTTCCTCCGGGGCTTCCCTTGCTGAGATTAAGCAAGGGGTAAATCAGATACAAAAAGACGTTACTGTTTTGAATAATAAAATAGATGATATAGCAGATGACATTGATAAAAGTGCTTAGGACTAGGTAAAATCTAGTCCTTTTTTAGTACACACTAATAAACAGATCATATAACACAATGTGGATGAAGTGTTGGAAAATAGCCGATACAATTTCACAAGGAACTTCACAAGGAGTAAAAAATGAATGATATTTTAATAAAAATTTTAGTAAGTGTAGGAATATTAGTTTTGACAAATGTATTTGTATATTTAAGTAACCTAAGCAAAGAGAAAATAGCAAAAATAGAAAATATAAAATTTAGAGACGCAAGCTACAAGCTATTAGATATAATTACAAAATGCGTATCAGCCACCAATCAAGAGTTTGTTGGAGATCTTAAAAAAGAAGGGAAATTTGATAGAGACCAACAAGAAGAAGCTTGGAATAAAACAAAAACAAAATTAATAAAATTCTAGATAAAGAATCTAGAGAAATTTTAGATAAAGCTTATGGAGATCTTAACTCTTATATAAACCAAAATATTGAAGACGAAGTAACTAATCAAAAAGGAGATAAAAATGAGTAATTCAAGCTTAGTAAATAGAACAGATTACAGTCCTAACCATAGCGGAACAAGAAAACATTCTATCACAAAAATAGCTATTCACCATACGGCAGGAGTTTTGACAGCTGCTGGAATTGGTAGTGTTTTTAAATCTACATCTAGGCAAGCTTCTTGCAATTATGGAGTTGGATCAGATGGAAAAATTGTTTTAGTTGTAGATGAAGCAAACAGGGCATGGACAACATCTTCAGCCTGGTGCGACAATCGTGCAGTAACAATAGAAACATCTAACAGCCAATACGGTGGCAATTGGCCAGTATCAGATTTTGTATTAAATAGGTTAATCGATTTGGTAACAGATATATGTAAAAGAAATAATATTTATCCTTGTACTTATACAGGATGGAAGGATGGAGTATTACAAAAACATGAATGGTATGCACAAACAACTTGCCCTGGTCCATACTTAGGCAGCAAGTTTTCCTATATTGCAAATGAGGTAAACAAAAGACTAAAGGGTGGAAATTATACAGCAAAAACTGTGGCAGATTTGTATAGGGTTAGAAAATCTTGGAGCGATTCTAAAAGTCAAAAGGGGGCTTTCAAGAACTTAGAAAGTGCAAAAAGTTTGGCCAAAAAATATAATTATAAAGTTTATAATAAAAATGGGAATCAAGTTTGGCCAGAAGTTAAAGGATCTAATAAAAAAGGAAAACTTATTAAGTATGAAAAATGGACGGGAATAACTTTAACAGAATGTAATGTAAGAACAGGCCCATCACTAAGCTCACCTGTTGTAGCTTGTTATGAAAAAAATGAACCAATACATTATGATCAAGTCTGGGAAGGTGATGGTTACAGATGGATTTCCTACATTGGAGCAAATTCTGGTCAAAGGAGATATGTTGCTTGTAGGAGACTTTCTGGAGATACAACACCTTGGATTAGGTTTTAAAAAAAGTACAATATAATTGATAGATAGACTATGTATTGTGTTTATCAAAAATTTCTGCATTGGCCACTGGCTTTTGGCTGGTGGTCTTTTTTATTCTACATAAAATTTTATAATTAAAGATAAACATATTTATTGATTATCTTTTTAATTATGATATAATTAAATAAAAGTAAGAAGGAGGTGTAGAATGATTTTAGAATTTTCAGTAAGTGGATTTCTTTCATTTAAAAATGAACAAACAGTTTATTTTACACCATTTAAGGGATCACGCATAACAAATACAAAATACAATGACAACTTTCATACACATAGAAAGTGTAGACCAATGAAGTCTTTATTATTATTTGGAGATAATGCATCTGGTAAAACAAATTGGTTTTATGCACTTGAGAAGATGAAAAGTATAATAAAAAATGGTTTAGGTGAAATTGATAAAGATATTTTTAATAAGCATTCTAATGAGATTTCATTTGGAATCTCACTACTAGATGATAATGAAGATATATATAAGTACTATATTTCTTTTAATAAGGATGGATATATAGTTAAAGAAAAGTTGGTTAAGAATGACAATGAAATTTATACATTTTTTAATAATAAGTTAAGAGTTAATGATTTACCAACAGACAAAAAAGAAATTGAAGTTTTAGAGAAACTATTTTCTAAATCTTCATCAAATACTTTATTATTAAAGTTGAAAGATATTTTAGACGTTCCTATAGATTCTTTCTTTAAATCTATAGATAATATAAAGGTAGTTGCAGAATCATTTGTAAACAAAGAAATGAAATGGTTCCCTGTAGATCTTTTTTCTGAAGAAGTGAAAAATGAAATAGAGAAATTGAAAAATATTGTAATATCTATACTACAGTCATTAGATAATACTATTATAGATTTTAAATTTGATGAAAGAATAATAGATGATAAAAAAGGGCGTGGGTTTGAAATGATTCTGATCAGGAAAAATAAGGATCAATTTAATCTACTTTCAGAATCTTTAGGAATAAAAAAAATAATAGGATTACTACCAAATATATTAAAGATGTATGATGGAAAATCTATATTTATTGATGAATTAGATTCTTCCATAGGTTCAAAAGCGTTGATAAATTTATTTAATTCGTTTATAAATTCGGAAAATAATACTACTGGACAAATTATTATTTCTACTCACAATTTAACTTTATTAAATTTAGATATGTTTAAATCTTCTCAGATGTATTTTGTATATAAGAATTCTGATTTATCTACAGTTCTACATTCTTTAGAAGAATATGACTTTAGGAGTGGGAAAAAAGGTATAAATGAATTGTATATGAAAGGTTCTTTTGATACAAATGAATAGAAGACCGAAAAAACGAAATTTAAAAACAACAGAAAAAATATTGATCATATGCGAGGGAGAAACAGAGGAATACTATATAAAGAATTTATTAAAAGAATTTAAGCTTTTAACGAATAATGTAAACTTTCACACACTTAAAGGTGGTAGCTATCAAGGTGCAGAAAATTATCTTAAAAAGAATTCACAAGTTATTAATATTGCTTTGTTTATAATGGATTTAGATAGATGTACTAGCGTACAAAATGAAAAGAAAAAGTTAAAAAGTTTGATAAAAACTTTAGAGAAGATAAATATTAAAAATAATATTTTTTTGACTTACAATAACTTTGAAAATTGGGTAGCTGCTTCTATTAATAAAAATATAAATGAGTTGACTGGTTTACACTACAAAAAAGGAAATGGAGTTTTTAAGTTTATAACACAAAATGAAGGTTCTTTTTATAATGGAAAAAAATATTTTAAGAACAAAAAACTATATTATGAAAAAAAAGAATTTAAAAAGGGAGTATATAACGAAAATTTTATTAAATCAGAACAAAGCTCACTTTATTATTTTTTAGAGTATATGGAGTTGTTATTAAGCAAGAGCTAAATTTAACAAAATTTATAATAATCATAGAAATTGTAAATGAATTGAATACAAAATAAGAAAAGCTAGTATTTTTTTACTAGCTTTTTTGTGCTTGATTCTATATAATTATTTGAAGTTATTTTTAAATGAATAGTATTTAAATATGATTGTTACGTTTTTTATATTATTACGCCAATTGTTACGTTAGATAAGTTTTAATAGAATTTAATAGCTTATTTAATATTTTATATTCCACATTTACACGACTATAAAACTATATATAATATTGTAATAATTATAATTTCAGAATCCTCTTTGGCGTGCCAAAAAGGCTTGTTGTTTTGTGAAAATCATTTCACTTTACAACAAGCCTTATTTTTTATTTATTTTCTTTTATATACAAAATCAAATCTTCTATCAAATCTTCTTTTCTTTTATAAATTCTTGGTTTTTTAAATTTATTTCCGTTTTTGTCAACGTAGGAAAGTCCTGTTACTAGTTTGTTTATATATAAGAAATCATTTTGGAAAATGTCTTTTTTCATTGGATCAAATTTGTCTTCTTTGTCATTTCCACCTAGTCTAATATCTGTATATAGTTGAAAAATTTGTACTCCTCTTTCAAAGGCTATTCCCATTTCTGCAGCAAGTCCCAAATCTTTTGTATCCATTAATCCTATTAGGATATCAGAGTTTTTAAGTCTTTCGTAATCAGCTAAAAGAATATCATAATTTGTTGTAAATCCTGCTGATTTATCGTTTATTTCTAGATTTTGTGCAGGATTATAAATTTCTATATCAGAAAATTCTTTTTCCAAGGCTTTTTGAATTTCTAATGCTTGCCATCTTTGTCCTTCTGTGAATAAATCACAACCTAAATATATTTTCATTTTATTACCTCTCATAAATTAATATTAGATAAAAAAATAAGGGAATTTCCCTTATTTAAATTGAATATTTATTGTATAATCTTCTAGGCTATTGTCGATATTTATAATATCTTTTATAGCTTTTTCACATTTTTTATCAGCTTTTTCTAATATTCCCTTTTCAATAGCTTTTTTTTCTATAGATTTTTTTTGTTTTTTTGCAAAATCATTATAGTCTTCAATTTTGATTGGATTGAAAATTGATGTTTTTTGGTCGAAAATTTTAAGGGAATCTTCATAAATTTCGTGGGATAAAACCTTTGATTTTGGAAGTTTTATATCTATATTTTTACCAGAAACTTTTACATCCATTTTATCAAGGTCGACTCCGTATGAAATCACACCATCGTAAGAAACTATAAATTTCTTTTGGGTAAAGGGAAGGTCATAGCCGTAAAACTTATTTGAATTTTCAAATTGTCCCATATTTGTGTAGGAATATTTTAATGTTGTGAGCTCTTTTGCACTTTCAATCCTGTTTTGGATTAGTTTATTGTCGATTTTATTTTCATTCTTTGATGAAAAATACTTTGCTCCAAATAAAATAGTGGTTATTAAAAGAATTCCTATAAGAATACTTTTTATAAAGCTTTTCTTTTTAATCATTTTAAATCCTTTCTTTTTTCTTATTAATTATCTTATCTCAAATACCATATTTTACAAGTTATTAATAATAAAAAAATTTTTTATCAAAAAACTTTCTTGACAATTAAATTTTGCCTTGGTATTATGAACTTGAACGAAGAATATGGCTCATTGAAAATGGGCGAAAGTGTACCTAGGGATCTGAATTTTTCAAGACCGAGCGGTACGGATATTTTTTTAAGTATTACACCAGAGGGATAAAAGCCCAGGAGGATAGGTTTCGTAGCCTGTCCTTCTGGGCTTATTTTTTGTTAAATTTTTTAAGGAGAAAAAAATGAATACAATCTACGAAGGTAAGACAAAAAATTTGGTTGAAGAAAATGGTAAATATTATTGTCTATTTAAGGACACAATGACAGGAACTGACGGAGTTTTTGATACTGGTGGAAACCAAGTTGCTGGTGAAAAAGAAGGTGCTGGTGCTGAATGTCTAAAAGTTTCTAAATTTTTCTTTGAAAAAATAAATGAAGCTGGTGTAAAAACTCATTATCTTGGAGCAGACCTTGACAAAAACCTTATGGAAATTGAAAAATGTAGTGTTTTTGGAAAGGGTCTAGAAGTTATTACAAGATTTAAAGCTGTTGGATCTTTCATGAGAAGATATGGACTTTATGCAACAGAAGGTCAAGATCTTGATGCCTATTCTGAAATTACTTTAAAAGATGATGATCGTGAAGATCCACTAATCACAGAAGATGGATTAGTTGAATTAAATATCTTATCTCACGATGAATACAAAGAAATAATTAAAGAAAATAAGAAGGTTGCAAAACTTGTAAAAGATATTTTGGCTGAATATGGTCTTGATCTATATGATATTAAATTTGAATGGGGAAGGCTTGCTTCAACTGGTGAGGTTGTTTTGATCGATGAAGTTTCTGGTGGAAATATGAGAGCTTATAAAGATGGAAAATATATTGAGCCATTGGAATTATCAAAATATTTAGGACTTTAATAAGGAGTTTACATGAAAGTTTCTATAATTATGGGATCACTGTCTGATAGCCCAATTGCTGATAAGGTTGTTTCTAAATTGATGGAATTTGGTATTGATTATGAAGTTAAGGTAATTTCTGCCCACAGAGCTTTGAAAAGTTTAGAAAAATATGTAAAAGAAAGCGAAGATGAAAGTGAAGTTTATATAGGAATTGCTGGAAAGGCAGCTCATTTATCAGGAGTAATAGCAGCTTTAACAACAAGACCTGTAATAGGAATTCCTGCAAAATCATCCCATCTTGGAGGAATTGAGGCCCTACTTTCTACAGTTGAAATGCCAAGTGGAGTTCCTGTTGCTACAGTTGCAATTGGTGGTGGAGAAAATGCTGCAATCTTAGCTGCTGAAATTCTTTCAGTAAAATATGATTTACTAAGAGAAAAATTAAAAGATATGAGAGTTAAGATGAAAGAAACTATAGATAATTCTGAATATGAATATAAGGCAAATAAATAATGAGTGGAATTGTAGGAATATTTTCAAAAAAGAAATATAAAAATATTTTCCCAGACCTTTATTCTGCCCTCTATGCTATCCAACATAGGGGACAGGAGGCTATGGGAATATCTCTTCTTTCTCATGAAAGATTATCAGAAATAAGAGGCAAGGGTGAAATTGCTAATAATATCGGTCTTGATAATATATCAACTCTTGCAGGAAATGTTGGACTAGCTCATGCAAAATATATGTTTGCTGAAGATGATAGGTCACTTTTACCAATGCCTTGGATGTTTTATCCGAAAAATTCTAACCACAAAAATTTAATAGCAATTGATGGTAAATTTTTTGATGAAAATTCTCCAGAAGAAATTGTCAATAATTTAAATTCTAAAAATGAAGACGAAATTATTGAATATGTTAATAAGTTAAATGGGGTATATGCTCTTTTGATTGTTAGTGGTAAAAGGATGATTGCTGTTAGAGACCATTATGGAATCAAAAACCTTTGTGTAGGAAAAAATGATGATAATTATATAGTTGCAAGCGAATCATGTGCAATTGAATCAATAGGTGGACAAATTTGCCATGAACTTAAGCCTGGAGAAATTTATATTGTAGATTATGACGGAGAAAAATCATATTTTTCAAAAGAAATTTCAAATTCTCCATGTATTTTTGATTTTGTTTACACAGCAAGACCAGATTCATACATAAATGGAGTTAGTGTTTATGATGCAAGGATAAGGATGGGAGAAATTTTATTTAAGGAACATCCAGTAGATGCTGACATTGTTGTAGGCAGTCCAGATAGTGGACTTATTTCTGCAGTAGGATTTTCTCGTGCATCAAATATAAAATATGAAAGGGCAATAGTTAGAAATAGGTATATAAATAGGACTTTTATTCTTCCAACAGATTCTACTAGGCAAAAAGGAATTAGGATAAAGCTAAATCCTATCAAACATCTTTTAGAAGGAAAGAGAGTTGTTTTAGTGGATGATTCTATAGTAAGAGGAAATACTGTAAAAAGAGTAATAGAAATTTTAAGAGAATCGGGAGCTAAAGAAGTTCATATTAGAATAGCATCTCCTCAAGTTATAAAAGAAGAAAATTATACCTTTGATGTTGCCGATAAGGAACATTTGATAAGTTATAACAGAAGTGTAGAAGAAGTAAGAAAGATTATTGGAGCAGATTCTTTGGGATTTATTTCCCTAGAAGGATTAAGAGAAGCTTGTGGAAACAAAACATATTATGAAAATTGTTTTGATGGGTTTAACCCTTTAGAAAGGAAATAAAATGTCAATAAATTATAAAGATGCTGGTGTTGATGTAGAAAATGGCCAAAAAGAAGTTGAATTAATTAAAAGTATTGTAGAAAAAACACAATCAAAAAATGTTTTAAGTAAAATTGGAGGATTTTCAGGATTATTTAGCCTTGAAAATTTAGATGTTAAAAATCCAGTTTTAGTTTCAGGAACAGATGGGGTTGGAACAAAAGTAATGCTTGCACAAATGATGGATAAGCACGATACAATTGGAATTGATTGTGTTGCAATGTGTGTAAATGATATTTTGTGCCAAGGAGCAAGACCCTTATTTTTCCTCGACTATATTGCCTGTGGTAAACTTATTCCAGAAAAAATGGAAAAAATTGTAAAAGGTGTTGCTGACGGATGTCTTCAAGCAAAATCTTCTTTAATTGGTGGAGAAACTGCAGAAATGCCAGGACTTTATAAGGAAAATGACTATGATCTTGCAGGATTTTGTGTAGGAATAGTTGATAGGGAAAAAATAATTACCGGTGAAAAAATAAAAAAAGGAGACCATATTTTTGGCCTAAGATCTTCAGGTATCCATTCAAATGGATATTCTCTTGTAAGAAAAATCATCTTTGAAAAGGAAAAATTATCCTTAGATCAAAAAATTGATGGACTAGAAACAAGTCTTGGTGAAGAACTTTTAAAACCTACAAAAATTTATGTGAAAGAAGTTTTAGCCTTACTTGATAAAATTAAAATAAATGGCCTAAGCCATATAACTGGTGGAGGATTTTATGAAAACATACCAAGAATGATTCCTGATGGACTTTGTGCAAAAATTGACCTTACAAATGTAGAAGCTCCAAAAATATTTTCATTTTTACAAAAGTGGGGAAATCTTAACAAAAAAGATATGTATGAAACTTTCAACATGGGCGTTGGCCTAGTATTTGCTGTTGATAAAAAATACGAAGAAGATGTAAGAAAAATTATTGATGAAAATGAACTTTTAGACCTTGGAGAAGTTGTAGAAAATGATGAAAAACTCGACCTCAAATTTTAAAAATATTGCCATATTAATATCAGGATCTGGAACTAACCTCCAAGCCATAATAAACTCTTGTGAGAAAAAAGAAATAAATGGCCAAATTTCCATAGTGATTTCTAATAAACATGATGCATACGGACTTGAAAGAGCCAAAAAATCCTCTATAAAAACTATGGTTTGTACAGACAATGATTTACTACTTAATACATTAAAAAAAGAAAATATTGACCTTGTAGTTCTTGCAGGATATCTAAAAATTTTACCTCAATCAATAATTGACCAATATGAATCAAAAATTATTAATATCCACCCATCCCTCATACCTTCATTTTGTGGGATGGGATTTTATGGAAGAAGGGTTCATGAAAAAGTTTTTGAAAAAGGTGTGAAATTTACAGGAGCAACTACTCACTTTGTAACAAAAGATGCTGATGCTGGTCCTATAATTTATCAAGAAATTGTAAAAATTGACCAAGATGACACAATTGATGAAATTGCAAAAAATGTATTGGAAAAAGAACATGAAATTTTAAAAAAATCTGTAAGAGATTATTGTGATGATTTGTTTTACATAAAAGATAATAAGGTTTTCGTAAAAAATAGGAGTCTTTGATGAAAGTTTTAATAATTGGAAATGGTGGAAGAGAACACGCTTTGGCATGGAAGATATCAAAATCAAAAAAAAGTTGATCAAATATTTATGGCAAAGGGAAATGCAGGAACTAATAGTTTTTGTAAAAACATAGACATTGAACCTACAGATATAAAGGCTTTAGTAGATTTTTCTAAAAAAGAAAAAATTGACCTTACCATAGTAGGACCTGAAGATCCTTTATGTATGGGGATTGTAGATGAGTTTGAAAAAAATAATCTTAGAATTTTTGGTCCAAATAAAGAATGTGCTAGATTTGAAAAATCAAAAAAATTCACCAAAAATTTCCTAGAAAAGTATGAAATTCCAACTGCAAAATATAAGTCTTTTGATGACTTTAACAAAGCTAAAAAATCCCTAAAAGAATTTTCCTATCCTTTAGTAATAAAGGCAGATGGACTTTGCCTTGGAAAAGGGGTTATAATTTGCGAAGATGAAAAAAAGGCCCTTGAAACTCTAGATGATATTTTTGTAAAAAAAATATTTGGTGATGAGGGAAAAACAGTAGTAATAGAAGAATTTTTAAAGGGAGAAGAAGCTTCACTCTTATGTTTAGTATCAAATAACAAACTATTCCCACTAGAGACTTGTAAGGATCACAAGCAAATTTATGCTGGAAATAAGGGACCAAATACAGGTGGCGTTGGAACATACTCCCCAAGTAAATTTTCTAAAAAAACAGAGGAAAATATAGAAAAGATTTTAAAACAAATAGAAGATGGATTTAATGATTCGAAATTTTCCTATAATGGAATTTTATTTATTGGATTTATGATAGATAAGGACTTGCCTAAGGTATTAGAATTTAATGTAAGATTTGGAGATCCAGAAACAGAAACTCTCATGCCAAGACTTGAAAGTGATCTTGTAGAAATAATAGAAAAAACTCTTGATAATACCTTAAAAAAAGAAGATATAAAATGGTCAGATGACTTTTCTCTTTGTGTAATTTTAGTTTCTGAAGGCTATCCTCTAAAATATGAAAAAGAAAAAGAAATAAAGGGATTTGATCAGGTAAAAGATTCTCTAATTTTTCACAATGGTACAAAGATAAAGGATGGAAAAATTTTGACAGATGGAGGAAGAGTTTTAACCATTAATGCTTGTGGAAAAGATTTAGAGACTGCAAGAAAAATTGCCTACAAAGACTGTGAAAAAATAGAATATGAAAATAAGTATTATAGAAAAGATATAGGATTAAATTAGCTAGTTTTACTAGCTTTTTTTATTTATTTCGTATGAGAGCTAGATATTGTGCAAATAAAAATGAAAAATAATTTGCAATATGTTATAATAATACATATTATTATTTTTTTTAACATTATAGAAAGGAAAATTTATGAGAATTAACACAATTTGGATTACAGGAGCCCATGGTAGACTTGGATCGACTCTTGTAAGATATTTAGATCCTTTGGAAGCTGAAATAATAGCTACAGATAAGGAAGAAGTTGATATTACAAATCAAGAAGAAGTAAATTTATTTGTAGATAGGAATAGGCCAAAAATAATTATAAATTGCTCAGGAATTACTGATAGACTAAAATGTGAAAATGATCCTGATAAGGCATATTTATTAAATGCTTTAGGAGCAAAAAATATTGCCATAGCATCTAATAGGGTAAGGGCAAAACTTGTTCAATTATCTACAGCAGATGTTTTTGATGGTCAAACTATCCATCCATACAAGGAAATTGATAAGGCAAATCCAAACTCTGTTTATGGCAAAAGTAAATTTTTGGCAGAAGAATTTGTAAAAGATTTTGCTGATAGATATTTTATTGTAAGGGTATCAAGGCTTTATTCTAAGGAAAATAATTTGGTTGAATCAATTATAGACCAAGGTAAAAATGGACTCATAAAAGTACCAAAATCAAGATATGGCTCACCAACTTCAGCTTATGAACTTTCAAAATTTTTAATTTCTATTATGGATACAAATGCCTATGGTGTTTATCATGCATCCTGTGAAGGAACCTGTTCTTTTAGAGCCTTTGCACAAAAAATTGTAGACTTAACAAAACTTGATGCAAGAATAGAAGAAGTAAGAGATTCTGATAGGATAGATTTTGAACCAGCATTTAGGGGAATAGATAATTATTATTTAGATCTTTTGGGGAAAAACACTTTTTCAACTTGGGAAGATGCACTAAAGGACTATCTGAGAAGGGAGTATGGTTATGACTGCTAAATCTCAAAGAAAAAGAGGACTAACATCCAAAATATTTATAGCCTTAATTTTGGGAATGGTCCTTGGGATTGTAATGCATTATTTTATACCACAAAGTCATATAAAAGATGATATTGTTATTGATGGAATTTTTTATATACTAGGACAAATGTTTATAAGGGCTATGCAAATGCTTGTAGTTCCACTTGTATTTTTTTCAATCGCAGATGGTTGTAGAAATATGGGAGATACAAAAACTTTGGGAAAAGTTGGAGTTCGAATAGTAGCTTTTTATTTATTAACAACTTCTCTTGCAATAATAGTCGCATTATCTATAGCTTCTATTGTTAGTCCTGGTAAGGGAATGAATATGAAATTGGGATCAAATGAATTTAATATGGATACAGGAGAAAAAACTTCGATAAAAGATACCTTATTAAACATGATTCCAACAAACCCAATCGAGGCCTTGGCAAAGGGAGATATGTTACAAATAATAATTTTTGCAGTTATAGTTGGACTTTTAATTGCATCAATGGAAGATAGGCTAGAAACTTTAGGAAATATAATTACAGAAATGAACGATTTGATGATGAGTATGACAATGGCTGTTATGAAACTTGCCCCAATTGGTGTATTTTTCTTAATAGCAAGAACATTTTCTAGTTTAGGTTATGATGTAATTTTATCAATGCTTTCCTATATGCTTTCGGTTGTATTGGGACTTGCCTTCCAACTTTTAATAGTTTATATGCTTTTGTTAACACTTTTTGTAAGGGTAAATCCATTTTCATTTTTGAAAAAATATTTCCCAGTTATGACTTTTGCATTTTCAACAGCATCATCAAATGCAACAGTTCCCTTAAATATTCAAACCTTAGAAGAAATTGGAGTTGATAAGAAAATTTCTTCATTTACAATTCCTTTGGGATCTACAATAAATATGGACGGAACAGCAATAATGCAAGGAGTTGCTGTAGTATTTATATCAAATGCTTATGGAATAGATTTAACTTTAAACGATTATATAACTGTAATCTTAACAGCAACAATAGCATCAGTCGGAACAGCAGGAATTCCTTCAGTAGGTCTTGTAACCTTATCAATGGTCTTATCATCAGTTGGTCTTCCAGTAGAAGGAATTGCCATGATAATGGGAATAGATAGAATTTTAGATATGGCAAGAACTGCAATAAATACAACAGGAGATGCATCTGGAACAATGATAGTTGCAAATTCTGTAGGTTCATTTGATAAAGAAAAATTTAATAAAAGAGTTTAAAATAAAAAGTTGATAAAGGAATCCTTTATCAACTTTTTTATATTTTATGTTTTTTTTGACAGTCAGGACAGATTCCTGTAAATTCAAAACTGTGTCCCTTAATAATAAAACCTGTTTCTTTTTCAATTTTTTCTTCAACTTCATGAATTGGGCAATTTTCTAAAATAAATTTTTTATTACAAGACATGCAAGTTATAAAATGTTTGTGGTCATTTGTATTTAATTGAAAATAAGAAATACCATCAAGGTTTGTATTTTTTAAAAGAAGATCAACTTCTTCTAAGGTATTTAAATTCCTATAAATTGTAGAAAGATCTAGGTTTATCTTATCATCTTTTAATTTTTCTAAAATTTCCTCTGCAGAAATGGGATCTTTATTTTCTATTATTTTTTCTAAAATAATCCTTCTTTTTTCAGTTACTCTAATATTTTTACTTCTTAATAAATCAGCTGCTTTCAAAAAATTCACCTCTTTATTTATAATATCATATTGACAAAAAATAAAACAGTTATATAATACTTCTTGCAAATGATTCGCAATAAGGAGGAAAAAATGAAAAAGAAATTTTTAGCGATAGCTTTAGTTTTGGGTCTTTTTGTAACAGGATGTGCAAAAAATAACCAAACAAACAGCTCAAATGATTCAAACAGTTCAAATGAAACAAATCAAAGTGAAAAATCTACAAAAGAAACTATATATGCTTCTTTTTATCCAATTTATAATCTAACTAAACAAATAGCTGGAGATAAATTTAATGTAGAATCTTTTACAAATTTAAATACAGAAGTTCATGATTTTGAACCATCAGCAAAAGATATGGCAAAATTATCTGATGCTAAGGTTTTATTTTTAAATGGAGCAGGTCTTGAATCTTGGAAAGATAAGGTTGAAGATGCCTCAAAAGTAGAAATGGTTGATACATCTAAGGGAATTGATTTAATAAAAACTGAGGATGAAGAAGATCATGACCACGAAGATGGTGACCATCATGATCATGAAGGCTCACAAGAAGATAAAGATAGTGATCATCACGACCACGAAGACAAAGACGACCATGACCATGAAAGCATGGAAGATAGTGAAGACTCTGACCACCATGATCACGAAGATGCTGATCACCATGATCATGACCATGAAGATGAAGAAGAAGGACATCACCACCATCACCACCACCATGGTATGTATGATCCACATATTTGGTTAAGTCCAAAAAATGGAATTATTCAAGCAAAAAATATTGCTGACAAACTTTCAGAAATAGACCCAGAAAATAAAGATTATTACATGGGAAATTTTGAAAAATTAAAAAAGAACTTGAAGAAATTGATAAAACTTATGGAGAAAAATTAAAAAATAAAGAAAATAAAAAATTCTTAGTAGATCATGAAGCATTTTCATACCTTGCTCGTGATTACGGTTTAACCCAAATTCCACTTACTTCAATAACTTCAACAAGTGAAACTGATGCAAAAACAATGAAAGATTCCATTGACTATGTTAAAAAAGAAAAAATTTCAGCACTTTTCTATGAAAAAGGTGGTTCTGATAAAAATGTTAAGACCTTAGCAAATGAATTATCACTTGACGCAAAGGCTATAAATACTATAGAATATGCAAGTGATGACGATTTGAAAGCTAATAAAACTTATCAAGAAATGATAAAAGAAAACTTAGAATTAATGGAAAGTAGTTTAAAATAGATGAAGGATATAGAAGTTAAAGACTTAGTCTTTTCTTACGGCAAGGATAATATATTAAAAAATATAAGTTTTGATTTAAATAGGGGAGATTTTTTGACAATCCAGGGCGAAAATGGCTCTGGAAAGTCTACCCTTATAAAATTAATTTTAAAAGATTTGAAGAAAAAATCAGGACAAATAAAATTATTTGGCAAAGACATTGAAGAATTTGATGATTTTTCTAAAATCGGATATGTACCCCAAGTTAATGATGCAAACAAAGTAGCCTTTCCAGTAACTGGAAAAGAATTTGTTGTTTTAAATTTGTATAAAAAATTTAATATTTTTAATAGGCCAACAAAAAAATGTTATAAAAAAGTTTATGATACTTTTGAAATTTTAAATATAGAAAATCTTTTAAATATTCCTTTTAATCAACTTTCGGGAGGCCAAGCTCAAAAAGTTATGATTGCAAGGGCAATGGTCAACGATCCTGATCTTCTTATTTTAGATGAGCCTACCGTTGGTGTTGATGAAAATTCGAAAAGAGACTTTCTTAAACTTCTAGCCCACTTAAATGATGAACATAAAATTTCAATTTTAATGATTTCTCATGAGATGGATATTGTAAGAGAATTTTCTAAAAGTCAGATTAGGATAAAAAATGGAAGGATAGTAGATGCTTAGTTATGAATTTATGCAAAGGGCTCTTTTGGTAGGGCTTATGCTTTCTATAATAATTCCTATGATTGGAATTGTTATGGTAAATAGGAGAACATCTATGATAGGAGATGCCCTATCACACACAGCTCTTTCTGGGGTGGCTCTTGGACTTATTATAGGAATAAATCCTGTTTTTTCATCAATAATTATTTGTATTATTGCAGGATTTGCTATAGAAATAATTAGAAAAAAATTCAAAAATTTTGGAGATATGGCTACAGCTATAATAATGAGTCTAGGAATTGGACTAGCTGCTATTATGTCAGATTTTACCCCTGGTGGAACAAGTTTTGAATCATTTTTATTTGGTTCAATTACTAGTGTTACAAAAACTGACCTTATTGTAGTAAGTGTGATTTTTGTTTTTGTCTTATTTTTTAGCCTTTATCTTTACTATCCTCTCCTATATAATTCAATTTCTCCATTAATGGCAAATTTGGCAGGAATTAATTCAAAATTAGTTTCAAATATTTTTACATTTTTGACAGCTGTTACAATTGGAATTTCTACAAAAACTGTTGGGGCTTTGATGATTTCATCTCTTATGGTCCTACCTGTGGCAAGTTCCCTTTTAATTTCAAAATCTTATAGAGAAACTTTTATAAAATCCATTATTATCGCAATAATTTATATGATGGCAGGAATTAGCGCAAGTTTTTATCTGGGAATAAAACCAGGTGGTGCTATAGTAGTTATTGCTGTTATTGGGATGATAATTTCATTAATAATTCAAAAAATTTTAAAAAGATAGGTTCGCCTGTCTTTTTTTTGTGAAAATTTTCTATGATATAATTAATTAAGAATTAAAATAGAAAGGTTTGATATGAAAATAATAATTTCACCTGCAAAAAGGTTTAAACATTTTGAAAATGAAAAAACAGAAGGACTTTTATTTGAAGAAGAAACAAAAGACTTGGTTGAAAAACTTAGGAGTTTTTCTATAAATGATTTAGCAAATATGTTTTTTTGTAATGATGATTTAGCAATTAAGGCCTATTATGATTACAAAGATTTTGATTTTAATAATTTAAAAAACCCTGCAATTTTCTCTTATGATGGGCTTGTTTTTAAACAATTTAAAAAGGAAGATTTTAATGATTTGGCTTATTTAAATGACCATGTTTATATAATTTCTGCCCTTTATGGTCTTTGTAAGCCTTTTACAGGTATATCTGATTATAGGTTATATATGGATTCAAAAGGAATTGATATGCCTGGATTTTGGGCTGATAAAATTTATGAAAAAGCCTTTGAGGATGAAGATTTTATTATAAATTTGGCAAGTGCTGAATATGCAAAACTATTAAAAAAATATTTAAAAAAAGATCAAAAATTATTAACCTTAACATTTAAGGAAGATAGGAATGGAAAAATAAGGTCAATTGTTTCCTATACTAAGCAAATGCGTGGGAGAATGCTTAAATATTTGATAAACAAAAAAATCAAAGACCCAGAAGAAATTAAAAAAATAATCCTTTGCGATTATATTTATGATCCTTATAATTCAACTGAAGATGAATTTGTTTTTGTGAGGAAGTCTTGATGAAATTATTACACTTATCAGACCTCCACATAGGAAAAAATATAGGATCATATTCACTTCTTGAAGATCAAAAATATTGTCTTGACCAAATTTTAGATATTATAAAAAATGAAAAAATTGATATAGTTATTATAGCTGGTGATATTTTTGATACCTCTATTCCAAATAGCGAGTCTATGAAAGTATACTCTGACTTTGTTGATAAGATTATTTTTGATTTGAAGAAAAAAATTATAGCAATTTCTGGAAACCATGATTCAGGAAAAAGGCTTGAAATCTCAAAAAGCTTTTTTGAAAAAAATTCTTATTATATTTTTGGAAGTTCTTTTGATAAATCTTTAACTCTTGAAGATGAATTTGGACTGGTTAATTTTTATCCGATTCCTTACATTTCCTTAGCCAGGGCAAAAAATGAAATTGATCCAAATATAGAAAATTTTACAGATTTATATAGGATTCTACTTAAAGATATAGATTATAATGATAGGAATGTTTTAATAAGTCATTGTTATGCAAATGAAAAGGCATTTGAAGATGAGGAAATTGAGGGGGAAAAGCCTCTAACAATTGGGGGAAATGATGCTATGGATGCAAATTTATTTGAAAATTTTGACTATGTAGCTCTTGGCCACCTTCACAGAAAACATTTTGTAATTGATGAAAAAATTAGGTATTGTGGAACTTTCATGAAGTATTCATTTTCAGAAGTAAGGCAAAAAAAGTCAGTGACTGTAGTGGATTTAAAAGATAATATTTCTATAAAAGAAATAGAGATAAGGCCTTTAAATGATTTTTGTCAAATTGAAGATTATTTTGAAAATATCTTAAAAATGGAAAATTCGAATGAATATATAGAATTTATTTTAAAGGATGATCAACCCATAGATTCACCCATGGCGAAATTAAAAATCAAATTTCCCCATGCTGTCTCTATAAGATATAAAAACACCATTGATTTGGAAGGTTATGATGATATAGAAATTGATCTTGAAAGTTTATCTACTATGGAAATTTTCCAAAAATTTTATAAATTTAAAATGGATGAGAATATGAGTGAAAAAGATAATGAAATTTTTAAAAAGGTGATTCAATGAAACCAGTAAGTCTTGAAATGTATGGCTTTATGACCTATAAAAATAAAACTTTTATAGATTTTACAAAACTATATAGTTCCAAAATTTTTATAATTTCTGGAGATACAGGCAGTGGGAAAACTTCAATTTTTGATGCTATAAGTTTTGCTCTTTTTGGTGAGGTTCAAAGACATGCTTTTAATATTGATGATCTAAGAAGTGATTTTCTAAATGTCAATGACCCACCTACATATGTGGATTTTAGTTTTGAACTTGATGGTAAAAAATATAGGGTAAAAAGAATTCCAAAACAAAGGGCCAAAAAAACAAGAGCCAATGTGCAGGTAGGCCATAGTGTTGAATTTTATAAGTATGAAAAAGATAAAGAAATTTTAATATCTGATGGGCCACAAAAAACTGATAAGAAGATAATTGATTTGATAGGTCTAAATTTTGACCAATTAAATAGGGTTATGATTTTAGCTCAAGGTGAGTTTTCAAAATTTTTAAAATCAAGCTCTGATGATAAGGCTACTCTTTTATCTAAAATTTTTTCATCTTATATTTATAAAGACATTGAAGAAAAATTAAAGGATGCCAGCAAGGATTCTAAGAAAAAATTAGAATTTATTGCAAATAAATTAAAAACAGAAGTTAAGAAAAATGACTTATTGGATGAAAATATTGATGATGAAATAATTGAATTAAAGGATTTTTCTAAAATTGAAAAAGTGATAGAAGACTTATCTAATGATTTAGAAAAAAAATTTGATGAAAAGAAGAAAGAAAAAAATTCCTTATCAAAAATCTTAGATGATAAAAATTTAAAGCTAAGTTTTTATGAAAAAGAAAATGAACAAATAAGATTATTTGAGACTTTAAACTTAGAAAGACAAGAAATTTTAAGTAAAAAAGATTACTATGAAAATTTAAAAAATGAATTAGATTTTTCACAAAAGGCTATCCTAATTAAGCCCTACTATGAAAATTTAAGTGATAATAAGAAAAATTATAATGATTTAGAGAAAAAATATTATGATGAAAAAGATAAACTTAAAATTATTGATAAAAATTTATTAGAATCTAGGGAAAAATTAGGAAATATTGAAGAAATAGAAAATATAATTGATCAAAAAAAGAAAATATAGTAAAAAATGATCAAATAATGAAAAAATTCAATGAACTTCTTTCTATAAAAAATGAATTGGAAAAAAAATATACAAAATATAGAACTTTCTAAAAAATACAAGGATCAAATAGATGTGCTTTTAGAAGAAAAGAACCAAATAAGTGATCATATAAGAGCCTTATCAGATAAACTTCTTGATATTTCAAAAGACCTTGAAAAAATAAATGATCAAGGGCACAAAATAAAAGATGAGCTTAGGGATTACCAAAGTCTTTTTGAAAAATCTTTGGAAAATGATAAGAAAATAAAAGACCTAGAAAAATTAGAAAAAGAACTTTTAAAAGCAGAGGCTGATTTTAAAAATATAGGAGGGAAATTAAAATTAGCAGAAGAATCCAAAAAATCTATCCTAATTAATGAATTTAGAAAAGATTTAGAAAAAAATGGAATTTGCCCTATATGTGGGTCTATTTATGATAAAAAAGTAGAATTTTTAGAAGTAGGAGATTTTGATTTAGAAAAAATAAGGCAAGATTTCGTGGATTTAAAGATTAAGCTTAAATATTTAAATGAAAAAAAATCTGATTTAAAAAATTCAATTGATAATAAGTTAAAAGATCCTAAAGTTTATGAAGAAAGTTTAAATGAATATAAAAAATCTTATCAAGATCTTAGAAATTTATACAAAAAAAACCTTGCCGTATATGATGAGAAAAAGAAAATAAGGAAAATCTTGATAAAAATGCAAATTTAATTGAAGATAAGTTAAAAGATTTAAAAAATAAGCTCGATAAGTTTCAAAATCTAGATGACATAAGTGATCTTCAAAATAAATATAAGGTAAAAAAGAAGAACTTGATGTTTTTGATAAAAATGAAATTGAAAAAAGCTTAGAAAAAGATAGACTCTATGTAAGTAAAGAAGAAAAAAGAATAAAATTTTTAAGCGATGAGATTAAAGATTTGGAAAATAAAAGGTCATCATCCTCTTCTTTAATTTTAAACTATGAGTCTGATTTGAAAATTTCTAAGGAAAAAATCTTAAAAGAAAGCCAAATTTTTGATGAAAAAGTAAATGAAAATTTCAAAAATATGGATGAATTTTTAAAATATTTAAATCTTTTAAATGATTTGATAAGTCAAAAAGAAAAAATAGACTTATATTTTGAAAAATTAAATAATATCTCTATAAGAATAGAAGGTCTAAGGGAATATGAAAATATTGAGTACTACCAAACTGATAGAATAAAAGAAGATATAGAAAATTTAAAGAAAAAAATTGAAAAAACAAATGATTTTTTATTTTCAATAAGATTAAAAATAGAAAAATTATCTGAAAGTAAAAAAGAAATTAATAAGATAAAAATTTCTTTGGATAAGTCAAAAAATGATGATGAAATTTTATATAAACTTGCCAAAGTTTGTGATGGATCCTTATCTAAAGTTTCTGGAAGGGAAAAAATTAATTTTGAGACTTTTGTTCTTTCTTATTATTTTAATAAAATTTTAACTTATGCAAATCTTAGGTTAAAGGATATGAGTGATGGGCAATTTAAAATGTTAAGAAAAAAAGAAACAAGTGATAAGAGAAAAAACAATGGTCTGGATATAGAAATTTTGGATTATAATACTGGAAAAATTAGAAGTGAAGCTTCACTTTCTGGAGGAGAAACTTTTATCGCATCTTTGGCCCTTGCCCTCGGTCTTTCAGATGAAATAAGTGGAGAAAATGGAGGCATAAAAATAGACACACTTTTTATTGATGAAGGTTTTGGGTCCTTATCAGATGATTATTTAGAAAAAGCAATTAGGACCATAGAAAAATTATCCTATGATAATAAATTTATCGGCTTAATTTCTCACGTAAAAGAATTGAAAAATGCAATTGATGCAAAAATTGAAGTTAAATATTCAAAAACGGAAGGCTCAAGTTTGAAGGTGGTTGTATGATAAAAGTTATAATGAGTAAATTTCCTGAGGAAAATTCCCTCTATATTTATAAGGATATAGAAGAAAAATTAAAAAAAAAGGAACAATCTTTTTTAATAGTTCCTGAGCAATATACCCTGGAAAGTGATATGGATTTTATTGATTCTATAAAATATAAGTCTGTAATGGATGCAAAAGTTTTATCTTTTTCATCATTAATTTCCTATATCTCACAAAGATTATCTTTAAAAAAACATGAAAATTTAAATCAAGTATCTAAGGCAATTTTACTAACAAGTGTTTTAGATGAAGTTGATGATAAATTGAAATTATTTTCCAATAAGGCATCAGATATAGATTTTGTTACTAGTCTTTCAGATTTTATATCAAATATAAAAGAATATTATTTTGACCATGATTTTTTTGATCAAATAGAAAATAATGAAAATCTTGATACCATGACCAAGCTTAAATTTAAAGAAATAAAAATAATTTATGATTCTTATGTAAAAAAATTAGAAAATTCTTATATTGATAGCGAGGATGAACTTAGTATTATCAAGGATAATATTAAATATTGTGATTTTTTGAAAAATGTAAATTTTTACTTTGATAAATTTGACCTATTATCAGATTTAAAATTAGATTTTATAAGAGAGCTTATAAAAATAGGCGCAAAAATTACTGTATCAATTTCTCTTGATTCAAAATATTACCAAAATCACTTTTCAAATGACATGGAAATTTTTGACCAATCTATGAGATTTGTTGAAAGTATAAAAAGTTTGGATAAAATTCAAATAATAAATGTAGAAAAAAAATCTGATATTTTAGATATTAACCATCTTTATGAAAATTTTGAAAAATATAATCCAGAAAAGTTTTGGGATAAGACTTCTAATATAAAAATTGTTGAATCAATTTCATCTACTAATGAAATTGAAAATATGGCCTTGATGATAGAAAAATTAATTAGGAAAGGATATTCATATTCTGATATTTCACTTGTTATGGCAAATGAAGATGAGTATGAAAATTTGATTAGAAGAATTTTTTCTAGAATGAATATCCCTATTTTTATAGATAAGTCGCAAAAAATGTCTGACAACCATGTTGTAAAAACTTGGCTTTCTTTAATTAGGCTAGTAGTTTTTAATTTTAGAAAAACTGACCTTGAGGCCTTTATTAGGTCAGATTTAATAGATTTTGGAGAAAATTCCCTAGAAAGAGTTTTGGTTTTTCAAAATTATATGAATACCAGAAAAATTAAGGGGTCAATGATTTTTGATGATAAATATTTTACTCTAGATGAAAATTTTTATAAGGGTGAGATAAAAGAAGAAAAAAAAGAAGAATTAGCTAAGGTTAATTCAATTCGAAAAATTATTTTAGATTTGACAAATGACCTTTATGAAATATCAAATAAAAATATAAGTGCAAGTGATATTGTAAAGAAGATTTTTAATCTTATCGATAATGAAAGGATAAAATCCGGCTTTAACCATTACCAAGAATATATAAAAGACAATAAAATTGAAATTTATGAAGAAAATAAGCAAATTTGGGATAAATTTATAACAATTCTTGAACAAATTGTATCGATAATGAAAGATGGCAAGGCCAATCTTAGAAAAATTTATAAATTAATTCAAAAGGCATGTGAGGCGACTACTATTGGTTTGATTCCACCAGCAATTGACCAAGTTTTAATTGGAGATTTTTCAAGAGATAGGATAAATGATAGGAAGATAAAAATTTTTGTAGGGATGACCGATATTTATTTTCCAGAAAATAATAATTCTGATATGTTAATTTCAGAAAACGAAAAAACTTCCCTAGAAAAAGAAGGCTTTGACCTTAAAATTTATAAGGCAAAAAAGAATGATAAGATTCTTTTAAATATTTTAAGGATGTTTACCTCATCACAAAAAATTATTTTCTCATATTCTCTAATAAATAAAAATAATGATCCTATGAATAAATCTACAAGCATTTCTGATATTATAAATATTTTTCCAAATATAAGTTATCAAAAAATTTCAACAGGAAAATTTGATCTTGTAAAATATTCAAAAGATCTTTTGGATATGAAGGCTTACCAAATTTTGTGGGATATTAAAGAAAAGGAGAAGGTAAGCGAGATAGAAAAAGAATTTGTAAAAGCTTATCTTCAATTTAAAAAAGATTTTTCAAAAAATTATGAATTTAATATTTCCAAAAATTCTTCCTATGATTTATTTATAAAAGGATTTACCTACTCTAACCAAAAAAATCCACTAGATAAGGAAATTTCTAAAAAGCTTTACAATAAAAATAGGTTTTCTGTTTCAGAAATAGAGTCATATGCAAGGTGCCCTTACAAATACTTTATCAATTATGGATTAAGGGCAAAAAAAAGTAAAAATTTGGATGTAGATATGATGGAAATTGGAAATATTGTCCACTATAATATGGAAAATATTTCAAAAGATTTAAGGGGAATAGACATTGAAAATCTTGATGATAAGAAACTAGAAAGTCTAGTAAAAGAAAATTTTGAAAAAGCTATTGAAAGTTCTTTAGAAAAAGTGAGAGCAAATGATAATAAAAACAAGTTTATCTTATCAAATGTTTATGGATCTACACAAAAATCTACAAAGAAAGTTTTAGACCAAATAAAAAGGGAAAATTTCAAATTGATGGAGTTGAGGAAAAATATGGTAAGGGTCAAAAATATCCTGAAGTTTATGTTGATGATCATAATTATTTAGAAGGAAGAATTGACAGGATAGATAGGTTTGAAGATTTTGTAAGAATTATTGATTATAAGACGGGCAGTACTGAAATAAATATTAAATACGTTTTTAATGGAATTCAACTTCAACTTTTTGTATATATGCTTTCAGTTAAAGAAAAAAAAATCAGAAAATCTCTCACCAGTAGCAAGTTTTTATTTGCCCCTTAAAGATGAGGTTCAAAAAATTGATGATCCTGTTACGAAAAAAACAATTCTTGATATTTATAATAAAAAGACAAAAATGAATGGCCTTATTATAAAAATTAATGAGGAAGTTTTAAAGCTTTTGGATGAAGATTTTGATGGGAAAAAATCTGATATTTTTAAAATATCTAGAGGCAAGGTAAATATATTTACACCGGAAGAGGAAGAAATTTTGGAAAAATTTATAAAAAAATTAATTTCAAATTATATATGCCAAATTAAAGATGGAAATATAAAATTAAATCCTCTAAGAGAAAATCAAAATACTTATGAATGTAAAAATTGTGAATTTAAATCAATTTGTAAATTTGATTATACAATCGATCAAGATAAATTTAGGGATATAAATAAAGATATTTCCTTAGCTAAGATAAAAAAGGAGCTATCAGATGAGTAAATTTAAGCCAACTGATGATCAGAAAAAAGCAATTGAAATTAGAAATAAAAATATAATAGTTTCTGCAGCAGCAGGTAGTGGAAAAACTAGGGTTTTGGTAGATAGGGTAGTATCTTTGATGATTGAGGAAAAAATCCCTATAAAAAATATGATAATTGTAACCTTTACTAACAAGGCTTCTGTTGAAATGAAAGATAGGATTAGGGAAAAATTATCTGAGCTTTTGGATGATGAAAAAATTGATAGTTCTTTTGTTAAAAAACAAATAAAAGCTATAAATGATGCCTTTATAAAAACTCTCCACTCTTTTTGCGCTGATATGCTTAGGGAAAATTTTTATTTGTCTGATAATCTTTCGCCATCTTTTAAAATTGCTGCTGATTCTAAGCAAGCCCTACTTAGAAAAGATGCCATAGATGAACTTTTTGAAAATGAATATGAAAAAAATGACCAAGAATTTATTGATTTTTTGCATAATTTTGCCAAGGAGAAAGATGATAAGGATGCAAAAGAAATTGTTTTGGACTTATATGATTTTTCAAAAAGCCAAGTAGACCCTGAAAATTGGATAAAATATCACACAAGTAATAAATTCGATTTTTCTGAATTTAAAAAAATTATTGAGAAAAAAGTAGATGATATAATAAAAAACGCTGAAGAATTGAAAATATTTATAGAAGAAAAGTCAATGCGTAAAGAATTTATCCAAATGATGGATGAGGACCTTTCTTATTTTTATAATCTAAAAAAATATGTAACAGAAGATGAGTGGGACGATAGTCTTGAAAAATTTGACTATAATCTTAAAGCAAAAACAAGATTTAATAAAAATAAGGATGATCCTAATGAAGATTTATTTGTAAAAACAAAAAGAAACTATTACAAGGACCAATTTATTGAATTGAAAAATATAGTTGTAAATACAGATTCCATAACAAAGGCATTTTTTGATCCAAAAGAAGAAGAGGTTTTAGCTGAGCTTAAAAATTTGGTTTTTGAATTTGAAAAAATTTATAAGAACAAAAAAAGAGAAGAAAATTATTTGGATTTTTCTGATATGGAACATGAATTTATAAAATTATTAGAAAATGACGACTTAGTGGAAAAATTGCAAAAACAATTTAAATATATTTTCTTCGATGAATATCAAGATTCCAATGATATACAAAACTATATAGTTGATAAGCTAAAAAATAAAAATAATTTATTTTTTGTAGGAGATGTAAAACAATCAATCTACGGCTTTAGAAATGCTAGACCTGAACTATTTTTGGAAAAATTAGAATCTTATGAAAAAGATTCGGACTCTGTAAGGATAAATTTATCTAAAAATTTTAGGACTGACAAGGATTTGATTGATTTTAATAACTATATTTTTGATAGGCTAATGACTAAAAAAAATTCTGATATTGCCTATAAGGACGATAATCATAGGCTAAATTATCATTTTGAATTTGATGAAAAATATCCCAAAGTTTCGATTAAGGCTTTAAATGCAAGTATTAATGAAGAAGAATATTTAATAAAAGAAATTGATGATTTAATAAATTCAGGTATGTCTTATAAAGACATAGCGATTTTATTAAGGTCATCTTCAAAGGCATATTTAATAGAAAATGAATTAAAAAAGGCAGGCATTCCTTTCTCATCTGATATTTCAAAAATTTCTTTTGAAACTGTAGAAGTTAATTTTTTCATAAATATTTTAAAATATATAGCAAATCCAAAAGATGATTTTACCTTACTTTCTGTCTTAAGAAGTGAAATTTTTGATTTTTCTGAAGATGAACTTTCATTAATAAGCCTTTCTTCTGACAAAAAATTCTTTTATGAAAAATTTTCACTTTATGAAGAAAATTTTGATGATGAATTAAGTCAAAAAATTTCAGATTTTAATACAAATTTTGCAGATTTTTCTTATATTTTAAATTTTTCTAATATGTATGATTTTGCAAATATTATTTTTGAAAAATCTGGATACTATGATTTTTTAAAAGCTAGGGATAGGGGATATGAAAGAGTTCAAAATATTGAAGCTTTTATAGAACTTATGGATGATTATGATAAAAATAATGAAAATTCCTTGTTTGGATTTTTAACTTATATAGATAATTTGAAAAATCAAAAAAAGGATAATCTAAAAGCATCAAGAAATTTATCTGATGAAGAAGATTTGGTAAGGATTATGACTATCCACAAGTCAAAGGGTTTGGAATTTAAGGCGGTAATTTTGCCAGAAGCTTCAAAAGGATTTAATACCAGAGGTAAAAGTAAGGATATGCTTTTGGATAAGGATTTGGGAATAGGAATAAATATTTCTGATTGGGATAATAAAATAAAAATTTCATCAATAAAAAGAGATTTAATCTTAGAAAAATTAAATTTAAATGATAAAAAAGAAGAGATGAGAGTCCTATATGTTGCCCTAACCCGTGCAGAAAGAAAATTATCAATTATAGGTCAAAAAGATTTAAATGAAAAAGGCCTTGATAAAATTATTAGCTCAGATTCAATACTCGATTTATCTTCCTATATGGATTGGATTTTAAAAATCCTCTTAGAGGATAAAATTATGGCTGATTTTATAGATTTGGATTATAAGACTGATAATTTTAGAAATGGGGCTGTAAAAATTGATTACATTGAGGAATTTAAGCTAAACTCAGAACTTAATTTTACTGATGTAAAAGATATGATTGATGGAAAAAATTATGATGAGAAAATTTATAAAAACATTAAAGAAATTTTTTCTTATTCTTATGAAAATTTGGAAAATACAAATAAATCATTAAAAAAATCTGTAACAGAAATTGCTAAAAATTATGATTTATCAAATAATGGCTACGAAAAATCTAGCTTTGATGATGTGGAAATTTCCCATGATTTTAGAAGACCAAATTTTGATCAAATAAGTCTTTCACCAACACAAAAAGGTACTCTTATCCATAAAATTTTTCAAGAGCTTGAATTTAAAGAATATGATTTAGATTCCTTGAAAATAGAAATTGATAAGCTTATTGATTTAAGAAAAATAAAAAAGAATATATATCCTACTTAAATTTTGAAAATATTTTGGGATTTTTTAATTCAAATCTAATTAAGGACATAAGAGAAAAATCGCCTCTTATAAGAAAAGAGGAGTCATTTTTAAGAAAAATCGACAATTTTTATGTTAATGGTCAGATTGATATAATGTTTGAATTTGAAGATCATATAATTTTAATGGATTTTAAAACAGATTCATATAAGAGAGAAGGATTTTACGATAAACAATTAGAAATTTACAAGGACTCCATAGAAGAAGCCCTTGGAAAAAAAGTTTCAAAATCATATATTTATTGGTACAATTTTAAAGAATTTGAACAAGTTAATAAAAACCACCATTAATATCAAAAATTGATCCTGTAATATAAGATCCCTTATCAGATATTAAAAACTCAACAAGATTTGCAATTTCTTCGGATTTTGCAAATCTTTTTTCAATTAAGTCTTCTTTTAAGGATTTTTTGTCATCTTCAGTTAAATCAAGTTTGGTCATATCTGTATCTACAATTCCAGGAGAAATTGCATTTACCCTAATATTTGATGGTAAGAGCTCTTTTGAAAGGGCTTTTGTAAAAGAATTAATTCCCCCCTTACTCGCAGAATAGGCAACTTCAAAACTTGATCCAAAGTTTCCCCAAATAGATGACATATTTATTATTACACCAGATTTTTGACTTAGCATATTTGGAATTGCTCTTTTTGAAGTTAGAAATATTGATGATAAATTTGTATTTATGATCTCATTCCAAGAAGAAAAATCCATATCTTGAAGAAGACCAAAATATGAAATTCCTGCGTTATTTATCAAAATATCTACATGAGAAAAATTTTTTTTCAGCAAGGTCAAATAAATTATTGACATCTTCTTCATTTTTTACATCACATTTAACAGCAATTACATTTGGATTTTCTTTTCTTAAGTCACCTAATAAATTTAAAGCCTTATCCTTATTTTTATTATAGGTTAAAACCAAATTATAGGATTTATTTAATTTTTTTGCTATGGCCTCACCAATTCCTCTTGATGAGCCTGTTATTAATACAGTTTTCATAGGATGATTATAACATAAATTTAGGGGTAGAAAAATAAAACAGGAGGTAGGTATGAAATATTTTAAATTAAATGATGGCAATAAAATTCCAGTCCTAGGACTTGGGACTTATAAAATAACAAATAGAGAAGATATTGCAAAAACCATAGAAGCAGCCTTAGAAAATGGTTATGAATATATAGATACAGCAAAACTTTATGAAAATGAAGATATGATTGGAGCTGAGCTTAAAAATTCTGGTAAAAAAAGAGACCAGTATCAACTTGCTACAAAAGTTTGGCCAAGTGATTTTGGCTATGATAAAACAAAGAAATCATTGGATGAGTCTTTAGAAAAATTACAAACAGATTATTTAGATGTAGTTTTACTTCACTGGTTTGGAAAGGATTTTGATAAGTCTTGGAAAGTTTTTGAAGATTATAAAAGACAAGGGATAGTAAAAACAATTGGAGTTTCAAATTTTGAACTTTCTCAACTAAAAAAACTTTTAGAAATTGGAGAAAAACCTGCAATCGACCAATTAGAATCAAGTCCACATTTTCAAAATGACGATACTGTAAAATTTTTAAAAGAAAATAATATAATCCACCAAGCTTGGTCACCAATTGCTAGGGGTAGAAGTGAGTTACTGGAAGAATTTGTAATAAAAAAACTTGCTAATAAATATAATAAAACTCCTGCCCAAATAGTTTTGCGTTGGCATGTTGAAAGAGGAACAATGCCAATTCCAAAATCAACCAATCCAGAAAGAATAAAGGAAAATATAAATATTTTTGATTTTTCACTTGATGATGAGGATATGAAGGCTATAAAATCGATTGACCTTAAAAAAAGGTATTCATCAGATCCTGAAGATGAAAAATGGTTAAAAGATTTATTAAAAAGAGTATAAAGAAAAATTCTGCAAATTAATTTGCAGAATTTTTTATATGGGGCAATTGTTTGATTTTTATTTTTACCTATTTTCAAAAATTTCTTTAATTTCGTCTTCGTTGATTCCAACCATAGCCTCTCCAAGATCTTTTGAAACTTCAAGAATCACATCTGGATTGTCATAATTTGCTACGGCTTTTACTATTGCATTTGCTCTTTTTTCAGGATTTCCTGATTTAAATATTCCACTTCCAACAAATACACCATAAGCTCCAAGTTGCATCATCAAAGCAGCATCAGCAGGAGTTGCAACTCCGCCTGCAGAAAGATTTGCAACAGGAAGTTTTTTATTATCTCTAACATATTTTAAAAGATCAACATCAACTGCCAAATCTTTTGCATAAGAAAAAATTTCATCATCAGTTAAAACAGAAATTCTTTGGATTTCCCTGTTAATTTCTCTCATATGTCTTACAGCTTGAACAACATTTCCAGTTCCAGCTTCACCCTTTGTCCTAATCATAGAAGCACCTTCAGAAATTCTTCTCAAAGCTTCAGAAATATTTCTTGCTCCACAAACAAATGGAGTTTTAAATTTCTTTTTATCAATATGGTTAAAATCATCAGCAACTGTTAAAACCTCAGATTCGTCAATATAATCAACGCCTAAGGATTCAAGAATTTGTGCTTCAACAAAATGACCAATTCTTACCTTTGCCATTACAGGAATTTTAACAGCTTTCATAATCTCTTCAATCATCTTAGGATCGCTCATTCTAGAAACACCACCAGCAGCCCTAATATCTGCAGGAACTCTTTCAAGAGCCATAACTGCACTTGCACCAGCAGCCTCAGCAATTTTAGCTTGCTCAACGTTCATAACATCCATGATAACCTTTTTTTCAAATTTTAAATTTATATCTTTATCTGGCATTTTTTTACTCCTTAATATTTCTTTTGATTTAATTATATGCTAAACTGTAACTAATAAAAGTAACAAAAAATAAAAAAATGAGGGGTACAGATGTATTTAAACTTACCAAAAAACAAAAAATTTTTATATGATAAGATTTATGAAATTATAAAAAATAAAATAATAAAAGGTGAAATTAAAGAAGGGGAAAAACTTCCATCAATCAGAAATTTATCCAAGGATATAAATGTATCCATTAATACAATAAAAAAAGTTTACTATAAGCTTGAAGAAGAAGGCTATATTTATGTGAAGGATAAGAGTGGGTTTTATTGCAGGAAAATAGATGATTTGATAATTTTAGATAAGAAAAATATAGAAGAAAAAATAGATATCAGTCAAGAAATTAAATATGATTTTTCAATAAGTGGGGTAGATTATGAAAATTTCCCCTATAAAATCATGCAAAAATATATGAGAGAATCCATTGATAAAAATGACATAAAGATCTTGGATAAGGGATCTTATAAGGGATATGAACCTTTAAGAAATGCTATAAAAATTTATTTGAAAAATTCAAGAAATATAAAAACAAATTCAAGAAATATAATTATTTCTTCATCAACCGAACATTTATTTTCAATTATAAAAAATCTTTTAACAGACCAAACCCTTTTCGCATTTGAAAATCCTGGATACGCCTTTGGAAATAAATTCTATACTTATGATTTAAAAAACCCCATCCCCTTAGAACTTGATAATGAGGGAGTAAAAATTGATAAACTTGCTGATTTGAATGCACTTTGTCTTTTTGTGACCCCTTTTCACCAATTTCCGATGGGTACAGTTATGTCGATTCAGAGAAGAATAGAATTATTAAACTGGGCTTCTCTTTCTAAAGATAGGTATATTATCGAAGATGATTACGATAGTGAATTTAAATTTAGGGGATATCCTACAGAAAGTCTAAAGGCCATGGATAAAAATTCTGATGTAATTTATTTTGGAAACTTTTCAAAATTATTAGCTCCTTCATTAAGAATATCTTATATGGTTTTGCCAGATGCCTTGTTAGAAAAATACGAGAGAAATTTTAAGGGCCTATCAAATACAGTATCAACTTTTGTACAAAAAGCCTTGGCGAATTTTATTAAAAGTGGAGAATTTGAAAAACATATAAATAGGATGAAAAATATTTATTTTAAAAAGTTCAATTTTATAGTTCAAAAATTAGAAGAAATTGAAGAAATTTCTTTTCCTGAAAGAATAGATTCTTTGCATTTACTTATAAAAATTGATAAGTCAGTGGATATTGTAAAATTCAATGAATTATTAAAGGAAAAATCTTTAAGATTAATTAATTTAAATAGATTTCTTTATAAAAAAAATGGAAAGGAAAATTATTTTATATTAGGCTTTGCAAATTTAAGCCGTGATGAAATAGGTCAAGGAGTTGATTTAATAAAGGAGGCTATAGAGAAATCTAAATAAAATTAATAAAAATAAAAAAAATAGTTGAACATTGTTCATAAAACTTGTATCATATAAATGTAGCAAAAAATGAACTGTGTTCATTTTGTATTTAAGTAGGATAAGGAGAAATTTTTTATATGAGTGATGTGGGAAATAAAGAAGAGAAAATTATGGATTCAGCTATAAAAATATTTAAAGAAAAGGGAGCTGATAAAACTTCAATTAGGGATATTATGACTGAGGCTGGATTCGGTTTAGGTACATTTTATTTGTATTATACAGACAAGAAGGATTTAAAAGAAAAAATGGTTTTAAATATTGCAACCGAAATTATTTTAAATGCTGAAAAAGTTTGTGTACAAAAAGATCCTATAGAAAGATATATTTCATTTGTTGATTACATAATTGATTATCTAATAGCCCATCCTTTTGAACTAGATCTTTTAAGTAAAAATATAACCTGGACACTTTATACAAAAATTGAAAATGATTATGGGCTTAGCGAAGCTGATTCGACTTTGAAATTTATTTTAAATAAATACGATAATTTATTTTTAGAAAGCCACACAGAATCTCAAAAACTTTATATACTTTCTCTCACCCTAGAAATCATGATGTCTACTTGTAAGAGTGCTGTTTTAAAGGATTCAGTTTTATCAATTGATGAAATGAAACCAGTTTTATTTGCTATTATTAGAAAAATTTTTAATAGAACAGGAGATAAGTAATGAAAAGAATAAGCAAGTTTATTTCTCACCATCCCAGACTTGTTTTATTAATAATGACTATATTATTAATACCTTCTTGGTTTGGATATAAGGCTACGGGAGTAAATTATGATATCTTGTCATATTTACCAGCTGACTTAGAATCAACCCAGGGACAAGAAATTCTTGATAAAGATTTCAAAAATGCTGCCACGGGCATGCTACTTTTGAAAGGTGATGATCATGATGCTGATAAACTTAAAAATGAAATTTTAAAAATTGATGGGGTAGAGGATGTTATTTCAAAAACATCAATTCTTGGCGATAGTATTCCAAATGAATTTTTGCCAGATGAAATAAGAGATGTTTTTTATTCTAAAGATTGTACCTTGTTGATGGTAAAATTTGCTGAAAGTTCTTCATCTTTTAGGACTATGAAAGCCATAGAAAATATTAAAAAAATAGAATCAAAAGAGAAATTTTTAAGTGGAATTAGTTCACTTGTAAAAGATACAAAAGATTTAATTGACCAAGAAACACCAATCTATGTCTTATTGGCAGTTGTTTTGGCCCTTGTAATCTTATCTCTTACAAATGAATCTACTATAATACCATTTTTATTTATTTTAAATATTGGCTATGCAATTTTATATAATTTTGGTACAAATTTATTTTTAGGAGAAATTTCCTATATAACAAAAGCTATTGCAGCTGTTTTGCAATTGGCAGTAACTACAGATTATTCTATATTCTTATATCACAGATATGTAGAAGAGAAGAAAAATAATGAAGATAAAAATGATGCCATGGATATAGCTATACAAAAAACTGTATCCTCAATATTTGCATCATCATTTACAACTTTTGCAGGCTTTATTGTACTAATCCTAATGCGTTTAGGACTTGGAAAAGATATAGGTCTTGTAATGAGTAAGGGTGTTTTGTTGGGGTTAATTTCTACAGTTGTGGTTTTACCACCAATGATTTTAATAGCAGAAAAATTGGTTGCAAGATTTAACCATAAAATATTTTTGCCTTCATTTGATAAAACATCAAATTTTGTATTAAATCATAAAAATGGATTATTTATTGCCTTTTTAATTTTATTTATACCTGCAATTTACGGGGCAAGAAATACAAATCTTTATTACAATCTCGATAGGTCCTTGCCACAAGACTTAGACTCAATAGTTGCCTTAAATAAGATGAAAAAAGATTTTAATATGGCATCAACTCACTTTGTAGTAGTAGATGAAGATTTGAGCAAAAATAATATAAGTTCACTTATAGATGAAATAAAAGAAGTGGATGGAGTAAATAATGTTTTGTCTGCAAACTCAATAACAGGTTTGACCATACCAGATTCAGTTTTACCTGATAAATTAAAAGATAATTTTGTCAAAAACGGCTATCAAATGATTATGATAAATTCAAAATATCAAACAGCATCTGATAAGGTAAATAAACAAGTTGATAAGATAAATAAAATTGTAAAAAAACATGATAAAAATGGATACTTAACTGGAGAAGCAGTTTTGACAAAAGATTTAACTGTTTTATCAGATAGGGATTTTAAAATGGTAAATATAGCTTCAATTATTATAGTTTTTATAATTATTGCTGTAGTATTTAAGTCATTTGCTATTCCAGTAGTTTTGATTTCTGTAATCGAACTTGCTATTCAAATAAATATGGGAATTCCATTTTATCTAGGTCAAACTATTCCATTCGTAACATCAATAATTATAGGAGTAGTTCAATTAGGTTCAACAATAGATTATTCAATTCTTATGATGGATAGATTTTTAGTAGAATATAAAGAAACCAAAGATGTAGATGAGGCATTAAAATTGACTGTAAAGGAAACATCTAAATCAATTGTTACATCTGCCTTATCATTTATGGCAGCAACTGTAGGTGTAGGATTATATTCAAAAATGGAAATAGTTTCAACAATTTGTATGCTATTGGCAAGAGGGGCAATAATAAGTATGCTTTCAATAATATTATTCCTTCCAGCTGTTATAAAAATTGCATTTCCATTTATTAAGAAAACAACAAAGGGATTAAATTAGGAGGAAGATATGAAAAATAAATTAATGAAAGGTTTCTCACTAGTTCTTGCAAGTTCATTATTAATGACAAATGTTGCTTATGCACAAGATTCAAGTGTAAGAAAAAATGAAACAATATATGTTACAAAAGAAGCTAATAAAATAAAAGATAAGACAGGTTCCATTTGGATAAATTCTGATAATGATATAAAAATTAAAGATAAAACAAGTTTAAAGAATATTAAAAATTTAAAAACAGATAAGAAGGTAAATTTAGAAAACGGCTATATTAACTGGAATGAAGATAGTAAGGATATTTATTACCAAGGAGACTCAAAAGAAGATTTACCAGTTGACATTAATGTAAAATATTTTTTAGATGGAAAAGAAATGACCTTTGATAAATTAAAGGGTAAGTCTGGCCATTTAAAAATTAAAATTGAAGCTGTTAATAATACAAAAACAAAGGCAAATATAAATGGAGAAGAAAGAGAAATATATTCACCATACCTTGCCCTTACAGAAATTAATTTTAATTCAGAAAAGGTGAAAAATCTTACAACAGATAGTGGAAAACTTGTAAAAGATGGAAAAAATGAAATTATTGCAGCTGTTTTAACACCAGGACTAAGAGAAAATTTTGATGGAATTATTGAAGGGGATAAATTAGATAATTTCAAAGATAAAGTTGAAATGGAAATGGATGTTACAGATTACGAACCAACAGAAATATATGCTCTTATAAGTAATGAATTCTTCCAAGAAGAAGGAAAACTTGATTCTTTAGACCAATTAAAAAATGGTGTAAATGAATTAGAAGAAAATGCAGCAAAACTAGTTGATGGTTCAAATCAGTTAGATCAAGGAAGTAAAAAATTAAATGATGGAATAGGAAAATTAAATGAAGGAGCAGGTAAGCTATCCCAAGGTTCAAGTAAAATTGTTAGCTCCTTTGACCAATTAGCAAATGGATTTTCAACTTTGCCAGGAAAGATACAAACTATTAACTCAGCTGTAAATCAACTAAATAATGGTGGATCAAAATTATACTCAGGAGTAAATCAATATACAGGAGCTGTTGGAGAAATAAATAAAAATATGGCCCTTTTAAACCAAGGAGCAGAAAGTTTAAACAATGGTGCAAGTGAAATTGATTCATCACTTGAAAAATTAAATAAGGGTACAAGCTCATTAAGAAATACCTTAAAGCAAAGTTCAAATAATAATGATTTAAGCGTTCTTACTGAATCAATGGGACAATTATCAAGTGGTCTTGATGAATTATCAAATGGAATTAGCCCACTTGCAGAAAGCATTAATCAAATAAATGGTGGATATATAAAAATTGAAGAATCTTCAAAAACTTTAAGTCAAGGAATAAATAATTTAAATCAAAGTGCTCAAAATCTACCAGGTCTTGATTCTAGTGCCCAAAATATAAATGCACAAGTAGGTGCAATTGACCAAGTTATAGCAAACTTACAAGCAAAAAATGAAGATGGATCTCTTTCATCAGAAATTGAAAATTTAAATGCTATAAAACAAGGCTTAAGCATAGAATCACAATCCTTAAGTGTAAATAGCCAAGCAAATCTTTCTATAAAAGAAGGACTTGGACAACTAGCAGGCGGATCAGAAGAATTAACTTCATCAATTAATAAAGCAAATAGTGGACTAGGACAAGTAAGTTCAAAATTAAATGATTCTAAAGAAAAAGTCCAAACATCATCAGCAAAGCTTTCACAAGCTAGCAAAAAAATCAGTTCTTCTTTATCAAATAGTAATATTAAAAAATTAGAAGAATCAGTAATAATGATAGATGATGCTACTGGTAAAATTAAGGCAGGATCTGAAAAATTAAAAGAAGGCGCCCAAAGAAACCAAGTAGGGGTAAATAAACTTTCTGGTGCAATTAATCAACTAGACTCTAATTCAGGAGAATTACTAAATGGTTCAGCTTCTCTTTCTAGCGGATTAAACCAATTCCAAGAAAGATCCAAATCCCTTTCACAACTTGCAAATATAAATGAAACAGCAATAAATCCAATGGCAAATGGATTAAAACAATTAGATAATGGAATAAACAAATTAAGTAATTCTACAGGCCAATTAAAAAATGGAAGCGATCAATATGTATCATCATTTGAAAAATTCAAAAAAGGTCTAAGTGATTATAAGACAAAGGGAATAGATAAGCTTGCAAATAAATCTGGAGATTTAACTGAGATTAGTGAAATTCTAGATCAAATGTCAAAAATAGCAAAAGAAAACAAAGCAATAACAGGAACAAGCGATGATTTTGAAACATCATCTAGAATAATTGAAAAAATCAAATAGAAAATAAAAAATCCGATTTATAGATTAAAAATAATCTTCGAATCGGATTTATTTTTTAAAAGTTTTTATTAAATTAAAAAAATGTACCAACCTAATTTTAGATTGGTACAATATATTTTTTCTATTTAGCCTTATTTTTTATATATTTATCAATATTTTTAGCAGCTTTTTTACCAGCTCCCATAGCAAGAATAACAGTTGCAGCACCACTTACTGCATCTCCTCCTGCAAAAACTCCATCCTTACTTGTCATAGTAGAATCATCAATTATAATTCCACCCCAAGATTCAGTATTAATATCATCATTTGTTTGTTTTATTAATGGGTTAGGAGATTGACCAATTGAAACTATTACAGAATCAAAATCAACTTCTTCATATTTTCCAGTAGGAATTGGACGTCTTCTTCCAGATTTATCTTCATCTCCTAATTCCATTACTTCTAATTTAACTTTTTTAACCCAACCATTTTCTCCTTCAATTTCAACAGGATTATGGAGGTTCATAAAGTTAATTCCCTCTTCTTTTGCGTGGTGGCTTTCCTCAACTCTTGCTGGCATTTCTTCAAAACTTCTTCTATAAACAACAGTTACATCAGCACCCATTCTTTTAGCAGATCTTGCAGCATCCATTGCCACGTTTCCGCCACCAACTACACAAACTTTTTTACCAATATGTACCGGAGTATCATATTCTGGGAATTTGTATGCCTTCATTAGGTTCATTCTTGTCAAAAATTCATTTGCAGAATAAACTCCATTTAAATTTTCCCCTTCAATTCCCAAAAATTTTGGAAGACCAGCACCTGTTGAAACATAAACTGCCTCAAAACCCTCATCAAATAATTCGTTAATTGATTTTGTTCTTCCTATAATTGTATTTCTTTGAAGTTTTACACCAAGACCAATTACATTTTTTAATTCTTTTTGAACCAAAGTTTTTGGAAGCCTAAATTCTGGAATTCCATACATCAAAACTCCACCAGCAGTGTGGAAAGCTTCAAACATAACTACTTGATAGCCTAATTTTGCAAGATCAGCTGCGCAAGAAAGTCCAGAAGGACCAGATCCAACAACTGCAACTTTTTTATTTTGTCCTGTAACTTCAACTGGTTTATTATAGGATTTGTTCATGTGATAATCTGCAACAAATCTTTCAAGACGACCTATTCCAACAGGCTCGCCATTTCTTCCTCTTGTACAAACTCCCTCACATTGGCTTTCTTGTGGACAAACTCTTCCACAAATTGCAGGGAGGTTATTTGTTGATGAAATAATTTCGTAAGCCTTATCCAAATCTCCTTCAACAACTTGGTGAATAAATTCTGGAATTCTTACAGAAACAGGACATCCTCCCATACAAGGTTTATTTTTACATTGAACACATCTTAGGGCTTCTTCTTGAGCCATTTCTAAATCATAGCCTAAGGCTACTTCTTTAAAATTTTTGTTTCTAACATTTGGATCTTGTTCAGGCATAACTACCTTTTCTTTACTTAAATTAAATTTTGCCATTTCTTATATCTCCTGTTAGTCTACAAATATGTTCTCTTTCTTCTTGTTGATAATTTCTACCCCTGTTCATAGCCTCATCAAAATCCACTTTAAAAGCATCGAAATCTGGGCCATCAACACAGGCAAATTTCATTTGACCACCTACTGTTACCCTACAACAACCACACATTCCTGTTCCATCAACCATAATTGAGTTTAAAGAAACTATAGTAGGTATGTCATATTCTTTTGTAACAAGGGCAGTATTTTTCATCATAATCATTGGACCAATTGCTAAAACAAGATCATATTTTTTTCCATTTTCAATATTTTCTTTTAAAACTTCAGTAACAAAACCTTGTTTTCCATAAGATCCATCATCTGTTGTAATATATAAATTATCTGAAGAATTTTTTAATTCATCTTCAAGAATTATTATGTCTTTATTTTTAAATCCCATTATTACATCTGTATGAGCTCCGATTTTATGTAAATATTTTGCTTGAGGATAGGCAATAGCTGTTCCTAGACCTCCTCCAATTACACAAACATTTTTTCCCTTATATTGGTCAAGTTCTGTTGGTTGTCCCAAAGGACCAACAAAATCTAAAAATCCATCTCCTGCTTTTAATTCATTCATCCTAATAGTTGTTCCACCAACTATTTGCACTATGATAGTTACGTTTTCATCATCAGTTTCAGAAATTGTAAAAGGAACTCTTTCGCCCTTTTCATCAATTCTTAAAATAATAAATTGACCAGGCTTTGCTCTTTTTGCAATATCTGGAGATTTAACAACAAATTTAATGGTTGAATCATTAAGATTTGTTTTTTCAATTATTCTTGCCATATATCCTCCTAATTGTTTCCACATTAATATTTTAACAAGTACAGATAAAAAATCAAGTGAATAAGTTTTAATTAATAGTAAAATACTATAGTATGAGAAAAGGAGGAAAAATGGAAAAAAGAACTTATTCTGATAAAGAATTAATTAAAAAATTTATTCCTTATTATAAGGATTACAAAAATATTTTGGCTATTGATTTGTTTTCTGCATTTTTAACAACTGTTTGTGAATTGATATTACCAATTATTTTATCTACACTTACAGATCATGCATCAAACTCTAGCTTAACTTATTCAATTATTTTAAAGCTAACTTTAATTTATGCTTTAACAAAATTAATTGAGGTTGCAGGAAGATATTTTATGCAATCTTATGGCCACATTATGGGAGCCCATATTGAAAAGGATATGAGACGTGATATTTTCAAACACTTTTTGACAATGTCAACAGCATTTTTCAATGAAACAAAAATTGGCCAACTAATGAGTAGGATGACTACAGATTTGTTTGACATTACAGAATTTTCCCATCATTGTCCGGAAGAATTTTTTATAGGTTTTATAAAACTTACAATTTCTTTTGTAGTTTTGATGACTATAAATGTTCCTTTAACCCTAGTTTTATATATTATTATTCCTGTAATGGTATATGCTGCAAGAGTTAAAAGAAGAGCTTTTTCAAGATCAGTTAAAAGTGAAAAAAGACAAATTGGTGAAATTAATGCAAGTATAGAAGATTCTCTTTTGGGAATTGATGTAGTTAAATCATTTGCCAATGAAGATTTGGAAAAAGAAAATTTAAAAAGGGTAATGATAAGTTTGTAGATATCAAAAAAGTAAAATATTATAATATGGCGTCCTACAATATGATTAACCAATTATTTGCAGGGAGTATGTATGCTATTTTGATAGTTATGGGTGGAAATTTTGTAATAAAAAATATAATGAGCCCAGGAGATCTTGTTGCCTTTGTTTTATATTTAAATACAATTATTGCAACTGTTAATAGGCTTGTAGAATTTACCGACCAATATCAAAAAGGAATTACAGGAATCGAGAGATTTAATGAAGTAATTAATATGAAATCAGATATTTTTGATAAAAATGATGCCAGAGAGCTTAAAGATGTTAAGGGAAAAATTTCCTTCGACCATGCTTATTTTAAATATCCTGACCAAGCAGAAGAAGATCCATGGATTTTGGAAGATATTAATTTTGATATTGATATTGGAGAAAATGTAGCCCTTGTTGGTCCATCAGGAGCAGGAAAAACTACTGTTACAAAATTAATTCCTAGATTTTATGAAACAAATAAGGGAAGAATTCTAATTGACGATAAGGACATTAATGATTTAACCCTAAATTCTTTGAGAAATAATATTGGTATTGTCCAACAAGATGTTTATTTGTTCGGTGGAACTATTAGGGAAAATATTTTGTATGGTAAGGAAGATGCCAGTGATGAGGAAATAATAAGGGCAAGTAAGCTTGCAGGAGCCTATGATTTTATTATGGAATTATCAAATGGTTTTGATACCTATATTGGAGAAAGAGGAGTTAAACTTTCTGGAGGTCAAAAACAAAGAATTTCTATAGCAAGGGTATTTTTGAAAAATCCACCAATATTAATTTTGGATGAGGCAACTTCTTCTTTGGATAATACAAGTGAAGCTATTGTCCAAGATTCTTTGGAAAAATTATCAAAAGGAAGAACAACTTTAACTATTGCTCACAGGCTTTCTACAATTATTAATGCTGATTCAATTATAGTTTTGACAGATGAGGGAATTGTAGAAAGAGGATCTCACAAAGAATTACTAGATAAAAAAGGAATTTATTATAAACTATATAATTCTAATAATGAAGAGCTTTTTGGTTAGTAGACAGACAAAAATAACTTGGGTATAATCATCATAGATTGGAGAAAAAAGTGAAAAAAATATTTGGAAAATTTATCCACGGACTGGCAAGCATATTAAATTCAATATTTAATTTTTTAATAAATATTTTAAATGCTATTGTTACAGTCTTTGAAGGTTTAAGCCAAGTTATAATGTTGGTTGGATGTTCTTTTATATTTGTATTGCCAATATTTTTTATAGCAATACCGCCAAGACTTTTAACTATATTTTTAATAATTGCTGTAGTTCCATTTTTAGGAAAATCATTTATTTCTTTATTAAGATATGGAAATTACACCTTGATAGAATGGATGTATGATAAGGCAGATACTTTGATATCTGGACAAAGTAAAGGCTATGATAACTTATCAGACTATGCAAAAAAAATATAGGCTAGACCAAGAAAGAGAAAGAAGAAGACAAGCTGAAGAAGAAAGACAAAGAAGACAAGAGGAAATGAATCAAAGATTTGAAGAATTTTTTTCAAGGATTTAATTTTTCAGGATTTGATTTTGACCAAGGAAATTTTAATGGGGGATATAATACAGGATACCAAAATGGTGGTTTTGTAAATGATCTTGGCTTTAAGGAAAAATATCAAAAAGCCTGTGATACTTTGGGAGTTTCTTATACAAGTGACCAATATGAGATAAAACTTGCCTATAGAAAACTTGCCAAAAAATTTCACCCAGACATAAGTACAGATCCAAATGCCACAGAAAAATTTCAAAAAATAAATGATGCTTATGACTTTCTATCTTCTGAAAATATAAATAAATATAAAAATATGTAAATTTTTTCTTAAGGTAACTTTCCTTCAATTTTGGAAAGTTACTTTTGTATTTAAAAAGGAATTTATTGATGAAGTATAACGAAGATGATATAAATAAATTATTAGAAATAACATCAAGAGCAGGAGCCATGATGTTAAAAAACGGAGCTGAAATTTATAGGGTTGAAGATACTGTAGAAAGAATCATTAGATCAATTTATAATGCTAGCGACATAGATGTTTTTGCCACCTTCAATGCTATGATGTATTCTTTTAATGTTGATGGAAAAACCTATGCCAACGTTAAAAGAGTAAAAAACAGGGGAAATAATTTAATAATTGTAGATAGGGTAAATTCTTTTTCAAGAAGATTTTGTAATCACGAATTGACCTTAGATGAGGCTCTGATAGAGCTTGATAAGATTAGAAAAACTACAAAAATAGATCCTAAAGTTACAATAATTGGTGCAGTTCTTGCATCAACTGCCTTTCCAATTTTGGTAAATCCCAAAGCACCGATTTTTTTAGATTTACCCATAACCCTTATAGTTTCTTTTTTAACTTTTCTTATATTTAGAAGGGTAGAAGAAAAAATGTTTGGATATTTCATAGAAAATTTTGTAGCTGGAATAATGGTATCATTTTTGACTATAATTATTGGAAAATTTGTTGGTGGTTTTAATATGGCTAATGTAATAATTTCATCAATGATGCCCTATGTACCAGGATTTATTTTGACAAATTCTATAAGAGATTTGATGAGTGGAGATGCAACTAGTGGGCTTGTTGGTCTTACTATGTCTTTATTTATTTCCTTAGCCCTTGCAATTGGCGTTGCTGTACCTATGACTTTTTTATAAGGAGGATATATGCACTTACTATTAGGATTTATATTTTCATATATTTCAGCTCTTGGCTTTGCTATGTTATTTTCTTGCCCAAAAAGTTCTATAAAATTATCTTCTCTTGCAGGAGCGATAGGATTTCTTATATATCAAATTGTTGGAGATATATTAGGAGGAGGAGTTTTCTTAAAGGCCTTGGCAGGAGCCTATATAACAGGAATTATGGGAGAAATTTTTGCAAGAAAATGCCACATGCCAGCCATTTTATTTATAGTACCTGGAATAATAAATCTCGTACCAGGAAAGGGAATATATAATACTTTGTATTACTTTGTAGATGGTAAAAAATCTTTAGCCTTTATAAACTTATTTGACACCTTGGCTGTTGCATCAGCAATCTCATTTGGAATATTACTAGCATCAGCCTTATCAAAATCATTAAGAAAGTTTAAATTTAGAAAACCAAGTAAAAGATATGATTGGAGAAAAAAGAAAAAATGAAAAAAATATACCTAGCAGGAGGATGTTTTTGGGGAGTAGAAGCATATTTTAAAGATATAGAGGGAGTAGAATCGACCCTTGTTGGATATGCAAACGGAAATACAAAAGATACATCCTATGAAAATTTATATAAAACAAATCACGCAGAAACTGTAGAGATAAAATATGATGGAAAAGAAGAATCTTTAAAAAGAATTTTAGAATATTTTTACTATATTATCGACCCATTTTCAATAAACAAACAAGGAAATGATGTGGGAAGTCAATATAGAAGTGGGATATTCTCAAATGATAAAAAAGATTTGGAATTTTCTAGAAAATTTTTAGATCAAAAACAAAAAAATGAAGATAGAAAAATACAAATAAAGGTAGAAAAATTAGAAAATTTCGTAAAAGCAGAAGATTACCATCAAGATTATTTAGAAAAAAATCCAAATGGTTATTGCCATATCAATTTATTAGATAAACCAAACCTAGTTAAATAAAAAATTATTAAAATATAGTAAAAAAATAGTATTATAACTTAATTTATTAAATAGTATTATAACTTAATTTATTTAAGTATTATAATACTATTTTTTATTTAACAATATTTGATATACTTAACATTAATATAAGTAACATGGAGGTTGAAATGGAAAATAATAAAATGAAGGTAAATAAATCTTTAATATTGGCTATAGCTGTTTGCTCACTTATATTGCCATCTTCATCACATGCTGAAGAAGATAATTTAGGACTTAAAGGTGATAACATAAAAAATGCACCTATTGTCGAACCAATTAAAAATAATTTAAATACTAAAAAGCATGATTTTGCTAATATGGCAAAAGAAACTGAAAACGCAGTAAATGAAACTAATACAGAAATTAATAATACAAAAACAAAAGAAGAACAAATTACAGAAATTGACAATAAAGTTAATGATTTAACTGAAGAAAAAAATAATTTAGAAAATAAAATTGAAGAAGATAAAACTGAGGTTAAATTAAAAGAAGAAAATAATAAAATTTTAGAAGAAAAATTGCAAAATGCAACTACTAAAATGAATGAACTTGATACTAAAAGACAAGAAATTGTTAGTGATAAAAATGCAACTGAAAAAGATATAGAAAAAGCTAATAAAGAATATGAAGAATTAAAAGCTAAATATGAAAAAGCTAAAAATGATGTTTCTAAATTCACTGAACAAGATAAGGCTAGGTTAAAAGAATTAGAAAAAGATTATAAAGAAGAGAAAAAATCTGGCTTAAGATTTTTTGAAAAAAATGGTGATGAAGCTACTAAAAATGAAATTAAAAATGCAAGCGAAAAAGATTCTGGATTTACAGATCAAAATGGTAAAAAACAATCACAATTAGAAATGGCAACTGAATTAGATGAAGAATATTCAGCCTTTGGTATTGATAATATGATTACAGCAGCCGAAACTTTAGTTCAAGTAAATAAAGATAGAGAAAAAGCTGGACTTCCAAAATTAAATACTTCTCACTATATGCAATTTTTAGCTGGCCTTAAAGTTGAAGGAGACAGAAGAGTAAACACACATTATAAACAAATATTTGCTGGACTTGAGAATTTAGCATGGTCAGACGCCGCAGATGGTTTTAAGAAATCTGACATATCTGAAGGTATTACTTCTGATAGTTTTTATCTATGGTTTTATAATGAAAAAGATAAGGTAATAAATGCAGCTAAAAAAATTGACCCTAATGCAAAATTAAAAACAAATAAAGAGGTTTATGAATTTGTTAAAGCTCATAAAAAAGAATTAAATAAACATTTAAATATTAATGATTATGGACATTTTCAAAATTTAATGAATTCTGCAGATTACTATAATCAAGGTATGGCATTTGCTAAATCTTCCGCAGAATTGAGAAATAAAATGGGAGATTTTGCTGGTAAATACAATAATATATTAAATAATGCATTCATGGGCAAGGGTTGGGGCGCTTTTGCTGATCCAGAAGATGCTGAATTAATGGGCTTATCAGTAGTTGAAAATATTATGACTCCAGAAGAATTATTAGAACAACTTAAATCATTTAAAGAAACTGATGCTCAATTAAAGAACGAGTATGAAGCTCTATCTAAAAAGGCTATTAGTGGAGATAATTCTGCTTTAGTTAATGCTCTGGCTGAACAATTAAAAGCTTCACAAGAAAAAATGGCAAAATTACAAGAAAAATTGCAAGAAGCAACTACTAATTTAGAACAAGCAACTAATGAATTAGGAGCCACTACTCATGAAAGAGGACAATTAGCTGTAAATATAGCAAAAACAAATTCTGAAATTAATGATTTAAAAGAAGAAATTAATACTAGCATTGAAAAAGTTAATGATATTAAAAAACAAATTAATGATTTAAACGATAAAAAAGCAAAAATTCAAGGAACTGAAGAACCAGGAGAAAAAGACCCAGAAGAAAAACCAGGCTCAGAAGAACAAGGTGAAAAAGACCCAGAAGAAAAACCAGGCTCAGAAGAACAAGGAGAAAAAGACCCAGAAGAAAAACCAGGCTCAGAAGAGCCAGGTGAAAAAGATCCAGAAGAAAAATCAGGAAAAAAAGATCCAACAAAAGATCAAAAACCTAGTGAGCCAGATAAAAATAAAGGCTTAAACAAAGAAGAAGATACACAAAATAATGAAAAAGATAAGAAATCAGAAATAAAGGATAAAAAGAAAAATCCTACTGAAAATAAATCAGAAAGTTTAAATCAAAAAAATAATCCTGTTATTATAAAAAAATATTCAAATAATGTAAAAACAGGAGTACCTTCACTTGGTGCAGTTTTGACTTTGTTAAACTTTTCGACATTTGCTTTATTTAAAAGTAAAAAAGAAAATAAAAAAGATATTTAAATTCTAATTTAATATAAAAATAAAATAAGATTTAAAAATTTCTCTATGCTTACTACAATCCAAAAATCGATTAATATGATTGCATAGAGAAATTTTTTTGAAAAAAATTCAAATAAATAAATTCAAAATGATAAAATTGATTTTTTAAAACTTTATAATACAATCCTTGTAGAGTAAATTATTCTATGATATTATACTCAAAGGAGAGGATAATATGGGACTTATTGATGAAAAAAATTTAACTAAAAATCAAAAAAATTTAATGGATTTAAAAATTCGTTTAATTAAGGCTGAGTTTGAATTGAATTTTTATTTAACAGGATATGAAAATTTAAGCCAAATTTATAATGATAAAAATAAGCTTAATAGGATTTTTATGGATTCTTATATTTCATTGATGGACCATAATCCTTATGATTTTATAGAAAAAATTGATAGGTTCAATGATTTGAGCTTATCTTATAAAACTGATGATATTAAAATTAAAAATCTTTTGAAAAGTTTGGATGATATTAAAAATCTTGATGACGAAGAAATTATAAAACAAAAGGGTAGAATAAAAAGAAGGATTAGAAAAATGGAGTTGGCAACTAGTGAAATTGAGAATGTTTTGCTTAGTTCTTTGCCAAGAAATTATTATAGTTAGGAGTTTTTATGGCGATTAAATTTGATATAATAGAAAATTTAGGTGTTCTTTCAACAAATGCCAAGGGATGGACAAAGGAATTAAACCTTGTTTCTTGGAATGAAAGAGAACCAAAATATGACTTGAGAGATTGGAATGAAGATCATACTAGAATGAGTAAGGGAATTACTTTTACTAAGGAAGAAGCAGAAGTTTTAAAAGAAGTTTTAAAAGAAGAATTTGACGACTAAGACCTAAATTTTTAGGTCTTTTATAAATTGTAAGGAAGTTTTATGATATATTTTGATTATGCAGCTACATCCATAAAAAGAAAAGAAATTTTAAAAGATATTTTTGATAATATGGAAAATTTTGATGGAAATCCTGATTCTTTACATGCCTTGGGAAGGTATGGCAAAAAAGTTTTGGAAGATTCTAGGGTAGAAATTGCAAAATCTATTAATGCAAAGCCAGACAATATAATTTTTACAGCATCTGCAAGCGAGGCAAATAATACAATTTTGTCAAATTTTAAGGATGATCTTGTTATTACTTCAAAAATAGAACATGATTCTATTTTAAATACTGTAAATAAGGATAAGACAATTTTTCTTAGTGTTGATAAGGATGGATTTTTTTCTCTTGATGAATTGAAAGAAAAACTTACAGATGAGGTAAAATTGGTTTCTTTGATGTTTGTAAATAATGAAATAGGAGCAATCGAGCCTGTCTATGAGATTGGTGAATTTTTAAAAGACAAGGATGTATTTTTTCATGTAGATTGCGTTCAAGCCTATTCTCATATTGATATTGATGTAGAAAAACTTCATTGCAATTCACTTTCCCTTTCAGGCCATAAAATTGGTGGGATAAATTCTTTTGGTGTTCTTTATTGCAATAAAAAAATAGAACCCTTTATAAAAGGTGGGGAGCAAGAAAAAGATAGGCGAGCTGGAACTTCCTTTACAATGGGGGCCTATTCTATGGCAAAAGCCTTCCCAAAAGCATATAGTGAAAGAGAAAAAATTAAAGAATTAAAATCTTATTTTGTAGAAAAATTAAAAGAATCAAATTTCTTATATGAAATAAATGGAAGTTTGGAAAATTCAACTGACCATATATTAAATTTATATTTTCCAAAAGTTAAAAATGAACTTCTTCTTACATATTTAGATATGAATGGAATTTGCATTTCTGTAGGATCTGCTTGTAGGGCAGGAAGCGTTGAGGCAAGTAATGTTATAAAAAATATGTATGATGAGGACAGGGCGAGACATTCTGTAAGATTTTCTTTTGGTTTTACTAATACAAAAAAAGATATTGATTATACATTTGAAGTTTTAAAAAATTAAGGGGAATAGATGGAAAAGAAAGATAAGAAAGATATTAAAGTTATAGTAGGTGTAAGTGGTGGAGTTGATTCATCTGTTGCCGCCCTTTTATTAAAAGAAGAAGGCTATGATGTTAGTGGAATTTTTATGAAAAACTGGGATGAGGAAGATGAAAATGGTGTTTGTACTGCAGAAGTTGATTATGAAGATGCAGTAAAAGTTTGTAACCAAATAGGAATTCCATATTATTCAATAAATTTTGAAAAAGAATATTATGATAGGGTATTTTCATATTTTCTTGATGAATATAAAAAGGGGAGAACTCCAAATCCTGATATAATGTGCAACAAGGAAATAAAATTTAAGGCTTTTTTGGATTATGCAAAAGATTTAGGCGCAGACTATCTTGCAACAGGTCATTATGCAAGAGTTGATAGGGAAGATGGTGAAACTAAAATGCTTAGAGGGATAGATTCAAACAAGGACCAAACATATTTTCTTTCCCAATTATCCCAAGATCAAATAAAAGATGTTTTATTTCCAGTAGGAAATCTTGATAAAAAAGAAGTAAGAAAAATTGCCAAAGAAAATAATTTGGCAACAGCTGATAAAAAAGATTCAACAGGGATTTGTTTTATTGGTGAAAGAAATTTCAATGAATTTTTGTCTAACTATCTTCCAGCAAAAGAGGGAAATATAGTTGATACTGATGGAAATGTTATGGGAAAACACTATGGGCTAATGTATCATACAATTGGTCAAAGAAGAGGACTTGGTATTGGTGGAGAAGGTGAAGCTTGGTTTGTTTGTGGTAAAGATTTAGAAAAAAACGAACTAATTGTTTGCCAAGGAAAAAATAATGAAAAATTATTTTCAAATAGGCTAATAGGATCAAATTTGTCTTCAATTTCAGCTAAAGGACTAAAAAAAGAATTTGATTGTACATGTAAATTTAGATATAGGCAAAAAGATATAAATTCTCATGTAAAAATTTTAGATGATGGAAAAGTAGAAATTACTTATGATAAAACAAAAGCTGTAACCCCAGGTCAAGCTGCAGTATTTTATGACGGGGAAGTTTGCTTAGGATCTTGCATTATAGATGAAGTTTACAATGGGAATAAAAGATTAAAAGTATAAAAAATCGGAGAAAAATTATCTATATAGGATTTTTTTAATGTATAAATTTGTGTATTTTCCTTTGAAAGACCTTCTATGTATAGGTCTTTTTCATTATTTTTTGGAAAAACTTTTGAAGTGAGGGCATATTCTCCTTGGTTTATAAAAATTTCAATTGTAGACTTGTCTACGTAAATTTTCATAGATTTTAAATCTACATTAGAAATTTTTCTTTCAAAGCCAAAATCTTGAGAAATTTTATTTTCTAATTTTGACCTATCTATTTTAAATTCTTTTTTATTTTTGTCATAAGAAATAATAAATCCACCATTTTTTTCTTGGGAATAGACCTTTATTTGTAAAGAATTTTCTATATTATCAAGAGAAATTTCTAAAGGTTCAATATTTTTTAATATTTCATTAAATTCAATTTTTTCTAACCTTAAATCATCTATATTTTTTACAGGATTTATAAAAAGTTTATTGTATTTTATTTTAAGCTCACGTACTAGAGAAAGATTTCCAGAAAATTCCTTGTCATTTGGATAAATTGTATCAGGAAGCCCAATCCAGCCGATTAAATAAGATTTTTCCGTATTGCTAAAGCTTTGAGCTGCATAAAAGTCAAAACCCCTATCAAGTTCTATAAATTCACTTTCAGGATAGAATATTTTATTTTCAATATCTAGCCTTCCAATGATATATCCATTTTGGTAAATATTATTGAAAAAATCTCCACAAGCTTTCATTCCTTGGGGAGAAAATAATAATACATCTTTTCCGTCAACCTTTAAAATATCTGGACATTCCCACATATAAGCCTTGTTATCAAAATCCTTAATCTCAAGCTCTCCAAAAAATTCCCAATCTTTATCTATATTTTTTGACCTATAAATTAAAAGACAACCATGGTCTTTTTTATCTCTTGCACCAAGTGTTAAATAATAGAATTCATTTTTCTTAAAAATTCTAGGGTCTCTTTGATCTTCTTTATAATTTTTATTTGGAGAAATTATTAATTTTTCATCAATAATTTTTCCATTCTCGTATTTTCCTAAAACTGTGTTTGGAATCCTATTTTCATTTTCATCTTTTTGATTTCCACTATAAACTATATAAACATCATCATTTTCTACAAAGGCTGATCCAGAATAAGCACCATTGTTTTTATAAACTTTATCTGGTTTTATAGTAAGACCTAGATTTTTAAAATTTATTAAATTAGAACTTTGAACTTCATACCAATGTTTTAGGCCATGAAAGCCTTTAAAAGGATACCATTGGTAAAAAATATGAAATTTATTATCCTTAAAAAAAAGTCCATTAGGATCATTTAAAAGTCCAGTTAAGGGACTAATATGAAAGTAGTCTCTGTAAAGAGAATTTTTAAGTGAAGAATGAAGATTTTTTTAATTCCTTTGCATCATCTTTTTTTATTAATCTTTTTTTGTAATCAAACATCTTTTATCCTTTAACATTGAAGCAGAAAATCCAAACAAATAAGTTAAAACAAGCATACATTAGTAAAATAAAAATTTGTACAAATATTAAACTTGCACAAAGGATCTTTCATTTATTTTTATTTAATTTCAACTAATAATTTTATTTGCTATATTTAATACTATTTTTAAAAGTTGACCTTATAAATTTGGGTTTTTGTTCTTTATGATTTCTAATTAAAATAATAAATTGAATCTAAAACTTCCTCTAAACTTGTAACTCCCTCTAGAACTTTTTTTATCCCATTATAAGTCATAGATTTAAAATTCTTTTTCTTATTTAATAAGTCCAAATCATTTTTGCTAAAATTTTTATTGTCAAAAAAAAGCTCCTTGTAATCCTCATCAAAATCTACTATCTCTTCAACTGCCTCCCTTCCTAAATATCCATCGTGACATTTATCACAAGAGGATGGCTTATAAATATAAGTTTCTTTATCTATATCAAAATAATTTTTTATAAAATTATATTCTTTGTTTGAAATTTTTCTTTTCTTCTTACATGAGCAAAGTTTTCTAACAAGTCTTTGACTTGCAAGAGTATTTACAGCTTGTTTTATAAGATAATCTTCAACTGACAAATCACGAAGTCTATTTATAGAGGCAAAACTATTATTGGTATGAAGGGTTGTTAAAACCAAATGTCCAGTTATAGCAGCTCTCACTGCCATTTTTGCAGTTTCATCATCTCTAATTTCTCCAAGCATAATAATATCTGGGTCTTGTCTTAAAATTGACCTTAGAGCATTTTGAAAACTTAGACCAATTTTTTCATTGACTGATATTTGATTTATGCCCAAGATATTTATCTCTACAGGATCTTCAATACTAATAATATTACTTTTTTCATCGTTTAATTTATTTAATAGAGAATAAAGCGAAGTAGATTTTCCAGAACCTGTTGGGCCTGAAAAAATTATCATGCCTGATTTATTTTTAATAGCTTTTTGTAAAATCTCCTTTGACCTATCAGAAAAACCCAATAAATTTTGAGATTTTTTAAAATTTTCTATAGAAAGAATCCTTAAAACTAATTTTTCACCAACAACTGTATTTAAAGTTGATATTCTAAAATCTATATGAGGAAATTTTTCTAATTTTAAATATCCATCTTGGGGTCTTCTTTTTTCTGATATATCAAGTTTTGAAGATAATTTTATCCTTGTCAAAAGTTTAATATAAGAAGGATAATCCATCTCGGTGATATTTCTAAGTTTTCCGTCAATTCTAAATCTGATTCTTGAAAAATTTTTATCCATAGGCTCAAGGTGGATGTCACTAGCGTTTAAAGTTAGAGCTTTTGTAACAAGATTATTAATATATAAGTCAATGTTGGAATTTATCAAATTATTATCCATCACACACTCCAATATTTATCATCCAAAGACCTATATCTTATAGCCTCTAATAAATGTTTAGGCTCTATATTTTCACTATTTTCAAGGTCTGCAATTGTTCTACTCATTTTTATAATTTTATTGTAAGATCTTACAGAAAAGTTATATTTATCAAAAGCTTTTTGCCCAAGAGCCTTTACATTTTTATCAAGTTTTATATATTTTTTCATAAGCCTTGTCGATAAGGCTCCATTGGTAGAAATTTCTTCATCTTCATATCTTTTATTTTGAATTTCTCTTGCTCTTTGAACCTCATCTTTCATTTCTTTTGATGATTTTGTTTTTATATTATCATCCAAATCTTTATACTTTACAGGTTTTATTTCTATGTGAATATCAATCCTATCTAAAATTGGAGAAGATAATTTTGATAAATACCTCCTAATTTCATTTTGAGAGCAGGTACATTCCTTCAAAGGATTTCCATAATTTCCGCAAGGACAAGGATTCATTGCAGCAATAAGAATAAAATCTGCTGGATATTTTATGCTAGCCATTGACCTTGAAATATTTATCTCCTTATTTTCCAAGGGCTCTCTCAAAGCTTCTATAGTTTTTTTAGAAAATTCTGGAAATTCATCTAAAAACAAAACTCCCTTGTGGGCAAGGGTAATCTCTCCTGCCTTTGGAATATTTGCTCCTCCTCCAATCAAAGAAACTTCACTTGCTGAATGGTGAGGAGACCTGAAAGGTCTATTATTTATTAATTTTCCGCTTTCAAGTAGTCCCATTACTGAATAAATTTTTGTAACTTCAACTTTTTCTTCAAAATCCATATCGGGTAGGATTGAAGGCAAATGTTTGGCTGAAAAAGTTTTTCCACTTCCTGGTGGACCAATCATTAATAAGTTATGACCACCGGCTGCTGCAATTTGTAGGGCTCTTTTTAAGGAATCTTGACCCTTTATGTCAGAAAAATCATAAGGATATGTAATATTTTCGCTTATATTTGATAATTTTATTTTATAAGGAGATTTTTTTGTATTTTCATTAAGAAATGAAACTAATTCTTCCAAATTTATAAATGGAAAAATATTACAATCTTTAATTATGGCACATTCATCCTTATTAGAATCTGAAATTATAAAATTTTTAAAGCCCTTTTCTCTCATAGAAATTACCATGGCAAGGGCACCTTTTATAGGGACAATTCTTCCATCTAGCGATAGTTCTCCTATAAAAATAAAATCATCTTTTGAATTTTCAATCACTCCCATACTTTTTAAAAGAGAAATAGCAATTGGTAAATCAAGCTGGGTTCCTTCTTTTTTTATATCAGCAGGGGATAAATTTATGGTAATTCTTCCTTGGGGAAATTTAAAACCAGAATTAATTAGGGCAACCCTAATCCTATCTTTGGATTCTTTTATAGCTGAATCGGGAAGGCCAACTATATTAAATGCTGGCATCCCTGATGTTATATCAGATTCAACTTCGATTGCCTTTCCATCAAGGCCCAAAAGAGTGACTGTATTTGTTTTTGAATACATTTTATTCTCCTAATCCTAAAACTTTTTGATATTTTTTAAAATCTTCATGAACATCAGCTTCAAATTCTCTATAAACTCCATCTTTATCGGTAAATCCCAATTTGTGACAATGAAGTAGTTGGTGGTCAAGATTAAATTTATGTTTTACATTTCCATAAACTGGATCTCCGAGAAGGGGATGGTTAATATGGGTCATGTGGACTCTTATTTGGTGAGTTCTTCCTGTAAGAATTTTTATTTTTACAAGGGAATAACCATCATTTTCACTTAAAACTTCATATTTACTTATAGCATCCCTTCCACTATTTCTCACTGCCATTTTTCTGCGATTATTTGGATCTCTATCCATAAAGGTATGAATTTCTCCAGATTTTTTTTTGAAAATTCCATTACAAATTGCCAAATATTCCTTGTCAATTTTTCTTGTTTCAAAAAGATTTTTTAAAAATTTGTAAGATGAATTACTTTTTGCAATTACCATAAGGCCTGTTGTATCCTTATCAAGCCTGTGGACAATGCCTGGTCTGTCATCGCCTCCTATATGGGATAAATTATTGTAGCCAAAATGATATAAAAGTCCATTTACCAAAGTCCCACTTACTATTGATCCTGCAGGATGGACAATTACATTTTCATCCTTATCAATAATTGCATAGTCTTTATTTTCATAAACAATTTTTAAATCCATTTTTTCAGCTTCAATTTTTGCCCTTTCAAATAAGTCATCTGAAATTTCAATTTCATCTTCCAAAATTAATTTATAGGAAGGTTTTATTTTTTTATTATTTACTTTTATTTTTTTTTCCTTGATAAAATCTTTTATTTTTTCTCTAGGAATTTCTTCAAAAATATCAGATAAATATTTATCAAGTCTTATTTCTTTATTTGCTTTAATTTTCATACTTAAATTATAGCATTTGGGAAAAATATATACAAAAAGTAAAAATATTTGCAGATAGCTTTTTTATTTCAATATCTTTACTTGTGGTATAATCTTATAGAGATTATTTTAGAAGGAAGGCTTATGAAAGAAAAAGAATTAAACCACCTTGCTATTATTCTTGATGGAAATGGTAGGTGGGCAAAAAATAAAAATATGCCAAGATCTATGGGCCATAAAGAAGGTTCTGAAAATGTAGTTGATATTGCCCTTTATGCAAAGGAAAAAGGTATAAAATATTTAACTCTTTATGCATTTTCTACAGAAAATTGGAAAAGACCCAAGATTGAAGTCAATTATTTGATGAAATTATTGGCAAAATTTATAAAAGATAAGACAAAATTACTTATGGAAAATGAAGTAAAATTAAATATAATTGGAGATATATCAAAACTTCCAGAAAAAACAATGAGGGCTTGTCTTGATGTTTGTGAACTAACAAAAAACAATGACCAACTTGTTTTGAATATGGCCATAAATTATGGTGGCCGTAGTGAAATTGTAAAAGCTTTTAAGGATATGGCAAAAGATGGAATAGATTTTGAAAAAATTGATGAAGATGATATTTCAAACTATCTTTATACTAAAAATATGCCAGATCCAGATCTTTTAATTAGAACAGGAGGAGATCTTAGAATTTCTAATTTTTTGATTTATCAAATGGCTTATACGGAATATTATTTTACTGATGTTTTATGGCCTGATTTTTCCAAAAAAGATTTGGATAAGGCTGTTGACTCTTTTTATGGAAGAGATAGAAGGTATGGTGGATTAAATGAACCTAGCTAAAAGATTATTTGGTGGAAGTCTTATTTTAATTGTCCTAATATTAATTACTTATTTTGGAAGACCAAGTTTTGCTATTGGTTTTACAATCTTTTCAAGTATTGCTTGTATTGAGCTAATTAGGGCCTTAAGAAATATTTCCTACAATGTTCCAAAAAGATTTGCCCTTGTTGTAAATGCCTTTTTGATGTTTAATGCATATTTTGGTGAGGATAAAATATTTATTATTGGAATTGTTACTATAATGATTTCAATTTTTGTATTTATGATCTTTAATAAGAAATTTCAAATGCAAGACTTTTTTGCCTTGTTATTTGTCATAACTTATATTTCAATTTTTATGTCAAATGCTGTAATGATTGTTGATAAGAGATATTTATATATGCTTTATATTATAGCATGGGGATCAGATACTTTTGCCTATCTTACAGGAGTTAGCATTGGCAAACACAAGATAAAATCTTTGGAAGAAATTTCTCCTAATAAAACCATAGAAGGATTTGTTGGGGGAGTTTGTGGTGCAGTTTTATTGAATTTAATTTATGTAAACTTTTCAGGTCTTGATAAAAATATTATTATGGTAATAATTTTCACTGTAGTTTCTGCTATTTTATCAGAAACTGGAGATTTGGTTGCATCATTTATTAAAAGAAAATGTGGTATTAAAGACTATGGGGACTTAATTCCTGGACACGGAGGAATTTTGGATAGGTTTGATTCAATATTATTTATTAGTCCTTGTATGTTTTTATTTACAATTATATAAAGGAGAAAGATGAAGTCAGTTATTATATCGATAGTAATGTTCTTATTTTTGATTTTAATTCATGAATTTGGACATTTTATTGTTGCAAAAAAAAGTGGAATAAAGGTAAATGAATTTGCCATAGGTATGGGTCCTAAAATTTTTTCAAAACAAAAGGGTGAAACCTTGTACTCTATAAATTTATTTCCTATTGGTGGATATTGTGCTATGGAAGGCGAGGATAATGAAAGTGATGATGAAAGATCATTTGACAAGGCACCTGCTTACAAAAGATTTTTAACAATTCTTGCAGGACCTTTGACAAATTTAATTTTTGCAGGTCTCTTATTTTCTTTGGTTTCATTTAATACAGGAAAACCATCAAAGATAGTTGGAGAATTTACTGAAAATTCACCAATTAAGAGTCAAGGATTTAAGGTTAATGATGAAATTTTAAAAATTAATAATAAGGAGATAAAAGAATTTTCAGATATTTCAAAAAATTTGGAAGATTTTTATAAAAATCACAATAAAAACGATGAAATTTCCCTTACGGTTAAAAGAAATAATAAGGAAGTTGAAAAAAATGTGAGGGTAAAATTTGAAGGAAAAAGGCCTATACTTGGTTTTATTCCAAAAAATCAAAAAGTAGGATTTTTTGAAGCAATTGTGATTGGAATAAAACAAGTAGGCTCTATGATTTCTATGATGGTCCTTGTTTTAAAAAGTTTATTTACAGGTCAGTTAGGTTTTTCAGCCCTTTCAGGACCTGTTGGCGTTGTAAAAGAAATGGGAAGGCAAGCAAATCTTGGAATTATGAACCTGATTTTCTTTTTGGGCTATATTAGTGTAAATTTAGGATTTTTCAACCTACTTCCAATACCTGCCCTTGATGGTTCAAAGATTTTCACATCATTATTTGAAATGATTACTAAAAAAAGAGTGAATAAAAAAATTGAAGAGAAATTTACAATTGGAGGATTTATTCTCTTATTGGGATTAATCCTTTTAGTTACAATTAAAGATTTAATTAATTTATTTTAAGGAGTAAAAATTGAAAAAAACTAGAAAAGTATATGTAGGAGATGTAGCCATAGGAGGAGGATCTCCTATTTCTATCCAATCAATGACAACAAAAGAAACAAAAAACATTGAAGAAGTTGTAAAACAAATCAACGATTTTGAAAAGGCAGGCTGTGATATTTCAAGATCTGCCATAAACTCTCTTGAAGATGCAAGAGCAATTTCTGAAATAAAAAAAGAACGAATCTTCCTTTTGTAGCAGACATACAATTTGATTATAAGCTTGCCATAGCTGCAGTTGAAAATGGCTGTGATTGTTTAAGAATAAATCCAGGAAATATTGGTGGGGCTGATAAGGTTAAGATTTTAGTTGAAAAATGTAAGGAGAAAAATATTCCTATAAGAATTGGAGTAAACTCAGGATCTGTTCATAAGGATATGATTGAAAAATATCATGGAGTAAATGTAGATAGCCTAGTTTATTCTGCCCTTGAAGAAGTAAAAGTTTTAGAAGATTTAGACTTTTACGACATTGTTATTTCAATTAAATCATCAGATGTAAATACAATGATTGATGTAAATAGAAAAATTTCATCTCTTTGCGATTATCCACTCCATTTGGGAGTTACAGAAGCAGGACCTCTTTATCAAGCCTTGGTAAAATCATCAATAGGAATGGGATCACTTTTAAAAGATGGAATTGGAGATACAATAAGGGTTTCAATAACAGGAGATCCAGTACAAGAAGTAAAAGCTGGAAAAACTATTTTAAAATCTTTGGGACTTAGACGTGATGGAATTGATTTGGTTTCATGTCCAACTTGTTCAAGAACAAGCGTAAATTTAGATGAAATTGTAAATGAAGCAAGTGATAGACTTGATGAATTAAATTTAAATTTAAAAGTAGCTATAATGGGTTGTCCTGTCAATGGACCAGGTGAAGCAAAAGAAGCAGATTATGGAATTGCTTGTGCCAAAGGGTACGGATTTTTATTTAAAAAAGGCATTACTATTAAAAAGGTAAAACAAGAAGAAATAGTAGACAGTCTAATTGAAGAAATTTTGAAAGATGAGAAAAATGAAAATTAGTCTAAAATCACTCATAGATACAGACAAAGATTACTATATAAAAAATGCTATATATTCAAAAAAATTAAATAAATTAAAATTAATAATTGCAGGAAAAAAAGATAAAGGAATTGAAGAAAAATTAGAAAAATATTTTTCCTATGTAAATTTAGCTTTAAAATACGAAGATATAATAGAAAAAGAAGAAAAGGCAAATCCAATTGAAGAATTTTATGAAAATCAACCTCTTCCAGATTTTTATGAAACAGGATATGAAGACCAAGTAGAAGAAATTGTAGATGAAAAAAAAGATAAAGCTAAAGAAAATAAAGAAAACAAAGATATTTTTGATCTGCCAAATATTGAAAATAAAAAAGACGAGAATACAAAAGATGACAAGCCATCAAGTCTTAGAGATTTAAAAAAACTAGAACTTGAAAATATGATTCAAAATGCTAGAAATAACAAAAAAGAATCAGAAAAAAAAGAGAAGGATCCATCAGAAATTTTAAAATATGGAAGAAATATAAAAGCTGATGAATTTAAAATTGAAGAGATTTATGATAAAAAGGGAATGAATTTATCCCTAAAGGGTGAAATTTTTGGAATAGATATTTTTGAATCAAAAAGAGGGAATTTTATCTATTCCTTTGACCTTGAAGATGGGACAGATGCCATAGCTTGTAAGATGTTTGTTCAACCAAGAAATAAGGAAAAGCTTGATAATTTAAAAGAAAATATGGCTGTAAAAGTCCAAGGTGTTTTAAATTATGATGGTTACTCTCACGAAGATGTATTTACAGTAAATTCTATGGAAGAATGTGAGAAAAAAGAGAGACTTGACACATATCCAAAAAAAAGAGTAGAGCTTGAAATTCATACAAAAATGACCAACCTTGATGGCTTTGTTGATATGGATGAGCTTTCAAAAAGATTAAAATCTTGGGGTCATACAGCTTGTGGAATTACAGATACAGAAACTCTTCAAGCCCTTCCTGATATGTATGATAAACTTGGAAAAAATGATATAAAAATGCTAGCAGGTGCTGAGCTTTTGTTAGTTGATAAAAATTTAAGAATTTTAACCAATAATTACAATAAAAAATAAATGACATAAGTGATTTAAAAGATCAAAGATTTATTGTTTTTGATTTGGAAACAACAGGACTTTATAAATATTCTGATAAAATAACAGAAATTGGTGCTGTTAAAGTTGAAAATGGGGAAATTACAGAAGTTTTTAATGAACTTGTAAATCCTGAAAAAATGATTCCTGAAAAGGTAGTTGAGCTTACTGGAATTACAAATGAAATGGTTATGGATAAGCCAAAAATTGATGAGATTTTGCCAAAATTTTTGGAGTTTTCAAAAGATGCCTATTTTGTAGGACAAAATACAGATTTTGATATTGGTTTTATAAAAGAAGCTTGTGACAATTTATCCTACCAATTTGAACCTGTTTATTTAGATACCTTGCCAATGGCAAGGGCAGTTTTTCCATCTATGGGAAGATTTTCTCTAGATAAACTTGCAAAAAAATTGGCAGTAGGACCATTTAACCATCACAGGGCAAGTGATGATGCTATGACAACTGCAAAAGTCTTTATAAAATTATTTGAAAAAATTAAGGATAAAAATAAAGATTTAAGTCTTGCAAAAATTAATTCTATAAAAACAAAATGGCCTATTTCTCGTCACGAAAATTTCTCATCAATAATTTTTGCTAAAAATTATCAGGGCCTTAAAAATCTATATAAAATAATTTCAGATTCTAGAATGAAATATTTTAATTTGGAAGCCAAAACACCATTCGACTTGGTAAGAAAAAATAAAGAGGGCCTTATAATTGGATCAGGGGGCAAAGATGGGCTCTTATTTAAAGCCATAAGAGATGACTATTCCGAAGAAAAAATAGATAAAATCTGTGAATTTTTTGATTTTTTCCAAATAGAAGCACTAGGTGTATTTGCAGATGATTTAGAAAATGGGTCTATAAGAAATAAAGAGCAAATTATTGAAATAAATAAAAAAATCATTGAGCTTGGAAAAAAACATGATAAATTGGTTGTGGCAACAGGTTCTGTAAGATATATGGAAAAGAAGGATTATGTTCTTAGAAATATTCTTCACAAGGGACAATTTTTCCATTACAGGGAAAATAATCCCCTTTATTATTTAAAAACAACTAATGAAATGCTTGATGAATTTTATTATCTAGATGATAAAACAAAAATGGAAGTTGTAATTGATAATACCATAAAAATTTCTGATCAAATTGAAAGTGTTATGCCTATTCCTCATGAGACTTTTCCACCAAAAATTGAAGGCTCTGATAAAAGATTAAAAGATACAACTTATGAAAAGGCAATATCAATTTATGGAGATCCTCTTCCTGAGCTTGTAAAAACCAGACTTGATAAGGAACTTGATTCTATAATTTCAAATGGTTACGCTGTCTTATATATAATTGCAAAAGAGCTTGTAGAAAAATCAAATAGGGATGGATACTTGGTTGGATCAAGAGGTTCTGTGGGTTCATCTTTTGCAGCAACTATGGCAAATATTACAGAAGTAAATCCGCTAGCCCCTCATTATATTTGCCCTAATTGTAAACATTCAGAATTTATAACTGATGGATCTATTGGAGCTGGAATAGATTTGCCAGATAAAACTTGTCCAAAATGTGGGACAGAGATGAACAAGGATGGTCATGATATTCCTTTCGAAGTTTTCTTGGGTTTTGAAGGAGATAAGGAACCTGATATAGATTTAAATTTCGCTGGAGAATATCAACCAACAATTCACAAATATACTGAAGAATTGTTTGGTGAAGGAAAAGTTTTTAGGGCAGGAACTATTGGAACTATAAAAGACAATACGGCTTTTGGTTATATTAAAAAATATATGGAAGATAATGAGCTAACATTAAGTAATGCACAAATTCGAAAATATCAAAGGGGACTTTTTGATGTAAAAAGAACTACTGGCCAACACCCTGGAGGACTAATGATAGTTCCAAATGATAAGGAAATTTATGATTTTTCCCCTGTTCAATATCCAGCAGATGATGGAAAAGATGATATAAAAACAACTCATTTTACCTACAATATGATGCATGGTGTAATTTTAAAATTAGATTTATTGGGCCATGATGTTCCTACAATTATTAGAAGTCTTCAAGATTTAACAAATACAGATCCTTTGAAACTTCAAATGGATGATGAAAATGTAATGAATATTTTCTCTTCAACCAAACCCTTAAATATAAAATATGATTTTTCAAATAATGAAATAGGAACTTTGGGAATTCCTGAATTTGGTACATCTTTTGTAAGGGGAATGCTAAAGGATACTTTTCCAACTAAATTTTCAGAAATGACAAGAATTTCTGGTCTTTCTCACGGAACTGATGTGTGGTTAAATAATGCTCAAGATTTGGTAAAGTCAAAAACTGCAGGTTTTGACCAAATAATTTCAACCCGTGATGATATTATGAATTCACTTATTAATCTTGGACTTGATAAGAAAAAATCTTTCCAAATAATGGAAAAAGTTAGGAAGGGAAAAGAACTTTCTGAAGAAACTTTATCTTATATGAGAGAAAATAAGGTTCCAGATTGGTATATCGATTCATGTCTTAAAATAAAATATCTTTTCCCAAAGGCCCATGCCGTTGCTTATTGTTTGATGAGCTATAGGATTGCCTATTACAAGGTTTATTATCCAAAAGCATTTTATGCAACATATTTTTCAACAAAACTAAATGATTTTCAATATTCAGTTATTGTAAAAGGATTAAAGTCAATCCAATATGCTTTAAATGAAATAAATCAATTAGAAAAACCAACTCAAAGGGAAAAAAACCTTAGGTCCTTGTTGGAAGTTGCTGAAGAGATGGCTGCAAGAGATATTAAAATAAAAAAAGCAGACTTATATAAGTCAGAGGCTGTTAAATTTATTTTGGATGAAGACGGGGAAATTTTACCACCCCTTTCTGCAGTTGATGATGTGTCAGAAGCAATGGCAAAAGATATAGTAGAAGAAAGGGAAAAAACAAAATTTATTTCTATTGAAGATTTGAAAAAAAGAACTTCATTAAATAAAAATGCCCTAAATTCTTTAAAGAATTTAGACATAATAAATAATTTGCAAGAAGAAAATCAAATGTCTTTGTTTGATTTGTAAATTAAAACTCTAATAGGGATTAAATCTTTATTAGAGTTTTTTTATTTTACTTTTATAAAAACAAAAAATGCATATATATAACGAATAAAAGCAATTAATTATCAAAGTCAAGCGATTTTGTTGGAATTTTTATTATTTTTATTAAAAAAATATTACAAACATTCAAATTTTTGATATAATAAAGCAAAGATTTTATAAATATAGGAGTAAATATGAAAAACAAACATAGAGGAGAATTGCTTTTATTTTTAACTTCCTTTATTTGGGGCTTTGCTTTTATTGCTCAAAAATTAGGAAGTGATTACATACCACCCTTTACCTTTAATTTTTTAAGAAACCTAGTTGCAGGTATTTTTTTATTTTTTTATTTAATTTTTAGAAGAAAGAAAAGCAATAAAAAAATAGATGCCTATACAAAAACAGAAACTATTAGGGGAGCTATAGCAACAGGTATAGTAATGGCTATTGCAGTTAGTTTTCAACAAATTGGAGTTTATTACACAACAAGTGGTAAGGCAGGATTTATAACCTCCCTTTATGTTGTTATAGTTCCAATTTTTGCAATTTTTATGGGGAAAAAAGTTTCAAAAAAAACAGGGATTTCTATAATTTTGGCCCTTATTGGACTTTATTTGCTTACAGTTAAGGTTGAAGATGGATTTTCTGTAAATAAGGGAGATATTTTAATTTTTGTAGGGTCTTTATTTTTTGCCTTCCATATCTTATTTATAGACTATTATTCACCAAAGTCCGATAGTGTAAAAATGTCCATGTTGCAATTTTTTATAGCAAGCTTTATATCCTTTTGTTTAATGATTTTATTTGAAAAGCCAGATATAAATTTGATTTTAAAGGGAATCCTTGCAATCTTATATTTGGGAATTTTTTCTTCGGGACTCGGTTATACTTTACAAATTATTGCTCAAAAAGATACAGATCCTACAATTTCAAGTTTAATCTTGTCACTTGAGGCAGTTTTCGCTGCATTTTTTGGATTTTTATTTTTAAAAGAAGTTCCAGTTGATAGGGAAATTTTTGGTGGAATTCTTATGTTTATTGCTATAATTTTATCTCAAGTTCCTGATTCTTTAATTAAAAAAATAATAAAAATAAAGTAAAAAAANNNNATATATATATATATATATATATATATATATATATATATATATATATAT
>NZ_ABXA01000035.1 GCF_000173355.1 Anaerococcus hydrogenalis DSM 7454
TAAAAGAAGAAATACCTGTTTCTTAAAAAATATAAAAAACTACTGTAAGATTTTACGTAGTCAGAGTGTAGACAAACCCTCAAGCACGGATATCTAACTACAAAAATTGTTGATTTCTAAATTTCAAAATTCTAAAATCGCAAACTCGCTAAAGCGAGGACAGATAAATAGCTTAAAATTGTGCCAGTGGCACGATTTTAATATTTATCCCTCGGAATAAAACGAAGAACTAAAATTTAATTGAAGCTAATTGTTTGAAAAAATTATTTTTGCTTTAACTTTTAGAGTGCGATTTTTAATGAATTTTTAAATTTGAAATCAAATCAATTTTTTTCGTATGATATTCTTAGCATGAGGATTTGTATACTTTGTTAAAAGCGTGGCTGCTGTAAAAATTTTACAGCAGTTTTTTTAATAATTTCAAAAACATATAGAAAAACTTCTATATGTGTGGTAAAATAAATTTGTGGAGGAAAATATGGATAAAAAAATGGACGATAAGTATGTTAACATTTCAAAAAATTAAAAGTTCTTAGTGATCCTAAAAGGCTTGAAATAGTAGATATGTTATCATGCGAAGAGCTTTGTGCTTGTGAAATACTAGAAAAATTTGATATAAGTCAACCTACCTTATCAAGTGATATGAAAAAACTTGAAGATGCAAATATAATAAAAAGTCGCAAGGAAGGTAAAAATGTATTTTATATTGTAAATAATGAAAGTCTAAAAGAACTTGAAAAATTATTGGGACAAATATTTGAATCTAGTCCAGATTGTATTTGTAAGGAGTAATTTTTTTGGCCAAATACATAGATAAATTTAAATATATCTATATTTATTTTAAGATTTCCTCAAAAAAATTAAAAGGAGAAGATTATGAAAAAAATCAGAATATATGAACCAGCAATGTGTTGTTCAACAGGAGTTTGTGGGGTAAGCGTAGACCCTGAGCTTTTAAGAATGTCAAGCTTAGTAGAAAAATTAGAAAAAAAAGGAGTAGATATAAAAAGATTTAATCTTAATAGTGCCCCTGGTGAATTTGTTGAAAATAAAAAAGTAAATGAAATTTTAAATCAAAAGGGAGAAGATATACTTCCTCTTACAATGGTTGATGATGAAATTATAAAAAGTGAAGGCTATCCTTCAAACGAAGAATTTGAAGAAATTTTATCTATAAAACTTGATGAAAAAAATGAAGAAGAAAGTTCTTGTGGATGTTCTTCTGATAGTGGATGTTGTTGCTAACTTTTAGAAAGGTGTTTTATGGAAAAATTTAGTCCCGACAAAATAAAATTAGGAAAATATATATTTTTTACTGGCAAGGGAGGAGTTGGAAAAACATCAACTGCTTGTGCTACAGCTGTTAATTTATGTGATAAGGGATCTAAGGTTTTATTAGTAAGTACAGACCCAGCATCAAACCTTCAAGATATTTTTGTAGAAAAATTAAATAACAAGATTACAAAAATTGAAGAAGTAGAAGGCTTATTTGTTGCAAATTTAGATCCAATTAAGGCAGCAGATGAATATAAGAAAAGCGTAGTATCTCCTTATATTGGAAAACTCCCAGATAGTGTAATAAATAAGATGGAAGAGGAATTATCTGGATCATGTACTGTAGAAATTGCAGCTTTTAATGAATTTGCAAAATATATTACTGATAAAGAAACAAAAGAAAAATACGATTATATTGTTTTTGATACAGCTCCAACAGGCCACACTTTAAGAATGTTACAACTTCCACAAGCTTGGGATAATTTTATTGAAGAAAATACACAAGGAACATCTTGCCTAGGTCAATTGTCAGGCCTTGAAAGCCAAAAAGGAATGTATAAGAAGGCTGTAGAAACTTTATCTGATAATGATAAGACAAGTTTAATTCTTGTAACAAGACCAGAAGATGGTCCCTTAAAAGAAGCAGATAGGGCCTCAAAAGAATTAAAAGATATTGGCATTAAAAATCAAATATTATTAGTAAATGGCCTATTAACTATATATGATGATCAAATATCAAAGGCATATTATGAAAAACAAAAAGAATCCCTAGAAAAAATGCCAGAAAATTTAAAAAAATTACAAAAATATCTTATAGCTTTAAGAGGATATAATATAACAGGAATTTCAAATCTTAGGGCCTTGTTTGATCAAGATTCTTATACAGAAAATAATTTGGAAGATGAAATTAAAATTGATAAAAAACTAAAAGACATTATAGATGATTTGTATAAAAACGATAAGAAAGTTATATTCACAATGGGAAAGGGCGGAGTAGGAAAGACAACTGTGGCTGCAGCCATTGCCCTTGGACTTTCTAAAAAAGGAAAAAAAGTTCACCTCACAACAACTGATCCAGCAGATCATTTAAAATATACAATAAAAGAAAATGAAAATTTATCAATAAGTCATATTGATGAAAAATTAGAACTTGAAAAATATAGGAAAGAAGTCTTACAAAAGGCAAAAGAAACTATGTCAGATGATGACCTATCTTATATAGAGGAAGATTTAAGATCACCATGTACACAAGAAATAGCAGTTTTTAGAGCTTTTGCAGATCTTGTAGAAAAAAGTGAAGAAGAAATAGTTGTAATTGATACAGCTCCAACCGGACACACTCTTTTATTATTAGAATCTACCCAAAGTTATAATCAAGAAATAATGCGTTCTAATGGAGATATTCCAGAAGCAACGAAAAAACTTTTACCAAGACTTAAAAATGAAAAGGAAACAGAAGTTATTATTGTGACTCTTGCAGAACCAACTCCAGTTTATGAGGCTTTAAGACTTGAAGAAGACTTAAAAAGAGCAGGGATATTTAATAAATGGTGGCTTATAAATTCCTCATTGTATGCTTCAAATACAAGCAACAAAATCCTAAAATCAAAAGCAAATGAAGAAGTTAAGTGGATTAATTATTTAGACGAACACACCAATAAAAATCTTGCTTTAATTGCTTGGAATCCCAAAAAATTGAGCGGAGAAATTCTTGAAGATATTATTGATTAGTTTATAAATTTAATATAAAACTTATAGTAAAAGTGTCTTAAAATGAAAAATTATTTTAAGACACTTTTTTTAAAATTATTCAATTCCTTCAATAAATACAGCATTAGTCTTATTATTTACTAGCAAATAATAAGTATTTTCTCCTTCAAAATTTATATAAAGCAATGCTAAGTTTTGTTTTACCTCATCTTTAATTTCATCCACATTTTTTCCTGGAAGGTAGAGAGTGTAGAGGTCTTGGAAAACACCTTGACTATCATCAATAGCAAGGCCTTCTTTTAGGTCCTTATATTCTATATTGTGCTTATAAGAACCATCAGAAACAATTTCACTTTTTCCTGTCTCAGAAGTAATGCTTGGATTTATAAGTCTTAAAGTATATGTTTTATCATCCATTTTATTTTCAACAATAAAACTTCCTTGCATTTGGCAAATGCTTTGGTAATCTGTAAATTCACCACTTGTATCAGTCTGAGTAAAGGTATATTTTGAATTAAAAAATCCATTTTTTCCAAATTGCAAACTTTGGTAAAACCTGTTATGAACGTGTTTATATACAAATCTTTTTCCATTTAAAATATCAAAGATAGGATCAATTTCTTCCTTTTTTTCTTGAGAATTTTTCTCAGGAAGGTTTGAATCTTCTTTATTTGAATCTTCATTTGCAATATTATTGTCAGATTTTTTATTCTCTTTTGAAAGTATTTCACTAGAATTACTTTCTATAATTCTTTTATTGTCCTTGCAAGATACAAGAATTGGCAAAAAAAGTGCTAGGATAAGAAGTTTTTTAACCATAATTTTTCCTTACTTATTATCGTCTTTCTTATTATTTTCTTCTTTTTCATTGTTTGACTGATTACTTAGGTCAGTTTTTTTATTTTCATCATTATCGATTAATTCATAACCATCGTATTTTATTTGGTTTAGGGCCTTTTCCTCGCTATCAACTAGGTAAGGTCTGTTTGTAGAATAGATAATTCCACCATTATTTTTTTGGATATTTTCAAAAGTAAATACTGCATATTTTACCTTATCTTCTTTTTTAGTTATTACTTTTTTGTTAGTATCATCATCGTATTTATAATCTTTAACTTCTTGGAATTTAATTTCATAAACCATGGCAATAGCATAAGATTTTTGATTATCAAACTTGCTTTTTTCAATGATTTCCTCTTTTGTTAGAGGTTTTTCTAGGATTGCAAGTTGATTAAATTCATAATTCATCTTATCGCCTGTATGATACTTATCATCATCAGAGCCCTTGTTTCGATCATAAAAATCTTTTCCAAGTTTTTTTCTAGCATCCTTATTCATCCTGTCAAGGGTATCATCGTCCAAATCATCCAAAGAATTTATAATTTTTTCAAGTCCCTTAACCTTAATTTTTTTGACAACTTTTTTATTTGTAATATCAATATCAAGATCAGAAGTATTTTTGAAATTAATAGTAATTTCAATCTCATCACCATTAGAAAGATTTTCTAATTTGTTGGCCTTAAGGTCTATATCAATGCTATCTAGGATATCATCTGTTGAATAATCATCATTAAAAGATTCTATATCCAAATTCTCAATTTCATTTTTAGAAAGTTTTGCCTTACCATAACCATCAAAACCACTAATTTCAACCTTAATATCAGCTTTTGAAGTATCAATTTTTCCATCAGATTTTTTCAAAATACTTTTTCCACCCTTTTGACCAAAGGCAAAAAAAGCGATTGCTCCAAGAACACACAGTCCCAAAACAGCAAATAAAATTTTTGTAAGTGTTTTTTTCATATTACTTCCTTTCATAAACAAATTTTCTTCATAATTTATTATAATTTTATCAAAACACTACTTATTAATCAATACTATATATTTTAATCTATAATTAAAATATTTACTTTATCAAATTTATGAAAGCAAAACTAAGCTGGGTGAATTTTTTAAATTTAAAATGGGCCTTACAAAATATTATATTTTGTAAGGCCCAACTTTTATACTTTATTTTTTCTTAACTTTTTATATAAAACAAAGAATAACATTCCTATTATTGAATTTACAACAATTGCTCCACCTGGCTTTATATCGAATTGATAGCTTAGAATAATACCAAGCATCATATAGACTACGCCGAGTGTAATTGTTATAAAAAATGTTTGTTTATAACTTTTAGCAATAATTAAGGCTGTTGCTACTGGTAAAACTATTAAGCTTGTAACCATTAAAGCTCCAATTATTTTTACAGACAAGGCTATAGTTATGGCTGCAAGGAGAGTAAAAGATGCGTCTAAGCTTTTTACTTTTACTCCAGCAAGCCTAGCTGTATTTGGATCTATTGCTATAGCTAAAAGAGATGAGTATCTTGAAATTGATAATATTAAAACCAAAATAAAGGCAATACTTGTGTTTACTATATCTCTATCTGTAACTGATGAAATTGATCCGAAAAGGTAAGATTCAAAAGAATTTCCCCCGGGAGCAAAATCTGAAAGAATAGCTGCAATTCCAAGTCCTGTACTCATAATAACGGCTGTTGCCATATCTCCATATTGGGGAAGTTTTTTTCTGATAAATTCTATCAAAAAAGCAGCGACAACACATACGATTGAAGATCCTAAAAGTGGATCAAAACCTAATATTAGGCCCATCCCAACTCCAGCAAGAGCTGTGTGAGATAGGGCATCACCTATCATGGAAGTTTTTCTATTTACCATTACAATTCCTATTATAGGAATCATAATAGAAAGTAAAAATCCCAAAATAAGAGCCTTTCTCATAAAAGCAAATTCTAGCATTTTTTCAAACTCCCTTCTACCATTTCATACTTTGTAAAATCAATACTCAAAGATTCCATCTCTTTTAATTCATGAGTAACCATAATTATAGTTACATTAAATTTTTTTGAAAGAAAATCTATTGTTTCAAAAAAATGGTCCTTAGAATACTTGTCAACTCCCGCTGTTGGTTCATCAAGAATCAAAATTTTTGGATCATTTATCATAGCTTTTGAAATCATTGCTCTTTGAGCAAGACCTCCCGACAATTCATTTACAGGAGTGTTGATATAAGATTCCATGCCCATTTTTTTTAATATATCTTTTGCTTTTTGGTAATGATTTTTCTTGGGAATTTTTATAAAACCAAATTCCTCATAAAGATTTAATGAAACTAGCTCAAGGCAAGTTATAGGAAAGGCAATTTTATTTACTATATTTATTTGTGGAACATAACCAATATCTTTGAAAGAAACATAATCTTCAATATTTTTTCCAAGAATTTTAATTTCTCCACTATTCTTTTTTAACTCTCCAAGCATAAGCTTTATTAAAGTCGATTTACCTGACCCATTTCCGCCAAGAATAACTGTAAACTCACCAACATCAACATTTAAGTTACAATTTTTTAAAACAGGAATTTGTGAATAAGAAAAATTTAAATCTTTAATTGATATTGCTTTCATTATTTTCCTCCTCGCTCATAGATTTGTAGAGATTTTCAAGGTTCATTTCCATAAGATCAATATAATTAAGTTTGTTTTTTTCCTGCTCTTTATTCACATATTCCATAGAGGCAAGAGGGGATACTTTTCCACCGATTTCTTCGGCTAAAGCTTTAGCTTGCTTTGGATTTTGTCCATATTCATAGAAAACTGTGGAAATATTTTTACTTTCAGAAAAGTCTATGGCTTTTTTTATAGTTTTAAGGCTAGGATTTTCTAAACTTGTCAATCCTTGTAATGGATATTGAAACAAATCAAAATCTCTTGCTATATAAGCATAGGCATAATGAATTACTAAAAAATTTCTATTATTTTTATCGATTTTTGAAAATTTTTCCTTATATTTTGCATCAATATCAGTAAGTTTATCAACATACTTTAATTTATTTTTCCTATAAACTCTTTCATTTTTCGGATATTTCTCGGTTAATTTTTCATTGATAGCATTTAAATATTTTTTTGCATTGGTAATGGATAACCATGAGTGGGGATCATAAGTTATTTTATCAAATCCGGAAGATGAACCCTCCATCAAAGGCTCTTCCTTTTTTTCATCTTTTAAAAATTTACCATCGCTTCCAACCAAATTATATGGAAGAAGATCTTCACTTATCCTGTCGCTTATAAAAATATAATCTCCATCTTTTGGAACATTAAAGAAAACCTCTCCAGATTCATGTCCCATTTCAAGTCCATAAACCTTTCCTTCTTCAAGGTCGAAAGTTTCTTTTTGATGAATCAACTCTCCTTTTTGGCTCATTATATCTTTACATTTTTTTACCAAATTTTCTCCACGACTACCATCATCTTTTATAAAGGCAACCCTCATCATATCTTCATGAGTGTGGCCAAAATCAAATTTATTTTTCCCTTTTTTTAAATTTACCTTGGACATATATTGAAAATCACCGATAGCTGCTGCTCCCTTATAAGTAATAAGGTCAACAGAATCAGATAATTTTAAAATATCAAGGTTTGGTAAATTTTCCTTAACCTTATCAAGCCAAGGTTCCATATTGGCACCATTTACAACCAAAAGATCGCACTTTGCTAGTTTTTTCATATCTTTAGGACTTGGCTCCCAAAGGTGAGGTTGCTTATCAAGGGGCATAAAAGATTTTACATCTATTGTGTCATCACCAATCATTTTTGTCATTTCGTAAACAGGATAAAAAGATGTATAAACCAAAGGTTTATCGGAAGATTTTTCATTCTTGTTTGCACAAGAGCTAAAAAGAAAAAGCAAGAAAACAAAAATACTTAAATATCTTTTTTTCATTCTTCCTCCTTAGAAAGAGGGTTGAAAAATTTCAACCCATATAATCTATTCAGTAATTTCATCAATTATTTGTGCATCAGTTGTGTTTGGTTTTACAAAAGTAGGGAACCATCCTTCTTCTTTTAATAATTTATCCTTGTCATCGCCATATCTCATGTGGAAATGTGTTAGACTTTCTTCTCCGTGAATTGGCATCATAAGAATATATTTATAAGGTGCATCATCATTTACAGCTTCAAAAATATCCCATTCTAATTTATGGCCGCCGTGTTCTACTTCTTGTTTTTCAACATATTTATATTCGCTTTCGCTTATAACTTCACCTTTTTTATCTGGGAAATCTTTTAAGAATTTGATTTTGTTATCTTTTATTTCAAGACCACCAAAATCACATTTTCTTTTCTTTAAATAATTTTCCTTAGCTTCTTTTTCATCAACTTTTTCTTTTTCAGCTAAAGTTTTAAAAGCATTTTGAACTTCATCTTTTTCAAGATATCCGCCCATATCATTCCATTCACCTTCCCAATCAGCAAGACTTACTTCACTAGATTTTTCTTTATTATCATCTGAAGTAGCATTGCTTTTATCATCTGAAGAAGCATTGCTCTTATTAGAAGCATCGTCTTTTTTCATTTCTTGAGAAACATTTGAACTAGAAGGTTCATCATTTTTTTGATCTTTCCCACAAGCTGTCATAACAAGGCCCAAAGATAAAAGGGCAATTAAACTAAGTGATTTTTTATTTTTCATTTTATTCTCCTTATTATTAAATTTATAAATTTGTATTTTTAGTTAATTAACTATCGACAACTAAATAATAGCAATAAAAATAACAAATGTCAAGAATGATTTGCATTATCGTCTAAAGTTTTTGAAAATGTTATCCTTAAGAAGATAATTAAAAAAATATATTTTAAAACATAGGTTAAAAATAAAATTACATTACAACCCATCTCGACTAGATAAATATGCCTTGATTTGGCATATTTATCCCTAAAACTAAGTGCGAAAGCATGAAAAAGTTTGCGTAGCAAATATGTTTTAGTGTGAGTGAAACGAACGCACGGAGAGATCTCATGAGATTTCTCGACTCACTATGTTCGCTCGAAAAGGGAAAAAATTAGTTTGTCAACAGTCTGGAATATAAAAATATTTGCTTTATAAGATAAGGATGTAAAGTTTTAAAGATAAATTATAAACTTTTCCTTAGAAAAATTTGAAAAAATATGGTATTTAATAAGATTTAAGATATAAAAATTTAGAGTTTGTAGAAATTTTAAAAAAATATCTTATTTAATAGAATATTTTAAAATTTTAATGGGATTTTTGAAAATAAAGACAAAAACTTCTTAAAACATTGATTTTTTAAAAAACTTTTTGTCTTGAAAGGTAAAAAATATTTTGCATAGTTGGATTTATTTCTAAATTTAAGCTGAATTTAAACAAGGCTAATTGTAGTTTTAAATATTAGATTTTAGAGTTTTGTTTGGAAAATATTGAAAAGTTAGTGTATTAGCAGGATTTATTGTCATCTTCAAATAAAATTTTTATGAAATTATCTATAGTTTTATAATTTTCAAAATAAATATCATAAAAAGTTCCATAAGACCAAATTCTACACTTTGGATATTTTGAATTTTTTATTATTTCTATATTTTTTATGTCGCTAAATTTTATAGATTTAGGGAAATTAGGGATTTTTTCAAAAATAATAATAGAATTTTTTGTAAGTCCCTGACTTTTTAAGGATAAGAAAAATCCGAAGCTTATCAAGAAAATTATGGAAAAATCTAGAAAAGTAAAAGAGTATTTGTAAATTATCAAAAATAAAATCAAAAAAAGCCCAAGGCAAATAAAATAATATATTGGCAAAAACAAGGTCCTAATAATTATTCTATTTTGAATAGATTTGATAAAGATAATCCATACTATTAAGCCTATTAGTAAAAAATATTTCATAAATCCTCCTAATATTTATTTACCCAATACTTGGGTAGAAATTTATTGGGAGGATATATGTTTTTTAAAGATACATTCAAAAGATTTTTTGATGAAAAATTAATATTTATTATTCTTACAATTTCTGCATTGGCATATCTATTGTTGAAATTATTGATAGAGGCAGAAGGATTAATATTTTTATTTTATTTTTCAATTTCACTTTTGACTTCTCTTATTTTTAGAGAGGCTTGTCTTACGGACGAAATTTATTTTGAAGACAAGAAAAAGCTTAATAAAAAAAATATTCTATCATATATTTTAAGTAAAAATTTATTTGTAATTTTTCTTACAAGTATGCTAGTAAGTTTGGTTTTCCTGCTTAGTTTTTTGTTAAAATATAAAATTGTAAATATTAAAGATTTTTTTGATATTTTGATTTTAATTCTTGCTACATTGGCAAGTGAGAATATAGTTTTGTTATTTTATAATAAGCCTATATTTACAGAATATCCAAGGCCATTGATTGGAGATAAATATATTGGATTGACCTATTTTAAATCAATGATTCCATCAATTTTAATTGATTTACTAATAGGAATGGTATTTACAAAATATTCTTTAAAGTATTTATTTATTTTTTGTTATTTTATTTCTATAATTATTTTTTATATTAGGGTAAAAAATAGGGGCTTATATGATTAATTTTGCAACAATTGGATCGATCTAAATTAAAAATAAAAAATCTTGCAAAAATCAAATTTTGCAAGATTTTTCCATTTTTAATAAATTTTTCTTCAAATCAAGTCCATAGAAAAATCCTCCCAGATTATTTTTCCCGACGACCCTGTGGCAGGGGATCCTAAATAAAATTGGGTTTTTCCCACAAGCTGTGCCTATAGCTTGGTAGGCTTTTGAATTTAATTTCTCACCAATTTCCTTGTAGGTTAAAGTTTTTCCGTAGGGGATTTTTTCTATTTCCTTCCATACTTTTTTTTGAAAATCTGTGCCTTTGGGGTCAATTTCAAAGGAAAATTTTTCTAATTTTCCATCAAGAAATTTGGAGATTTCTTTAAAGGCAAGGTCGGATAGGGGAGATTTTGCCCCTATTTTTCTTTTTCTACAATTTTTATGGACTTTATTTTTCTGTCATAGCCTATTTCAAAAATAAAATTTTCTTTTTGTAATAAGCCTTCATTATTCTACTTTTTCTCTAAAAGTATCTATAGTTTTGTTATTTACAAGCAAATAAATCCTACTTATATCTTTTTCTACGTTTTTTTCTCCTGTTATATCAAGCCAGTGATTTACTTCAGCACTCATATCTGATCTTTTTCTTAATGGAAGATACAGGGAGAACATTCCTTGGAAGGAGTGGTCAGTGTCATTATTTACTGCAAATCCATAAGGAAGGTCAACATACCTTACTGTCATATCTTTTCCACCAATATTTTTAACCTCTTGGGTATTTATAGGAGTAGTTATTTCAGCCCTATCAAGCCTTAAAATATAGGCAGTTTCATTTACCTTTGAATCTATAGATAATTTTCCATTAAATTCACAAATAGCTACAGAATCCAAGTCATAATCTTCAAATTTGGCTGTAAAATTACCATCTTGTGAAAAATTCAAAACTGTTTGCCAGCCACCAGCTCCTGATGAGAAGACGAATTTTTTTCCGTTCAAATCTCTTAACACTTCAGGATAATTTCCGGAATTATTTGATGTGTCAGGATTTTTAAATGATACATAGGATTTATTTTGAGTATTTTGGTTTTGGCTATTATTTTCTTCTTCTTCTTTATTTTCTCTAGGGCTATTATTATTTACCCCCTTGTTATTGTTGGTATCATTGTTTCTTTTGGTATTTGTATTATTGTTTCTAGTAGGTTCAGAGTCTTTTTTATTTTTATTATTGTTTTTTACAAGCTTTTTGTCAGAATCCTTCTCTTTTTTATCTTTTTGGTTTTTTTATCTTTTTTATTGTCTTCTTCTAATTTTATTTTTTTCTTATTTTTATCTTTTTTGGATTTTTTTTCATCTGACTTATCTTCTTCTAAGCCTTCAATTTCTCTTTTTTGATTTTTTGCTTCTAATTCAGCTTTATTTTTGGCAATCTCACCTTGGTTAACCTTTACCATTGATCCACCACAAGATGTAAGCAATAGACTCATGGCAAAAATAAGTGTTAATTTCTTTTTCATAAGCTCTCCTTTTTTTCATATTCTTATCTTTATTTTATCTATATTATAAATAAAAACAAGGAAAATAATATTTTTGCTTTTAAACTTATAATATTATAAAATATTAATATAATACTTTAAGGTGGTGATAAAATGAATTGTTTAAAAAGAGCTAAAGAAATTGAAGATGTAATTATTAATGACAGAAGACAATTACATAAAATTCCAGAATTGCAATTATCTCTTCCAAAAACAGTAGCTTATGTAGAAAATGAGCTAAAAAAATTAGATATTTCCTACAAAAAACTTGTTAATGGAAATGCCATAGTTGCAGAAATTGGTGATTATAAGGGAAAATGTATAGCTATAAGAGCTGACATGGACGCTCTTCCTATTAAGGAAGAAACTTCTCTTTCTTTTTGTTCAACTCATGAAGGAAAGATGCATGCTTGCGGCCACGATGGTCACACGGCAATGGCTCTTGGAGCTTGTAGAATTTTAAAAGAAAATGAAAAAGATCTTGATGGCTTGGTAAAAATATTTTTCCAACCAGGAGAAGAAATTCCAGGCGGAGCAAAACCTATGATTGATGAGGGCTGTATGGAAAATCCAAAAGTTGATAGGGTTATTGGCCTTCACGAAGGTGGAATTTTTGGTCATCTGCCAACAGGAACTGTTGGTTATAAAGAAGATGCCATGATGGCTTCTATGGATGCTTTTATCTTAAAAGTTAAGGGTCATGGAGGACATGGGGCAAGGCCTGAAAATTTTATAGACCCAATCGTTACAATAAGTGAAATTAACCTTGCCTTACAAAAAATAATTTCTAGAGAACTTGATCCAACAGAATCTGCCTTAATTTCTATTTGCCAAATTCATGGAGGGACTTGTCAAAATATTATTCCAGATGAGGTTTGGGAAGAAGGAACTGTTAGGACTCTTGATGAAGATGTGAGAGATTTTGTTGAAAAAAGAATGAAGGAAATTTCTGAAAATATTGCCAAGGCCTTTAGGTGTGAAGCTGAGCTTGATTATAAAAGATATTATCCAGCAGTTATTAACGACAAAGAATTTACAGCCTATGTAAAAAATATAGCCCAAGAAATTTTGGGAGATGATAAGGTAATAGAAATTTCAAAACCTACCATGGGTGGAGAAGATTTTGCTTTTTTTGAAAAAGAAGCAAGTGGAACATTCTTATCTTTAAATAATTTAAAGGCTAATAAGGATGGAAAAGTTTATCCCCACCACAATTCAAAATTTGACGTAGATGAGAGTGCATTTTATATTGGATCAGGCCTTATGGCAGAAGTAGCTTATAGATATTTGAAAGAAGGTTCAAAATGAAAAAATATAAACTTCATATTATAGCTTTGGGAGTAGTTTTAGTTTCAGAGCTTATTGGAAAACATACTTTTGATATTGGAATAGGAACTATAGTTTTGCTTCCAATGTTATTTGCCTTAATAATTGGAATTTTTACAACACCAAAATTTTTAAAAATTTCAGGTGAAAAAGAAATGAAGGAAGCAGGCAGGTTAATTTCTGTAACTTTAATGCTTTTGATGGCAAAATACGGGACAACTATTGGGCCAACAATTGATACAGTTATAAAATCATCACCAGCCTTAATTTTACAAGAATTTGGAAATTTAGGAACAGTTTTTCTTGGAATTCCTTTTGGAATTTTCTTAGGACTTAAAAGAGAAGTTATTGGTGGGGCTCACTCAATTTCTAGAGAGCCAAACGTAGCCTTGATTGCAGAAAAATATGGACTTGATAGCCCAGAAGGCGAAGGAGTTTTGGGAGTTTATATAGTTGGAACAGTTTTTGGAACAATTTTTATGGGAATAATTGCATCTCTTCTTGCAACATCAACTCCACTTCATCCACTTTCTCTTGCTATGGCATCAGGAGTTGGATCAGCATCAATGATGACAGCCTCAGTTGGATCTTTGGTAGAATTATATCCGAATATGGCAAATGAAATTACAGCTTTTGGAGCTGCAAGTAATCTTTTGTCAGGACTTGATGGGGTTTACATGTCAGTATTTTTAGCAATACCCCTTGCAGAAAAAATTTATAGCAAGATGATGAAAAAAAGGAGTTAGCTATGAAATTTAAAGAAAAAATTTATGTACTAGCAATAACAGCTGCAATTTCTGTAATAGCAAACTGGATAGGCCCTGGCATAAGCCCACTAAAAGGAATACCTGGAGTTTTAATTTTAGCCTTAATTTCAATTGCAGGAATAGGGATTTCTGAAATAATGCCTGGAAAAATTCCAGCAGTAGCCTACATTGTAACTCTTGCAACTATAGTTACAATTCCGGTCTTTCCATTTTCTGAATTTATTTCCTACCACACAGGAAATGTAGATTTTACTACACTTTGTACACCAATTCTTGCCTATGCAGGAATTTATACTGGGGAAAATCTAGATAATTTGAAAAAAACTGGACCAAAAATTATTATTTTGGCAATATTTGTAATACTAGGAACCTATCTTGGATCTGCAATTATAGCCCAAATTATTTTAAAAATGCTAGGAAGAATATAAGAAAAAACTGCCTATTAGGGCAGTTTCAGAGCGTAGACAAATTATAGTTTTAGCTAATATTTTATTATAAATAAAAATTAAGCTACGTACCATCTCGACTAAGTGAGTGAAACGAACGCATGGAGAGATCTCATGAGATTTCTCGACTCACTACGTACGATAAATCGGGATAAACAACCGAAACCGACGGTTATTTATCTGCTCTAAATGGAAAAAATTTTAGTTTGTCAACAGACTGAACTGCCTTTAAGGCAGTTTTTTAATTTATATTTTCAGCAAAGCCAGCCTTAGTGGAGTCGTTTGCTAGGATAAAAATTCTTGATTGGTAATCGTCTATATAGGCATGGTCTGTTACATTGTATGCCCAGCCATATACATTTTCATCTATTTGAGATTTTAATCTTTTGGTAAG
>NZ_ABXA01000034.1 GCF_000173355.1 Anaerococcus hydrogenalis DSM 7454
GTAGGAGTAGTTTTCTTCTTGTAGATATGTTTTGTATTTCCTTTTTCATCGGTTTTTGTTTCTACAAATTCATATCCATCAATATCTTTTTTGTCTTTTGTTCCATTTCTTTTGGAGCAATTGTCTTACCATTTTCATCGACAAATTCTGTTACTACCTCTGGAATGAATTCCCATGTTCCTGTGAATTCTACATCTTTATCTTCTACAGTTTTGCTATCTTTATCGTAGCTTACAAATTTCCATGTTCCATCTTTAACTTTACTTCTTTGTTTTGGCTCTGTTGGTTTACTTCATCGCCTTTACTTTCCAGGTTGATCTTCTGGTAGAAGTTTGTTACTTCTTCTGGAAGTTCTTTCTTTGGATCTTTACTTACAAATTTGTGGGTTACTTTGTGTTCTTCTGGTTTTGGATTAGGTGTGAATTCCCATGTTCCTGTGAATTCTACATCTTTATCTTCTACAGTTTCTTTGTCTTTGTCGTAACTTACAAATTTCCATGTTCCATCTTTTACTTTTACTTCTTTTGTTTCTGGCTCTGTTGGTTTTACTTCATCGCCTTTTACTTTTCCAGGTTGATCTTCTGGTAGAAGTTTTGTTACTTCTTCTGGAAGTTCTTTCTTTGGATCTTTACTTACAAATTTGTGGGTTACTTTGTGTTCTTCTGGTTTTGGATCTTTTGTAAATACCCATGTTCCTTTTACGTTTTCGTCTTTGTTAGTGATTTCTACTTCATTCTTATCGTATGATTCAAATTTCCAAGTTCCCTTGTTTGTTTCATCTCTAAATTCAGCGTCTTTTCCTTCTGGAACTGGGGATGTTACTTTATCGCCTTTTACTTTACCTGTTACGTCTTTTGGAGCTTTTGCTTTTAATTCAGCTGGTAATTCTACGCCTTTTGTTCCACTTACGTATTCGTATGTTACTTTGTGTTTGTTTGGTGTGAATTTCCATTCGCCTTCGAATTTTACGTCAGCTCCGTCTACTTTTGCGTCAACATCTTTTGTATCAGAATTTTGATCTTTGAAGCCTTTGAATGTCCAAACTCCGTCATTTGTTTTGTCTTCTACGTCTTTTGGATCTTTTAATTCTCCTGGCTTAGCATTTGTGCCATTTACTGCTGTCTTTTCAGCTGGAAGTTGAGCATCTACAGCTTTTTTAACATCAGCTGGCATTTCTTTTACTGGAGAATCTTCGGCAACTTTAAATTCGTGTGTTACTTTAAATTCATCTTTTACAAAATTAGCTGTAAATGTAAGTGGTTCTGTGATTACTGCTTGTTTTAATTGTTCTTCAGTAATCTTTTGTCCAGCAGGAATTTTTGTTCCATCTTTTAATATGATTTCTTTATCTGCTGTCCAGTGGCTAAATTTATATCCTTCATTTGCTTTTGTTTCGGTTCCTTTTGGATTTGATTTAAGTTCAACTTCTTCTTTTGTATTATCTACAAAGTTTTTGTCTTCCTTAACTTGTCCATTGCCATCAGTTGTGTAATTGATGATAGGAGCCCAGATTGCATAGATATAATTATTTTTATCTTCTTCTAGTTTGTTGACATTGACCTCTTCGCCTGCTTGGAATTCAGCTTTTGTTGCAGCTTTATCTCTGCTCCAGCCTTTAAAAGCATATCCTTCACGGGTGTATTTAAGATTTTCGTCTTTATCATTGTCTAGGACTTTATGGAAGTCTTCTACAACTATTTCATTAACTGTATATTGACTACCTTTACCACCGTTTGGATCATATGTTACCTTTGTAAGTGATGAATCTTTTATTTCTTTCCATTGAGCGTAAAGAGTTTTATTTTTATCCATTAGGACAGTTTCGCTTGGTTTAATTAGTCCGCTAGAACCATCTTTTGTTTCACTCCAACCTACGAAAACTTTTTTGCCACCATTTACTTTAACATTTCCAATATCTTGAACTTGTGCTTTGGCATCAGTGATATAAGAGCTTGAATCTATTGGAGCTTCTCCTTCAACTTTGTCATTAGCTTCTAAGTTCAAATCGTATGTCAATTTTAAATAATCATATTTCCACTTAGCATATAAGTGAGTATCATTATTTTTAATTTGTTTGTGAAGATTTGCTTTTACAAATCTACCATTTTTATTTTTCTCATACCAACCCAAAAATTCTGTTGCATTTTTTGGTTGAATTGGTTTAGGGAAATTCTCTTCGCTGACTTTTTTATCTTTATATTTTCCATCATAAAGAGTGTCATCTTCAGGAATTTCACTTATTTTTTCTATATCTTTTTTATAGTCATCTTGGTTGGTGTGGAAGGTTACTTCATATTTACGAGAATCCCATTTTGCGTAGACTGTAATGTTATGAGCAGGCATTTTTGCTCCAGCTTCATGTTTGTGTTCTACGTTAAATTCTGAGTCATCATACCAACCTTGGAATACTTGACCTTTAGAATTTGTAGTTTCTCCTTTTACATAACCAAGTCCAAAATCGCTTGTATCAGCTTCATATTTGTATGGTTTTGAATCTAATTTTTTACTTCCAGAGTAATAATTTATTTTATAAGTTTTGCGTTCGTAGAATAAGAAACCTACATAAGAACCATCTTCTATATATGGTGTTCCTGTGTAGTTTTGATAATTTCTTTGACCTTTACCTGCGGCAAACATATAATCTCTAAAGGCTGGATTGTTTACATTTATTGATTGCAAGCCATCACGAGACATATCTCCAGTTTTAGGCTCAAATCCTTCTATGTCATCTACATGGTCAGTTTCATCTACCCAAGAAAATGTTGGATTTAGTTGACTCATTCCTTGGTATGGCTCATGGACTCTAGACTTGCCTCCGTTATAATGATAGTACCACTCAGAGTTTTGGAAGCTTATTCTTTTACCAATTTCTTCCATAGTTCCAAGAGTAGCTTTTAATTGATCGAGTGATCCGCTATTTATTTGTGCATTAAATTTACTTGGATCCCATTCAACAAAGCGGAGTTGGTATTTTGTACCCTTAGCATAAACTCTATACATATAAATATCTTCATCACCCATTGCTGGTGCTCTAGTATAGAAAGATTCTATGCTTTTATCCCTGTAGTAAATATAATCTTGATTTAGCTTAACAAACCATTTTTCAGAACTTTGACCGTAACGCAAATCTACTTGAATATTTCCATTATCATCTTTGGCATTGACCCAATTAGGTTGATAATAATCAATTTCATTTGCATTTTTATAAACCGAAATTGTATGAACATTTCTATCCATATAGACAGGTACAACTGTACTGCCATCAGCTTTTATTGTTTCAAAAGCTTGTTTTGTTTTTTCTTCGTTTAAATGGAAACCTAAATAATCTAGGGTTTGAGGATTAGTATAGGTGTGATCCATTTGTCCGTTTTCGTCTTTACTATTGTAGCCATCGCTAAAGCGGCCATCTTTTTTTGATAGCTTACTAATATCTTCAACTATTGGACCAGTTGGGGCTACCTTAGGATCTGGATTTTCACTTCCTTTAAATGGTAGGCTTGTTTTTTGCCCATTAAGTCCTCTTGCTGATATTATTCCAAGGAAGGTGTAGCCGTCATCGTCAATATTTTGGGTCATAACCTTAAATTTATAGTCAACTACAACTGGTTTCCATACAGCATACACAGTAATGTCTTCTTTTAATTCTAAAGTATTAAGGTCAACAGGATCTCCATCTTTTTTCAAAGACCAATGGCTAAATTCATAGCCTTCTCTTGTAGGATTTTCTGGCAATTTCTCAAGCTTGCCATCATCTTTTGCAAATATTTGGTCTTGGTAGCTTGCGTCGTCTCCTGTTATAAATGTTGCCTTGTTTTTAGACTCTGTAATTGCATAGAGTTTAATGTCAGTTTTTCCTGCTGCAATATCTTCTTTCAATGACTTCTCATCATAAACACCAGATTTTCCGTCTTTTGATGTTGACCAATTTACGAAGTATTTATTAGCATCATAAATTGTAGGATCTTCTGGTAGTTTATAAGAATCAGCATCACTGATGGTGTCAGTCATATAAACTCTATCATTTTTATCGCCAACTATATAGTAGGTTATTACTACTTGATTTTTGAAAACTGGGTAAACATTAATTATTTTTTTGTCGTTACCTTTAATCTCTATTGGCGTATCAAATTTAATTTCATTTCCATCTTCATCTTGCCATTTTAAAAAGACTTTATCTTTGTCTTTAAATACATGGCCAGGATCAGAAATTTCTTTTCCATCAAGAATTATTTGTTTTTGTATTTCTTTTGCTGAATCTTTATTTTCTATTGTGTCATTATAAAAATGATACTCATTGATTCCTTGTTTTGGCGATAATATATTGGCATAGCCTAATTTAACACCAGCTAAAACAACAAAAGCAATAGCAATTAATACAGAAAACAAAATCTTTCTTGGATTTTTATTCTCCTTACTCATAATTCTCCTCTTTTTCATTAGCATAAATCACAAATACAGTCAAATTTGTGTTTCAGCTAGATTAGTAAACGTTTTTTAAAAAACATTTAACCTGCAACACTCTTACAAATTTAAAATGAACTGATATTTACCTCCTCCCGTATAAATCTACTTGTTTTTGAATATTTTTTACAAGAAATTTTTTAAAAATTTATTAGACTGTAAAAAATTATTATAATTTGTTCATTTTCTAAATTATACCATATTTTGAAACTTTTTTATACTAGATAATTATCTTATCAAATTATTTTTTTTACTTATTATAGTATTGTTAATAAATATAAATCAATTGTAAATTATAAACTTTACATTTCAAAAAACATTTTTATTTTAATGCTTAAAAAATTATAAATTTAATTTTAAAAATAAAAAACTCTTGCAAAACAATATTATTGTCTTGCAAGAGCATATTTATATTAATATCCCATTGGCATTTGTGGTGGCATTTCTGGTTTTTCTTCTGGTATATCTGCCACTGCTGCTTCTGTTGTTAGTATCATACTTGCAATTGATGTTGCATTTTCTAGGGCTGATCTTGTTACTTTTGTTGGTTCTACTATTCCTTTTTCAAACATGTTTACATATTCATCATCATAGGCATCGTAACCTGTATTTTTGTCTGATTTTTTAACATTTTCAAGTACAACTGATCCGTCCATTCCAGCATTTTCTACGATTTGTCTAAGTGGTGCTTCAAGAGCCTTTGCTATTATTTTTGCTCCTGTTTTTTCGTCATTTTCTAATTTTTCTTCTAAAGCTTCAACTTTTTTGATAGCTTCTATTAAAACTGTTCCACCACCTGCAACTATTCCTTCTTCAACTGCAGCTCTGGTTGCTGATAGGGCATCTTCAATCCTATATTTTTTATCTTGCATTTCTGTTTCTGTTGCAGCTCCTACGTTTATTACTGCAACTCCACCTGCAAGTTTTGCTACTCTTTCTTGGAATTTTTCTTTGTCGTATTCTGAGTCACTTGCTTCTATTTGACCTTTGATTTTTTCTACTCTTTCAGCCAAGGCATCTTTGTCGCCTTTTCCTTCAACAATTACTGTGTGGTCTTTGTCAACTTTTACTTTTTTAGCTGATCCAAGATCTTCTATTGTAGCTTCTTTTAATTCCATTGATAAGTCTTCTGAAATTACTTTTGAACCTGTAAGAATTGCTATATCTTCAAGCATTTCTTTTCTTCTATCACCATAGCCTGGTGCTTTTACTGCAACAACGTTGAAGGTTCCTCTTAATTTGTTTAATACAAGTGTTGTTAGGGCTTCTCCGTCTACATCATCTGCAATTATTAAAAGTGGTTTTGATGATTGAACAATTTCTTCAAGAAGTGGTAGGATTTCTTGGATATTTGAGATTTTTTTGTCTGTTACAAGTATATATGGGTCATCTAAATCTGCTACCATTTTTTCGTTATCTGTTGCCATGTATGGTGACAAATATCCCTTGTCAAATTGCATTCCTTCTACTACGTCAAGGTAGGTGTCTGTTGTTTTGGATTCTTCTACTGTGATTACTCCATCATTTCCTACTTTTTCCATAGCATCTGCAATAAATTTACCAATTTCTGGATCTGCTGATGAGATTGTCCCTACTTGCTCGATTGCTTTTTTATCTTCTACCTCTTTTGATGATTCTTTGATGTAGGAAACAACTTCATTACTTGCTTTTTTTAATCCCTTATTTAAAACTACTGGGTTTGCTCCTGCAGCTAAGTTTTTAAGTCCTTCTTTTATAATTGCTTGGGCAAGAACTGTTGCTGTTGTTGTTCCGTCTCCTGCTACATCATTTGTTTTTGTAGCAACTTCTTTTACAAGTTGAGCACCCATATTTTCAAATCTGTCTTCTAGTTCTATTTCTTGGGCGATTGTTACACCATCATTTGTAATTGTTGGTGCACCGTAAGATTTATCTAAAACTACATTTCTTCCCTTTGGTCCAAGAGTAACTTTTACAGCATTTGCTAATTTATCGATTCCTCTTTCAAGACCATCTCTTGCACTTTTGCCATATGCTATATCTTTTGCCATAATCTTCTCCTATTCTACTACTGCTAATACGTCTTTGTATGCTAATACTACGTAATTTTCACCGTCAATTTTTACATCTGTTCCTGCATATTGGGAATAAATAACCTTGTCTCCTTCTTTTAAGGAATCTTTTTTGTCTTGGTCATTTAAAATATCATTGCTAATTGCAACAACTTCTGCGTATTGTGGTTTTTCTTGGGCAGATTCTGGTAAAACTATGCCAGATTGGGTTTTCTTTTCTGCTTCTAATTTTTTTATAACTACTCTTTCACCGATTGGTTTTAAGTTCATTTTATATCCTCCTTTTAGCACTCATTAACTTTGACTGCTAACTACTAATATAAATATACAAGTAATTTAAAATAATGCAAGTTTTATTTGCCTATGGCGTTTTCTCTGCCGTAATAGAATAGATATTGTTGGACGTAGCCTGCATTTTCCCCAAAATATTTGTCAGCATAGGCTGAAATTTGTTTTTTTGGAACTTCTTCTTTAATAAATAAAAATTCCATAACTCTTTTAATCCAAACATCAACTGGGAAGGTTTCTCTTTTGTGAAAGGCAAAAAGCAAAATACAATCAGCAACTTTTGGTCCTACTCCTGGTAGCTCTTGGAGTTTTTTTCTTAGATCCTCTGTTGGCATTTTTATATCTTTTTCAAAATCAAAAAATCCATCATTAATTATTTTTGCAGTTTCAACTATTCTTTTATCACGAAATCCAACTCTTGCTTTTTCTCTTAAGTCTTCTGGCCTTGCTTTTGATAGTTGTTCAGGGTTTGGGAAGGAATAATATTTTCTTCCCCTATATTCTCCAATATAATCTCCATACATTTCAGAAATTATTCTCACAGCTTTTTTAATTCTTGGGATTTGGTTGTTAGCTGAAATTATAAAAGAAATTAGGGTTTCAAAAAATTCTTGGTTTAATATCCTAATTCCTGATCCATATTCTGTAGCCTTTTTTAAAGTTTCATCTACAGAAATTTTTTCTTTTATTTTTCCATAATCTACTCCAAGGTCAAAATAATCGTAAAAAATATCATAAAATTCTTCTTCACTTACATTGTCTATTATTATTTTGTCCCCTTCTTTTTTGAGATTTATAATTTTTCCCAAAAAAACTGCAGTGAATGATCCATCTTCTTCTTCAAAAAAGTTAAAACATTGGCCGCAGGTAAAAATATCTTTTGGGTCAAAAGATTCATGGTAAAAAATCAATTGACCCTTTTCTTCTTTTATATTTAATTTATTTTTATTTTCTTCTATATATCTGTTCATTTTAATCCTTATCTTACTCTTAGAGCATGAACTGCTAGTCTTTGGTCTTTGTAGTCATATTGACATGTTGATAAAGTAATAATTGTATCACTTTCTTTGAAGTCGCGAGTTTTCAACTCATTTTCAGAATTAGCCTTTAATTTATTAAAATATTTTATTTTTTCTTCAGAATCTTCAAAGTCTAGCGTCCTGTAATCATATTCGCTAGGAATACCATAAGCTGAAAATACTTGATATTCTCTGAGCCCTTCATTGGTTACTAAATATATCGTTCTATGATTTTGTGCAAAATCATTTTTTCTATACCCATCAAGCCCAGTAAACATAGATTCAATATCTAAATGATGTCCATATATTACAGTATTTGCATCATCAACTTTCGAATCATTCATATAATCCATAAAAATGGAACCTGCTATATCATATTTTTTATTTATTCCTTTTCTCAAATAAAAACTATTATCATTAGCCTGCATTATCGGATAAGCTATATAGGTTCCTGGAATCTCCATAAATGCTTTTACATCCGAATTTTCATTTTGTAATTTTTCCAAAATCTTCATATACTTTTTTTCTAAATTATGAAATTTTTCTTCCGAACTTGTATCATCTTTTCCATCTACATCAGAAACTTCATCAACAATTCTAGAGATATGTTGATTGTTTTTATAGTTAACATAATAATCATATCCCCTTCTACCTAAAATTCCCAAACATACTATTATAATAATTACAAGAATTATCCTAATAAGTTTTAATAATTTATCTTTCATAATACCACCTTTAAAACTTCCTTTCTATTAGTATAATAATATAAAATGAGAATATTATGAAATTTATTTTTAAGGAGAATATATGTCAGACTATAAATTATTTGTAGGCAGTTTTTGTCCTCACTGTAGGAAGGTTGAAAATTTCTTGGATGAAAATGATATAAAAATTGATATTGTAAATATAAATGAAGATAGGGATGCCATGATGGAATTAATCCAAAATGGTGGCAAAAGACAAGTACCATGCCTTTTCCATGATGGAGAATACATGTACGAATCAAATGATATAATAGAATTTTTACAAAAATAATTTTTTAAGCGTGTGTTTTTTAATGCACGCTTTTATTTAATTTAAAATTTACATTTTTATATTAATAAGAAAATTTTTAGTTGTAAAAATTAAAATACACTTTGGGTATAAAATAAAAAAGGAGAGTTTATGATAAAATTAATTGCAACAGATTGTGATGAAACGCTTTTGTCAAATGACAAAACAATTCATCCAAGAAATATAGAAGCTATCAAAAAAGCCCAGCAAATGGGAATAATAATTACAACAGCCACAGGCCGTGGTCCCTACCAACTTTTTGATATCTTAGAGCAGATTGATAATGTAAAAGAAGATAGGTTTTCAGTGCTTTGTAATGGTGGAATAATAATGGATAATGTGACAAAAGAAATTGTCCATTCATCTCCAATTCATTATAAAAAAGCAGTAGAAGTTTCAAATTACTGCAGGGAAATTGGGGTCCATTTTCAAATTTATACCGACAAACATTGTTATATATTCGCAAACGGAAATGAAGTTTCTGGAAATTATGATAAAAATGTTTATAAGTTTGTCCAAAATGTAGAGGATATTAAAGATCTCGATAAGGAAATTATAATTAAAGTTATAATAAAAAATTCAAACCTAAACTACCTAATGAGCCTTGAAGAAGACATAGCAAGGATTTGTGATTGGGATGTAGCTATTTCTTATTCATCTGATACCTTTATGGAAATAAATAAAAAAAATGTAAACAAGGCCAAGGCCCTTGAAATCTTATGTGATCATTACAATATAAAAATGGAAAACGTCCTAACCATAGGCGATAATTATAACGACAAAGAAATGCTAGAAGAGGCTGGATATTCTGCAGCTGTTCAAAACGCCCACCTTTTATTAAAAGATATAGCAAAATATACAACCAAGGCCACAAACGACCAAGGAGCTGTTGGTGAGGCTATAGAAAAATTTGTTTTAAATCAATAGAAAACACCCCAAAATCTTAAAAAGAATTTGGGGTATTTTTTTACCATACTGACTTTTCTTTTACAAAAAATTTATAAATTAAATAAGCTATTGCTCCAATAATTCCAAGTGGAATTAATAAAAAGAGGATAGGAAAAATTATAAATCCTCCACATATTAAAATTGGAATAAATAGGGCAAAAACTATAGAAAATAAAACTTTTATTATCTTAAATCCCAAGATTAGTCCAAGGATTGTTAAAATTATTTTTACAATTTTGTTTTTATTATTCATTTTTCCACCATCTATTTAAAAATATCTTCTTTCTTAATTAAAACTTTATATAGGAAATATATAAGAAGTACAGGTATCACTATTGATACAACAATATTAATTGCAAGACCTAAAAGTTTTAATACAATAACAGCAAAAAGAGCCATCAACAAAACTCTTAGAACATTTCTAGCTTGATCATTCATAATTTCCTCCCATCTTAATATTATTATACTTTATTTTTATATTTTTCAAGTTTCATATTAATATATTTAATCTTTTTTTCTTTTATTATTCATATATTAATTTTACTTTTAATTAAATGAAAACTAGCTATAAGCTAGTCTTCTATAGATATTTTTATATTTTCCTTAAAAGTCTTACCACTTTTTAGAATATAGGGATTATTTATTTCTTTAGAAAAACTTGGCCCATTATAACAAGGCTCTAGGCACAAGTAATCTCCATTAAAATCTGTCCAAATAGCAAATTCTTTAAAATTTTCATTTTCTATTGAGATATTAAAGTATTTGATTTTTATACTAGCTTTTTTCTCTTTTAGAAAATATGTGTCTTCTAATCTTATATTTTCAAGGTCAAGACCTTTAATTTTAGAATCTTTGTCAATATAAAAATATGGGTGAAAGCCAGGAGCAATTTCTAAGTCCTTTTTTGACTTATTTATTATTTCAAGATAAACAAAAAGGCTAGAATCTTTTAACTCATACCTTATTTTATAAAGAGAATTTTCATATTCTCCCTTTCCATCAAGTTTTAGGTCAATAAAATTTTCACCCCTGTTTTCCACATCCCAAAAAGAATTTCTTCCAAAACCATGTTGGTCTAGATTTTTTATATCACTTTTCCCAAAATTTGGAAGGCAAGGATGCATTCCTCCCCTTGTTTTCAAATCACCCTCTATTTTTAATATAAGTTTTGGGAAAAATATAGGCTTATTATTTTTGCTAAATTTTTCTATGTAAGCTCCATAGGAATTTACTGTCATTTCTAGATTTTTTTCTTTTAATTTTATTTTCATATCTTTAATTTATCTAACAAAAAAAGACCAAGTAAAACTTGGCCTCAATTTATTATCCTCTGTGTGCAAGTTGGCCATCAAGAATGTAAAGGCCACCATAATTTCCATTAATTCTTTCAAGTCTTGTAACAAGTTTACCGAAAGTATCTTCTTCTTCAACTTGTTCATCAACAAACAATTGGATAAATGAAATTACTCTTTCATCTCCTTCTTCTCTTGCAGCTTTTGCTATTTCATGAATTCTTCTTGTAACTTCTTTTTCATGGTCTAAAGCTTTTTTTGTTACATCTAATAGGTCTTCAAATTCTTCATTTGGAGCTTCCATTGCTTTATATACTGGTTTAAATCCAACTTCTTGTAAGAATTTAGTCATTTTTTCAGCATGTTCAATTTCTTCTCTAACTTGTTGTCCAAACCAGTGAGCAAATCCTTCAAATTCTTCATCATCAGCATAAATTTGCATAGCCCTGTATTCATATGCTGATTGTAATTCAAAGTTCATTTGGTCATTGATCATTTCTAGTAATTTTTCACTCATTATATTTTCCTCCTAAATAGTCATCGTACAATATATATACCCCATATATCATACATCCATTATCGATTAATTTTTGTATCACTTCTGTAATCTTAGAAGAGATCAAATCTATGGTTATAGAAGATTTTTTAATCGCCAGTCTGTTAGTCTCGACTAATTTTTCGTCGATTAGACAATTAAAAATTCCCACAAGCTTATCTCTATCACTTATATTAGTTTTTATTGTAACTGGTATTATATTATTTAATTGATCTTCATTTAAATTTTTTATTAGTAATACATCAGCCATAATTATCTCTCCCTATATAAAATTACCCAAAGAAAGATAAATATAACATTTATTTTAAATTTTTCTTCTCTTCCATCTCCCTATAAGAAAAGACACAACCACAATAATCTTGCCTGTACAACTTATATTTTTTTGAAAGATCTATAGAATCCTTGTAGCCATTTTTCTTTTTAAAATCAGAGTACAAATATTTTATCCCATATTTTTCTTCCAAATTTTTCCCAATCTCATTAAGCCAGGCTGAATTTTTGTAGGGAGAAATTGAAAGGGTAGTTGTAAAATAATCATAAGAATTTTTCTTGGCATAAATCGCAGACTTTTCAAGTCTTAGCTCATAGCATTTATAACAAGACTCTCCCCCCTCATGGTCATTTTTCCTATCAGAAACATATTCATAAAAATCATTTGGACTATTTTCAGGAAAAATCACCCTAGCATCTAGGTCCATATCATTAACAAGCTCTCTTACAGTCTCCACTCTTTTTTCAAGCTCATTTGCAGGATAAATATTTGGATTATAATAAAAAATATCTATATCAAAAAACTCTCTCAAACGTGTCAATACACTAGATGAGCAGGGAGCACAACAAACTTGAAGCAAAAGCCTTGGTTTTTTTCCTTCCTTTACAATATTTTTTATAATCTCTTCCATTTTCAAATTATAATTAATTTTTACCATAAATCACCTCAAATAAATAAATGTATAAACAAATAAATAAAACCAGAACCTATCATTAAAATTATAGGATCAATTTTACTTTTCCTAATAGCAATAAGCATAAGAATAAATAAAATCACCATAGAAAAATCAGTATTTTCCAAAGATACTTTATTTATATCAAAAAAAGCAGTCTTTAAAATATCAATCCCTGCAGCCAAAATCATAGACACAACAGCTGGCCTTAAAAATCCCAAAACACTTTGCATTGTATCAAGATTTCTATACTTACTATAAAAATAAGAAATAGAACCCACAATAATAAATGAAGGCGTTATACAACCAAGGCTTGCTACAATAGCCCCCCAAAGTCCAAAAACTCTCATCCCAACAAAAGATGCAGAATTAATAGCAATAGGCCCTGGAGTCATTTGGCTTATAGTAATAAGATTATTAAACTCAGAAATACCCAGCCAAGAATTTGCATTTACAACTTCTTCTTGAATCAAAGGAAGGGCAGCATAGCCTCCTCCAAAAGAAAAAAGTCCTACCTTAAAAAAACTTATAAATAAATTAAGAAGCATGATTACCTCCATATAAAGAATAAATAATACCAAAAACAATTAGGCCAAGAATTATATAAATAATATTTACATGCAAAAAAACATTTAGGATAAAAGATATGATAAAAATTCCATAAATCAAAAATCCCTTGCCAACAATAACTTCCTTGGTCATATCTATAACTACATTTATAATCAAAGCCCCAACTCCTGCCTGCATGCCCTTTAAAACTAAAGCAATATATCTATTGGAAATAAAGGCATCATAAAAATAAGAAATTACAGAAATAATTATAAGAGGAGGAATGACAGTGCCCAAAGTGGCAACAAGAGCTCCAATAAATCCAAATATTTTATAACCTACAGAAATAGAGGCATTAATAGCAACAGCCCCAGGAGATGATTGGGCAATAGCTGTCATATCGAGCATCTCTTCCTTATTAATCCATCCCAATTTTTTTACAAAAGTAGTGTCCATCAAAGATAAAATTACATAACCCCCACCAAAAGTAAAGGCTGACAAATACAGGGTATGTAAAAATAATTTAGATAATTTTTTAAAATCCATAAAAAATCCTTTCTCCTTACATTTTACTATTTTTTTCTTAAATAGTTATGAGATAAGCTACTTTATATATAAAAAGCAAGGAAAAATCCTTGCTTATTTATATTGGTGAAATCGATAAGTTATTTACCATTTCTCTATAAAATTCATTCTCCCTTAATAAATCTTTATGCTTCCTTTTGAAATAATCTTTCCCCCATCCATAAAATATATTAAGTCACTATCAACGATAGAGCTAAGTCTGTGAGCTATAAAAGGATAATTTATAAGATTACTATCCAATTGTTTTTTTCATCACTAAAAGCAGAGATGGTAAAGCCTAGCTTTTGTGCTGCCTTTACTAGACCCACTCCACTAGTTCCCTTGCTATCGGTTTTTGCATATTGACGAATTCTAACTATATCTTTATTTCTACCATAAAATTTACATACTGTAGCTAAGCATGCAGCAGCACAACCAGTGGAATATTTTTGTCTAACAGATGGATATTTCATTATATGTCCCTTTTGTTTAAATGTGTACTTGAAATTATATACATCAAAATACCTAGTATAAATATAATAATTATTCCTTTAGTAAAGGTAAAATAATCATTTATCGGAGTATTTAAAAAATTAGATATATTTGCATAAGGTAGGAAAGTATATGATATTATTTTGGAATCCACTTTTAAATCTATAAGTTTATTTGATAATGAAAATCCTAAAAGAAAATACAAGATAGATATAATCCTTGAAATTAAAGAATTTTTAGAAATTTCTGTCAAAGCAAAAGTAATTATAGATAAAAATATCGCAGTTATTAACCAAAAGGCAATATTTATTAGGCTATGAACTAAATAAGTATGTTCGTAGACATTGTGACTAAAATAAAATACAGTCTTTTTAAATCCACCTTCAAATCCATAAAACAAGCCACCAGCAATGAAGGTGATAAGACTAGATACTGCTATTATAGCTACAACACTAATAAGTAAAGCGATTATTTTAGTATTAAAGCTATAAAACCTTGAAAATTTTTGACTATATATATAATCCTCCATCTTATTTTCTATCTCTAGACCATATAATTTTGATGATAAATATATAATAAAAATAAGTACAGCTATATTGATATAGTTAGATGTATAATTTAGGTATTCATAGCTACTATGACCTTTTACTGGAGCAATGTCATTATCTATTCTATACTTTAATATATCATTATTCATTTTGACCTTGTCTTTACCAATAACATCTTCTAAAGTTTTGTTAGCTTCTATCTGAACTTTAGCCTTATCTTTCCAAGTAGAAGCTGAGTTCATTTTTTCTTCAATTTTTATATCTTCTTCGTTATCTGTACTATCAGTATTAAAAATCCATAAAACAAGAGCATTTGAAACTAAAATAATTAAAAAAAGCGAAATAAAATTTTTAAAGTTAAATAGCTTTGATATTTCAACTGAAACTAGCCTTAAAAAATTCTTTATATCTCTCATAACTTCTCCTTAAAATTAGCCTTATCTTAATTTATTAGCTTCATATATTGATCTTCTAAATCTTTTACATTATCGCTTTTTCCTAAACATTTACCCTTGTTCATAAATATAGCCTTATCACATACTAAACTCATCTCAGATAGTATGTGGCTAGAAAGTAAAACTGTCTTACCTTCTTTATGACATATATCTTTTAAAAAATTTCGTAAATCTCTAATACCTTCTGGATCTAGACCATTTGTCGGCTCGTCTAAAAGGATTAAATCTGATTTTTTTATTAAAGTCATGGCTATTGCAACTCTTTGTCTCATTCCAAGAGAACACTTTTTTATCTTTTTATCTAAATAATATTCAATATCTAATTTTTTTATTAGATTAATCACTTCTTCTTTACTAGTATCTGCATAGACCATGGCTATTTTCAGATTATCCTTAACAGTGAAATTTTCATAAAATGAAGGCTCACCTACCATGCCTGCCACTTGAGTTTTATCTAACAATTTGCTGTCACTCGCTTCATGAATGCTTATTTGTCCTGTATAATTATATAGTCCTAAGAGACACTTAAAAAGTGTAGTCTTCCCAGCTCCATTAGGGCCTAAAAGTCCAACAATATTTCCTTTTGGAATCTTGGCTTTAAAATTTTTAAGCACTTTTTGCTTTGAAAATTCTTTTGATACATTATCAATAAAATAATAATTTTCAGCTTTCATATTAACAACTCCTTTTTTGTATATGTTTTAAAAAATAATACCCCTGCAAGAGCTCCTACTCCAACTAAAACTATGGTAACTAGAATAGGAAATTCTATAGTTGTTACTTTTAATACGTTTTTGTCAAAAAACATTTTAATAATTGTAAATTTAACAGATACTAAAATAATAATAGTTGATAAGATATTCTTTGACATATGCAAACATATCGAAGTCAGTATATTCTTACTATAATAAAATAGTATGCATGAAATTACTCCATCCACAAGACATGACCAAAACAAAGGACTACCTAGTCCATGAATAAAAGCAAATAAAAATGATGACCAAACAATTCCATACAATTTTCCAACCTTACTATTGAAAAATATATTTAAATAATAACGATAGAATAACTCTTCATATATCGGACTAATAACTATAGTACTAATAAAATTATCTCCATTTGAGTATTTATAAATTTTTGATATATCTATCTTCTCTCCAATCATATCACCTAGAGTTGTGTAACTACCTAATTCATTATATTTTATAGTATATTGCCATGACTTAAATCTTTCTACTAGAATATAAACCGCCAATGTAAATAGAAATATCAATAAAACTTCTTTTATATTAATTTTTCTGATGCCATATCCATTTTTGATAGAAGATGGCAATTTCTTATAAATTAAAAGCATAATCATGATTTCTATAATCATAAAAAATGTATCAATATTTGAACCTATACTATTATTCGAAAGTAATCTCATAATATAGGATTTTATATCCTGATAAATAAATCCTTTATATCCCAAGAATATAACAAAAAATATCAAAGGGTATAAAATCTTTATAGGAATAAAAAATATTTTTTTCATAAATTCTCCTTAAATTAAAGATATGGTAAGCGAGAAATAAATTTGTTTTTACTTATATAAAATTAATTATTTTTCCAGACGTCTTTAAATCCTCTTATTAAATTGCCTGCTCTATTATTTACAAAATCTTTAGCTTCTTTATAAATTTGAAATGGGTCGAAACCACCTTCAACTTTTTTTAGTTCTTTTTCTGTTAGTTCTTTCATAATTTTTTCCTTTTAAAATTTATAAATTAATAAAACTATAATACTATACTTAATTTAGTATATTTAACCTCTAAAGTAATCTATTTCTCCCTTAACCTTAGCTGATGTCCAATTCCAAGCTTTTTTAGCAGCATAACCAATTTTGTAACCAAAATCATAGTCATCTTTGTCTCCACCATTAATCAAATAAAGATCTTTTTTTTCTAATAATTTCATTCTTTCTACTTTATTTTCTTATTTCTCGCTTAATATGAGCTTAATATCATTAGAATTAATAAACAATTTGACACTAAGTTTTTTTCAGTATCTTAAGTAATTTAAAAATTATTTATAATCTTATTTGTAATATTTATTTTGTATGTCTATATTTAACAATCATTTTATAAATTATCATTTAAAAAAAGAAGAATCAACACCCATTTGTGTTGATTCTTATAGTTTATATTTATTTATAATAATTTTTTATTTAGTTTATATGCATCCACTTATTTCACTTAATAATAAAGCTTTATTAAAATTTTGTTGTGAAATCCTATAATTTGCCAGTTTATATAATATTAATCCTTTTAAATAATATATCATATTTAAAAAGAATAATTTACTTGAGAATCTAGTTTCTATAATGCTTATATTACATATACTAAGGGATTTGAGTAATTCTTCTTTTCTATAGTAATAAAGTGCAAGATAAAATATATAGATATAATAAACATCATTTGACTTGTCAATATTATCGAATATATATCTAATTATTAAACCAAAGAATTCTATTTCTCCAAGCCTTAGCTTGCTTATAGCTAAACCTAGGAGTATTTTAAGGGAAAATTCACTATATTTTATTTCTTTAAATTTATCCATATTAAAATCTGGATGGATATATAAAAGCGCTGTAATAAATTCTTTATGTGCAAGGTTAAAATCTACACCTTTGATAAGCTCGGATACTCCTTTATAGTAATGTTTACTTGCTTGTATTTCATTGATATGTACTTCTTCTGCTATAAGTCTATTATTGATGTCATTTAAAAGTAAATCAAAATTATCAATAAAGCCATAATATATTAAAGTTCTTACTTTTTCCTAATTTCTATGAGCCTATCACAATTTTTTTTATTTTCATTAAATAACAATTGTAAATCCACATCTAAATTCTCACATAAAGAATATAAGGTCGAGATTCTTGGATCATTCTCTTCCTTTTCTATCCTACGAATTGTCTCTTCTGATATATAAGTTTTTTCCGCTAATTCTTTTCTTGTAATGTTTTTTTCTTCTCTTAATTTTCTTAATTTTTTTCCTATATGATAGCAATATTGCAAAATAATTCCCCTTTATATTTAATAGTATTACAATTTATAAAATATAATGATAAAAAACATTAATCTAATACTTATTTTACTATATTTTTGATATTTTCCCTAACATTATAAATTTTTCTTAATAAAAATAAACACAAAAAAACAAGGAATAAAAATTCCTTGTTTGTAAAATACTTCTTATCTTTTTGAGAATTGTGAAGATTTTCTTGCTTTCTTTTGACCGTATTTGTATCTTTCTTTTTTTCTTGGGTCTCTTGTAAGAAAACCTGCTCTTTTAAGAGCTTGTCTATAATCAGGATTTACTTCAAGTAAAACTCTAGCTATAGCGTGTCTAATAGCTCCTGCTTGTCCGTTAAATCCTCCACCTTGTACATTAACTTTGATATCATAATTTGATTCATTTTCTGTTAATTTTAATGGTGCTTTTGCTATGATTTTTAATGTATCATATGAAAAATAATCATCAAGATCTCTTCCATTAACTTTTATTTCACCGCTACCTGGTCTCATTGTAACTCTTGCTACTGAAGTTTTTCTTCTACCTGTAGCTTGATATATAATATCTGCCATCTATAGTCCTCCTTACTTTAAGTCCAAAACTTCTGGATTTTGTGCTTGGTGATCGTGATTTTCACCTACATAAACTCTAAGTTTTTTGGCCATTTGTCTACCTAATTTGTTGTGTGGAAGCATACCTATTACAGCGTGTTCTACTATTCTTTCAGGATGTTTATCCATCATGTCTTTGTAAGAAATAGTTTTTAATCCACCTGCATATCCAGAATATCTTTTGTATTCTTTTTGGTATTCTTTGTTTCCTGTAAGAACGACTTTTTCAGCATTTACTACTATTACATAGTCACCTGTGTCCATGTTTGGAGTAAATGTTGGTTTGTGTTTTCCTCTAATAATTGCTGCAACTTGGCTTGCTAGTCTTCCCAAAACCATGTCTGTTGCATCAACTACATACCATTTTGGTTCAATTGTTGACTTTGTTGGTACATATGTCTTTTGATTTTTCATCAAGTTCCTCCTTAAATATTTTTGCCTATCTATTTAGACACCGCTCGGATAGGTGGCGGCTTTACTCGTCCTGACATTTTTTAATCGCCCTCAGGATCTGCGATTATGTCAAAAGTATTTGGAACTTTTTTCATACTAATTAATGATACACTGAAAATACGCTTTTGTCAACTATTTTTCAAGCTTTTCTACAAAAATTTCAGCAATTTTATCATATAAAAGCAATGATTTTTTTTACTAGATTAATTTCTATTTCATTTTCTTCAAAAACTTTCTTGTAGGAATTTTTCTTATCCCCTTCTATGTCTTTGGCAACATGGTTACCTACAATAATTAAAAAAGGAATTACCCTTATCTTGCTTATATTTTTTTCTTTAAATTCATTAATCAAATCATCAAATTTTCTATCTTCAAAACTTGAAAAGTATAGGTTTTTATCGGAATTTTTTATTTTTTCTTGAAATTTTTCAAATTCTTCTAGATTTTTTCTAGGACTTCCATGGAAAATTACAAGACTTGGGTCATTTTCTCCAAGATCTTCTAAAAACTCTAAAATTTCATCATTATTTTCTTCTTCAAGAAGGGCCTTGGTGAAGGTAAAATTAAAAAATCCATCTTTGTTTAATTGATTAGCTTTTTTCATTACTTTTTCATATTCTATCCCCCTTAGGACATAGGCCATCAAAAATCTTACATCTTTTATATTTTTCTTCCTACACTCACTTAAAATCTCATCCAAATCATGGCAAAGGTCCTTATCTTCTACTTTTTTTCTAATTTTATCGCTTGCCATATAAGATTTTACAAGCGAGTCCTTATATTTTTCTTCTACTTTCTTTTTTAAAAAACCAATAGCTTCCTTCTGGTTTTCTACTTTACTTGTTCCATGATTTACTATTATTGTTGCAAATGTCATTTTAATCTCCTAATTTTTTATATTCATCTTTAATATCAAAGGCATGGTTCATTGGTCCTGAGCCTTTTCCCAAATCTAGCATATCCAAAAGGGCATTTGATAAATATTCTTTTGCCATTTTTATTGAATTTTCCATATTATATCCTTTGGCAAGATTTGCTGCAATGGCTGATGAAAGTGTACATCCTGTACCATGGGTATTTGGATTATCTATTCTTTTTCCCTTAAACCAAGTGCCTTTTCCATTTTCAAACAAATAATCATTGGCATCATTTAGGGCATGTCCTCCTTTTAAAAGGGTTGCACACTTAAATTTATTTGAAATTATATAAGCTGATTTTTTCATATCATCAACAGTTTTTATTTTCATATCTGATAAAATCTCTGCCTCTGGAATGTTTGGTGTAAGAAGGTCAGCTAGGGGCAAAAGTTCTTTTTTTAGGCTATCTATGGCCTCATCTTTTAATAATTTTGACCCACTTGTTGAAACCATAACTGGATCTACAACTATATTTTTTGCCTTTCTTTCTTTTAATTCTTTTGCTATTACAGAAATTAAGGAAGAATTTGAAACCATACCAATTTTTATTGCATCTGGATATATATCGTCAAATATCATATCAAGTTGATCTTTTAAAAAATCTTCGTCTACATCCAAAATATTTGAAACTCCGGTAGTATTTTGGGCTGTAAGGGCTGTTATAGCACTTTGGGCATAAACTCCATTTAAAGTCATGGTTTTTAAATCTGCTTGTATTCCAGCTCCTCCTGAACAGTCACTTCCTGCAATCGTCAATGCTTTTCTCATAGATTATTCCTTTCTTCATTACTAATTTTTATCATAGGCTAATTATAGGCTATTGTCAATTTTCTTTAGACTTTGGGGAGATTTTTGCAAATGATTGCCTGCTTTGATATAATTTATTCAAAATAATATATAAGGAAGGTTTTATGTTAGCTGTTTTTGTAAATTTTATTTTAGTTGGGATTTTAGGTTTTTTGGGGTCTAAAATAGGAAATAAGTTTTCTGAAAGTTTGAGAAATTCTATAATGAATTTTTTGGCTGCAGCAATTATTGTTATTGGAATAAGGTCATCAATGAAGGGGGATATCCTTGTAATTATTATCTCTGTTGTCCTTGGTTTAATAATTGGTGAATTTTTGGGTCTTGATAAAAAATTAGATAATTTATCATCATCTATCGAGAAAAAATATATTAAGGATTCTAATACAAATTTTTCAGAAAGTTTTTTAAATGCCAGTATCCTTTTTTGTTTTGGGGCTATGGGAATTATTGGTTGTATTGAAGCAGGAGTTACAGGTAATGACCAAGTTTTAATGGGAAAGGCTTTAATTGATGGGGTTGTGGCATTTTTTATGGCCCAAAGTATGGGAATCGGCGTTTCTTTCTCCTCCTTTTCTATTTTAATCTTCCAAGCTCTCTTGGTCCTTCTTGCTGGATTTTTAAGTCCCCTTTTGGGAGAAGAAGTAATAAATAATATTTCAGGAACAGGAGGTCTTACAATTATAGTAATAGGCCTTTCCCAGTTAAAATTAGTAGATTCAAAAATAGCAAATATATTACCTGCCCTTGCTATTCCAGTAATTTATGGCTTGATTTCAGGATTATTTTAAAATAAAAAATGACCTTTTGCAAAAGATAAATAATCATTTTGCTCAAGGTCTTTTTTTTATTCATAATATTTTCCAATCCCATATAAGGGTAAAAATAAACTTGAAAAAAATAAAATTGTTGACAAAATAAGGTATGTAGAATTTTCAAAATTAAAAATGATTGGAAATATAACCATACTTCCTATAATCCAAATTCTTAAAAACTTTAATATTGGCTTCCAATTTTTATTTGAAAAATTCACTCCAACCACATTAATCCTAAAAAATCCCTTACTAACAAAGGATATTTTGTTTTCATCATAATAACTTGGCAGCCTTTCATCAATAAGCAAATACAAATATATAGAAAAAATCACTCCCAGGATTCCTATAGTTAGAAAGTTATTAATATCATACTTAAATATCCTATAAAGAAAATAATATTCCATTCCTATAAAGATAAATGCAAAAGCCAAAAACACAGCTCTCTTAATTTTTCTTTTCTCTTATGTATTTCATCTTCCTTGTTGATTTCTACTATTTTTTCCAACAAATTTTCAATCTTTTGACTATCTTCTGTCTTTTCCTCCCTTGCTTCTAGCAAATTTACAAGTTTTACATCCAAGATTTTTGCCAAGGGCATCAAAAGAGAAATATCCGGTAAAGACTTACCCCTTTCCCATTTGCTCACAGCTTGAACACTTACATATAATTTCTCAGCTATATCTTTTTGGGTCATATTTTTTTCTTTTCTTTTTTTACAGACAAATTCCCCAAAATCTTTTTTATTAATTTCTTTCATATCTGCCTCCTTTAGAAAAATTTTAGCCTAGATAATTTTATAGTCAAGAAACTATTGGTTTAAAAACTATCAACTTTTAGTTTAATTGTTCATTTCCCAACCTTATTTATAAAAAAGACTGTTGCAAAACTATATATTCATAACTTAGCAACAGTAATTAATAACTTTATTTATTTCTCAAATTCCTATAAGTTGATGGATACAAAATTAATAACATTGGAAATATTTCCAGCCTTCCCAAAAGCATGGCAATGGTTAGGACAAATTTTGAAAGTTTGGACATTTGTTCAAAGGTTGTGATCGGTCCAAAGGCTCCAAGACCTGGTCCTACATTATTAAAGGTTGTAGATACTGCAGCAAAGGCAGTCTCAAAGTCATTCATATCTATTGAAACTATCATAAATAAAACAATAAAAATCAAAATATAAATTACCAAATATTTTGAAACAGATCTTTCAGTTTCATTATCAACTTTTTTCCCATCAAGCCTATTTATAGTGATTTTTCTTGGGTTCATTGATTCTTTTATTTGGTTTATCCCACCCTTTACCAAAATTACAAATCTTGAAACTTTGAGGCCTCCTGCAGTTGATCCTGCACATCCACCTATAAACATAAGCATTATAATTATAGATTTTGAAAATAAAGGCCAGCTTCCAAAATCAGCTGAAACATAACCTGTAGTTGTAATTATTGATGATACAGTAAAAATCGAATTTACTAAAGAATAAATTGTATCTTTATATATGGAAACAATATTTGAAAAAATTAAGGCTGATGAAATCAAAATTATTGCTATATACCATTTTAATTCCTCACTTTTTACAGCTTCCCTAATATTTTTTGTAACTGCATAAAAATAAATATTAAAATTTATCCCAAATACTGCCATCATTACGGCAAGAACCACTTCAATATACCTAGAATCATAGGCTCCGATGGAAATTCCCTTATTAGAAAATCCACCAGTTCCTGCTGCCCCAAAGGCATGAATTATTGACTCAAACAAATTCATATGTCCCAATAGAAGCAAAATCATAGTTACAATTGTCAAAACTATATACATACCATATAAATTTCTTGCTGTATCTGACAATTTAGGTGTAATTTTTCCAAAAGTTGGTCCTGGAACCTCACTTTTCATCAAAAGTGATGATTCTTTGTTTGAATTTGGTAAAATTGCAAGGGTAAATACCAAAATTCCCATTCCTCCTACAAAGTGAGAAAGCGACCTCCAAAAAATTATTGAATGAGGCAAAAGTTCCACATTAAGGGCAACAGATGCCCCAGAAGTTGTAAATCCTGAAACCATTTCAAACAAGGCATCAATATATCCATTATAATTTGACTTGGTCAAAAATAAAGGAATGGCCCCAATAAGCGAAAATAAAACCCAGGTTGATGCAGTTATAAACATAGCTTCTTTTGTGTATAAATGGGACCTATTATCCCCTCTTTTACTTAAAATAATTCCCAAGACAAGAGAAATTATTATAGGAATTACAAAATTTCTGATATCCTCCAAGCTTTCCCTATAAATAAGAGCAACTAGAAGAGGAAAGGTCAAAAGTCCTGCAAGAACTAATAATAATTTCCCAAGTGAATATTTTACAATCTTTAAATTCATACCTACTCCAATATATCATCTATCTCTTTAAAATCTTTTTGTTTGGTAACAACCATAACCCTATCGCCAAGCTCGATTGTACTCTCACCATTAGCAACCTCGATTTTACCACCCAAACTATCTCTAGAAATTCCCACTATAAGAGTATTAGACTTAACATTCAAATCTTTTAATTTCTTACCTGTAACTTTCGAATTTTCAATTACTGTAAAATCAATAGCCTCAACCCTATCATCAGAAAGCCTAAATAAGTTTGAAATAGATTCTCCCCTAGAATTTTCCTTAGACCTTAAAAGTCTTGAAACGAAAAATGAGGCTGATTTTTTTGGAGTTACAGTTGTATCAACATCAAGAATTCCTGTAATTTTTAACAATTGAGTCCTATTTACCTTGGCGATTATCTTATCAATGCCTCTTTTTTTAGCAAGAAGGGAAATCAAAATATTTTCCTCATCAATTCCCGTAAGGGCAACCACTGCATCATAATTTTCAATCCTAACTTCATCCAAAATCTCAGGATCTGTCCCATCAGCATTAATAACATCACAATCAGGAAGATTTTCAGAAAAATCCATGGCCCTTTCTTTATTATTTTCCAAAACTGTAACCTTAAAATTTCTTTTAAGCAAAAGTCTTGAAAGGTATAAGGCAATGGCTCCTCCACCAACAATCAGAACATTTTTAATGTTTTTCCTATCGTCAACTTGCTTCTTATAAAAAATATCAATATCTTCCCTAGGACCTGCCACATAAATCTTCTCGCCAACTTCTAGGATATGATTACCATTTGGTATAACAACCTGGTCATCCTTCTCACCTATAACTATAATAGTATTCCCCAAAAGCCCTTCTGAATTAACCTCCATCAAAGACTTATTTTTAAGCTTAGAATTTTCATCAATCTCAAGCTCAATCAAAATAACCTTAGAATCCAAGAAATTTTCCACATTAACAGCATAAGTATATTTTAAAGTTCTTTGAATTTCCTTAGCAGCAGAAAATTCCGGATTTACAAGCCTATCAACCCCCATAGTCTTTCTCATAAACTCATCATCCTTAATATATCTTGGATCACGTAGCCTAACTATGGTAGATTTGGCCCCTTTTTTCTTAGCAATCATAGATGAAATCAAATTAACATCATCATTAAAAGTCATGGCAATAAAAACGTCACATTCACTAACATTGGCCTCTTCAAGAACATCAAGATCCCTACCATCTCCCAAAATTCCCATAACATCATTAGAAGCCAAAAGCCTTTCCAAAACATCCTTATTTTTCTCTATAACTAAAATATTGTGCCCTTCATCAGAAAGTTGGCTAGTAAGATAAGACCCAACCTTACCAGCTCCTACAATAATAACATTCATAAATCCTCCTAAAGGTAGAAATACCTAGTAACATTGTATAATAACTAATAAGAAAAACAAAATTATTGCAAAATTTTACACAAAAAAATAGAAATTCAAATTGTATAAACAATAAGAATTTCTACTAATAAATTTTTAAAACTCATCTTGGCTTAAATATTCATAAGCATAAAGGGCGTACATCATAGCTCCATTTTTTAAAACAGACTCATCAACATTAAAATCAGAAGCATGGTTAAAATTATGGGTCTTTGGATCAGAATTTCTTGCCCCAATCATACCAAAAGATCCCTTTACTCCCTTAACTCCATCATATCCTGTTAAATACAAACCGAAATCTTCACTTCCAGAAAATCTAATATCTTTATCGACATTTTCTTCTCCCACAATTTCTGCTGCAACCTTTTGTGTTAGTTTTCCACTATTCTCATCAATAACAACAGGAGCTGCTCCCAAATTAAAATCAATCTCAACCTCGCCCCTGTACATCTTTGCAACTTGATTTGCATACTCAGTCAATCTCTTTTCAACAAAATCTACGCTATCTTGAGTAAAGGCCCTAAAACCTGCCTCAATATAAACATCACCACAAATAGAATTTGCAACCTCACCACCGTGAATTTTTCCAAAAGTTAAAACAACAGGCTCTTCGGCCAAATCAATTTCACGAGAAATAATAGCTTGGGAATTTAAAATAAAAGTTGCTGCCATAACCATAGCATCAACGCCCTTTTGAGGAGTAGAACCGTGGCTTGTAAGGCCTTTAAAGTGAATATTAAAAAAATCATTAGCAGCAAAAGTTTGGCCATAAGTTGCACCCAAAACTCCAGAATCAAAAGAAGTAAAAATATGGGCGCCAAAAGCATTATCTACCCCATCCAATACACCATCTTTTACCATAGCCTTGGAACCTTCACCCGTCTCTTCACCTGGTTGGAAAACAAAACGTACAATTCCATCAAGCTCATCTTTAACTTCATTTAAAACCTTTAATGCAGTCAAAAGCATAGCAGAATGAGTATCATGACCACAGGCATGAGAAACACCCTCATTTTTAGACTTATAAGAAACATCATTAGTTTCCAAAATAGGAAGAGCATCAATATCTGCTCTTAAAAGCACAGTTTTTTTATCACTTTTTCCCTTAATCTCACCAATTATTCCTGTAGGATTGGCAAACCTATAAGAAATTCCCATCTGATCAAGAAAAGATGCAATAAACTTACTAGTCTCAAACTCCTTCATAGAAAGCTCAGGATTTTCATGCATCTTCCTTCTAAAATCTATCATACTTTCTTCATTATCTAAAATAAGATTCTTAATTCTATCCTTAACCATAAAATATCCTTTCAATTTAAAATCTAATTAACTCATTAATATATACCCAAAAGAACAATATATAATTTTCTTATTAAAGAAAAAAATGAAAAGTAATTGTATTTAAAAATAAGGAAAAAAAATAAAAATAAAAATAAATTTTGGCAAAAGAAAAACACCAATAAAAATTGGTGTTAAATCTGGTGGGCCTCCAGGGACTCGAACCCTGGACCTACCGGTTATGAGCCGGGCGCTCTAACCGACTGAGCTAGAGGCCCAAACAAAACCTTGTAATTTTTAATAAAAAAATTTTATGAAATAAATTCATAATTAGGTTTGTTTTTGGTGGACCTGAGTAGACTCGAACTACCGACCTCACGCTTATCAGGCGTGCGCTCTAACCTGCTGAGCTACAGGTCCATATATAAAATTTAAATGGCAGGGGTTACAGGACTTGAACCCGTGACATCCGGTTTTGGAGACCGACGTTCTACCAACTGAACTAAACCCCTACTTAAACCTCTCAATTAAGAAAGAGATTTTTTGGTGCCCAGAGGCGGAATCGAACCACCGACACGGGGATTTTCAGTCCCCTGCTCTACCGACTGAGCTATCTGGGCATATGGCGGAGAAGGAGGGATTTGAACCCTCGCATCCCTTTTGAAAGGATCTACTCCCTTAGCAGGGGAGCCTCTTCAGCCACTTGAGTACTTCTCCAAAAAGTCATTGTTTTGACTTTTTTTATTTGGCGGAGAGGAAGGGATTCGAACCCTTGTGAGCCGTAAGACTCTAACGGTTTTCAAGACCGCCCCGTTATGACCGCTTCGGTACCTCTCCATATATTGGTGACCCATCGGAGATTCGAACTCCGGACACCTTGATTAAAAGTCAAGTGCTCTACCGACTGAGCTAATGGATCAATCTAGAAATACAGTGGCTAAAAATAACTTTCTTGCCTATTTAGCTTGCCAGTATAACCACTAAATAAATATTAAATAATATTAATGGTGACCCATCGGAGATTCGAACTCCGGACACCTTGATTAAAAGTCAAGTGCTCTACCGACTGAGCTAATGGATCAAATTGGCTGGGATAGCAGGACTCGAACCTACGCATACCAGAGTCAAAGTCTGGTGCCTTACCGACTTGGCTATATCCCAACATGGCGCGCCTGGGAGGAGTCGAACCTCCGACACACGGATTAGAAGTCCGTTGCTCTATCCAGCTGAGCTACAGGCGCTTATGGAGCGGGTGAAGGGAATCGGACCCTCGCAACCAGCTTGGAAGGCTGGGGCTCTACCACTGAGCTACACCCGCAAATTGGTGGGGAAGAGCGGATTCGAACCACTGAAAGCTAAGCTAACGGATTTACAGTCCGTCCCATTTGGCCAACTCTGGAACTTCCCCAAAATTTGTATTTCTTGCAATAAAAATATAGCAAATATTCAATTTTATAATTCTCAATAAAATTGGAGCTGATGATAGGACTTGAACCTACAACCTATTGATTACAAATCAATTGCTCTACCAATTGAGCTACATCAGCGCATTGGATCTCTTCTGAAATCCAAATGGCGACTTAGATGGGATTCGAACCCACGACCTCTGCCGTGACAGGGCAGCATTCTAACCAACTGAACTACTAAGCCATAAAATAAGCACAAGACTTATTTAATGGTGGAAGTAACAGGGCTCGAACCTGTGACCCCCTGCTTGTAAGGCAGATGCTCTCCCAACTGAGCTATACTTCCAAAATGGTGACCCTACCGGGATTTGAACCCGGGATACCGCCGTGAAAGGGCGATGTCTTAACCGCTTGACCATAGGGCCTCAATAAATATTATATTTAAAAACATACTTTCTTTTAAAATTGCAGCAAGCTGCAAATGTCTTAGTCGGCTCCATAACGAAATCAAAGATTTCTATTTCGCGACATCTGACCTACCATCAATTTATTTCATAAATTGGGTTAGGATCATAAACCGCTTGACCATAGGGCCTTATTAATATTTTTCATAAACAAACATACAAAAAGTATGGTTGCGGGAGTAGGATTTGAACCTACGACCTCCGGGTTATGAGCCCGACGAGCCACCAAGCTGCTCCATCCCGCGTTATTGGTGCCGAGAATCGGAATCGAACCGATACGGTGTTTGACCACCGCAGGATTTTAAGTCCTGTGCGTCTGCCAGTTCCGCCACCCCGGCATTTGGCGCTCAGGGTGGGGCTCGAACCCACAACCTACCGGTTAACAGCCGGGTGCTCCACCATTGAGCTACCTAAGCACATATAATATGTAATAATTATAAAATATTAAAATTGTTTTGTCAAAAAATCTTACAAGTTTTGTGAAGATATAATCTTCACAAAAAAGTAAGTTTGGCAACTACCTAGTCTCCCGGGAGGTCTCCCTCCGAGTACCATCGGCGTTAGAAGGCTTAACTTCTGTGTTCGGTATGGGAACAGGTGTATCCCTTCTGCCATCGTCACCATATTTTTAATATACTGTTTTAACCTAATTTTCTATTCTCGCTTCGCTGCGAGTGCTCCGCACGGGTCCTCTATGAGCCGGACGGGCTTAATTAATAGCTATAAATATTTCCAGTCAAGATTTAAAGTTTAGTATCCATTAGCTTAATACATTACTGCACTTACACCTTGGACCTATCAAAGGTATTTTCTTTACCTACTCTAAGAAATCTTATCTTGAGGGTTGCTTCGTACTTAGATGCTTTCAGTACTTATCAATTCCGCACTTAGCTACCGAGCCATGCTAGTGGCCTAACAACTCGTACACCATTGGGTGCGTCCCATCCCGGTCCTCTCGTACTAAGGACAGCTCCTCTCAAATTTCTTACGCCCACGCTGGATAGGGACCGAACTGTCTCACGACGTTCTGAACCCAGCTCGCGTGCCTCTTTAATGGGCGAACAGCCCAACCCTTGGGACCTACTCCAGCCCCAGGATGAGACGAGCCGACATCGAGGTGCCAAACCTCCCCGTCGATGTGGACTCTTGGGGGAGATAAGCCTGTTATCCCCGGGGTAGCTTTTATCCGTTGAGCGATGGCCCTTCCATGCGGTACCAC
>NZ_ABXA01000033.1 GCF_000173355.1 Anaerococcus hydrogenalis DSM 7454
TCTTTGCTACGGTTTATCCGTAGTTCTTTGTCAAAAAATTATTTTGTCCAAATCAATTCCAACGATTTCGGAAAACTTGTAGGCATCGTCCATTCGGAAGATTCGACGGTATTTTTCGTATTGAATATATGTTTTTTCCGTCATCCCAAGTTTCTCAGCCATTTCCGATTGAGTAATGCCAGCAAAAGTTCTGGCCTGTCTTAACGTGAACTTCATTTTATCACCTCCTTGATTCATACTATACTACATTTTATCCGTAGTTTCAACCATGAAATGCAACTTTTTTTATTTTTTTTTTGGTACAAAACGACATATTCATATTTAATCTGTACTTTTGTACATTTATAATGTATAATTGTACATGAAAGGGAGGTGAGAAACATTGAGGCCAGGAGAAAAATAAAAAGATTGAGGAAAGAAAACCGGATGACGCAAGCACAGCTTGCAAAAAAATTGGGTGTTGCTCCGACTACTGTTTCTTCTTGGGAAAGGAACGATAATAATCCTTTGATGGATAACATTACATTGATGGCAGAAATATTTGACGTTCCAGTAAGTTATTTCTTTGATAAAAAAGAC
>NZ_ABXA01000032.1 GCF_000173355.1 Anaerococcus hydrogenalis DSM 7454
TATATCCCTTGTTAAAAGTTCTGTAAAACTTTTCGCTCTTTCTTCAGTTAGTTCTTTATCTAAATTTTAATAATATATTTATATAATCATCTTCATCTTCGACTATAGTAATAATTCTTATAAAGCCATTACCGCCTCTTTTGCTTTCAATTAAATATCCATTGTATGGAGTAAATCTTGTAGAAAGCACATAATTAATTTGACTTGGAGAACACTCAAACCTTGTTGCCAAATCATTTCTTCCAATTTCTACAAAACCTTCTTGAGCATTTTCCAAAAGGGCTTTCAAGAATTTTTCTATATCAGACGTTAATCCTGCCATAGATTTACCTCGATTTCTTTGACTTTCTCTGACCTTTTATTTTATTGTACACTAAAATAGTATAGATTCAAGAATAATGACTTTCTAAAAAAATATAAAAAAATAAGGCTAAAAAATTTAGCCTCAGACTGTTGACAAAGTATGAAATTAGATAATATTTATTTGAAATAAAATTAAGCTAAGTGCCATCTCGACTAAGTGAGTGAAACGAACACATGGAGAGATCTCATGAGATTTCTCCGCTCGTTGCACTCGGTCGAAATGGTTGAAATTTTAGTTTGTCGACAACCTAAGGCTAAAAATTTATCCTTATTTAATCATCTCTCCTATTTCCAAACAAAATCCAAAGTCTTAAAAATTGAAGGGCTGTGGAAATTGTTGCTGCTACATAAGTTAGGGCAGCAGATTTTAACATATCTTTTGCATAATCATTTTCAACTCCAACAAGCATACCAGATTCTTTTAAAACTTTAAGGGCCCTTCTTGAAGCGTCAAATTCTACCGGAAGGGTAATTATTTGGAAAATTAAGACAAAAGAAAATAAAAATATTCCAATAGTAATTAATTTTCCCATAGAAAGAAAAATCCCCAATAAAATCATAGGAAAGGATAATTTTGATCCAAGATTTACAGCTGGTACTATGTAGGATTTTATCTTTAAAGGAATATAGCCTTCTTTGTATTGGATAACGTGACCACATTCGTGAGCTGCAACTGCCAAAGATGCAATTGATGTATCAGTCATAGAAGTTTCTGATAAGGCTACTTCCTTACTCACTGGATTAAAATAATCAGATAAGGACCCTCTAACTTTTTTTATGGAAATATCATTGTAAGAATTTGTAGACAAAATATATCTTGCCGCATCAAAGCCTGTAATAGATTTTTGAGTTTTTATTTTTTTATACTTATCAAATTTTCTTTGAATATTAGTTTGAGCCAGACTACTAATAAGAAGTCCAATCAAAACTAGAACATAAGTTCTGTCAAAATAAAACATAATTTTCTCCTTTTATTTTTTTCAATATACTATTGGGATTTTTTATTTCAATAATTAAAAATAAAATACAGGGAAATAGAAAATTAAAATATAAAAGTAATAAAGAGATCTCTCGACTACTAAAAGCAGTTTTCTTCGAAAACTTTTCCGTGCTCTCGCACTAATTTTTAGTGATAATTATGCCAAATCAAGGCATAATTATCTGCTCGAGATGGGGAATTATTGGATTTATATTTGTGCTAAAGGATAAATTAAAATAATTATCTGAGAAATTTTAAAACTATTATTATATATATAAATTCAAACGAAGAAGTTCCCATCCCGACCGAAGTGGAGGGATCTCATGAATTAAATTTACAAAAATAGAAATTTTAAAGAATTTTAGGCAAAATAAAAAGACCCTAAAGGCCTTTTTATAATATAGAAAAGAATAAGTTAGTCCTAGTTTTCTATAGGGAAAACTATAAGGAATTAATAATGAAAAACCTAGCTATTTACTAGCTAATATTATTATAGCATGATTTTTAAAAAATGCAAACTTTTTTTCGATATTTTTCTTTCCTTTAAATTTCAAGGCTTATTCTCATAGTTTTCGTTTTCCTAATTTTATTTGTACTTATCAACTTCTTTTTGAAGTTTTTCAGAGTTTTCACTATCACCTAACAAAACAAGGGTATCATCTTTTTCAATTTTCCAATTAGCATCAGGATTTATAACCAATTCACCATCTCTTTTATAGGCTATAACCATCATCCTATATTTTTTCTAAAATCTATTTCTGCCAAAGTTTTTCCAACAATATCTTCAAAGGCCTTTAGTTCCAGCATAGAATAATCATCAGAAAAATGGAAAAATTGTAGGAGGTTTGATCCTGCTATGCTTCTTGCAAGTTTTTCTCCCATATCAATTTCCGGGAAAATTATTTGATCTGCCCCAATTTTTTTCAAAATTCTAGCATGATTTCTAGAAGTTGCCTTGGCAATAATTTTTTCTACCTTATGATCTTTTGCATAAAGAGTTGCTGCCATTGAAGCTTCAAGACTCTCTCCTGTTGCAATTACTGCAACATCAAAATTTCCCATTCCCAATTCTTCAAGGGCATTGTCATTTGCAATATCACATTGGACTGCACTTGTTACCTTATCAGCAATATTTTGTACCAAATCATAATCCTTATCTACTGCCATAACTTCCAAGCCATCTTCAAAAAGTTTTGTGGCAACTCTTTCTCCAAATCTTCCTAGTCCTAAAACTATTACATTTTTATCCATTTTTATCTCCTAACCTATACTAATATTTGCTTCTGGATATCTAATATATTTTGTCTTTGATTTAAGTCCAATTGAATAAGCCATAGTCATTGGACCAATCCTTCCCAAATACATACTTAAAGTTATCAAAATTTTTCCAATATTTGAAAAATCACCCGTAATCCCTCTACTTGCTCCAACTGTTCCAAATGCCGAAGCAACTTCGTAGGAAATATCTAAAACCTTAAAATTCTCGCTTATAGATAAGATAAAAATTACAAAAAATATCAATCCCAAATAAACCATTATAATTGCAAGTGCCTTTCTAATAGTTTTTGAATCTATGTGTTTATTAAAAATTGTAACCTCATCTTCTTCTTTAAAAATTGAAATTGTTGATAAGACCAAAACTCCAAAGGTTGTAGTTTTTAATCCTCCGGCAGTTGATCCTGGTGATCCTCCTATAACCATCAAAACTATCAAAAACAAAACACTAGTGTCATGCATTTGATTTAATTTTACCGAATAAAATCCTGCCGTTCTTGCAGAAATTGACTGGAAGGCTGATTGCATTATAGAATTTTTAAACCCTTCTTTATATAAAACTCCCCCAACTTGTCTTTCAATCAAATAAAAGGCAAGTGTTCCTATTACAATTAAAAAGGCACTTATTATAAAAACCAACTTGGCATGGACTGATAATTTTTTGAAAGATCTTTTTCTAAAAAATTCAGCTGTAACCATAAAACCAAGCCCACCAATTACAACCAGGCTCATTAAGGTTACATTTATCAAATTATCATTTCTGTAGGGATAAATTGAATCTCCCAAAAGATCAAAACCTGCATTACAAAAGGCAGAAATCGAATGGAAAATTGAATACCACCAGCCCTTTGCCATTCCAAAAATCGGTACGAAACGAAGGGATAATAAAAATGCTCCCAAAAATTCTACTAAAAAGGTAAAAACCAAAACATACCTAAATAATTTCATAATTCCTTGAAGAGTGTCTATATTTAATTGCTCTTTTAAAATTTGTCTTGATTTTAGGCCAATTTTTTTTCTCAAAAGTAAGGGAAAAAGTGTGGCCAAAGTCATTACACCAAGACCTCCGATTTGAATTAAAAATAAAATCAAAAGGTGGCCGTAAGAGTTCCAATGCTCGGCTGTATTTACAGTTGTAAGTCCTGTTACACAAGATGCAGATGCTGCTACAAAAATTGAGTCAATTAAATTTGTAGATTCACCAGTTCTTGTAAAAATCGGAAGAGATAAAATAAATCCACCTATAAGAATTAAGATTGCAAAACCCAAGGTCAAATACAAGGGTGGATTCGATGTAATCTTATCCGATAATTTCTCCAAAAAATTTTCTTTATTTTTTCTAATATTTGTCATTTTCTTTCCTTATAATATAAATTAATAAATCAAAGCCTATTTTAAGCCTATCTTATCTAATTTTATACCCTATATTATAAATGTCAACACATTAGATTTTCCATATTTTTTATTTTACTATTTTGGGGTATAAAATTATCAAAGAAATGGAGTTTTTTATGAAAAAATATTATTTTAAGGAAAAGTTTTTTAAAATTACAGATAAGTATCCAATTTTGGATGAAAATGGAAATGAAGTTTATTTTTTTGACCAAGATTTTAAATTTGTTGGCTATAAGGCTAAACTAAAAGATATGGATGGTAAAGTTTTGTTTGATATTTCCAAAAAAATTTTATCCTTTCTTCAAACTTACTATGTAGATTTTTATGATGGAAGTCATATGGAAATAAATCAAAAATTATCTTTTTTAAAAAGAAAGGTCGAAATTAATTACCAAGGGGAACATTTTTCCCTAAAGGGTTCTATTATGGACCATGATTTTGAGGTTTATTATAAAAATAATTTGATTGCTGAAATGAACAAGAAATTTTTCGCCCTTACCGACCAATACGAGCTTACAGTTTATGATGAAAAGTATAGCTTAATTTTAATCGCCCTTTGTCTTTGCATTAATGAAATGAAAGATAGGGATGATGCAGCTGCGGCTGCATCTAGCAATTAAGATTGATTTTTATAATATTTGATATATAATTATATCAACAAGAGGGAGTAGCTTAATTATTCAATCGTCATTACGGTTTAACCCGGTTGAATAAACCATCTGGTAGCAAGACTTTTGGCATATGCCAGAAGTCTTTTCTTTTTGTAATGAAAATTTTTAAGGAGGTAGAAATGGACTATTTAGGTCAAAAAAATGAAATTGTAAAAAAACTTGACTCTGATAGCTCAAGGGGTTTATCAAAAGATCTTGCAGCTAAACGTCTTGAAGAAAACGGCCCAAATAAAATTGAATCCAAGAAGAAAAAATCTCTTGGCAAAAAAATCGCCGAACAAATTATTGACCCTATGGTAATTTTGTTGATAGTTGCATCAATCGTATCAGCCTTTACTGGAGATACTGTTGAGTGTTTTATAATTATTGCCATTGTTATTATTAATGCAATCATGTCAATTATTCAAGAAGGAAGAGCTGAAGATTCTGTTGAGGCCTTACAAAAAATGTCATCACCCGAAGCTAGTGTAATTCGTGATGGCAAAAAAATAAAAGTTAAGGCAGAGGACTTGGTTGTTGGAGATATTGTTGTAATTGAAACTGGAGATATTGTTCCAGCTGATATGCGTTTATTGGAATCATCAAATTTACAAATCGATGAGTCTTCTCTTACAGGAGAATCTGTCGCAGCAGAAAAAAATTCTGAAGTTATTTATGACAGCGAGGTAGGAATTGGTGATAGGGAAAATTTTGCTTTCTCATCAACAATAGTAACTTATGGTCACGGAAAAGGAATTGTTACTCAAACTGGATCTGATTCAGAAATGGGAAAAATTGCATCAAGCCTTCACAAAGTTGAAGATAAGGACACACCTTTACAAAGACAATTAAATAAATTATCAAAACTTTTGGCAATACTTGTAGTTGTCGTTTGTATAATTGTATTTGTTGTTGGATATTTTAGAACTGGAGATTCCCTATTAGAAAACTTAATGGTTGCAGTTTCTCTTGCAGTTGCAGCAATTCCTGAAGGACTTACTGCAGTTGTAACAATTGTTTTATCAATCGGAATGAACAGGATGGCAGAAAGAAAGGCCATTGTAAAATCTCTAGTTTCTGTAGAAACACTAGGAGCAACAACAGCAATTTGTTCAGATAAAACTGGAACTTTGACTCAAAACGAGATGACCATTACAAAAATTTGGACAAATGAAAAAGAATATGAAGTTGAAGGAAGCGGATATGAACCAAAAGGTCACATAAAGCTTGACGATGAAAAAATAGAAGATGAAGAAAATATAAAACTTCTAATGAAAATTTCAACTTTGTGTAATGACGCTGACCTAACTCGTGAGGGCGACCAATATAAAATTATTGGAGATCCAACAGAAGGGGCCATGCTTACATTTTCTGAAAAATGGGGAATTGTTCAAGAAGATATGGAAGATAAACATCCAAGACTTGAAGAAATTCCTTTTGATTCTGACAGAAAAATGATGACAACCTTCCACAACATTGAAGAAAATTATAAGTCAATGACAAAGGGAGCTCCAGATATAATAATTTCAAATTCTTCAAAAATTTTATTAAATGGAGAAATTGTAGATTTCACTGAAGATTTAAAGAAAAAGGCAATGGATGAAAATAAAAATCTTGCCAAACAAGCTCTTCGTGTAATGGCTTACGCCTTTAGAGAATTTGATTCAATAAAAAATGAAGAATTGACAAGCGAAAATATAGAAAGAGAAATGGTATTTGTAGGTCTTACTGGAATGATAGATCCACCAAGACCAGAGGCTAAAAAAGCAGTAGCAGAATGTCACTCATCAGGAATTGATGTTTTAATGATTACTGGAGATTATTTAGAAACAGCCTTCGCCATAGCAAGAGATTTGGGAATTGCAGATTCCAAAGACCAAGCTATCGAGGGAAAAGAATTAAATAATATGAGTGATGAAGAAATTAGAGAAATTGCCAAAGAAAAAAGAGTTTTTGCAAGAGTATCTCCTCAAAATAAGGTTCAACTTGTAAACGCCCTCCAAGAAAACGGAGAAATAGTTGCCATGACAGGAGACGGAGTAAACGATGCTCCAGCAATTAAAAACGCTGATATTGGAATTTCTATGGGAATTACAGGAACTGACGTTGCCAAAGATACAGCAAATATGATTTTGGTTGACGATAACTTTGCAACAATTGTAAATGCAGTTGAAGAAGGAAGAATAATTTTCTCAAATATCAGAAAATTCGTTTCATTCCTACTTTCATGTAACATTGCAGAAGTTTTGATTGTATTTTTGTCAATTTTATTTGGCCTACCTTCCCCACTTACACCTATCCAACTACTCTGGTTAAACCTAGTAACAGATGCTTTCCCAGCCCTTGCCCTTGGAGTTGAACCAGGAGAAAAAGATATAATGGAAAGAAAACCAAGAGATCCAAAAGAATCAATAATTTCTGGAGATTTGAAAAATTCACTAATTGTTCAATCACTAGCAATTACACTTTCAGTTTTAGCATCTTATTTGATAGGACTTAAATGGATTTTCCCAGGAAATATAGAAGGAGCCCACACAATGGTTTTTGCAACCTTAATTACAAGTGAGCTTTTAAGAGCATTTTCTGTAAGAAGTACAAAATACACCCTAAAAGAATTAGGAATTGGATCAAACAAACAATTAATAAAAGCAAATCTCTTATCATTTGCCCTACTTTTACTAGTAATGTATGTAGGACCATTAAGATATTTATTTGAATTAGAATTTATCACCTGGCAATGGATAATAATTCTAGCCCTAGCCTTTATCCCATTAATTCTAGGAGAAGTTCACAAAATTAGTTCTAGAAAAAATAAAATATTTTTTAAAAAGCAAGAGTTTTAATTCTTGCTTTTTTTTTGCTTAATTAGTATAATGTAAGTGACAAAAAGTTATGACAAGATAATGATAATCACAAAAAAGCAGGAGGGCCAACTCCTGCTTTTTTATTTTGGGCTAATTATCGCTAAAATATCTATCTAGCCACTTGCAGGTAATATTACAAATTACACCTGCCAAAATAGATATTATTAAAGTTATGACATAATCTATGATAATCACCCCCCTAACTGTTACCAGTTTAGGTTAACGATAACAAAAATATTATATCACAATTTAAATTTCACAGTTTACGAGCTGAATTTATTTTGAAAATATTCTATTGCTTTTTCCTTGTATTTTAGTATAATGAAATTACTAAGAGATATGAAAATATACAACCAATCAAAAAAAGCAGGAGCGGCAACTCCTGCTTTTTTTGCCTAATTATCGTCAATATATCTATCTAAAAATTTACAAATATAGTGGCAAATTATACCTGCTAAGATAGAAAGTACTAGAGATATGAACAAACCAATCACCCCCTAACTGTTACCAGTTTAGGTTGACGATAACAAAAATATTATATCATAATTTTTATTTCTCAGTTTTAGCATGAAAATTTTCATTGATTTTTTATTTTAAATAAGTATATTGTTTTTGAGTAAAAGAATATAGATTCATGGAATCAAAAAAGCAGGATGACAAATCTTGCTTTTTTTCTTATGTCTTAGTATAATGAAAATGACTAAAGGAACATATAGTTCATTGTAAGACTAAAAAAGCAGGAGGGCCAACTCCTGCTTTTTTACTTGGCTAGTTATCGCAGTTGTCATTGGCATCTAACCATTTACAAATAAAATGACCAATTATATTTGTCAAAATGCCAATTATAAAGGAACATATAATTTTCATTGCAAGCACCTCCATTCTGTTATCAGATTGGATGCGATAACAATGTAATTATATCATAATAAAATTGAAAATTTAGAGGTAGATTTATGAGAAAAAAGAAAAACAAAAGTATTTTATGGAAAAACTTCACCAAATTTACAATGATAAAAATTTAAATTTAACTGAAACTTGTAGGAAAAAAATTTTAGACCAATATAAAGAATTATTAAATAATAAGACAAATATAAATTATGCCTCATATAAGCTCTATCCATATTTGAGAGATGCCCTTTATGACAATAAGGACTCCGAACTTTTAGGTGATTTTATGAAAATTATTTTAAAATACAGGTGGAAGGCATATTTTGCAATGATTTTACCTGTAAGCTTTAAGTAGTTAATTTAAAATAATATATAAGTCAATAAAAAAAGTAGGAAGATATATCCTACCAGTCTGTTGACAAACTAAAAATTCTTCCATTTCGAGCGAACGTAGTGAATCGAGAAATCTCATGAGATCTCTCCGTGCTTTCGCACTTAATTTTAGGGATAAATGTGCAAAATCAATGCACATTTATCTAGTCGAGATGGTACGTAGCTTAATTTTTATTTTAAAATAAATTATTATATATATTCATACTTTGTCTACGCTCTGATCCTACTTTTTTTACAATTTAAACACAATTCCAAAAACTGCCCCCATCCCTATTATTAATAAGGGATGGATTTTTTTGTATTTTCTTAATAAAAATAAAAATCCTATAAACAAAACAAGCTGAATTATTTGGAATAAATCTAGGAAATTTCCTGTTTTTTGGTATAATTTCACATTAAATAAGGAAATCACCATTACATTTAACATAGCACCCAAGATAAGGCCTGCCGTTGATGGCCTTATATATTCAAAGGCATTTTTTACCCTAAGAGATTTTTTAAATTTATCCATAGATTTTGCTATTATTAAAACTATTATTATTGCAGGACTTATTAAAGAAAAAGTTGCAAGAATTGCCCCAACAATTCCATAGGCCTTATATCCTGCAAAACTTGCTGCATTTATTCCAATTGCCCCTGGAGTTGATTCTGAAACTGCAATCATATCTAATAATTCTTCACTTGTAAACCAATCATAATTTTCTGCCATTTTTTGTAGGAAGGGAAAAGTTGCCATTCCTCCTCCTATTGCAAAAAGTCCAGTTTTGAAAAATTCCCACATCAAGCTAAGCATATTTTCCTCCAAAAAGAATTCCAAAAATTCCACAAGCTATAACGATAATTATGGGTGAAATTGAAAATATTCCAATTGCTATAAAAGTTAATAAAAATATTAAAATTTTTATTTTTGTATTAGCTGTTTTTTTTACCATATTTATTACTGTATTTAAAACTAAGGCTGAAACTGCAATCCTAATTCCGGCAAAGGCGTGTTGGATGATTAGTAAATGGGAAAATTCTTTTAAAAAATTAGCAATAAGGGTGATGATTATTATTGATGGGGTGATAAAGCCCAAAGATGCAATTATTCCTCCCAAATTGCCTTTTCTTTTTCTCCCACAAAATGTTGATGTATTTACAGCAATTATTCCTGGTGTTGTTTGGCCTATTGCATAATAATCTAGCATTTCTTCTTCTGTAATCCACTTTCTTTTATCAACCAATTCCCTTTGTAAAAGAGGAAGCATGGCATAGCCTCCTCCAAAGGTAAAGGCCCCTATTTTAAAAAAAGTTATGTAAAGATCTAATAATATTTTCATTTTAATTCTCCTTTTAATTTATTATAGCACAAGGGGAGACTTTGGCTAAATTGCTTGAATAGAGCCTTTTTATTAGTATAATAATTTTTATAGCGATTAAATGAAAGGAATTTTATGAATTTAACTTTATCAGACTCCTACTTAAAGTATTTAAATGAAATTAATGATTTATATATAGAAGCTTTTCCAAAGGCTGAAAGAAAACCAATGGATCAAATTATTAAAGTTTGCCAAAATGGTTACGGAAGAATTATTCCAATTTTGATGGATGATGAATTTGTTGGGATGTTTATAACCCTTGATTCTGATGGTGATAATACACTTTTAATTGATTATTTTGCAATAAAAAGTGATTACAGGGGCCTAAGTCTTGGTTCAAAAGCTATTGAGCTTTTAAATGAGATGGAAAATAAAACTATAATTATTGAGATTGAACCTTGTGTAAATGAGGCTAGCAATCTTTTGCAAAGGCAAAAAAGAAAGAAATTTTATGAAAATCTCGGTTTTAAGCAAACTGACATAAATATTTCTTGGTTCGGGGTTGATTTGGAATTAATGAGCCTTAATAAGACTATTAATTTTAACCACTACATGGACTTATTAACTTCAATTTTCCCAAGGGCTTATATTGAAGAGAACATTAAGCTTACTTAAATCTTAAGGAGATTTTATGAAATTATTATTTGATTGTGATGGAACTATTCTTGATTCTATGCATATATGGCTAGAACCTATTGGGAAATTGTTGGATGCTTATAATTTTAAACTTACAACTGAACAAAAGGGACAAATTGAAGCCTTGACTTTTATTGATACAGTAAGGTGGTTAAATAAAAATGTCTGTCCTGAAAGAAGCGAGGAAGATATAATAAATTATTTTTCTGATACAATAACAGACGCCTACAAAAATTCTCTCATGCCAAAAGTTGGTGCTGAGAAAACTTTAAGAAAATTAAAGGATGAGGGCTATGATATGTGTATTTGCTCTTCAACTGACAGGGTTCATTTGGAAAATGCCCTAAAAAGATTAGATCTTTTCGATTTATTTGATTTTATCCAAACACCTGATACAATTGGTTATAAAAAAAATCAAATAGAATATTGGCAAGATGCCCTCGATAAATACCAAATAAAGGCTGAGGAAGCTGTTTTATTTGATGATGCCCTTTATGCTATAAAAACAGCAAAAAAACTTGGCATAAAAATCGTAGGAATTAAAGATTTCCCTCACAACAAAAATGAGTGGGAAGAGATAAAAAAAGAATCTGATATAATTCTTGATAATATAAAAGATCTTGATATGGAAAAAATTAAAAATTTATAAAAATAAAACCACCAAATGGTTGTTACAAAGTGTAGACAAAGTATGAATGTAGATAATGATTTATTTAAAAATAAAAATTAAGCTATATACCATCTCGACTATATGATTGTACCTTGAGTTGGTACAATCATCCCTAAAACCAAGTGCGAAAGCACGAAGAATTTTGCGAAGCAAACGTGTTTTAGTGTGAGTGAAACGAACGCACGGAGAGATTTCACGAGATTTCTCCGCTCACTGCGTTCAGTCGAAATGGATATTTTTTTAGTTTGTCAACAGTCTGAAACCACCAAATGGTGGTTATTTTTTTGTTATTTTTGAAAAAATTTTATCTAAAATCCACAAATTTTAAATTCTTTTTAATTTTCTTTCTCAAAAGATAAAGTGAAAGTATGCCCTTTATTATTGATGTTATGGTCATTGATAACCAAATTCCCAAAACTCCAAAATATGGGATTAATAAAAGTGAAATTGGGATTCTTGCTCCATTAAAAATTACAGAAATTATTGATGGAGTCCTTGTATCAGATAGGCCTTGGAAAATTCCTGTAGATCCAATTTCTAAAGACATCATTAATTGGCTTGCTGAAAGAATTGCCAAATATTTTGCCCCCAAATTTATTGTTTCTAAATCTCCCGGCACAAAAACTTTAAATAAGGAATTTCTAAATCCAAAAAGAATAATACTTGCAATAAGTCCAATTGCCCCTACAAGTTTTAAACTTTCTTTTACGCCTTTTTTTACCCTATCAACAAGTCCTGCCCCATAGTTTTGGGCAATCAAGGATTGGATTACAGCTTGGCAACCCTCGGTTGTTTTCCAAGAAATTGATTCAAGTTGACTTCCTATAGAATAAACTGCAACTGGTTTTGGCCCAAAACCTGCCATAAGTTTATTTAAAATTATAGTTATAAGGGCATGGATACCACTTATAAAAGAAACTGGTAGACCCAATTTAAAAATTCTTTTTTGCCATTTTGTAGAAAGAGTAAAATTTTCTAAAGAATTTTTTATAACTCCGTCTTTTCTTTTCATCACAAATAAAAAAATTATAAAAACAGTAGCCTGACCAGTAACTGTTGCAAAAGCTGCCCCTCTTATCCCCATAGCTGGAATTGGCCCAAGACCAAAAATAAAAATAGGGTCCAAAATAATATTTAAAACAAGGCCAATTGTATTTATTTTAAAAGGAGTTACACTCTCACCAATAGAATAAAAGGCTTGGGAGAAAATAGGATTTAAAAAAACAAAAACATAGCCTAGGGCAGTTATTGAAAGGTATTGGTTGGCAAATTTAGAAACCACATCTCCAAGCTTATAAAAATCAATAATATAAGTTTTAAAAGTTAAAATCAAAATTATGTAAATAATTGAAGTAATAAAGCCTTGTAAATATCCATTTTGAAGGATCAAGGAGGTAAGTTTTTTATCTTTTCTTCCATAGGCTTGAGAGGCATAAACTCCTCCACCAATTTTTGCAATCAAAGAAAGGGCTTCAGCAATCCAAGCCAAAAAATATGAAACTCCAACAGCAGCTACAGCATTTGATCCAATTCTTCCAATCCAAACCATATCAACCAAGGTGTAGGCTATTTGCACAAAGGCTGTAAGAGTTAGGGGAATCGATAAAAGTATCAAAGATTTTCCAATATTTTCTTTTGTTAAGTCAATATCTTTTCTTTTTTCCATAAGACCTCCTTTTATTTTGAATTTAAATTATTTTATCAAATTTTAAAAATTTTTTCTATAATTTATATGATATTCAATACCCTAGATTTTACAAAATATAAATTATTTTGTCAATAATTATCAATTTGTTTTTTAATTAATAATTTATACATTTATATTTGACAAATTAAATAAATAAAATTTTCATAATTACTTAGTTTAAAAAATAATAGAAGACACATAGAATAAAAATAAAGTGGATTTTGAAATGGAAAATTTTATAATTGAAAGCGAAAAAAAAATTTCTATTTATTTAAAAGGGAATCAGAATTTTATATTTTATATTACTAACAAAATATAAAACAAAAAATATAAAGGAGTTTAATAATATATCTAAAAATATATTATTAAACTCCTTTTGCTAAATGCACATTGTTAGCTATCATAAATATTAAATTCTAATTTTAAATTCATGACTACTAAAAACTTCACAATAAATAGATAAAAAACTTTTAAAATATTTTAATAAATTTTATCCAAATAATAGATTTAAAATAACTATTGAAACAAATCCAACAGCCCAAGCTATTGTTGATATTATTGAATATCCTTTTATTTGCTCTTTAGCCTTTGTTAAACCTAGTGACCTATTTACAACCCAGAAAAATGAATCATTAAAGTATGAGAAAAATACTGATCCAACACAGGCTGATAGGGTTGCAAACACTGGATCTACTCCCAACTCTAAAACTATAGGAGCTGAAATTGATGCTGATGTTAACATAGCAACCGTTCCTGATCCTTGTATAAATCTAATTAATGTTGATATTATAAATGGCAACAATAGTGGATTTATTTTCATCTTTGAAATTGAAGTTGCTATATCAGATCCAACACCAGATTCTGTTAGAACTTTTCCTAAGGCTCCTCCACCGCCTGTAACAAGAATTATTATTCCTGCAGATTGGATGCCCACTTCTAGCTCTTTTATTACCTTATCTCTTGACATATTTTTAGTTAGGGTAATAATCGCTATTACTAAACCTATTCCAACAGCAACTATTGGTGTTCCCAAAAATACAAAAGTGCTTAAAATCCCTTTTATTTCAAATCCTTTTACTTTTGAAAGAGCTCCTATTATTGTATTTATTAAGATAAGTATTATAGGAACTATTATTGGTAAAAATGCTATTGTTGCTGATGGCATTTTTTCATTTTCATCTAATTTATAATCAACTATTTTACTTTCTTCTTGAATTTCTGGTCTTATCCAATCTCCATTTTCATCTGGCAATTGGTAAACCTTTTTCCCATAGTATCTAGCGTATAATAAGGTTGCTAAAACCATTGGTATTGCTATTACTATCCCCCACAAAATAACAGCACCTACATTTGCTCCAAAAATTCCAGCAGCTCCTACAGGTCCTGGAGTTGGCGGAACCAAGGTATGGGTTATTACAAGTCCTGATGCTAGGGCAAGTCCTAATGTAATAACTGATTTTCTTGTATTTTTTGATAGTGCCTTTGCCACTGGAAATAAAATTATAAAGCCTGAGTCACAATAAATTGGAATTGAAACTAAAAATCCTGTAATGGCCATGGCCAAATCTTCCCTACCCTTACCAAATATTTTTATAAAGGTTAGGGCCATTCTTTTTGCAGCATTTGAAATTTCAAAAAGCTGTCCCATCATTACCCCAAATCCAATTATTATTCCTATGCTTCCAAGTGTACCTCCAAATCCATCCGTCACACTTTTTATTACTTCCTCATAAGGCATTCCGCCGGCTACTCCTATAAAAAGAGCTGAAATAATAAGAGCTAAAAATGTATGTATTTTTGTTTTTACAATAAGCCCTATTAGTAGGACAAGTCCTACTATTAAGGCTATTAATATTCTATTATCTGACATATTTTACCTACTATCTTCTAAATTGTGGGCCATATTTTGCAGCAAGTTTCACAGCCTCTACCATACTTACTTCTGATGCAATATTTTTTCCTGCAACATCAAAGGCTGTTCCATGGTCTACAGAAGTTCTTAAAAATGGCATTGAATTTGTAAGTGAAATTGTCTTCATAAAGTTATATGTTTTTGTAGCAATGTGTCCTTGATCGTGATAAAGTGACAAAACTGCTCCATATTTTCCTTGAAGTCCTTGAGCAAAGACTGAGTCAGCCCCAACAGGTCCTGTAACATCAAATCCTTTTTTCTTAGCATCTTCAATTGCTGGACTAATCTCTTCTACTTCCTCATAGCCAAATAAACCATGTTCACCTGAGTGTGGATTTAATCCAGCAACTGCAAGAGTTCCTTCAACTCCCAATCTCTTCATAGCTTCTGTACATCTTTCAATATATTCATAAACCTTATCATATTTAACTTGATCTATTGCATCTTTTAGTGAAAGGTGTCTTGATAAGAAAAATACTCTCAATCCTTCTACTTCAAACATTGTAAGTGGATCTTTTACTCCAGAAATTTTTTCAAACATTTCTGTATGTCCTATAAATGGTATATCAGCTGCCCTTAGTGATTCTTTATTGATTGGTGATGTAGCAACAGATTCTACTTCTCCATTCATAGCAAGTTCACCAGCTTTAAAAATATATTCATAAGCTGCCTTACCACAAGCTGCACTTACCTCTCCAAATTCATAATCTTCTGGCATATTTTTTAAATCTATTAAATCTATTGTTCCAAATTCATATTTTCCTTCGTTTACATGTTCAATTATATTTATTTTTAAATCAAGACCTGTAACTTTTAATGCTTTTTCTAAAACATTCTTATCTCCTACCAAAACTATATCAGCTTGGTCATACAATTCTTTTACATTAAATGTTTTTGCTACTATTTCTGGTCCTATTCCTGCTGGATCTCCTAATGTTACTGCTATTCTACTTCTTTTCATTTTTACTCTCCTTTGCTTAATAATCTATCGATACATTTTACCATTATTTGGTCTGTTCCAACCATGCCACCCTTACTTACAATTTTTAAACCATCTACACATCCACCTATAAGTCTTCCATAGGCAACTAGAGGTTCTATTTCTTCTCTTATTTCGATTCCTTGGCTTCCAAGCTCTTCTGTTACTGCTATTGTTACATCTCCTCCAGAAGTAAATGCCCCAGATATTGCCTTGTCCTTAACTATTATTTTTTTTGCAATTTTGGCAAGTCCTCTAGAAATCATAAGAGATAAATCATCAATACTCATCTTTTTTTCTTCAGAGATTGATTTTAAATCAAGTCTTTTTTCAATATCATCTGGTGTTGTAGTTATTACAACTAATTTCCTTTCCTTTAACTCTTTTTCTGCAAGATTTGTTGCTCTTTCGATTTCTTCCAAAGCTAGGTCTATATCTATTAGTTTTATAGGATCTACTTCAAGTTTAAAAGAATTGAAATTTTTGTATAATTGTTTCATTTGATTAATTGTCACGTTTGTAACTGAGCCGATTACCGCCAAAGCTTTTGTACTAATGTGACTTTGCTTATAAAGAATTTTGGTTACTTCTTTTGTAAATGGACCTGGATCTACGCTAATAAAGTTTACTTTGCTTTCTATACTTGCTTTAGCAATCTTTCTTATTTGCTCATTTGTTATAGCATCAAAGATAAGAAGGTCATAGTCTTTATTTTCAATTATTAATTTTTTTATATTTTCAATGCCCTTTTCAATATCATTTATAGATATATGTTTGATTTTTCCTTCATAATCTTTTTTAAAATTCTCAGTAACCAGGTTAGATACGGCTGATATTTTTGAATCCTTGCCTGCATCTGTATTCATTAAGGGAATTCCATCTACATACATAAAATCGTTTACTACAATTCTTTTAGAATCTGGAAAGGATGGAACACAAATAGCCAATCTTTTATCTCCTAAAGCATCTTGGTAAGCCTTAAGTTCCGATCCTAGGTTTCCTCTTAGGGTAGAATCTATCCTTTTAGAATATAAAATCACTTCATCTTTTTTAAATTTATTAACTTTTTCAAAAACTCTTTTATAAGCTTGAGCTGAACTCATAGCCCTAGAGTCTGTTGTAAAAGCAAATACATCAATTTCTCCACGAAGATCACTAATATCGTTTCCAGTGATACTTGCAGTTGTTAAGCCTATCCCCTTCATCAAGGCACAATTTGCATTAGCACCCGTCAGATCATCGGCTATTATCATAACCTCTTTCATAATCCCTCCTTTGAATTTTTAAATATTAGATTTAAAATCTTCAGTTATAAAATAATCAAATTCATCACACTTGTTGAAAGAATAGAAACCTGTTTTCCCAAATTTACTCGTATCTGTCATCATTATGGATAAATTAGAATTTTCAATCATTTTTCTTTTTATTCTTCCCTTTTTTTTCAGAAGTTGAATAAACAAACTTTTCATCATAGGCATCTGTACCCATAAAACAAATGTCTGCATGCAGTCTTGATAAGTTCTCAAGCCCATCAATAGAAGATAAGGTTCTTGTTTTTCTATCTACATATCCACCTAATAAATATGTTTTTATATTTTCAAAATCCGATAAGCTGTAGGCTATTCCTAAATCATATGTAATAACTTCTATGTTTTTATATTTTTTAATATAATCAACAAGCATATAAGTTGTAGTTCCAGAATCTAAGAATATAACTATATCATCTTCTAAAAACTTACTTGCCTTTAAGGCTATAGATTTTTTTTAAATCTATATTTATGGTTTTCTTGTTATCAACCGCAAGTTCTTTTATATTTTTTTGAATCTTAATAGCCCCACCGTGGGTTCTTTTGGCAATATTTTTTTCTTCAAGCTCTTTCAAATCTTTTCTTATAGTTACTTCAGAAACTTTAAGATCATCTGCCAAATCGGAAACATTAACCCTGTAATCTTTATTAAGTTTGCTTTCGATAAATTTCAATCTTTCTTCTAAAAACATTTTATTTAATTTCATTTCCTTTCGTTTACTTTTATATAATACCACGCTTAAAAATTTTTTGCAAACATTTTTATAAAAAAATAAATTTACATATTGGCTTGCTATAGAAATTATTTAGAATTAAAGTATACATTATTAATCTAATTGGAAAATGATTTGTTAGTATAAGTCATATTTCTACAAAAATTGCTGAATATTTTTTCTTTAATACCTTCAGGTGTATCCGACCATTTTCCTTCTATGTACAACTTTAATTTTTTTTAAAATCTTAACTATATTTCACAAAAATACCCTCTCTACTGGGTTGTCCAGTAAAGAGGGTATTTTTTATTATAGGTTCCAGATTTTTCTGTTATAATCTCTAATACTCCTATCAGATGAGAAAAATCCTGCCTTTGCTATATTGTTGATGGCCATTTTTGCAAATGATTTTTTGTCTGTATATGCTTCTATTAATTTATTTTTAACTTCAATATATTCCTCAAGATCTATTAGGGCCATAAAGTAATCTTTATTTATTAGGTCATTGTGAAGGCTTTCTAACATTTCCTTATGACCAATTTCTAAAATTTCTTTTGATACTATAAAGTCAACAGCTCTTTTTATATCTTCATTTTTTTCGTAGATTTCTTTTGCCTTATAAGAGTCTTTTTCATAAAGGTCTATTATTTGATCAGCTTTTTTACCAAAAATATAAATATTTTCATCTCCAACCAAGTCTCTTATCTCTACATTTGCACCATCCAAGGTTCCCAAAGTTACTGCTCCATTAAGCATCATTTTCATATTTCCTGTTCCAGATGCTTCTTTTGATGCTAGGGAAATTTGCTCAGAAATTTCTGTTGCTGGAATTATTTTTTCTGCGTATGAGACATTATAATTTGTCAACATTACAACTTTCAAATACTTATTTACATCCTCATCCTTATTAATTAATTCTTGTAAGCACAAGATTAGGTGGATAATATTTTTCGCCATGTAATAAGAAGGTGCTGCCTTTGCCCCAAAAATTACTGTTATAGGATTTTTTGGTAGGATACCTTTTTTAATTTTTAGGTAGGTATCTATTACATAAAGGGCGTTCATTTGTTGTCTTTTGTATTCGTGAAGACGCTTGATTTGAACGTCGAAAATAGAATTTGTGTCTAATTCTACCCCCTCTTTTTCTTTTACATATTTAGAGAAATTTTCTTTGGATATTTCTTTTACCTTCAAAAATTTATCCAAAACTTCTGGGTCATCTTGGAATTTTAATAATTCTTCTAGCTTAGTAGGATCATCTTTAAATTCAGGACCTATCAAGGATTCTATTAATTTTGTTAAGTCTTCATTACAATTGTGGAAAAATCTTTTGAAGGAAATTCCATTTGTCACATTTTCAAACTTATCTGGATATATTTCATAAAAATCTTTTAGGGTTTCATTTACCAATATATCGCTATGAAGTTGGGCAACTCCATTTACCTTTGATGAAAAATGTATGGCTATATTTGCCATGTGGACAATTCTTGTAAGTTTTTCTGGATTTTTTTCATCCTCTTTTTTATTTTCTATAATATAAACTTTTTCGTTGTCATAATTTTTTCTTACAATTTCATCTAATTTTTCAATTATTGGCATCAAAGCTGGAACTACATCTTCTAGCATTTGGTAATTCCATTTTTCCAAGGCCTCTTGTAAAATTGTGTGATTGGTGTAAGCGCATGCTTTTGTAATTTCTTCAACAGCCTTTTCAAAACTTAGGCCCTTATTTGTAAGTAGCCTAATCATTTCAGGAATTATCATAGTTGGGTGGGTGTCATTTATTTGGATTCTAATCTTATCTCCAAACTCTTCAAGTTTTCCCCCATTTTTTATATACTCATCTAAGATATATCTTCCACCACATGAAACCATAAAATATTGTTGGTAAATTCTAAGTTTTTGTCCATCTTCGTCGCTATCATCAGGATATAAAAATAGGCTTAGGTTTTTTTCTATATCTTTTTTATCAAAAGAAATTCCTTCTTTTACTATTGACTCATCTACACTATCTATATCAAAAAAATGTATTGTTGATCTTGAGTCTTTCCTTGCAGAAATTGGCAAGTCATACATTGTAGCTCCAACCTTTTGGTTTTTAAAATTTACATGGTATTTTGTATCAGTTTTTATTAGGGCGTTTGAATCATCAAGCCAAGGATCTTTGACTTCTTTTTGCTTATAATCTTCAAATTTTTGCCTAAAGAGTCCAAAATGATAACAAATTCCAATTCCTTCTGCATTTAAGCCTAAATTTGCAAAAGAATCCATAAAACAAGCAGCAAGCCTTCCAAGTCCACCATTTCCCAAAGATGGTTCAGCTTCAAACTCTTCTGCTTTTTCTATATCCTTTCCATTTTTAGATAAAATTTCTTTAATCTCATCCCTTATTCCCAAATTTGATAAGTTATTTTTCAAAAGTTTACCTAAAAGAAATTCTGCTGAAAAATAATAAAGCTTTTTATCACTTTTCTTTGGTTTTTCAATTTTATTTAATAAATTATTCGAAAATTCTGATAAAAGAAGATAAAGCTCCTTATCATTTAAATCAAGAATTTCTTTGCCAAAAAGTTTTTGGGCTAAATCTTTCAATTTTTCTTCCATAATTTCCCTATTCTTTCTATATTTTTATTCTATAATTAATTTTGTCTCAGGATCAAACAAGTATGATTTTTCCATATCAAAGGCAAATTTTGTATTTTCTCCAACCCTTGCTTTTGTTGATGGTTTTACCCTGGCAGTAATTTGATCATCACCAAGGTCAAAATATAAATAAACTTCTGCTCCCATAAGCTCATAAACTCTTACTTTTGCTTCAATAATTGACCCTTGGTCTGTTTTTTCTAAATAATCGTCATCATCATATAAAGATTCTGGTCTTATTCCAAAAACTACTTTTTTTCCTATATAATTTTTATCTTCAAGGGCACGACCCTTTTCTTCAGGAAGTTTTAATTTTATATGATCATTTTTTACATAAATTCCATCATCTTCTTTTAAAATTTCTACATCAATCAAGTTAATTTGAGGAGAACCTATAAATCCTGCCACAAATAAGTTTCTTGGATGGTCATAAAGATTTTGTGGGGTGTCGATTTGTTGGACAATTCCGTCTTTCATTACAACAATCCTTGTACCAAGAGTCATAGCCTCTGTTTGGTCATGGGTTACATAAATCATTGTAGTTCCCAATTTTTGGTGGAGTTTTGAAATTTCTATTCTCATTTGAACCCTAAGTTTTGCATCCAAGTTACTTAAAGGCTCATCCATCAAAAATACTTTTGGATTTCTAACAATAGCTCGTCCCATGGCAACTCTTTGTCTTTGACCACCGGATAATTGTTTTGGTTTTCTCTTTAATAAATTTTCTATTCCCAAAATTTGGGCAGCTTCTTTTACTTTTTTATCAATTTCATCTTTTGGCATTTTTTTAATTTTTAGAGAAAATGCCATATTATCATAAACTGTCATATGAGGATAGAGGGCATAATTTTGAAAAACCATGGCTATATCCCTATCTTTTGGAAGGATGTCATTCATTCTTTTTCCATCAATTTCAAGATCACCGGAACTTATGTCTTCAAGGCCAGCTATCATTCTTAAAGTTGTAGACTTACCACAACCTGATGGACCAACAAAAATTATAAATTCCTTATCCTCAATTTCCATATTAAAATCTTTTACAGCATGAAAGCCGTTATCATAAATTTTATTTATATTTTTTAAACTTAAATTTGCCATTTTTTCTCCTTTAATATCAAAATTCACAAGCTAAAGATGTAAATTTTAATATTTCGAATTTATTTCCTATTTTTTTCTATGATTTCTTTCAAAAATTCTTCTTTTTCTTTTAAATTTTCCATGGATGTGAATTTGAAAGACCAATTTTTATCATTTAAAGTTGCAGGCTCATTGATTCTAGCCTCATCACCCAAGCCCAAAATATCTTGGAGAGGAATTATTACATACTCACTATCCCTTTTCATGGCAAATTCAAAGAAATCATCATAAATAGTATCATTTTTTATGCCAAGTTTTTCAAAAAGTTTTTTTACATCTTTCTTTTTATCCTTATCCAACTCGTCAAACCAGGCCATAAGAGTTTTGTTATCGTGAGTTCCTGTATAGGCTACAGAATTTTCTGGGGCATCTATATACTTTTCCTCTTTTGGTTTTAAAAATTCTTGGATAATAACCATGCCCTTTAAGTCAAAATAATCCCTAAGCTCAAAAACTTCTGGCCTTATTTCTCCCAAATCTTCTGCAATAAATTCCACATCATTTAATTCTTTTTTCACTTTTTTAAATAAGTCATAACCTGGGGCAAGATGCCACTTTCCTTTAATAGCTGTTTTTTCTTTTGCATCAATTACCCAATAGGTATCAAAGGCCCTAAAATGATCAAGCCTTACAATATCATAGAGTTTTCCGTTATAAGAAAGCCTATTTATCCAAAATGAAAAATCATCTTCTTTTATTTTTTCCCAATTATAAATTGGATTTCCCCATCTTTGGCCTGTAGCTGAAAAATTATCTGGTGGTACTCCCGCAATTAATTTTTCTCTACCATCTTTAGTTATTTGGAAATATTTTTGATTTTCCCAAACATCAAGGCTATCAAGACCTACATAAAAAGGAATATCTCCAACAATTTTTATCTTATTTTCATTGGCATATTCTTTTAACTTCATCCATTGTTTGTAGAAAATATATTGGATAAAAATTTCATAATTTATCTTATCCTCATAAGGACTTAAGTCTAGCTTTTTATCCCTTATCCAATTTTTCATCTCATCTGGCCATTCATTCCATGACCTTAGACCATTTTCTTTTTTAAATGTTATAAAAACCCCGTAATTGTAGACAAAATCAAATTTCAAAAAATCTTTGTAAGACTCATCTTCATATCCCTTATTTTTTTTGAAATTTTCATAGGCTAATTTTAAATATTTTTCCTTAAATTTTCTTACAAATTCATAGTCAATTCTTGATTTTTGGTCTAATTTTTTTGGTTTTTGATCAAGAAGTCCATCCTTATATAATAGTTCTAAGGATATATAAATTTCATCTCCTGCGAAGGATGAGTAGGGTTGGTAGGGAGAATTTCCATAGCCTAGTGGATTTAGGGGCAAAATTTGCCACATATCAAACCCAGATTTTTTTATTATATCTATAAACTCATATGATTTTTCTCCAAAATCTCCAATCCCGTAATCTCCGTTTATACTTTGTAGGGGTAATAAAATACCTGCTTTTTTCATTTTAACTCCTAACTTTTTTTGTGGTTTTTCCTATATATAATTTCGCATCAAACTTACTTATCTTTTCGTATTCTTTTTTATCAATTATTTTAAATAATTCTTTTACAGACTTATAGGCTATTTCTGATGCAGGTTGGACTATGGTTGTTATCGGTTTTAGTAAGTATTTATTTATCTCTAGTCCATCAAAACCTGCAAGAGAATAATCTTCTGGAACTTTTTTTCCAAAATCATCAATAGCCTTCATAGCCCCCATGGCAATGGTATCTGAAATTGCATAAATTGCCGTGCAAGAAATATTTTCTTTGACAATTTTTTTGCCAACCTCATAACCATGTTCTAGGGAGTAAGGGTTTAAGCCTTTATTTGAATAAAAAACTAATTTTTCATCAAATTCTATCCCATTTTCTTCTAGGGCCTTTTTGTAACCTAGAAGTCTAAGCTTTCCTATACTTTCATCATCATATCTTGGTCCAATCAAGGCGATTTTTTTGTGACCTAGACTTATCAAATATTCTACTAATTTTTTGCTTTGAAGAAAATCATCTATTCCCAAGCAAGCTGACCTTGGAATTTGTAGGGTTTGATTTATTATTGTTGTCATTGTAAAAGGCACTGCTAATGACTTTAATTTTTTACTATCATTTATAAAATATCCTCCCAAAAATATTATTCCTTCCGGTTTTAAAGTTTTTACAATTTTTTGGGCCAGATCTATCTCGCTTGAATTTTCTTCAACTTTTTGTAGGGCAAAAGTGTAACCAGAATTTGTAATTTCTTCTTCTAAGACCTTTAGCATGGGTGTGAAAAAAGGATTTGTAATTCCCTTTATCAAAACTGCAATAGTTTTTGTTTTTGTTATTTTTAAATTTCTTGCATTTTGATTTGGTGTATAGCCAACTTCTTTTATAGTATCAAGGATTTTTTTTCTTGTTTTTTCGCTTATTTCATCATTATTATTTATAGCTCTTGAAACTGTACTTACACTTACTCCACACAAGGATGCTATTTCTTTTATGGTTACTCTTTTCATTTACCTATCCCTTAATTGCTCCAGCGGCAACTCCTTTCACAATATGTTTTTGCATTGTCAAGTAAAATACTATCACAGGTAGCATAGATAATACAAGCATAGCCATCATAGCTCCTAAGTCTTTGTTTCCATTACTTCCAACAAGCATTTGGATTACAACTGGAATAGTTTTATATGGGGTGCTTACTCCTATTACAAGATAAGGTAGGAGGTAATCATTCCAAATCCACATAGTGTTTAAAATTGCTACTGTTATTGCTGTTGGTTTTAAAATTGGAAGAATAATATAGAAGAAATGTTTTATTGGCGAACATCCATCTATCATCGATGCTTCTTCGATTTCTATTGGGATTGATTTTATAAATCCTGCAAACATAAATACTGAAAGCCCACTTCCAAAGCCCAAATACAAAACAACCATACCTATTGGATTGTTTAAATGAAGCATGTCTGCAACTTTTATTGTTGGAAACATAACCATTTGGAAGGGAACTATCATTGAAAATACAAATAAGTAATAAATTACTTGTGTAAATTTATTTTTCACCCTGGTTAAATAATAGGCTGTCATCGCTGAAAAAAGTACAACAACTGCAACAGAAATTATTGTTATAAAAAATGACCAGCCAGCTGCTTGGAAAAACCCTGTCCTTGCAAGACCAGAAACATAATTTTCAAGACCTGCAAAAGAATCTCCTTTTGGAAGGCTAAATGGTGAATCACTTATAAAAAATTTTCCTTTAAAAGAATTTATTAGGATAAATCCAATAGGAAATAGGAAAATCACAAGTAAAAACAACATTATGACAAATAAAATTGCATTTATAGTTTTTTCTTTCATTATTGTTCCACCTCTTTTTCTCTAGTAAGTTTGATTTGAAGATAGGCTATAAAGGCTACGATTATAAAAAATATTACAGCTTTTGCCTGTCCTACTCCCTCAAATCCATTTCTTGAAAACATTGTATCAACTATATTCATAGCAAGCATTTCAGTTTTATACATTGGAGCTCCTGCTGTTAGGGCAAGGTTTTGGTCGTATAATTTGAAACTATTGGTAAGGGTTAAGAAGGTACAAATTGTAATTGATGGCATTACCATTGGAATTGTTATTGACTTTAAAATTTGTCCCTTGCTAGCCCCATCAATTTCTGCAGCTTCTATCAAAGCAGGAGGCACATTTTGAAGGCCTGCTATATAAATTACCATCATATAACCAATCAATTGCCAATTCATAAGAATTACCAAACCCCAAAAACCAAATTTTGGATTTGCCAAAAGTGTTTGGCCAAATTTTAATAAAAACGAATCAATCATAACTTGCCAAGTATAACCAAGGACTATTCCACCTATTAAGTTTGGCATAAAAAATACAGTCCTAAATAAATTTGTTCCCCTGATTTTTCTAGTAAGAACAACAGCAAGTGAAAATGCCAAGACATTTATAGAAATAACACAAATAATTGTAAAAATTACTGTAAATACAAAGGCTTTTCCAAATCTTTGCCCACTTGAAAGGGCTGTAACATAATTTTGTAAACCTACAAACTCAGAATTAAAAATTGTAGTAAATTTTGTAAAAGAAAGTCCAATTCCTAAAATAAAAGGAATGATAAAAACTATACAAAAAACTAAAAAAGTAGGTAAGACAAAAAATGGGAAATATTTTTTCAATATTTTTTCCATAAAAACCTCCTTTATGGATTTTTAAAAAAAGTCTGAATGTTTTAATGATTTATCATACATTCAGACTTTTTCTATTAGGATAGATTAATCAGAGATAATCTTTTGTTCTTTTACTTTTGAGCTGCTTTTTCATCTTTCCAAGATTTTACAAATGAATCTTTAACTTCATTCCATTTCATTTCTCCAGATGCATATTGACCTAGAGCTTGTCCAAAGAAGTCTTTGAAAGCTTGGCTTGGGAATGATGTGAAGTTCCAATCAACATTGTATAAGTCTTTGTTTGACATGTATTTTACAACTTCTTTTGCAAGAGGATCTTCTGGTTGATCTTCTTCTTTGAATGTATCAAATGGTGAAATAAATCCAAGATCTTTTGTTACAAATTCTTTTCCCTTATCAGATGTAAATAACCAATTTAAGAATTCTTCTGTAGCTTTTTGGTCTTCTTCACTAGCCTTTGAATTTACTGAGAAGAAGTTTTCAGTACCAATACAGATACCTTGTTTTTCTTCACCCTTTACTCCTGTATAAATTGGTAAGAATTTAATATTTTCAGCCTTAACCTTGTTGCCAGAAACTTCTGAAATTTGGCTCCATGCCCAGTTTCCATTTTGAACAAAGGCAGCTTTTTCAAGTGCAAATTCAGCCATAGAATCTGTTACTGCTTTTCCAGTTAAAGCATTTGGTTCAACTGTTGAATTTTGAATATAAAGATCAAAAATATTTTTGTAATTATCAGAATATTTGAATTTAACTTCATCCATATCCTTTACTTTGTTGTCCCTATATTCATAAAAAATTGGTAAATTTGCAAGGTGAGTTTGCCATCTCCAATCTTCACCCGGTTTTAAAGAAGTACAAGCAAAGGCTCCGTCTATTCCAAGATCAGCTTTTTTAGCTTGCATATCCTCAGCAACTTCTTTTAATTTTTCAAAATTATTAATTTCATCAACGCTTTTAATTTTTGCACCGTCAAGTTTTATATATTTTTGTAAAATTGCATCGTTATAGATTATTCCATATCCTTCAACAACATAAGGAATACCAAAAACTCCTTCCCCATCCTTAACAGCAAGGTCTTTATCTATAAGGTGTTTATAAAGTTCAGAATCCTTTAAATCCTTTGTATAATCTTTCCAGTTTTTGTAACCGATAGGTCCATTAATTTGGAAAAGTGTTGGGGCATCAGATTTTGTAATTTCTGCCTTCAAAGTTTTTTCATAAGTTCCACTTGCAGCAGTAACAACCTTAACAGGAACACCCGTTTCATCAGTATAAGTTTTTGCAATCTCATTCCAAACCTTTTCAACTTCTGGTTTGAAATTCAAATAATAAACAGATCCCTTTGCACTATCGCCACTTTTTGCATTAGAGCTATTGTCAGCATCATTTTTTTGCCCACAAGATGTAAGTGATAAAGATGTTGCAAGAAGCAAGGCTGTTGCCAATAACGTTTTCTTCAATTTCATAAAAATTCCTCCATTTTGATTTTTTGCCTAGCAAAGATATTTTTCGATAAAAAAGCCTAATTTTTTTAATTAGTATTTTTAAATTAGCATTTTTTAGAATTAAACTTTTTATACTTAGAAAAATTCATGCAAACTATTTTCGGTATCGTTTCCGTAAATTAACTATAGCATATTTAAAAATAAAAATCAAGCCTTTAATTAATTTTTTCAAAAAATATTTTTTTCTATTTAATCCTCTAATTTTAGCTTTTTATAAGAAGTAGGTATATTTTTCAAAATTTTTTTGAAATTTTCTTAAAGTTCTGTATTAATAAAAACAAAAAATTATAACATTTTCCTAAATAAAAAAAGACCCTAAGGTCTTACAGAGCGTAAACAAAGTCAGTTTAATAATTAATCAATGATTTAAAAATAAAATTACGCTAAAAAACCATCTCTACTAGATAAATATGCCTTGATTTGGCATATTTATCCCTAAAACTAAGTGTGAAAGCACGAAAAAGTTTGCAAGGCAAACGTGTTTTAGTATGAGTGAAGCGAACGCATGGAGAGATCTAATGAGATTTCTCCGCTCGTTGCACTCGGTCGAAATGAGAAAATTTTTAGTTTGAAAACAGTCTGAAAGACCCTGAGGTCTTAATTTTTAAGTAGTAATATAAAAAAGTAATTTTTTTATAAATTAATAAATCATATATCCAATTATATTTGTAAAGAAAAATGTAAATATTAATAAAATATTTAAAAACAAAAATACATAATTTTTATTTTTTACAGAAAAAATTGATCCTATAATCCCACATATAGGACACAAATATAAACTTGTAAATCCTAAGGGTCTAAGTCCTTTACCAAATATAAATTCCATTGAATCATATGGGACAATTATTGAAATTATCAAAATTATTATAGCAAAGGTAAATATATAAATTTCTGGTCTTTTTTTCATATTTTCTCCTAAAGCATTTCCAAAAAACTTACAATCATCAAAATAAACGACCCTATCATAGTTAAAATATACCCTATCATAGTTAAAATATTAAAAAACATATTATTTTTTTCTTTTTTAATAAATATTTTATAGACCATTCCACTAAATACAATGGAATAAAAGATAGCATTTGGCCCACTTGTTGGAAGTTTTTTTGTCCATGAGATTATCATTACTATCATATAAGAAATTGCTCCCCCAATAACTTGGTAGTCTGAAATCTTGTCTTTCATTATTTCCTCCTGTTTTTTTCTGGCAAATATTTCCAATATTTTTTTGGCATATTTGAAATCATAAGTTTTTTATTTTTTCGCTCTTTTATAGAAATTGCATCATAAAATCCTATCCAAAGATTTTGAAAAAATTTCTCTTGGTCACTTTCTTCTATATCGAGATTTAAAATTTCTATAACTTCTACATTTCCATAAATTGAAATAAATGCTTTTTTTCTATTTTTATCGTAAATAATAAATTTTTCCTTGGGCATTCTTCTTAAAAAATGTCTTGAAAGATCTTCCAAAATATTATTGTGAGATTGGTACTCAGAAAATAAAAATCCCTCTTGAATTTCTCTAAATCTCAATAGCCCCTTATAAGCATGAGCTTCGCTTGTATAATTTTTTATCATTTTATTAAAAGCTATAGAGTATTTATTTGTAGAATTTATAATATTTTTACCCTTTAGAAAAGAAAGTTTTATAAGTCTTGCAATTATTATGTCCTTATTTTTATAATCTGACCTAAAGGCTATTTTTATTTGATAAAAAAATTCTTTTGATATATTTTTCTTTATAGAATTTTCTACCCTTCCTGCCTTATCATATTCTGTTTTTATAAAAGTTTGGTCAAAAAGAGAAATTTGATTATTTTCACTTTCAATTTTAATTTTAAAAAGATCCTTATAAAAAAGAAAAACTACTGTTAAAAATCCCTCAAATGACCCATCATATACAATATTTTTCATATTTTACCCAAAAAGTGATAATTGCTCAAAAGATTTAGGATCAGAAAGGATCATCCTTTCCCTCAAATCTTTTTGGTCCTTAAATTTTAAACCTTGGTATTTTCCGTTTACTGTAATAAAATTTCTAGCTTTTTTTACAGAAATGTTTAAGGATTTCAAGTGGTAATATTCAAGATTTCTGTATTCTCTTGCATTTACAATTCTTCTTGCTGAAATTCTTCCAATACCTGGAACTTTCATTAAATCAGAAAAGCTTGCCTTATTTATTTCAACAGGAAATTTATCAATATTATTTATTGCCCAATCTGTTTTAGGATCAATTCTTAAGTCAAAGTTTTTATTTTCTTCATTTAATAAATCAGATGATTTAAAACCATAAAATCTTAAAAGCCAATCAGCCTGATAGAGTCTGTGTTCTCTTAAAAGTGGAGCTTTTTTTACATCTTTTGTAAATTCACTTTTTACAACAGGAACAAAAGCTGAATAAAAAACTCTTTTTAACGAATAAGAGTTGTACAAATTTTCTGCCCTATTTACTATATCAAAATCAGATTCTCCTCCTGCTCCAATTATCATTTGGGTAGTTTGACCTGCAGGGAGGAATTTTGGAGTATGCCTATACAATTTTATTTCATTTTTTCTTTGGATTATTTTTTCCTTGGCAAAATTCATAGAAGATTCTATGGCCTTGGTAGATTTTTGGGGAGCTAAAATTTTTAGAGAATTTTCTGATGGAAGTTCAACATTAACGCTCATCCTATCAACCAAAAGACCCATTCTTTTAACTAAATCAGAGTCAGCTCCAGGTATAGATTTCATATGTATATATCCATTATAATGATATTCATTTCTCAAAATATCAGCCGTTTTTATCAAAAGCTCCATTGTATAATTTGGATTTTTGATAATTCCCGATGATAAAAATAAACCTTCTATATAATTTCTCCTATAAAAATTAATAGTCAAATCAGCAACTTCTCTTGGAGTAAATTCTGCTCGTTTTGTGACATTTGATGACCTATTTATACAATATTCACAATCATAAACGCACTTATTGGTAAATAAAATTTTCAAAAGAGAAATACACCTACCATCTTCGCTCCATGAATGACAAATCCCAGAAAGATGACTATTTCCCAAACCTTTTGATGAATTTTTTCTATTCGATCCTGAAGAAGAACAAGACACATCATATTTAGCAGCATCTGTCAAAATCTCCAATTTTTCTAAAATATCCATATAATCCCTTTCATCGTTTAGACTCTTACTGTCTTATAATTATATGGGAATATTTAAAAACTTTCAAGAAAAAAATAGATAAAAACTTATTTGATATTTCCTACACTAATTGAAAATAATAAAATCAACTCAAAATTTTATATTATTATAAACTTCCTACTTTTTATCAATTGCTATAAATGAAAAAGCAAATTTATAGCCTGCATTAATGGATAAATTCATAGAATCTATGTGAGAGAATTGACTTGCTGTAATTGGCAATATTTCTTTATGATTTTTTAAAATTTCATGGGTCATATTATTTAGCATAAGACTCATTAATTTTTTATATTTGGGATCTTTGGAAAATTTTTGACAGGAAAATTCCCATAAATATTTAGAATTTTTACTAAAAGATGCTAAGGCTATTAACTTTTCATAATCATAATAAGCATAGGCAAATTTCGAATTAAAATAGGGATCATCAAAATCAAAAATGAATTTGTATTTTCTGTATTTTTCAGCATTTTTAAGGTCGATTTTTTCAAATTTAAAAGCTCCTTCAATTTTTTTGAAATTGTTATTAGGCTCAAATACTGGACCATAATTTATATTTTTTTGACCATATTTTCCAATAATTTTATCTATTTTATAAATATTTTCATATTCAAAAAACCATTCTGATGGAAAATCTTCCAATTCATCTTTCAATTCTTCTAACATTTTCTTATTATCTGATTTTATTAGGACATTTTTCCCACATCCAATTATAGAAGTTGGATAAAGATTATAGGTCAAAGATTCTTTTTTAAATTTCATATTTAAAAAAATATTTTTATTTTCAACTAAGTCATCATTTTTTAAATCGAAGTCATAAAGAATTTGTTTTCTTGTTAAATTTCTCATCTTTTTTCTCTTTTCTACTTATGTGATTAAATTTGACATCTTTATTTATATATAATATTTTATAAATAGAGAAAAAGAAAGGATTTTTTATGAAAACCACAGTGATTTTTATAGTAATTTTAATAATAAGTGCAATAGTTAATGTTCTTTTATTGTCAAAATTTAGTTTTGGTGATGATAGGGATAGAAAAATTTTTAATAAAACTTGTTCTCACACCCTAATGGCCTTTATAATTTATCTTTTACTTGATATGATTTTACCTTTTACAAATAATACTGATTCTTTTACAAATCTTTTTGTAATTTCTCTTTTATTTTTGATAAATCAACTTGTCTACAGGAAGAAATTATCATAATTTTTTAATAAAAAACCAAATATTTAAATTTCAGCACAAAAAAATCGACTTTAAACTTTCTTTACAATTTAAAGTCGATTATTTTATATGTCCACTAGCACAGCTTTCTGATTTTGGTTCAATCACGCTTAAGTCCTTTCTTTTTTCATATTTAAATTTATTTAAATACCTCGGCATATTGACAGTTTTGTATATTTTTTACTTTATGGGAAAACTTCCTCCTAACACTTTTATCATATTCAATTGTAATTTGGCTCTTTTTTATTTAGCTACAAACAAATCCTTTTTAGAAAAATGTCAGATGGCTATATTTTACACTTGATTTCCACCACTTTTTCTATGAAATTTTGATTCTTTTTTTAAATAAATATCACTATTGTAAAGACTTTAATTAGAAATTTCAGATTTTAAATCCATTTAAATTCTCATAGTCTAAATACATTTATAGGTTAAACTTTTTACTATAATTAATTTCCTATAAAATTAAGCCCTCGTCCTTTCTATGCTAGTGGACTATCAGAAGTATCTTATCTTCTGTTATTATAATGATACCCCATGAAATCGATTCTAAACATTTTTTTATAAATTTTTTAAATTTTTTATTTTCATTAAATAAAATAGCATACATATTATTTTAAAAAATAAAAAAATCTCCCAATTAAGGGAGATACAGAGCGTAGACAAAGTATGAAATTAGATAATATTTTATTTTTAAATAAAAATAAAGCTAAGTACCATCTCGACTAGATGATTGTGCCTTGATTTGGCACAATCATCCCTAAAACCAAGTGCGATAGCACGGAAAAATTTGCGAAGCAAATGAGTTTTAGTGAGTGAAACGAACGCATGGAGAGATCTCAAGAGATTTCTCCACTCGTGCACTCGGTCGAAATGAGAAATTTTTTAGTTCGTCAACATTCTGAATCTCCCAATTAAGGGAGATAATTTTTATTTTAGATTAAGTCTAAAGCTTGATTTAGATCTTCTATTATATCATCGCTATCTTCCAATCCTACTGATAATCTTATTAAACCTGGTGCTATTCCTGCTTCTTTTAAAGCTTGTTCTGTGTAGGTAGAATGGGTCATTGTTGCTGGGTGTTCTATTAATGTTTCTGCATCTCCCAAACTTACAGCAAGTGAGCATAATTTTACATTATTCATTATTGTTCTTCCTGATTCAATTCCACCTTTTACTTCAAAGGTTACCATTGCACCATAATCTTTCATTTGTTTTTTAGCAACTTCGTGGTTTTTAAAATCTTCTAGGCCTGGATAGTATACTTTTTCTACATTTTTATGTTTTTGTAAAGCTTCTACTACTTTTTTAGCATTTTCTATATGTTGTTTCATTCTAACTTCTAGAGTTTTCATTCCTCTAAAGATTAAAAATGCATCATGAGCAGATAGGACTGAACCTGTAAAGTCTTTTTGTCCAACTAGCCTTACTTGGGTCATTAATTCTTTTGATCCACATGAAAATCCTGCTATTACATCCCCGTGGCCGTTTAGGTATTTGGTTGCTGAGTGTACTACTATATCTGCTCCAAGTTTTAGTGGATTTTGTAAATATGGAGTTGCAAAGGTATTATCTGCTATTACCATAGTATCTTTTGAGTTTGCTTTTGCTAGTTTTACAACTTCTTCTATATCTATTATATCAAGGGTTGGATTTGCTGGTGTTTCTAGATAAACTATTCTTGTATTTTCTTTTAGATGACTTTTTACCTCTTCTAGATTTGTCATATCTATAAACTCTACTTCTACATTAAATTTTTTAATTTCATTTAAAAAGGCAAAGGTGCATCCATAAAGTGTTCCACAAGCAAGAATATGGTCTCCAGCTTTTATAAATGGCCAAATTGATGATGTAATTGCTCCCATTCCTGATGCTGTGGATACTGCTGCCTCTGCTCCTTCGAGGGCTGCTAGTTTTTTTTCTAGGGCATCATTTGTTGGGTTTCCTAACCTTGAATAGATAAAGCCTTCTTCCTCTAGGGCAAATCTTCTGCCACCTTGTTCTGCACTATCAAATATAAAAGTTGATGTTTGGTAAACTGGAAGTCCCAAGGAACCATATTTATCTTTCATTGCTCCTGCGTGGATTGTTTGTGTTGCAAATGATCTTTTATTGTTTTCTGCCATTTTTTTATCCTTTCTTATTATTTTTTATTACTTTTATTTTTATAAAATATTTAATATAATATATCCAAAGAATTTAAGGAGATATTATGAATTTAAACAAAATTTCTTACGCTATAGAAGTTTCTAAGACTGGCTCAATTTCAAAAGCCGCCAAAAACTTATATACTTCCCAACCTGCCATTTCCATGGCCATTAATGATCTTGAAAAAGAATTGGGCTTTAAAATCTTTAAAAGGTCTAAAAGCGGAACTCAAACTACTGTTAAAGGGCTTGAATATCTAATTAAATGTCAAGATTTAATCAGCAAATATAAGGATATTCAAAGGCAATATTGTCCTGATAAAAATGATATTGCCGAGCTTAGAATTTCAAGCCAACATTTTAACTTTACTGTCTCTGCCTTTATGAAATTAATCGAAAAATACAAGAACTCTCCATTTAAGTTCTACCTTAAGGAAACGACTTCCCTCCATGCCATTAACCATGTTGAAAATGATTATTCAGACCTTTCCTTTATCTACATAAATAAATCTTATAGGGAGGCTATCTTTAATTTGTTTAAGGAAAAATCCCTAACATATGTATCGATAGCCAAGGTTATTCCTCACGTTTTTATAAACAAGGACCACCCTTTGGCAAAGAAAAAACTTATAAAAATTTCTGACCTTTATTCCTATCCCATGATAATTTATGAGCAAGATAATACCCAAGTATTGCCAGAAGAATTTGTAAACTTACCTGACCACAAACAAATCATTTACACCCAAGACAGGGGTACAACTTTAGGATTAATATCTAATACCAATTCTTTTAATGTTGGAACTGGTTGCCTTCATCCTAATAACGGATTTTCTAACATAAAAACTGTTAAACTTGAAAATCCTGAAAATTTATCTATGGATATAGGTTATGTTTACAAATCTTCCAGAAATCTTTCAAAACTTTGTAAAGAATACTTAGACCTTACTAAGCTTGAACTTTTTCATTGTCTTCCAAAACTTTGATATGATCAGCTACTTTTGATTCTGGCATATCATATTCAAAATTCCACTTATCTTTTGCAGCTGTAAATGGTACATATATTGAAATTATTGAGATTATTCCAAGTATAAATTGATACCAGAAGTAAGGGATAATTTGAAATGGAGCTACTGCTCCTTTTGTAAATCCTGCTGCTATCAAAACTTGGGCTGCATAAGGAATTACTCCTTGAAATACGCAAGAGAAAGTATCAAGAAGTGATGCCGACCTTCTAGGGTCAATTTTATATTCGTTGCACATTTTCTTTGCAATTGGTCCTGAAATTATAATTGCTACAGTATTATTTGCGACTGCAACATCTGCAAGAGAAACTAAGGCTGCTATACCAAACTCTCCAGATTTTTCACCTTTTGCAAATTTTTTAATTTTAGAAATGATCCAATTAATTCCACCTTCTTTGGTGACCATATTGGAAAGACCCCCAATCAACATTGATAGTAGGAATATTTCAAACATTCCTGTAAATCCTTCCCACATGGTTTGAGAAAGTTCTAATAAATTAAAACCATTGTTCATAAGTAAAACTATTCCGGAAAGTACAATTCCACCAGTAAGTACTAAAAATACATTAACCCCCATAAGGGCAACAACTAGTACAAATAAGTAAGGAATAACCTTGATTATTTCATAATTTAATGCAGCTTGGCTAGGCTCTGATTCTGGAGATCCAAATATAAGAAGTAAGATAAAAGTTATTAGACCTGCTGGAAGGGCTAATTTTATGTTCATCCTAAACTTATCTTTCATATCACAATTTTGAGTTCTAGTAGCAGCTATGGTTGTATCAGAAATTACTGACAAGTTATCACCAAACATTGATCCACCTACCAAGGCTCCAAGCATCAAGGAAAGATTTATCCCTCCTGAATTTGCAAGGCCTATGGCTATAGGACCAAGGGCTGTAATTGTTCCAACTGAAGATCCAGTAGCTATAGATATAAAACAAGCTATCAAAAATACACCTGCTGTCAAAAACCTAGCTGGTATAAAAGATAAACCCAATCCCACAACAGAATCAACACCACCAGAAGCAGAAGCTACAGTTGAAAAAGCCCCTGCCAATATGTAAATCAAACACATAATAATAATGTTCGAATCCCCACAACCTTCAATCAAATTATCAAACTTATCATCAATGCTTCCACTAAATAAAACAAAAGCACTAACAATACCAACAAAGGCTGCTATCGGTGCAGGCAATTGATAAAATGCCATTTCCACCTCTCTTAAATGAAGCACTATACCTGTGGCAAGGTATACAACAATAAAAACTAAAAATGGAATTAAGGCTTTACCAGAAATTCTTTCATTCTCTTTCAAAATTTTCACCCCTTTTTTTAAATGATTACGTTTTCATAATTATCATACATTATTTTAATACCCTAGTAAAATACATATATGTTATGGTTTATATAAGAAAAATTTATAGCTAACAAAGGTCTATTTTTCAAATTAATATTGGTCGTTAAGAAAAGATATACATTTTATCAAAACAATATAACTTATTTTTTTATTTAAAATAAAACTAAATTTAGGCAAATATTAATAAAATTTTCTCCTATTAAAATATGGTAAAACTATAAAAATTAGACTACAATATTTAAAATTATATAAAAAATAAGAAAAACTTATTTTAAGTATCAGAGCGTAGACAAACTCTCAAGCACGAATATCCAACTTCAAAAATTGTTTATTTCTAAATTTTAAAATTCTAAAATCGCAAACTCGCTAAGGCTCAAACAGTGCGATTTTTGACGAATTTTTAAATTTGAAATCAAATCAATTTTTTACGTATTCTATTCTTAGCGTGAGGATTTGTTTACTTTGTCAACAGTCTGAAACTTATTTTAAGTCCTTCTTATTTTTTTGCCTTTGCTTTTAAGGACTGGTCTATGGATTTTTCTAGCATTTTTAAATAGGCATCATAGGCATTTAATTTTCCATAAAAATGCACCCCATCAGTTCCAGAATAATATTCTGGGTGGGCCATGCCCTCTTTTTCCCAATCCATTAGGGTTATAAAGTCATATTTTTTAGAAAGATCTCTCATTGCAACAGAAACCCTGTGCGGTTGGTCGTACCTATTATCATAGCAAGTTACAAAAATCAAACGAGTTTTTTTAGGAACAGTTTTTATAATTTCTTCAAGACTTTCCTTTGGATCTTTTATGGCATTGGTTCCAAGGGCAATTACCACAAGAGATCCCAAATTCCCATCTTTTTTCATTTGCTTGATAAGGTCACTTGCAGAATCGATTGGCCTGCTACCTTCTGCATTTACATGTAAATTTTTAATATTTTCTTGGAGCATGTCCCTGTTTCCCAAAAGCACACTATCTCCCAAGACATTAATCATTACATTTTCCTTTTTAGCGGCATAATCCTTGTTTTCAGCCTTTTTTATAGCCATATCAAGTAAATTTTTATCCATTTTCATCTTATCTATATCTTGTTTTATAGATTTTTCAAAAATAGTTTTTTCAATCTTTACCATATTATTAGCATTTTCATTTAAAATATAAGCCATGGCTATTGAAGATACAAAGATTAATCCAATAAAAATTTGGCTAATTGCATTTGAAAGCCTAGAATTTTTCTTTTTCCCACTTGTATTTTTTTCCTTAAATAAGGGTTCAAACAAATGAAAATTGACTAGGGTCAAAATTCCCGTTACAAAAATCGATAAGATTATTCCCCAATAATTATTCAAAATACTTGTGCATATAACAAAACTTGGCCAATGGAAAAGGAAAATTCCATATGAATACATGGATAATTTATTAATAAATTTATATTCCCTTATATTTTTATTGGAATAGGAGACAATTATCATTAAAACCGTAAATAAATCAGCTAGGATAAAGCCAAATTTATAGGTAAGTTCATTAGAATAGGATAAAATAAAACTTAGTCCAATCAAAGCAAGACTAAATAGAGCCGTTAAAGTTTTATAAGGAAGTTTTCTTATTTTTCCTACAAACAAGGCTGCAAAAGCCCCCATCAAAAATGATCCCATACGGGTAAAATCAAAGAAATAAACGAAGGCTATGGCATTATTATAATTTTTTACCAGATAAACCATCAAAAAATATGAAAGAAGGTATAAAAAAATACAAACCTTCATCAATAAAGAAGAAAATTTCTCCTTAAAATTCCTATCCTTATCGAATGTATTTATAAGAAGGGTTAAGACCAAGGGCCAAAGCAAGTAAAAGTGAACCTCGATTGCCAAAGACCAAGTAGGCATAAATAATTGTTTGACAAAGCCACCCTCATAAGATCCTCCCCTTACCAGTTCAAAAATATTATAATTAAAAGAAAGAGCAGAAATAAATTGGTCCAAAAATCTTACGCTATAATCCTTATTTATAAAAAAACAAAGAAGACTTGTTATAAAAACCATCAATAAAAGGGGTGGGAAAATCCTAACAAATCTTTTATAATAAAATTTTTTAATATCAATTTCTTTATTTTTATAAATTTCTTTCAAAAGGTGGTAGGTGATCAAAAAACCTGATAAAACAAATAAAATATTTACACCCAAAAATCCACCTGGAATAAAATTCGGAAAAAAATGGTAGGCTACTACCAAAAATATTCCCAATACACGAATATAATCTAAACCCTTAATTCTCATCTTTACCTTCTAATCTCATCCAACCATTTTTCACTCTCTTGTAAGTATAGCCATCACTGTGTTTGATTTTAATATCCTCATTTGCCTTATCCTTATTAAATTTAGCATAATAAACAAAATCATCAAAAATAAACTTTCCCTTGCCGTCAAACCTTGAATCTTTAAAGCTTCCAAGATATTTTCCCTCAGGACAAATAAGCTTACCCTTGCCATTTAATTTATTTTTCAAAATTTGGCCCTTATAAGTAATGTTTTTTGTAGGCTTATAATTTGAAACTTTTTTGGGTCTTAATAAAAACAAAATATAACAAAAAGAAAGAACCATAAAAGCTCCAACAATACAGGCAAAAATACCATTAAACTTTTTCTTTTCCATATCTACCCCTTTACTCTTATTATCTTAATTATATCAAAAAAAAGATTTATTTACATATTTATTGTAAAAATATTTATCTATAAGAAATAAATTTTTTCACAAAAAAAACTAGGATGTTTCCACCCTAGTTTTTAAAATTAATTTTACTTATTTTCTTTTTGATTTGAAAAGAGCTGTTGAAGCTGCTGCAAGAGTTGCAACTACACCTGTAAGTCCAGCAACACCTGTTTGTACGTTGTTAGATACAGCTTTCTTTTCTTCTTTTGGAGCTTCTTTTGGAGCTTCTTTCTTTTCTTCTTTTTTAATTTCTTTTCTTTCAAGTCCTTCAGTTTTTGCTTCATCAACTGTTAATTGGATGTAGTATCTTCCATCAGCACCAACTGTTACATTATAACCTTTATTGATTTTTGAATTTTTAACTAAAGCTTCTGCTTGTTTGATAGCTTCTTCTTTTGTTTTAAATCCATTATCAAAGTTGAATGCTTTTTCATCAGCTTTTTCATCATATTTAGCGTATGGTTTTTCTGGTGTTTTTTCTTCTTTTGGAGCTTGAACATGGCTTAAATCTTCAGCTGGTGTAAGTACATAGAAGAATTTACCATTGTTTTCTGAAACTGAGAAGTTTTTGTTAAGATTGTCATTTGCTAAAGCTGCTTTTGCTGCTGCTTCTGCTGCTGCTTTTGTTGAGTAACCATTAGCGTTATCTTCTACTACTGCTGCTGGAGCATTATTTTGTTCCTTATCTACATCACCTTTGTATTCTTCTCCTGATTTAATTGCTACATTACCTGAACCTTCAACATTTGATGGTGCATCTGCTGCATAAGCTGTTCCACCGAATACTAATCCTGCTGCAAGAGCTAATGCTAATACATTTTTCTTTTTCATTATTTTTCTCCTTTTTAATATATATTATTTTGATACTCACATTATATATCAATTGTGTATATATTGCAAGTTTATTAGAGTAAATATATATAAAAGCCTAGTAAAATGTTTATTTAGGTATTTTTATTCATTTTCTTTATATTATTTCATCTTGTATGAAAAATATTTATTTTAAAGATTTAATTATCATGATAAAGTATTTACACCTAAATTAAATATTAAGATTTCAATAACAACATTTAAATTAAATACTTATTATTATTTATTCTATATTAAATAATAGCAAGTATTTTAACCTGTATTTTTTTAATTTTATGAATAAATATATAAATTAAAAATAGTATTAATATACTTTTTTATAAAGTGGCTAGTTTTAGGTCTTTACTTGCTTATATTTATTAATTATATTTTTTTCTGAGACACATGATCTAAAAAATTTATTTTTTCTTATTTAAAATATGATTTTCTACTTCCGATTCTGCCATATCTAATTCAAAATTCCACTTATCTTTTGGCCTTGTAAAGGGGATATATATGGAAATTATAGCAACTAAGCCTAAGATAAATTGGTAGTAAAAATATGGTATAAGTTGAAATGGTGCAAGTTTCCCTTTACTAAAGCTTGCAGCTATCAAAACTTGGGCGGCATAGGGAATTATTCCTTGAAATACACAAGAAAAGACATCAAGCAGGGAGGCTGACCTTCTTGGGTCAATCTTATATTCCCCACACATTTTCTTAGCAATTGGACCTGAAATTATTATTGCAACAGTATTATTTGCAACTGCCATATCAGCGAGAGAAACAAGAAGGGCTATAGCTAGTTGACCAGATTTTTCTCCCCTTGCTATTTTTTTTATTTTCCCTATTATCCAATTTATCCCACCTTCCTTATTAACCATATTGGAAAGGCCACCTATTAACATGGACAGTAAAAATATTTCAAACATTCCTGTAAAGCCTTGCCACATAGTTTGAGAAAGAGCTAAAAAATCAAATCCATTGTCAAAAAGAAGGATTATTCCAGAAAATAAAATTCCACCTGTAAGTACCAAAAATACATTTAGGCCCATAAGGGCAGAAATTAGTACAAAAATATAGGGAAGAATTTTGATAAGTTCATAGGATAAGTCTTTTTGACTAGGTTCACTTTCTGGCCCTCCAAATATCAATAAAATAATTAAGCTAATTAAACCTGCAGGAAGGGCCATTTTTATATTCATCCTAAATTTATCTTTCATCTGACAATTTTGGGTTCTGCTTGCTGCAATTGTTGTATCAGAAATAACTGATAAGTTATCCCCAAACATAGATCCACCTACCAAGGCCCCTAGCATAAGGGCGAGATTAATTCCCCCAGATTCTGAAAGTCCCACAGCTATTGGACCAAGAGCTGTAATTGTTCCAACAGAAGTGCCGGTAGCTATAGAAATAAAAGAAGATATCAAAAATATACCTGCTGTCAAAAATTTTCCTGGAATAAAAGAAAGTCCCAAACCAACTACAGAATCAACTCCACCGGATTTTGATGCTAGAGCAGAAAAGGCTCCCGCCAACAAATAAATTAAACACATTATAATAATATTTGAATCCCCACAGCCTTCCACTAAGTTATCAAATTTTTCATCTACACTTCCAGAAAACAATAAAAAGGCAGAAATTATACCAACAAAAACTGCAATTGGGGCAGGAAGTTGGTAAAAGGCCATTTCAACTCCCCTAAGTTGGAGAATAATTCCTGTAGATAAATAAATTATAATAAAAACCAAAAAGGGAATTAAGGCCTTGGCTGAAATTTTTTCATTTTTTTTCAATATATTAGCTCCTTTATATCAATTTTCAAAAGTAAAACTTAAATACCTGCCTTTAATTATAACAAAAATCTATTAATTAAGTAATAAAACAAGTCCTTTTATAAAAATTATCCAAATCAAAAAAAATAAATTCTCAAGGCAAATTGGGTATAAGATATATAAGAGAAAAAAGTTATAAAAGGAGAAAAAAATGAAGATTAAAAATGTAACAGTAGCAGGCGGTGGAGTACTAGGTGCTCAAATAGCTTATATAACAGCATTTCATGGATACAATGTAACTCTTTGGGGAAGAAGTGAGGGGTCAATAGAAAGAATTAAACCAAGAATCGAAAGACTCCACAATATTTTTTCAAAAGAATTAGATCTTGCCCCATCCTATATAGGAGAAGAAAAACCAGATTATCCAAGATCATTTTTCAAGGACAAAAGTGAAATTACAAAAGAAAAAATAGAAGAATTAAAGAAAGTAAATGATGAAATTTATGAAGATTTGAAATATACTACAGACCTTGACGAGGCTTTTTCAAACGCAGACTTAGTAATTGAAGCAATAGCAGAAATTGTAGATGAAAAAAAGGCCTTTTACGAAAAAATTTCTACTCACTTAAAAGAAGATACAATAGTAGTTTCAAATTCATCAACTCTCATTCCTTCACAATTTAGGGAATATACAAAAAGAGAAGATAAGTTTTTAAACCTACACTTTGCAAATAATATTTGGAGACAAAATGTAGCAGAAGTAATGAAACACGACAAAACAAGCGATGAATCCTTTGAAAGTGTGATAGAATTTGCTAAATCAATAGGAATGTATCCAGCAATACTAAAAAAAGAACAAGCAGGATATATTTTAAATTCACTTCTAGTACCCCTATTAGACTCAGCTCTAATGCTTTACGGTGACGATATAGCTGAACCAAAAGATATAGATATGGACTGGAAAATAGGAACAGGAGCACCAAAAGGACCTTTTGAAATAATTGATATAGTAGGAATTACAACAGTAATCAATATAACAAAGATAAGTCCAAAAGCCCAAGATCCAAACTCAGCCCTAGCAAAAGCAGTAAAAAAACTAGAAGAAAGAGCCGAAAAAGGCCTAAAAGGAGTAGAATCTGGCGAAGGATTCTACAAGTATAAATAAAACATAAATAAAATAAAAATGCGATGAAATAAATTATTTCATCGCATTTTTTATTCCCAATAGGTCCCAATGTCCCAATGGAGACGTTCATCATTGGTACACCAAGCTGCTTAAATTATTCGAAAGTTTACATCATTTTATTTTGGGTTTATAAAGTAATTATATAAATTATTGTAAATAAAAAGAAGCTAATCCATTAATTAATATTTTTAAATAAAATTAGATATAGTAAGATTTAATCCTAAAGAGTTAAGATGATATGAGTTTATATAAAATTTAAGCCAAATATAATTTAGGATAGATGTTTTTATTTTGATCTGGTAAAAGCCTCCTTAAGACTAAGTGGACAGGACAAGAACTTTTTAATAAATAGATGTTTGTGCCATTGAAATTAAGTTATAGAAATTTTTTTAATTCTTCTATAAGCAAAAAATATAAATAACGAAGAAGAATACTATACTTATTGTATTTGCTAGCTATGTAAGAAATGTCTTTGTAAAACCTTAATTTATGTGATAGGAAAATCAATATTTAAAACTTTATAGTTTAAATTTGATAAATTCTATTTATTTCATTTCTTAAAATAATTAATACGAAATTTAATCTTAGCTTAAGGAGAAAAATAAATATCAAAAAAGACCAGCTTTAGCTGATCTTGTTTGTTTGGCAACTACCTAGTCTCCCGGGAGGTCTCCCTCCGAGTACCATCGGCGTTAGAAGGCTTAACTTCTGTGTTCGGTATGGGAACAGGTGTATCCCTTCTGCCATCGTCACCATATTTTTAATATACTGTTTTAACCTAATTATTTTATTCTCGCTTCGCTGCGAGTGCTCCGCACGGGTCCTCTATGAGCCGGACGGGCTGTCCTCTCTTAGCCGGACGGGCTAATTCAATAGCTATAAATATTTCCAGTCAAGATTTAAAGTTTAGTATCCATTAGCTTAATACATTACTGCACTTACACCTTGGACCTATCAAAGGTATTTCTTTACCTACTCTAAGAAATCTTATCTTGAGGGTTGCTTCGTACTTAGATGCTTTCAGTACTTATCAATTCCGCACTTAGCTACCGAGCCATGCTAGTGGCCTAACAACTCGTACACCATTGGTGCGTCCATCCCGGTCCTCTCGTACTAAGGACAGCTCCTCTCAAATTTCTTACGCCCACGCTGGATAGGGACCGAACTGTCTCACGACGTTCTGAACCCAGCTCGCGTGCCTCTTTAATGGGCGAACAGCCCAACCCTTGGGACCTACTCCAGCCCCAGGATGAGACGAGCCGACATCGAGGTGCCAAACCCTCCCCGTCGATGTGGACTCTTGGGGAGATAAGCCTGT
>NZ_ABXA01000031.1 GCF_000173355.1 Anaerococcus hydrogenalis DSM 7454
AAAGTGTCTGTTGCCATATTTATATTTTAGGTTTGCGTGTCTATCGAATATTATCAGTGAACTTTTTCCTTTTAAATATCCCATTATTTGTGATATTGAGTACTTTGGTGGTATTTCTACCAGCATATGGATATGATCTGGACATAACTCTGCTTCTATTATGTTTATCCCTTTTCTTGAGCATAATTCTCGAAGTATGCTGCCTATGTCTTTTCTTAATTGTCTATATATTTCTTGTCTTCTGTATTTTGGTGCAAATACTATATGGTATTTGTATCTCCAACTTGTATGTGATAAAGTATTTTTATCCATGATTACCTCCTTGTTTAATTGTGCATGTGACTATCACAATTATACATTAAGGAGGTTTTCTTGGTGCTTAAAGCTAAAGCTTAATACCTCCACCTGCATAGCAGGTGGTTTTTTGTTTCGCTTCTCTTTCGTTCGCTCAACTCACTTAAGTGGACAAAAAAAACCATCTGCTCCATGAAGGAGCAAATGGTTAAATTCGCGGTGCCATCCTTTTTATATAAAAATAAATATTTATGTAAAAATAAATAAAATATTACACATCTTAATTCTGATACTAATTTAAAATAATTTCATATCATATCCCTATAACGTGGGAAGACGGCCTAGACTACTATTTTTCACCCGAGCACTCTCAGATCCATTCGGTTTTAGATCTTTACTTGCTTCCACCACACACAAGCTCTCTATAAAAGATTTATAAAACTTACTTACCTCTGATCAAAGTTTTATTTTTATTTTCTAACTTATAAGTTGTTTTTATTATATATCGCTTTATTATCTTTGTCAAATGCCTTATTAAAGTCAATATAAGAGCCCATAAATTCAAAATCCTTAGCATTTTCCTTTAAAAAATCTAATAGAATTCTTATTTTTTTTTCCCTAATAGAGCCCTCAAAATCAAAATAAAAGATAAATTCAAAGTCAGATCCTGGAATTGGTGATGATTCTAGTTTTGTCATATTTACATCCAAAATTTTAAATTTTTCCACTATATCAAACAAGGACCCTGGCCTATCAAGAGCCTTTAATCTTACAGAAATTTGATCTGCCTTATCATAAATTTTTAAATCTTTTCCTACAATTATAAATCTGGTGTAATTATTTGAAACATTTTGTATGTTTTCATCTAGAATTTTAAGTCCATAAAGATTTGCACAAAATTTTGAACCAATAGCAGCAAGTTTTTTATCATTTTTTTCCTTGACATATTTTGCAGCAAGGGCCGTATTATAATATTCATTTTGGATAAATCCGTGCTCAAGTGTATACTTTCTACATTGACCCAAGGCTTGGGGATGGGAGTAAACTTCTTTTATATCAGAAATTTTTGAAAAAGAATTTCCTAGTAAATAATGCCTTATATCGAGCTTATAATTTCCTAAAATATAAAAATTTCTCTCAAGCATCAAATTATAAACTTCCTTAACAGATCCATAAGAAGAATTTTCCAAGGGAAGGATTCCAAATTGACAAAAATTTTCATCAATCGCATCTAAAATTTGGTCAAATCTCTTAAAATATTTTATATCTCCTTTTGGAAAAACAATATGGCCAACCTGGTCAGCATAAGAGCCCTTGGCTCCTCCAAGTGCAATTTTCCCAAAATTCGGAAAATTTTCACTTATAACTTTTTTCTCCAAATATTTAGAAAAATCTCCTGGATATTTTTTTAATAGGAAGTCCCTGTATTTTTCTTTTAAGATTAAATCTAGTTTTCTTAAATCCTCAACTTCTATATCTTCTTCTAATTCTTTTAACAAATAATCTTTATTCATATAAGTAATCCAATACTGTAAGGGCGAGTATTGCCTCTCCAATCGGCGGAGTTCTTAGGGCAAGGCAAGGATCGTGGCGGCCTTTTATCAAAAGGTCTTTTTCTTTTTTCTCCCTTATAGAAAATGATTTTTGATTTTTAGAAATTGATGGAGTTGGCTTAAAAATCAAATCAAAAACTACAGGCATGCCATTTGTAATTCCTCCTACAATACCTCCTGCATTATTGGTTCTAGTTTTTACCTTACCATTTTCAAGCTCGAATTGGTCGTTGTGGGCTGAACCTCTCATATTTATAGAATTTAGGCCCTCGCCAAAAGAAATTGCCCTAAGGGCAGGAATTCCAAAAGAAAGATAGGAAATTTTTGCCTCAAAAGAATCAAATAAGGGATCTCCCAAGCCTTGGGGAATATTTTCTCCAAAAACTTGGCAAATTCCACCAATAGAATCCCCCTCACTACTTATATCTTCCAATAATTTTCTAATTTCCTCTTCCTTTTTTTCATCCAAAACAGGAATTTCTTTTTGAGAAATTTTTTCCAGTTCATCCATAGGAGGATTTGCTAAATCAAGGTTTTTATCATAAATTCCACCAATATTTTTAATTCTTGATGCAATTTTTATATTTTTTTCTTCTAAAATTTGTTTTGCAATCCCTCCTGCCAGGCAAAATGGGGCAGTTAGCCTTCCAGAAAATGGACCTCCCCCATTCATATCCATATCTTTTCCGTATTTTATAAAACTTGTATAGTCAGCGTGAGATGGCCTTGGAATATCGTTTAAATTGTTATAATCCTTAGATTTAAAATTATTATTTTTTATAAGGGCTGTTATAGTCTTTGAAATTATTTTATTTTCTCTAAGACCCGAAATGAAAATTGCCCTGTCAGCCTCTTTTCTTTTTGTAGTAAATCTTGATTTTCCAGGAGCCCTTCTTTGCATAAAGTCATCAAGCTTTACCATATCAATTTCAAAACCTGGTTTTACATTATCAATTACCACCCCCATATATTCTTGGTGGCTTGATCCAAAAATAGTAACTTTTAAATTTTTTCCAAAGCTTTGACCCATTTTAGATTTCCTTTCTCAAGTCGTGGATTTTTTGGCTTGCCTTTAAAATTTTATCAAAATCATCTGGCACTACGCATTGGGCCCCATCAGAAAATGCTTTTGCAGGATTTTCATGAACTTCAATCATTAGTCCATCTGCCCCAACAGCTGCTGCAGAAAGGGATAAATCTTTTACATATCTTGAAATTCCTGCTGCGTGAGATGGATCGAGTATTACAGGAAGGTGAGTTTTTTCGTGTAAGAAAGGAACTGCTGTAACATCTAAAGTATTTCTTGTTGCTGTTTCAAAAGTTCTAATTCCTCTTTCGCAAAGTATAACTTTTGTATTTCCCCTACTCATAATATATTCTGCCGCCATCAATAATTCTTCATAGGTAGCAGAAAGTCCTCTTTTTAATAAAATTGGTTTATCAGTTTCACCAAGGGCTTTTAATAAATCAAAATTTTGCATATTTCTTGCCCCAACTTGTAAAATATCTATATCATCAAAATATTTTAATTGGTTAATTTCCATAATTTCTGAAACAAGGGCAAGGCCTGTCTCTTCTTTTGCCTTTACAAGGTAATCAATAGCTTTTTTTCCGTAACCTTGGAAAGAGTATGGGCTAGTTCTTGGTTTAAAAGCCCCTCCCCTTAAAATTGTAGCCCCAGATTTTTTAATTTTTTTGGCAATCGATACAACTTGGTCTTCGCTTTCAACAGAACATGGGCCTGCCATATAAACAAAAGATCCTCCCCCAATTTGTGTTCCATTATCAAGAGTGATTATTGTATCTTCTGGATGAAATTTTCTATTTGCTTTTTTGTAAGGTTCTTGGATTCTTATAACATCATCAACGATTTTTTTTGACTTCATATCTTCTTTTGAAACCTTGGAAGTATCTCCCAATAATCCCAAAATGGTTGTGTTTGATCCAACAGCCTTACTTACCTTAAGATCCATTTCTTCAATTTCTTTTATAAGATCTTGAATTTCATTTTCCTTTGCGCCATTTTTTAATTTAATAATCATAATTTTCTCCTATTCTTTTCTAAACAACAAAAAAGCTTCTTGGCTATTACCAAGAAGCTCGATTCTAAAAAAACTTAAAGTGTTTTAGGATTTTGCACATGATAAATAGCCTTACTTTTTGAAAAAGTAAAGTTAAAAAAGTAAAAGCTAATTTGTGCAAGACTTAAGTTTTTCATTTTTTTCTCCTAATGTTTTAAATTTTTTTATATTATAGCACAGAATTTTTCTATAGTAAAGTTTAATTATTATGTGAATTCATAATTGCTTCTGTTAATTTTGGTATAACTTGTTTTTTTCTTGATAAGACACCTGGTGCTGAAATTGTTCCATTTTTTACCTTATTTCCAAAAACATTTTCTATATCACTTAAATAATTTCCCACAACCAAAAGTTCAGATTTTTGGTTAAAAATATCTGTAAGTACAAGAACGAAGGTATTTTCTCCTTTAGAATTTATTTTTTCTCTCATTAAAGATGTTAATTTATCCTTTATTGGATCGAGCTCTTCTGGATTCATGGTCATAACTTGGCCAACCCTGATCTTGTCATCCCCAATTGTAAAGGCCTTTACATCCCCATCAATCAAATCTTCAGGAGACCTATTTTTTAAACTTGTTCCAGCCTTAAACATCTTTAGGGCAAATTCTTCTGGATTTATATCTGCAATTTTTGTAAGCCTATTTAAAACTCTCTTGTCAGTTTCTGTTGTTGTTGGTGACCTAAATAAAAGAGTATCAGAAATTATGGCAGCTGAAAGAAGGCCTGCTATTTCTTTTGTAGGTCTTATTCCTGATTCAAAAAACATTTTAGCAACAATTGTTGCAGTAGAACCTACAGGTTCTGCCCTAAAAAATAGGGGTTGGTTTGTAACAACATTGGCAACTCTGTGGTGGTCAATTATTTCAATAATATCTGCATAGTCAATATCATCAACAGATTGGTTTCTTTCGTTGTGGTCAACCAAAATTAATTTTTTCTTTTCATCAGAAATCAAATGGTATCTTGAAATAGCTCCTAAAACTTTTCCCCTAGCATCTATTATCGGATAAGACCTAAATCTTGTTTTTCCCATAACTTCACGAACAGTATCAACTGTATCTTCTGGTGAAAAATAAACCAAGTTTTCTGTACTCATTACATTTGCAATTGGCACTGCCATTGGCAAAAGCCTTGCTGTCATAAAGGTATCATACTCGGTAGAAATAATTGTAATATTATTTTCCTCTGCCTCTTTTATTAATTCTTCTTTCATGGTTGAACCATTGGTTAAAATTATTAAAGAAATATTTTTCTTTATCAAATATTCTTGGGCTTCAAGCCTATTTCCAGTAATTACAAGATCTCCATCCCCAACTAAGGAATTTTTTGGTGAATCTTTTTCATTCATGGCATAAACCATCATTTTTCCTGTAAAGGCCATTGGATTTTTAGGACTTACTATTAATTTTGCAGATAAGATATCTACAATATTTTCAATCGGTGTGTGGGTTCTTCCAATAATCCTATCATCCCAAACTTCCATATAGGAATGGGTCAAATTTGAAAGAGATGCAACCCCAATTAATTTTTCATCATCATCCACTACAAAAAGAGAATTTAATTTGTTTTCTTGGATAATTGACCAGGCATTTCTAATTGGCAAGGATTCATCAACGTTATAAGAATTATCATAGTCTATATCTTTTATTTGAAGTTTCATTGAATCCTTATGTAAAGGTGCCTTAACTCCAAAATAATCAAGAACAAATTGAGTTTCTTGGTTGACATGTCCAAGCCTAATTGGGATGGCATTTGTGTGACCTAGTCTGTTTTTTAAATTTGCATAAGCAAGGGCTGAGCAAATAGAGTCAGTATCTGGATTTTTGTGACCTGTAACATAAACTGTTTGTTTCATAATACCTCTAACTTTCACTATTAAATTTAACTCTAAGTAAATTTATCTTATATCTTTCAACTTTCTCACATATCAAGGTAACATCATCAACCTTAACAACATCTCCACTTTTTGGCAGGCGATTAAGATAGTCAATTACCAAACCTCCAATAGAATCATTTTTAACTTCTTGTAAATTTCTATTAAAATAATCATTGAAGTCGTTGATATGCATACTTGCATCAACTATAAATTCATTATCAGAAACCTTATAGACTTTTTCATCATCAGGGTCATATTCATCATAAATATCTCCCACAAGCTCCTCAATTATATCTTCAATTGAAACAAGTCCTTCTGTTCCCCCATACTCGTCTACAACAATGGCTAGAGAAACATTCATTTTTTTCATAGATTTAAAAAGATCAATAATATTCATATTCTCATAAGCATAAAAAGTTTGCCTAAGCATATCCTTTAATATTACTTCTCTTCCCTCAGCTACAAAAGTTACTATATCTTTCATATGTAATACACCAACAATATTATCTATACTTTCCCCATAAACTGGAATTCTTGAGTGCTTACATTCAATTAAAAATTCATCAAATTCTTTTTTGCTAGAATCAATTGCTATAGCTTCCATATTGGTTCTTGGAGTCATAATATCTGATGCAAAAGATCCACCAAAATCAAAAACATTATTAATAATTTCACTTTCTTCGTTATTAATAACTCCTTGTTCCTCACCAACATCAACTATAGTTTTCAAATCTTCTTCTGTTACTATATCACTATTAACAGAGCCTGCTGACATTTTCTTTGTAAGATATTTTGTAAATAAACCCAGTAAAAATACCAGGGGTTTTAAAAATAAAGAAATTATATAAATTGGCTTGGCAAATCTAAGCCCCATTTTTTCGCTATTAATTTGGGCTGCAAGTTTTGGAGTAATCTCTCCAAAAATTAATACAGTAATGGTTACAACAACAGTAGAAATAGCTGCTCCAGCTCCTCCAAAAATATCAGTAAAAAAAAGGGTTGCAATAGTTGTTGTAAGAATATTTACAATATTATTTCCAACAAGAATTGTAGTTATAGTATTTTGGCTATCTTCAACTAGTTTTCTAAGCAATTTTGCATTTTTAATTTCCTTTTCTTCAAGCTGCCTTAATTTAAATTTATTTATAGAAGTAATGGCAGTTTCTGATGATGAAAAAAATCCAGATAATAAAATGCCAAAAAACATTACAATTAACTCAATTATATTTTTTGTCGTCAAAACTTCCTCCTTGAATATATTATATGAGAAATTTATAAAAAAATAAAGTGATTAAATAAAGTATTTATGATATAATAAGCCCGAAAAAAACATAGGAGGAAATATGGAAAAAAATTCTAATCAATCTCTTGCCAACAAGATTTTCAGATTAAAAGATCACAAAACTGATGTTAAAACTGAAATCATGGCAGGAATCACAACCTTTATGACTATGTCATATATCTTAGCTGTAAATCCCCAAATTTTAGGAGATGCTGGTATGGATAAGGGGGCAGTTTTTACTGCAACAATTATTTCATCAATTATCGCAATTTTAATTATGGCTTTTTATGCCAACCTTCCATTTGCACTTGCTCCTGGAATGGGACTAAACGCATTTTTCACCTATACAGTTGTAATGACTATGGGAAAAAGTTGGGAATTTGCTCTTGCAGCTGTATTTATAGAAGGAATTGTTTTTATTATTTTATCAATATTTAATGTTCGTGAAGCAATTTTTAATGCTATACCAAGAAGTTTAAAAACAGCAGTATCTGTAGGAATTGGATTATTTATTGCTCTAATAGGTTTATTAAATTCTACAGTAATTGTAAAAAATGATGTAGGACTTGGACTTGGTAATTTAGTTAGCAAAGAAAGTTTTATATTTTTTATAGGACTTTTGATTATGGCAGTTTTAACTGCAAGAAAAACAAAGGGAGCTTTATTAATAGGTATTATAATTTCTACAATTATTGCAATCTTTACAGGAGTAAGCAAGCTTCCAGAAGGCGGAATTATTCAACTACCACCATCACTTAGCCCAATATTTTTAAAACTTGATTTTTCATCAATGCTTTCATTTGAAATGTTTTCTGTTGTATTTGCATTTTTATTTGTAGACTTATTTGATACTGTAGGAACACTTACAGGAGTTGCAACAAAAGCAAAAATGTTAGATGAAAATGGAGAATTGCCTAATGCTGGACGTGCACTTTTTGCAGATAGTATTGGTACAACTCTTGGAGCACTTTTGGGAACATCAACAGTAACTACATTTGTAGAAAGTGCAACTGGAGTTGCAGAAGGAGGAAGAACAGGATTAACTGCTTTATCAGCAGGATTTTGCTTTTTCTTATCAATATTTTTCTATCCACTTATTACAATAATTCCACCACAAGCAACTGCAGCAGCTCTTGTAATGGTAGGACTATTTATGATAGATTCAATTGTTGATATAAACTTTGGAGATTTTACAGAATCATTCCCTGCATTTATGACAATAATAATGATGCCATTTGCTTATTCAATTGCAGAAGGAATCGCATTTGGAATGATTTCATACGCAAGCGTAAAATTATTAACAGGAAAAGGAAAAGAAGTTTCACCACTTGTTTATGTACTTGCCTTAGTATTTTTACTAAGATATATATTCCCACTATTTGGATAAAAATAGGCACAAAAAATCCCATCATCAAGATGGGATTATTTTTTACATTTTTTCTTCTACAGATTTTATTTTTTGATCAAGACTTGCTTTCTTGTCACGTCTGTCATCTATTTTTATTACTGAGTATACTCTATCAGCTCCGTTTTTAAAAACTGATTCTTGGCAGGCTCTTATTGCTTCAAAGGCTCTGTCTATATCTCCGTGAATTACTGTTCCCATTGGATTTAATCTTACTTCCAAATCTTCATATTCTTTCAAAACTTTTTCGCATCCTGCTACATATTTTGAAACTGAAGTTTCTTTTGTTCCTATTGGTACTACTGTTAATTCTAAAACTGCCATAATTCCTCCTAATATTTATTATTGTAAAAATCTTCAAATATTTTTATAGCTTCTATATGATCTTTAACTCCCCCAAGCTCCCTTATTGAATGCATGGAAAGAATTGGTGTTCCTACATCAATTGATTTTATTCCAGATTTTGATGAAACTATTGGACCAATTGTAGATCCACCGACCTTATCAGATCTGTTGTGAAAAGTTTGAACTTTAGCCCCAACATTTTTTGCATGTCTTAAAAATCTTTTTCTAGTTTCTATATTTGTTGTGTAGGCTCCATTAGAAGCTACCTTTATTCCTATACCCATATTTATTCTTGTATTATTAGTAGAATCAAATAAATTACTATAATTTGGATGAATAGAATGAGAAAGATCTGCTGAAATTAAATACGAATTTGAAAGGGCAATAAAATAATCCTCCCTATCATATCCTAAATTCATTACAATTCTTTCCAAAACTTGGTCTAAAAATGGAGATTTGGCTCCAGCTCTTGTCCCTGATCCAATTTCTTCATTGTCATTTAATACGCATATATTAAATTTTTCATTTTTGCTATTTATTAAAGCAGTAAGAGATTGGTGGACGCTTGCAAGATTATCAAGCCTTCCAATATGGATAAATTCATCATCACTTCCCATGATAGATCCTTTTTGCCTATCAAAAAGTGCCAGGTCAAAATCTATTATATCTTTATAATCAATACCAATTTCTTTTGCCAATAATTTTTGCAAATAACCATCTTTTTTAAAATCATCTTCTATTGTTTTTATTATAGGAGAAAGCTCATCTTGCATATTGTATTTATAGCCTTGATTTAAGTCCCTATTTATATGAATTGCACAATTTGCAATTGTCAAAAGGTCCTTATCAATTTTTATAAGTTTTGATTTAAATTCACCACTATCTTCATAAACAAGCTTTCCTGCAAGGGATAGGTCCCTATCAAACCAAGAAGAAACAATCATTCCCCCATATCCTTCAATATTAAATTTCAAAAATCCGTTTGAAGTCATTTCTGGATTTGATTTTATTTTGAAAGTTGGAGAATCAGTATGAGATCCAATTATATCAAACCCCCTTCTTGGATCATCTCCCACACTAAAGGCAATAAGGGCCGTATCATCACGACTTACAAAATATTTTCCACACTTTTCAAGTTTCCATTTCTCATTTTCTTCTAATTTTTTAAAATCATTTTTTTCTAAAATTTCAATAGAATTTTTGACTGCAAAATAATTTATAGGACTATTGTCAATAAATTCTATTAAATCATTGATAATTTCTTTTGTATTCATATAATATATATTACCCTTAAAGGTTTTTTATAAAAGTGAATTTTGACTTTTAAGAGAAATTTGTCTTATAATAATAAAAAGAGCACGGAGGTAAATATTTATAATGAAGAAATTACAAGAAGTAATATTAAACCAAGGTACAGTCCTTGGTAAAGATATTTTAAAGGTGGATTCATTTCTAAACCATCAAATAAAACCAAAATTAATCAAGGAGATGGGCGAAGAATTTGCTGAACATTTTAAAGATAAAAATATAAATAAAATTCTAACAGTAGAATCATCAGGAATTGCCCCAGCAGTAATAACAGGCCTTGTACTTGATTGTGATGTAGTTTTTGCAAGAAAACAAAAATCTCTAACAACTGACGATAATACATATTCTTCAACTTGTTATTCTTACACAAAAGAAGAAATGAAAAGACTTATAGTAAGTAAGGACTTTTTAAATGAAGATGATAATGTCTTATTGATAGATGACTTTTTGGCAAATGGTCAAGCTGCCAAGGCTATGGTTGCAATTTGTAAGCAAGCAGGAGCAAAGGTTGCAGGAGTTGGTATAGTTATAGAAAAATCATACCAAGACGGAAGAAAACTTCTAGATGACATGGGATTAGATGTTTACTCTCTAGCAAGAATTTCCCACATGGATGGAAAAGATATAGAATTTATTGATTAATTTAAGATGGCTTTGGCCATCTTTTATTTTTTTATATATTTTCACAAAAAAAGATTTCACCTTATTTAGTGAAATCTTTTTATTTTATGAATTTATAATTACATCTACTTGTTCAAGTAGGACATTTTTATTGTGAGAGGTTGTTGATGAATAAGCAAATATCAAACCTTCATCGTCAATATTTAATGTCTTCATTATTTCTTTTATATGTTTTTTTAAGTGTGTTTTAGGTATTTTATCGTATTTGGTTGCTATAACAAATCCTGTAAATCCAGAATCTATTATCCACTCATACATTTCTTTATCTTGTTTAGTTGGGGCATGTCTTATATCAACTAAGAGAAAAACTTCCTTTAAATTTTCCCTCTTATATAAATATTCGTGGATCAAATTATTCCATTTTTCTTTTTCTTTTTTTGAAACTTTGGCATAGCCATAACCTGGAAGGTCCACTAGCCTAAATTTATCATTTATTTTGTAAAAATTTATGGTTTTAGTTTTTCCTGGTTTTGATGAAGTTTTGGCTAGATTTTTTTTACCCAAAAAAGAATTTATGAAGGAAGATTTTCCTACATTAGACCTTCCTGCAAAGGCAATTTCATCAAAATTATCATTTGGAAATTGGGAGGCAAATCCTGCAACTTGATCTAAATTTACTGTATTTATTTTCATATCAAGGCTTCCTTTAAAACTTGACCGACATTAGAAACTTTAATAAAATTAATTTTATCTCTTATTTCCTTGTCTATATCTTCAATGTCTCTTTCATTTTCTTTTGGAATAATTACATTTTTTATATCATAAGAATAGGCTGCTAGGGCTTTTTCTTTAAGTCCACCGATTGGTAAAACTTCTCCTGTAATTGTAACTTCTCCTGTCATGGCAAGGTCTGACCTTACTTTTTTTCCTGTAAGAGCTGATGCAATTGCAGTTGTCATAGTAATTCCTGCTGATGGGCCATCTTTTGGAGTTGCTCCTTCTGGGACGTGGACATGGATATCCTTATTTTTATAAAAATCTGGATCAATTTTTAAATCTTTTGAATTTTTTCTTAAATATGAAATTGCAGCTTGGGCTGATTCTTTCATTACATCTCCCAGACTTCCTGTAAATAAATTGGCCCCTTTTCCATCCATGGCATTTACTTCTATTGTTAAAATTGTTCCCCCAACTTGGGTCCAAGCAAGTCCGTTTGCAATTCCTACCTTATCTTCCTTAATTCTTTGGTCATCAAAAAATCTTTCCTTACCAAGATATTTTTCATAATTTCTCATGGTAACATTGACTTTTTTCTTTCCTTCAAGGATTTCTTTTACAGCACGTCTACATATTTTTGCTATATTTCTTTCAAGAGACCTTACTCCTGCCTCTCTTGTGTAAGATTTTATAATTTTTTCAATTACTGGATCTGAAATATTTAAATCTTCTTTTTCAAGACCGTTATTTTCCATCTCTTTTTTTATCAAATATCTTTTGGCAATTTCCTCTTTTTCTCTTTGGGTGTAGCCAGAAATTTGAATAATTTCAAGCCTGTCAAAAAGAGCTGGAGGGATATTTGAAATATCATTTGCTGTTGTTATGAAAAATACTTCTGATAAGTCAAATCCTATATCAAGGTAACGATCAATAAATTTATCATTTTGTTCTGGATCTAGGACTTCTAAGAGGGCTGATGAAGGATCTCCCCTAAAATCTGAGCCTAATTTATCAATTTCATCTAACAAGAATACTGGATTTTTTACCTTTATTCTTGATAAATTTGACATAATTCTACCAGCCATAGCTCCCACATAGGTTCTTCTATGACCCCTTATTTCTGATTCGTCAGTTACTCCACCAAGACGCATTGAAATAAATTTACGGTTTAAGGCACGGGCAATTGATTTGGCAATTGAAGTTTTACCAACTCCTGGAGGGCCAGCAAGGCAAATTACTGCTGCTTGGTTGTCGCCTTTTTTCTTTCTAACAGCAATTGATTCTAAAATTCTCTCCTTAACTTCCATAAGGCCATAATGGTCCTCATCCAAGACTTTTTTTGCATGGATAATATCAAGATTATCCTTTGATTTTTTGGACCAAGGAAGTCCCAAAACAAAATCAAGATAGGAAGTTATAACCCCATAGTCAGGGCTCATCTCAGGAATCATTTCAAGCCTATCAATACTTTTTAGTAAAGTTTCCTTATCTTCCTTGTTAATTTTTAATTTTTTGATTTTTTTCCTAAAAGAATCAGCCTCATTTAAATCTTTACCTGTAAGGTCGTTTAGCTCATCTTTTACAGCATTTAATTTTTCCCTTAGGTAGTATTCTTTTTGTCCCTTATTGATATTTTCTTGAACCTTGGCGTCAATTTTTTTGGATATATCCTTTAACTCAATTTCTTTTTGGATAAGCTTGTGAAGATTTAGCAATTTTTCTTCTATATCAAGCTCCTTTAATATAGAATAATTTTCCTTAGGACTTAAGGGAAGATAATAGGTTATAAGGTTTGCAAGTTTATCAATATTATCAATTTCAACCAATGAAAAGGCAATTTCTGGTGGAATTGTGTTGTCAATAGAAACATATGACCTAAAGTCTTCTATCAACATTTTTTTCAAAGCTTCAATATTATCATTACTTTCAAAATTTTCTTCATCAAAAATATATTCCTTTACATTAGCCTTAAAAAATCCATCTTCAATTTTTACATCCAAAACTTCCCCAAGACATTTCGCCTCAATCAAAACCCTGAGTTCTCCGTTTTGAAGGTTAAAGGTTTGTTTTATTTTTGCTACTGTTCCATAATCATAAATATCTTCTTTTTTTGGATTATCTTCTAAGATATCTTTTTGATTTACCAAAAAAATTTCAGATTCATTTAAAAGGGCATCTTCTACAGCCTTTTTGGAAACTGACCTTTGGCAATCAAAATGGACTACAGTATCAGGAAAAGCCCACAAGCCCCTTACAGGAACCATCGGGTATTCTTTTGTATCAGTTTTATAGATAAAGTTCATTTTATCTCCTTGTTATAAAAAGGGAGCCCTAAGTCTCCCTTTCTTATTTGTATATTAATTTTTTCTTATCTTCAATAGCGCCTTTTGATACAATAACTTCTTTTATGTGATCTTTTGAAGGAATTTCATACATTACATCTAAAAGTAGGTCTTCAAGAATTGTCCTAAGTCCTCTGGCACCTGTTTCTTGCTTGAAGGCTTTTTTGGCAATTTCTCTGACAGCTTCATCTTCAAAAGTTAATTTTACTCCATCAAGTTCAAACAGTTTTTGATATTGCTTTAATAGAGAATTTTTAGGCTCTTTTAAAATTTTTACAAGACTGTCTACATCCAAATCTTCAAGTGAAACAACTATTGGAACCCTTCCTATAAATTCTGGAATTAAACCATATTTCAAAAGATCTTCTGTTCTTACATCAGCTAAAGAAATTTCTTTATTTTCACTATCATCTGATCCAAAACCAATTGATTTTTTGTTGGTTCTTTGTTTTATAATATCTTTGATTCCATCAAAAGCCCCACCAACAATAAATAAGATATTAGTAGTGTCAACTTGTATATATTCTTGGCTTGGATGCTTTCTTCCACCTTGTGGAGGAACATTGGCAACTGTTCCTTCAATAAGTTTTAAAAGCGCTTGTTGGACTCCTTCTCCACTTACATCACGAGTTATAGAAGGATTTTCACTTTTTCTAGTTATTTTATCAATTTCATCTATATAGATTATTCCTGTTTGGGCAAGTTCTATATCATAATCTGCAGCTTGAACTAATTTCAAAATAATATTTTCAACATCTTCCCCAACATAACCTGCCTCAGTTAAACTTGTAGCATCTGCAATTGCAAATGGTACATTTAATTTTTTGGCTAGAGTTTGGGCAAGAAGAGTCTTACCAGATCCAGTTGGTCCTAGCATCAAAATATTTGATTTTTGAAGCTCAACCCCATCATCCTTATCATAATTTGAATTTATTCTTTTGTAATGGTTATAAACTGAAACTGATAGGGTCTTTTTTGCCATTTCTTGTTGGATAACATATTGGTCTAAATATTCTTTTATCTCTCTTGGTTTTGCAAGTTCTATATCCATATTTTTACTTTGACCAAAATTTTCTCTTTCAATTATTGATGAGCAAAGTTCAATACATTCATTACAAATAAAGGCATCAGGACCTGCAATTAACCTTTCAACTTCATCTGCACTTTTGCCACAAAAGGAACATCTATTTTCTTCAAATTCCATCTTACTCATATTTTACTCAATTACCTTATCTATTAGGCCATATTCTTTTGCTTCATAAGCATCCATTGAAAAATCTCTGTCAGTATCTTTTTGAATTTTTTCAATAGTTTGGCCAGTATTATCTGACAAAATTTTATTTAATCTTTTTTTGATTTTTAAAATTTGTTCAGCTTGGATTTGAATATCACTTGCTTGACCTTGGGCCCCACCTGATGGTTGGTGGATTAGGATATTTGAATTTGGAAGAGAAAATCTCTTTCCCTTTGCTCCAGATGAAAGTAGGACTGCTCCCATTGATGCAGCTTGACCTATACAAATTGTAGATACATCTGGTTTTATATAATTCATTGTGTCATAGATAGCAAGTCCTGCTGTAACTACTCCACCTGGTGAATTTATATAAAATTGAATATCCTTGTTTGGATCTTGGCTTTCCAAAAACAATAGTTGAGCAATAATTATATCACTTACCCCATCTTCAACAGGGCCTGTTAGAAAAATAATCCTGTCTTTTAATAATCTAGAGTAAATATCATAAGCACGCTCGCCTCTGTTTGTTTGCTCTATAACTGTAGGCACTAAAAAGTTTTTTGCGTTCATAAAATCTCCTTATCTTTTTTGGAGTTTATGATTACTAGTCTTCTTTTTCTTCTTCTTTAGTTTCTTCTTTTGCTGGAACTAATTTTACATTTTTTTCTAGAATTTCTACAGCCTTTCTTCTTTTGATGTTTTCAATAACTGTATCTCTAGAAACATTCTTTTCGAAGATTTCTTTGAATTTTTCGTAATCATCTACTCCGTATTGTTTAGCAGCATCTTTAATTTCTGCTTCAACTTCTTCATCACTTGCTTCAACATTTTCTTTTAAAGCAACTTCATCCATTACAAGATTTGCCTTTACCTTATCTTCAGCAACAGCTCTATATTGGTCTCTAATGGCAGCCATGTCCATTTTTGTCATTTCTATATATTGTTGTAAAGAAATTCCCATTTGACGTAATCTTTGGTCAAGATTTTGCATTTCAAGATCAATTTCTCTATTTACAAGAGCATCTGGTGCGCTTACTTCTGATTTTTCAACTAAAGCCTTGATAGCTTCATTTTGAATTTGAGTTTTTACAAATTTTTCCTTATCTTCTTTAAGTTTTTCTTTGTATCTTCTTTTAATTCTTCTAATGTTTCAAATTCAGAAATATCTTTTGCAAATTCATCGTCAATTTCTGGAAGTTCTTTTCTTGAAATTGAATTGATTTCTACTTCAAATTTTGCATCTTTTCCTTGGAATTCTTTTGCTTGGTAATCTTCTGGGAAGGTTACATTTACATCAAACTTATCTCCAACCTTGTGGCCTTCAACTTGTTTTTCAAAATCACCTACAAATGATTTTGAACCAAGAACTAAATCATAATTTTCAGCTTTTCCACCTTCAAATCTTTCCCCATCAAGGAAACCATCAAAGTCGATATTTACTGTATCTCCATCTTTAGCTTCTCCATCTTCTACTGGAATGATTCTTGCATTTTCTTCTTGTTGGTGTTTAAGTTCGTGTTCAACATCTTCATCTGTAACTTCTGATGGAATTTCTGTAACTTCAAGTTCAGAATAATCTCCAAGTGTTGGATGTGGTTTTGTTTCAACTTCTACCTTAAATACTACATCTTTTCCTTTTTCTATATCATCAAAATCAACTGATGGTTGATCGATTACTTCAAGATTTAATTCATCAATAGCCTTGTTATAAGGTTCTGGGAAAACTTCTTGGATTGCTTCGTCATAGAATACTTCTACTCCGTACATTTTTTCAATAATTCTTTTTGGAACTTTTCCCTTTCTAAATCCATCTACCCTATATTTAGACCTATTTTTTTTGTATACATTATCAACTGCTTTTTGGAAATCTTCAGCAGCTACTGTAAGGTCAAATTTTGCTATATTATTTTCATGTGATTTTAATTCTGTCATCTTTTTTTCCTCCTAAAACACTACATACTCATTATTTTAATATACTACTTGTCCTAATTTCTATCAAGATTAATATATTTATTTTTTATATATTTAATAATTTCACTTTTTTTATTTACTAGCTTTTCATCCATTACCAATCCATAAACTTCCTTTAATACCATACCAAGTTCTTTACCTTCTTCAAAGCCCAAATCCAATAAATCACGACCTGAAAAATCTACCTGGTCTTCTTTTCTTGGAAGATCAGAATTTAAAATTTCTTCAAGATATTTTTTTTGCTAGTAAAATATTTTCTGTATTATCATGGACTGTTGCCAAAACATCTGCCCTTTGTAAGTCAAAAAGATCATAAATATTTTCCTCTCCAACTTTTCTAAGAAGTTTTCTCACAGATTTTTTGGTGTAGGTATTGGTATTATCCATATGTCTTTGAACTAAAAGGGAAGTATCTTCTATAAACTTTTTGGGATATTTTAAAATTTTTAGCCTTTTTCTTATTATTTTTTCAGAAATTTCTTGGTGGCCAAAAAATCTCCCCTCACCATTTTCGTCTAGAAAAAATGTATCAATTTTTCCCGTATCATGAAAAAGGGCTCCCATCCTAGTTTTTAAATTACTAGGACAATTTTCTAAGACTTTCATAGTATGGTCAAACAAGTCAAGATTATGGTGGGATGAATGTTGGTCAAATCCTACCATCTTTTTTACTTCTGGAAAAATATAAGCCAAAAGATTTAATTCATCCAAAAGTCTAATCCCCCTTGAGGGATTTTTTGCAAGTAAAATTTTATCAACTTCATCCCTGATTCTTTCTTTTGAAATTTCATCAATATGACCTGCCATATTTTTAATGGCATCTTTAAGATTATCTTCTATAGAAAAATCTAAAACAGTGGCAAATCTTACAGCCCTAAGGGCCCTTAGGTAGTCTTCTTCTATCCTTTCGTAAGGATTTCCAACTGCCCTTATTATTTTTCTTTCTAGGTCTTTTTTCCCACCAAATAAGTCTATAAAATCACCCTTTCTTTGGGCCATAGCATTTATGGTAAAATCTCTTCTTTTCAAATCTTCTTCTATTGTATTAGAAAAGGAAATTTGATCTGGATGTCTTTTATCCTTATAAGATGACTCTGCTCTAAAACTTGTAATCTCATATTCTTTTGACTTATAAATCACCTTGATAGTTCCAAATTTTTTCCCTATATCTATTAATTTCAAATCAGAAAAAATTCTCATTATATCATTAGGCCTTGCCCTTGTTGTAAGGTCTATATCGTGGATTTCTTTTCCAAGAAGCCTATCCCTTACAGCTCCACCGACAAGATAAGTTTCAAATCCTTCTTCTTCTAGCCTATCTATTAAATACTTATAAGACATTAATTTTTCTTTCCAATTTTTAAATGGACATTTACAAAATTATCCCCATCATTGAGGCTAACCCCATCTGGAACATCAAGTTCAACTTTTTTATCAAATTCACCTTCCCTTATAGTAGATAGGTCAATCTTTTTGGTTTTAATCTTATCAATCTTATCCAAAATATTTTTCTCACCCTTAATTACAACCCTGTTAGGAGAGATTTCACTTTCCAAAATTTCTGCATTTTTAGAATACTTATCATCATAAGAAAGGTCAATTCCTACTTCCTTACTTTGTAAAACATCAAAAGCTATTGATACGTCATTTTGAGAAAGGTCTACATTTTCTACAGTTTTTCCATTTTTATCAACAGGTCTTATAGATATATCATGAATATTTCCATCAAGATATTCTTCCTTGTCAACATTCAAAATTAGCCTATCAACCTTATCAATATTATTTCTAAGGCCAGATACTGTGATCTTGCTTGCAGATTGGTTACTTACATTAATAATCTTTGATTCTTTTAGCCTATCAGAAACCTTAATTTCAACGGCTAATTCTTTTTTAACGATCTTTTCAATCTTAAAATTAACATTTGATGGGCTTGTACTTTCAACCCTAATTCCAGAAGGACCATCTACCTTTATATTTAAAGTTTTGATTCCCTCACTTGGTGTTCCCAAATCAACACTTGCCACCAAATCATCAGCAGAAAGGGAAGCAAGGTCAGACCTTGATCCTTCAACTTTTACATTAACGCTAGAAACTTCATCTTTTCCAACCAAGGCGAAGCCCTCTTTTTGCATTAACTCTTGGTTTTTTATTGTCAAAGGAACATTTCTAACAGTTTTTGAAAGGGAAGGATTGGTTGATGTCATAACAAAAGCCCACATAATAATGGCCACAAGTATAGATAGGGCCATCAATTTCCTATCATTTTTCTTGTTCATCATCATCCCTCTTTCTTAAATTTAACTTATTTTCATCTTCTTTCAATTCCTTAACTAGCCTTGCCTTTAAGGATTGTTCATCAAAATACCTATTGATAAGTCCATTACTTACAAGAGAAATTGTTCCTGTCTCCTCACTTACAACAACAACAAGACAGTCACTTTTCTCAGAAATTCCAATAGCTGCCCTGTGGCGGGTACCAAGTTCTTTAGACAAGGTATTATTAGTGGTTAAAGGCAAATAACAAGCAGCAGCCTCTATCAAATCATTTCTAATAATAACAGCCCCATCATGAAGGGGGGTATTTGGAATAAAAATATTAATCAAAAGCTCGCTTGAAATTTCTGACCTTAAACTTGTACCACTTTCAATAATATCATTAAGGCCAACCTCTCTTTCAATAACAACCAAGGCCCCAATCTTTTGCCTTGATAAAGAACTCATAGCTGAAACAATTTCATCAATAGATCTCTCATTTTTATTATAAGAATCACTTATAAAAAAACTTCTCCCCCTACCAATTCTTTCAAGGGCAGATCTTAATTCTGGTTGAAAAACCACAATAATAAATACCAAAGAAACAGTAAAAAATTGATTCATAAGCCATGAAACAGTATTCAAATTAAAAATATCTGCAATAGATGCAAAAAATAAAACAAAAATAAATCCTTTCATAACTTGCTCAGCCCTAGTATTTCTTAGAAGCTTCAATAATTTATAAGCAATAAAAGCAATAAGAGCAATATCAATAATATCAGTAATCCTAATTAATGATAAATACGCAATAAAATTATCTAAATAAGACATCACTACCTCCTAATTCTCTACATATATTATATACTTTATTAAAGTTTTTTGTATAAAAAAAGAAGAATTTACACAAAAAAACTGACCCCAAATTTGAAATCAATCAAATTAAGAGTCAGTAAAAATTTAAGATAAATTTTAAAGATTAACTATTTTTTCCAATATCCAATACCTTGTTCTTTTTCTTATTGTAATAATAAGCTGCAAGAAGCATTAGGATAAGTCCAATAATAGTAAATCCAATCCAAGCCCTCAAACCACTTGTCATTGGTAGGCTTAGTTTTTTGTTTTCTATTTGGATAGGAGTATAAGCATTGGTTCCTTTATCTTTAGAAATTTCTTCCGATGTTGTGAACTTATAAGAGTGGTCAACATAATCATCACCCTTAGTTCCAATGTGGAATGTTCTATCTTCACTTATCTTATCATCGCCATCGCCTATTTCTATCTTAGAGTTAATATCTAATACTGTACTTAAGGTTAGAGTTGAAGACATTGATAATTCAATAGTATTTTCTGATGTTATTGTGTCACCAGTTTTATTTTCCAATTCTTTTACTAATTCATAAAGGTAGATAGTTATATTACCCTTACTGTCAGTATCATATTGACTAAGAGGAACAGTATAAGTCTTAGTAGAAGAGTTTTGCTTATCCTTGTTTACTAATTTCGCATTGATAGTTATACCTGTTTTAGATGAAATATTATTTTCATAATATTCACTATTCAAAGGCAATCCTGATAATGTTATTTTTGACTTACCTTGTTCATAAGTTATCTTTTCATGATCAGGGTTAATATTCATTATTATATCAGTGTTATAAACTTCATGCATTCCATTAGCATAGAACCTACTCTTTTTCTTAGAAACTTGCATTTCCGTCAAGTATTTTTCTTCTTGAACCTTGCCATCTTTTACTACAAACTCTTTAACGTAGTCTCTTGGTTTTATATAACCTGATGGAGCTTTTGTTTCTTTAAGAGCATAGTAGCCATTGGATTTTACTTTGAATTTGACTATACCATCTTTTCCACTTGTAAGTTTATTGCCTTCTACTTCTGTATATCCTGAAGGAACTTCATCAGCTTTGAAGGCATATATCACTCCATCACTATTCTTGTATAATTTTATGCTATCTTTTGGATATTCAGCATCTTTGTCTTGCTTATACAAGACTTGGAATTCTGCACCTTCAAGAACACTCTTGTCAGCTGCATCAACTTTCTTAAATACAATTTCATGTTCCTTCTCGTTTACCAATTCTATTGGTACTACACCTGGTTCTTCAACATATTTTTCTTGTATTTGTCCTTGTTTATCCTTGTAGTATTCTTTTCTAAATATTTTTCCATTATCATCTACTTTGAATTCTGCAAGTGGACCCTCTGGTGCTACATAACCCGCTGGTGCTGTAGTTTCTTTTAATTGATATTCACCTTTTGGAAGTTTTGAATATTCAATCAATCCATCTTCTTTAGTTGTAATTGGTTGACCATGAGAGTTCCAATTTCCTTTATTATCTTTCTTGAAAAGCTGGAATGTTGCACCTTGTAAAGCTTCACTATTACTATTAATCTTCTTAAAGATTATCTTATTAGATGGGTTAACTGCTTTGATAGAAAGTTTGGCGTCTGCGGTTGCTTCATTTTTAAATCCATAAACACCATCATATCTGTCAACAAATAATTTTCCACTATAATAATTATATGTTTGAAGAACACTTTCTGCTTGATAAGATGATTTATCTTTACCTGAAACTCTACCTGTTACTTTTACAATATATGAGTCTCTAGGAGACATACCATTTTCAAATGGAAGCTCTAATAGTTCTCCTTTATCCATGCTTTGTCTTGATACACCATAGCCTGATCTTTTTATATTGGAACTATTTTCATTAACTCCAAATGATTCCGGCATATCAGCCTCAACCTTATTGTTGTTGTATAATCTGTACTTAGTAATTACTACATTTTCTACATCTTGACTTGGAATATAGTAGAAGGAATTTGTACGTGAATTTTCTTTATCCCTATTGATATAGAAATAGTGAAGGAATTCTCCAGTTTCTTGATTATACTTAACTATCTTGGAAGTCATATTTAGATAATCAATGCCATTATTATGTTTTTCCATTTTTAGTTCATAAACAACCTTGATGTCTTTATACTGACTTGTATCTTTTCCAATTCCAAATCCAACTTTTTGACCGCTTAGACCTTTATCTGATGTTTTTACTTCATATAGGTCTATAAAAGCAGTAAGCTTATTTGAAAAATCAATTAGAGTATAGGTGTCGGCATATTTTGTGAATGTATAAGTTAAAGTTCCAGCTTCTCTATTATAATCAGCTTTTGCTATAGTACCTACTCCATCAGCAACTATATCCAAATTTGATATGCTGTTTTCAAAAATACCGTGTAGGTCTATATTGTCACTTATATTTAGTACAAAATAATCACCAGGATTAATCTTTGTGTTTTCTGCAAGTTTGAACTTATTGGTAAATTCCATACTTTCACCATTGTGAGGATATATTTCCCCTTCTTTTGTTGGTGTGTCGTATTCTGGATTTAATACCTTCATTTTAGTGGTTTCAAGAGTAATCTTGTCAGATAAATCTTGACCAGTTCTTGCAATATAGCCAGAATATGGATCTAGACCCTCACCACCTACTGTAAAGTGCCATACTTGCTTAGTATTGATGTGTCCATCAGGAGATTCAATTTCTTCTAGTTTGTAGTTACCTATCTTAAGTCCTTCAAATGATAATTTACCATCTGTTCCGACTATTTTTTCTATAGGTGTTGAACCATCTGTTAAGTTTGTAAGTTTAAACTTAGCTCCTGCTGTTAGTTCACCTTTTTCATTTGCAGTACCCTTTAAGGCATTTCCATGTTCATCAACTTTATTTATAGTTACACTACCCTTACCTGGTTTTTCGTTTACGATTTTACCCATGTTTTTGGCAGTGGCGCTTGTTACATAGTCTACCAACAATCCATTTTCTTCAGTGGTTGATTTTTCTGGAATATATTGGTAAACACCATTTGCCTTATCGTATTCTAGAGAAATATATCCATTTGAAGTTGGAGTAATTTGGATTTCACTTAATTTATATGTGTCCTTAATAACTTTTCCTTCTTTATCTTTTATTTCTCCTGGGAACTTGATACTCAATTCTCTCAAGGAAACTTCTGTTTTCTTTGTAGGATCTGTAGGATCTATTATTTTAGTTGTTTCCAAATCGGCATTCTTGGCTTCACTAAATTTAATAATTTTTGTATCGTCTGTTGGATCACGCATTTCTAATTCTTCAAATTTGTAAGATTTATAATTTCCTGGGAAATAAAATCCAACTGTATTTACATTAATATTTTCACCAGTTCTTGGGTCAGTTATCCTTTGTGAAACTATACTTACTGTTTCAACTGAGAAATGTAGAAGTGGTCCATCAATCGGTTTGTATCCCTTTGGTGCTTGGACTTCTATTAGTCTGTAACGACCTGGTTCAAGTCCTCTAAAACCAAAGTAACCGTTAAAGGCTGATGATACGTAAGAACCTTCTACTTCTTCATAGATTCCTTCTCTTACTCTCTTTTCAAGCTTGAATACTGCACCTTCAAGTCTTCTCTTAGTAATTTCTTCTACAGAATCAGTGTCAGTAAGTTTACCGTGTTTAGAGAATGTAATGTTATATCTTTCTGCATCATTTATAACACTTAATCCTTCTTGAGGGACTGTGTTTGCTTTATTTGATGAGTATAGAGAGCTAATGTCCATGCTTGTACTTATTTTACTAGATGGTGCTTTATAACCATATTGTCCTGGTGTAACAGGTGGTGTTACTACACCTGATTTGTTACTAACCGTATACCATTGGTTATTGTACCAAGTTGGATATTCTATTTCTTTACTTAGTTGATTTATATATTTTTGACCATATTTCTTAGACTTAAACCAACTTTTAGCATATTCTTTATTGTAGTATTTTTCTAACCATTGTTTAATTGCTACTACACCGTCTTGATAAGACGCTTCGTCCTTGCCGTTATCATCTTTAATTGCACGATATTCTATTGTTCCATTATTATTGTACAATTGTCGGAACTCTCTTGCACCATCAAAGAACTCAATATCAATATCAATCTTACCTAAATCTTCATCTGGCATTTGCTCTTTTGTTAATTTGTAAGGATCTTTTAGTACTGGTTCAGTACTTGGAGTTACTCCATCTTTTTTAGTGAAGTTGTAGTTTTTATCTATAGCTACTTCATTAGTAACATTCCTATCTATAATAGAAGTATCATAGAAGCCTTCAATGTCGATATAATATACTCCTGGTTCAAGATTTAGTTGGTCTTCGTCAAATCCCCAATCGAATGGTCTCCACCTTGCAGTATTGACTACACTTACATCTGGATAAGATACGTCATAGTCATTTAAGATTTTGATCATTTGAGCTGGGTCTGGATCGCCATTTATTCCAGTTATCTTATAAGTTGACCTGTAAGCTGTCTTAACACCTTCTTTGATAGTTACTGGAGGAAGTCCAGGTCTGTCGATTTCTTCTCTCTTGTGTTTTGGATTTATTTGAACATTGACAGTTCCTTTTTTATCCCTTGTATCAATATATACTCTTTGTATAAATGTTCTTGATTCTGTATCAATATGAGTAATCTTTGTTGCGTATTTTACACCGTTTGCTTCTTTGATGCCAAGATCTTTATTCTTTTCAATAAAGCTCTGTGGTGTTTCTTCTGGTCCCTTGTATTTTGCTACAAGTTGTCCATTTTCTTCTACAACTTCAACCTTCCAAGGAGCATTTGCTTTTCTATAACCTAGTGGGGCTGCTGTTTCTTCTATTAGATAATATCCTTTTTGTAATCTAATTAGATTACCTTCTTTATCCTTAAACTCTACAAGTCCTTCAGCATTTGATGTGCCCGTTTTTACCCCAAAGTCTTGGTCTTTATTTTCATAATTTTTATCAGTTTTTCTGATTGTAAATATAGCACCTTCAAGCTTCCTGTCGTATCTGTCTTTCTTGTAAATCTTAAGATCAAGACCAGTTTGCTTGTTGGTAATTTGTGCAAATTCGCCAGGTTTTATTTCAACTTCACCTTGTCCTGGTTGGTCTGGCGTTTTTGTTTTCTTAAATGTTGCAGATACAGTCACGTTACTTGCTGGCATTGTGAATTTATACTGTCCATTAGCATCAGCTGTAATTGGACTTCCATCCTTTGTTACACTTTCGATTTCATAACCTTCACTTGGTGTAACAGTCAAGTTGATTTGTGTACCAACTGTTGCTGAATTAACACTTGGACTTATTGCACCGTTTTGTATATTTTCATCAACATTAATATTATAAGTTGAAGCTTGTGGTTTTTCATAACTTACATTGATTCCAACATCAGATGCTGGCATTTTAAATGTGTAAGTTGTGTCATTTACTTTTGTAGTTGCAACAGGTCCTGCCCCGCTATTAACCTCTAATGACTTTAAAATATATCCATCAATTGGATTTAGTGTAAGAGTTACAGTATCTCCAGCTTTTATATTATCTTTAGGATTTGCTGTAACTGTTCCATTATTTTGAACATTGTAAGTTACACTATAAGTTTTTCCTTTAAAACTTGCAGTTACATTTACATCGTGATTAGGCATTGCGAAAGTGTATTGATTATTGTTTACATCTTCAGTGACATCTTTTCCATCAACTTTTAATTGTTCTAATTCACATCCATTATCCGGTTTAACTTCTAGTGTAACACTTTCCTTTTCTTCAATATCACTTGTTTTTTCTGATTTTACCGAACCATTTTGCGAAGGAAGGATCTTCAAATTATAATTTTTTATTAGTTGTTTGTAATTAATATCTCCTGCACCGTCATAGTTTTCAGCAGCCCATTGTTTTTGTGCATTAGTATAAGCATAGTAATCCATACCTACACCTATAGGGCCTGATTTTGGATAAGTGTATTCTACTTCAACTGCCAAAGTTTTTTTAGTATATCCAGTATCTAGCTTAACACTAAATCTTTTATATGAATCAGACTTGGTATTTTTAGCTTCTTTGAAGCCAAAGCGTTCACCATCATATTTAATATTATCAATTGTAGAGTCCTCAGTTACTGACTTTATACTTACAATCCTGAAGTTATATGACTCGTTAGAAGCTTTCGTTGCACCCACACCAATGATACTACTTTGTGGAGGTTGTGCGTGGAAGTCAAATTTAGAATAAGTCATATCCCTATTATCTAAATTAACAAGGAATATTTGTCTATACTTTCCATCTACCTTGTTTATTTGAGTGATTTTTGTCTTAACATTAGAAGAATCACTTCTATTATCAGGCTGATTTGACCTAGCTGGATCTACAACTTCCCAATCACTTTCAGCCCTTAATGGGTTTAGTACATCTACTAAATTTCCACCAATTTCAAGCTCTGTATTTGCTCCTGCCATTTGTAATCTTCTCATTAGATTATTTCTAGCAGTTTCTGAATTTGTGCTAACAGTTACGCTTGGATTATCTGGATTTGCAGTTTTACTATTTTCTTTTATATAAGCTTTGCCGTCATTTGCAATTCTTACTGTCCAAGTTGTATCTGTTTTTTCATAACCTGGAGCTGGTTTTTCTTCTACTAGTGTATATTTACCAGGTTTTAGACCGTTGAAGGAAATCATTCCGTCTTTGCCTGTGGTCATAAATCTTTCATCTTTACTATCGTCTGGTCCTGTTAGTTTGAAGACTGCTCCTGGAATTGTTGTATTAGTTTCGCCATCTTTTACTTTTTAATTTTAAATCCATAGGTTTTAAGATCGTTTGTAACATCAAGTGAACCTTCTGCTACGTAAGAACCAACTATTGTACCGCCAGTTTCACTTACAAGGCCTGCAGTTTTGATGTCGGAAACTCTTTCGTAGTAATCGGACTTCCAGTAGGTTGTGTTAGATTCTCTCCAGTCCATACCAGTACCAACTCCACCGTTTTCGTCTTTATATGGTACTTTGACGTCAACTACTATTGGCTTGTCCGTTTTTGGTAGTTCTAATTTTAGTCTAGTTTCTCCATGATGAGAAGTGTCGGGAGTTTTATTTACTTGCTTAGTAATATCAGTTACTGTATAAGATGCAAATCTTAAGTCAGATATTAGACCAGTAACCTTACCATCAGTATTGCCACCTTTTTTAGATTCTAGGGTAAATATTTTTATTTCTTCATTACCCTTGTACCAATCCATATTTGGATATTCTGGTTTTTCTCTGTGGATTGTGGCTGCTGTTGTAGCATCAATATTTTTCGCTTCTGGGTTTATTATATATCTTTGAACTACATATTTCTCTTTCTTATTTATAGCAATAATCCTAGTACCCAAATGCTGAGCATTTAGATTCTTATCTGCCCAACCTGTCCATCTATTGTCATAGTCAGACCAGCCTGATGTGTTTCTATTTTTAACATCAACCCATTCTGTGTCCTTATCTCCAAGAAGTGACTTTTCTACATCTCCGATTTTTGTGGATTCTGAATAGTTGTAGACTTTTGTCTTGCCATCTTCTACTCTTAGAACCCATTTTTTATTTAGTGGATTGTAGCCTGTAGGTGGCTCAACTTCTTCAAGTATATAATTCTTGCCTTCTTTTAGAGTATCTTCAAATTCTACAATACCATTTTGTCCTGATCTAGCTTCAGCTGAGAAGTTTGGATCATCTGGATCTGTTATCTTGAATTTTGCTCCAGGAAGTGGCTCGCCGTTTCCATCTTTTTTGTAGACTCTAAACTTTTGTCCGACTGGTTTATTTGGAACTTGGATATTAATAGGAACAGTCGCATTTGTGTACAACTTACTTTCGCCTGTTATAGAAGTTTCTCTTATTCTTACGCTACCATCGCTTAGAACTGTAACTTGCCATTTTTTATTAGTAAGCTTATAGCCTTCTGGTGCTCTGGTTTCTTCTAATGAGTATCTACCTGGGGCAATGTTTTCAAAGTTAATTTCTCCATTTGCATCAGATGTTCTGTAAATTTTCTTTCCATTTTCATCTGTCAATGCAAAAGTTGCATTAGGAAGTTTATTTGTTTGATTTGCTTCGTCGTATTTTGTAAGCTTAAAGTTTCCTGGTTTGTATTTGTTGTTTATAAGACCAACAATTTCCCTGTAATATTTTGGAATTTCTCCGCCAGCTTGATCACCTATGGCTGTGTTTACATTTGCCCTAGATGCGAAAGCTGATGTAAGATTACCATCATACATATAGAAAGCTCTCCATTTTGTGTTGAATTTTTCTATATCAGTAATCTTAAAGGTTTGTTCTACTACATATCCACCCTTATCTTTTGGTTTTGGTACTTTTACAATAAGAGGAGCCTTATTAATATCTTTAGTAGCTAATTTTTCTGTGGTTTTTATATTATCTGAATTATAGTTAATATATATACCATTTTGTGTCCTTTCACTATCATTTCCAGGATTTATCGTTTGATGCGCTAATAGGTGGTAGATATTTGGATCTTGTTCTGGCCTTATACCCATTGATAGAGGCATATACCTATTTAAAGGGATTCCTTCTAACCAATATTTTGCATAATCAGTTCCGTATACTTTTACATCATTAAGTTCATATAGAGGTTTGTAACCCTTACCTGACCATTCTGCAATACGGTTGTCTTGAAAATCAGTTGTTAGCCAGTTATATCTAACTGTTTTTGCACTATAATCAAGTCCAAGTGGGTTTAGATATGTTAGAACTGTTACATACCAATTGCCATCTTCTTTTTGGTATACATCTCTAAAGTAGTAAGACTGGTTAGAGTCGCCTGTCTTTGAGTGGTGGCGGCCGTAGTCCGCATTTATTTCTTTGGTTAAATTAGGGGTTCCTCCAATAGTTCCTTTTTGTCCTGGTGCTACCTTTATATTAAATGTATACTTACCTGTTTCTTTAGCGAAATATTTATCCGGGATTATACCCCTGAGGTTGATCGAAGCTGTTACATCTTTTTTTGCTTTGTTATTAAATACATAAGTCAATAGGTTTGTATTGTAGTCAAAGTGTGGATCTGCAACTTCTACTCCATCTATTACTATCTTAGGGAATTCACTAAAGTATTGGGTAAAGTCAAGGTTCCTATCAAATTGGATTTCAAATCTTGACCCTTCTGACACATTAGTTAAAGTAACATCGGCATGGTATTTTAGCGATTCATAAGAATATGCTTCCCATACGCCTGTCTTTGTACCAATATCACCTGGTTCGTTTTCTAGATATTCAAGTCTTTGGTTAACACTAGTTACTGTAGCTTTTGCTGAGCTTCCTGTTTCTTCACCCTTTTCAATGTAGTAATCTTGTCCTGCTTGTGGAGTTCCAATACCATCTTCAAATCTTGCGGTATAGGTTACTTGACCTTCATCATCTACTACAACTTCAAAATATACACCGTTTTTTTGGTAACCATCTGGGGCGGATTTTTCTTCAAGTCTGTATGTTCCTGGTGGATATTTTCCAAAATCGGCTGTACCATTTTCGTCAGTAAATTTATTGGCAATTACATTACCATTACTATCTTTTAGGACAAATTCTGCACCTTGTAGTCTATTTCTATTTCCTTTATTATTAAAAGAGTCTGCAAATTTAGTAACAGAAATTGGACTTTTTGTAAATTCTTCGTTTGTTACTAATAATTGGTTAGTTTCACCTTCTCCACTTGCTTTGCTTATAACAACTTTTTGAGTTAGATTTGTTTGGTTAGCTGTATCATCATTTGTTAGCCAATCATAGTCTAAACTTACAGAATTTTTATTTCCTATATTAGCTTTTACTTTAACTAAGAATCCCCAGTCACCTGCAAATCTTTCTTGTGGGAAATAAACTTCATAACCAGTTTTTCCTGTATAAAGATCCCTTGTATTTTCTTTACCTGTTATTACATGATTATTTGAAGCATTTATTACATTATTTCCAAGCAAAGGAATGTAACCATCAACATTTTGTTGTTCCATGCTGTGCTTAACGTTATTTCTATATCCTGGAGATACGTCGTAAGCTTTTACATCTGTAATGCTTACACCTGGTATAGAAATATTAAGTCTGGTATCTCTATTTGTACCATCTTTACCATTATTGCTTTCTGGTTTTAGGTATAGGTAGAATTCCAATTCGCCTTGGTCATTAATCTTTCCATAGTGCATGGCATTCATATAGTCTGGCCAGTTAGGGTAGCTGTCGTGTTGGACTAGTTTTGTTGCACTTGTGCTTCCACCTGATTGGATATTGCTTCCATTTACACTTATATTTCCATCTTCTGAAATAGTGATTGTTTTTCTTCCTTGGTCAAGCTTATAACCTGCTGGAGCTTTTTCTTCTATTAGAGTATAAGTTCCAGGAAGTACATTATTAAAGCTAGCCCTACCTTGATCATCAGTAATTATAGATGGTTGATTATCACCTAGTAATTTAAATCTTGCTCCTGCAAGTTTTTTACTTGGGTCTTTACTATCAACTTTCACAACAGTAAAGCTTACTGGTTTTTTAGTTGTTTGTTCTATTGCAGAGTTGTGGATATATTGACTTTTTGTATCGATTTGATAGTAGTTTGCATTTTCGTTGTACTTGTATTTTTTTCCACCTGCTTCAACTGTATCTGGGTCGAATTTTTGTTCGATTTTATTTTCTCTTTTAGAAGCTTCGTGAGAATTTTCGTCAATATCCCAATATCTTGCATTAGGAATTGTGACAAATCTTGTAGTCTCTCCAGCGCTTCCTTTATCTACATGGACTTTACCAAGTTCTTTACCATCATTATCTTTTGCAATAAAGTTTTGTCCTGGCATAGTCATGCCTTTTACTGGCAAGTTCCATTCTTGGTCAATATATAGGTCTTGGAATTTTGATATTTCAACTCCTGACATAGTGTAAGATTTAGGAGTTGTTGATTCATCTACGTCGTGTGTAAATTGATATACGCCAATGTTACCTACAGCTTGGGAAGTATTAGGATCAGCTTCTTTAGCTGGAATATCAGTTAAGCCTTTTTCTTCTTCTTTTACTACCATCTTACCAGTAGTTGGATCTACACCATAAACTACTCTCTTACCAGTTTTTATATTTGCTCCTTTAAGAGTTCTAGTTTCTAAAGGTAGGCCATTATTTTTATCTAATGTACACACTCCATCTGTTATAGTCCATTGAGCCTTTGTGTTTGATAAAAATTTACCTTCTATAGTAGTACGATTGTTTATACCTACTCTGGTAGGTGTGTCTTGTTCTACTTTGTCCTTTGGATATCCCTTATCCATTACACTTCTAACTGCACCGACATATGGTTGACCATCAGTCAAATCTTTAGTAAGGACAGTAGATATATCTAACACATAGTCAGCTTGTCTATTACTTACAGGTGTATAGATAGTATACATATAGGATTTCGTTGATTGATTTACTGTAGAGTGCTTTGAATCAACTATTCCTGTCTTGCCTTTAATAGCATTATCTTGGATTTTTTCAGTAGCATCACTGGAAGTAATGCTTTCGATTTTTTCAAGTCCTGAACCTTCTACTAGAGTGAAGTTCATCTTCATTCCTAGGTCATTTTTTAAATCTTTATCAGATTCAATTTTTACTACCCAGTTTATTCCAACCATTTCCCCGTTTTCTATGACTGGATTACCTACTGAGTCAATATCCAATCTATAGTTTTTACTTGAGTCAACTATTTGGGTTACATCATTCCTGCCTGGTTCTATGATTGATCCTGCAGGGTTCCCATTTACATCTACCTTTTGTGGAAGAAGGTCCTTAGGTGGATTAATTAGTCCCAAACCTGATACCTTATTTATAACTGTAAAGGTCCCATCCTTATCAAGTTCTACATTTCCTTGATTGTAGTCTACTGGAATATTTAATGGTATTTGGATATTTTCTTTAATTTCCTTAACTATCTTGTATTCAATGATATTGTCTTTAGAGTTGTATTTTGGCTCTGCTATAACCTCTCCCTTATACCTGATAGGTTCAAGCTTAGTTCCCGGTTTTACTGTTAATTGTTTATCTAAGTGAATATTAAAGTATTGGACTGGTTGGATTGGTCCGGTCGCATTTGATGTGTCAAAGCGAGTTAGGATATGGAATTTCTTGCCTTCTAAGTTAAGCTTGTTTCCTCCTTTTTCTTCTTCGTTAGCTGATCTAGATTGGGCAGGGTAAGGTGTACCCACAAAGAGCATTCTTAATTTTGGCATAATGCCTTGTAAGTCTTCTGATTTTTCTTCAGTTGATTTCTTGTCAGTTTTTTCTTCTTTTTTCTCAGCTGTTTTTTCTTGAGTCTTATTTTCTTCTTGTTTTTTAGACTGATCTTTTGCTTTTTCTTCCTTATTAGAATCTTTATTAGAATTTTTTTCATCTTTTGAAGATTCTTCTGACTCAAAACTTATTTCAGTCTTACTTTCTTTGTTTGAAGAGTCTTTTTCTTCTTTCTTCTCTTTTTTATTTGAGGAAGGATTAGAAGCTTCTTTCTTATCAGATTTTTCTTGGTCTGATTTTTCTTTTTGTTCAGCTTCTTTTTTAGCCTTTTCTGCTTGAGCCTTTTTTTCAGCTTGTTCTTTTTTGGCTTTTTCTTCCTCTTCTTTTTTAGCCTTTTCTTCGGCTTCTTTCTTTTCTTTTTCTTCTTTTAAAGTTTTTATATTTTCAAAATCTTCTTTTAAGGAGTTTGTTGTGTATAGAGTTTTCTTTTTATCACGAATTAGGGCTAAGATATCTCCCTCATTTTTTATGGTCAAATTTCCCTCTTGGTCTTTTTCATAGAGGTTGAAGTTTGGATCTGGAGATTCATATTTTAAAAATTCTATGTTGAAAACTAATTTTTCTTCCTTAAATAGTTTTTGATTTCCCTTTTCGTTGAAATCAAAATCATCCATTATTTTAAAGTCTATGTATGAGTAATTTTCACCGTATGGACTTTTTTCTTTGTCTTCTTCTATATTTTCTTCTTTTGTACTAAGTTTGTAGCCGTTTTCATCTTCAATTATATCCAAATCAAGGTCTAGGCCTTGGTTATTTAGCATATCTTTTATATGCCAATACTCCTTGCTAGCTTCTTCATTTGTCTTATAATAAGTGTCTTCGTAAAGTTTTAGGTCATTTCTTTTTACAAGCCTAAATTTAGATGTGGTATCTGGAAGACTTACTGCTACAGAGAATTTATCCTCATCTTTTTTACTCTGTTTCTTATCATAAATCTCATGCGATTTACTTACCGAGAGACTAGAATCTTTGTCTTCTTCTAGCTTATCAATAGCCTTTATGGTGTTTGGGTTTTCTTCTTGGGCCTTAGATTTTGTCATAAAAGCCGGAAGCATAACTTGGACTACCATAAAAAAAGCCATCAAAAACGATGTTAGTTTTCTTAGTATCTTTTTCATATGAACTCCTTTTTTATATTTTTTCTCTAAATAAAAACATTTTTGTCTTTATAAGTATCTTTCTTAAATATAATAAAATCTAGATAAAGTTTTTAGATAATATTTTGCTTTTTATTAGTCTGAAAATAAGGTAGACTTCAGACTTTTCCTTATATTTATTATAGCCTTTATGATTTTTATAGTCAATCAATTTTAGCTTTATTACTAAATTAAAACAATAAACTAAAATTGATTTTTTTCCACTAAAAAATCCCCTTAATTTTTTTATTAAGAGGATTTTTTTTATAAATTTAAAAATCAGTTTTGATAGAATATTTTTTTATTGTTCATACTTACTCCGCGGGGCATTAGTAGAAATTGTGCCAGTAGAACATTTCAGAGCGTAGACAAAGTATGAATGTAGATAATATTTTATTTTAAAATAAAATTTAAACTAAGTACCATCTCGACTAGATGATTGTACCTTGAGTTGGTACAATCATCACTAAAACTAAGTGCGAAAGCACGAAGAAGTTTGAAAGGCAAACGTGTTTTAGTGTGAGTAAAACGAACGCACGGAGAGATCTCGTGAGATTTCTCGACTCACTACGTACGATAAATCGGGATAAACAACCGAACTCAACGGTTTTTTATCTGCTCGAAATGAATATTTTTTTAGTTTGTCAACGGCCTGAAATTGTGCCACTGGCACACTTTTTAGCCCAACATACGCTCTTTGGTTGCGGTCGACTTAATTTGATTTTTTACTATTTTAAAATTTAAGTTTTATTCTTCGATTTTACTCCGCGGGATGTTGGTAGAAAACGTGGACCTTGGCCACGTTTTCTAGCCCAAGCATACGCTCAATAACCACGTTAAACTTGATTTGGTTTTTTATCATATTAAAACTAATTTTTAATTCTTCGAACCTACTCCGCGGGATGTTGGTAGAAAACGTGGACCTTGGCCACGTTTTCTAGCCCAACATCACATCCAGGATCATCATTACTGCGAAGCCTACTGAAAACCAGATTACTCCTAGGTTGGAGTGGTCTTCTCCTTCTCCTGTTGCTTCTGGTATTAGCTCTTCTACTACTACGTATATCATTGCTCCTGCTGCAAAGCTTAGAAGGTATGGTAGGATTGGTATCATTATTTGGGATAGTAGTATTGTTATTACTGCAGCTATTGGTTCTACTGCTCCTGATAATACTCCCATTATAAATGATTTATTTTTTCCTATTCCTTGGCTTTTTAATGGCATGGATATTATGGCTCCTTCTGGGAAGTTTTGGATTGCTATTCCTATTGATAAGACTAGGGCTGCTGCCATTGTCATTTCTGTATTTCCAGCAAGAACTCCCGCAAAGGCAACTCCAACTGCCATTCCTTCAGGAATGTTGTGGATCACAACCGCAAGAACCATCATGGTTGTTTTTCTTAAGGATTCATTTTTTGGTCCTTCTGCCACATCGCTGTCAACGTGTTGGTGAGGGATGACACTATCTAAAAATAGTAAAAAGGCAATTCCTACTCCAAATCCTACTACTGCTGGAATCCACGCCATTCTTCCCATATCTTTTTCTACCATATCCATAGCTGGTATTAATAAGGACCAAATACTTGCTGCAACCATTACTCCTGCTGCAAATCCTGATAGGGATTTTTGTAATTTATGTGATAATTCATTTTTCATAAGGTAGACCATAGCCGATCCTAGGCTTGTGCCTAAAAAGGGTATGAGTAAACCTATTATTAAATCTTTGCTCATTTTCTCTCTTTTCTAATTTTATAGTTTCCAAATATCTTTTGCGTATTCAAGGATTGTCCTATCTGATGAGAAATAACCTGCATTTGCTATATTTTTTAAACTCTTTCTTGCCCATGTAAGTCTATCAGCATATTCCTTGTTTATTTTTTCGTGAGTTTTCTTATAGTCTTCAAAGTCTTTTAAGACAAAATAATTATCAGCCTTTTCTCCCCCTTGTGGGTTTATTAAGGAATTATAAATATCAAGGAACATATAGGAATCATTATCTTTTAATTCTCCTGATAAGAGAGCATCTACTGCATCTTTTATATCTTCATTTGTGTGATAGAATTCTTTTGGATTGTAGGAATTATAAATTTCATTTAATTCCTCAACTTTCGCTCCAAATAAATAATTATTTTCAACTCCTGCATTTTCAAATATTTCTATATTTGCCCCATCATAGGTTCCAAGTGTTAGGGCTCCGTTTAGCATGAATTTCATATTTCCTGTTCCTGAAGCTTCTTTTCCTGCTGTTGAAATTTGCTCAGAAATATCTGCTGCTGGGAAGAGTTTTTCACCGTAGCTTACCCTGTAGTTATTTACAAACACTACTTTTATTTTGTCATTTACATATGGGTCATTGTTTACTACTCTTGCTATCTCGTTGGCAAGTTTTATTATTGCCTTTGCCCTAAAGTATCCTGGTGCTGCTTTTCCTCCAAGTATAAAGGTTGTTGGGTAAAAGTCCATGTCAGGATTATTTTTTAATTCATGGTAGAGGTTTATTATATGAATAAGGTTTAGGTGTTGTCTTTTGTATTCGTGGATTCTTTTTATTTGAATGTCAAAAATAGAATTTGGATCTATGCTTATTCCTTCATTTTCTAGGATATATTTTGCCAAATCTTTTTTGTTTTCATATTTTATTTGGTTTATTTCTTCTAGAGTTTTTTCATCGTCTAGGAATTTTTCAAGGCCTTTTAATTTTGTTAGGTCGTATTTCCAATCACCTGTTCCCAATTTTTCTGTGATGAAATTTGATAGTCTAATATTTGAATAAACAAGCCATCTTCTTGGGGTGATACCATTTGTTTTGTTGTTGAATTTTTCTGGCATTAATTTGTACCAATTGTTAAAGGTATCATCTTTTAGAATTTGTGTGTGAAGTTTTGCAACTCCATTTACAGACTTACTCATAACAATAGCAAGATTTGCCATTCTTATTTGGTCAAATCTAATAATCCTATAAGGATCGATTGCTTCTTCTGATAGGCCTTTTTTCTTAAATTCTTTTACAACATTTTCGTTTAATTGTTCTATTATTTCAAAACATCTTGGGCAAACTTCAAGCATTATGTCTTTTGGCCATGTTTCTAGGGCCTCTTGTAAAACTGTGTGGTTTGTGAAGGCGAAGGTATTTTTTGTAATTTCTACTGCCTTTTCAAAGTCAATTGAATTTTCATCAACCAAAACCCTGATTAGCTCAGGAATTGCAATTATTGGATGGGTATCATTTAATTGGATTACATGGTATTTTGAAAATTCTTCAAATTGGAGGTCATTTTGGAAATATTGTTTGTATTTTGCAACCATATCTTGGATTGAAGCTGAGCAGAAGAAGTATTGTTGTTTTAATCTTAAAACTTTTCCTTCTCTTTGAATATCATTTGGATATAAAACCCTAGTTATATCTTCAGCCCTGTTTTTTCTTCGACTGCCTTATCATATTGAAAGTTATTAAAATATGAAAAATCAAATTCTTCAAATGGTTCTGCTTGCCATAATCTTAAAGTATTTACTTGTTCGTTTTCAAATCCTAACATTGGCATATCGTATGGAACTGCCTTTACTGTTTGGTCCCTAAATTTTACAATTTTTGAATCAGATTCTACTCTTATTGACCAGCCATCACCATCTTTTATCCAGTGGTCACCTTCTTCTACCTGAAAGCCGTTTTCAATTTTTTGTTTGAAAAGTCCTTCCCTATATCTTACTCCGTAACCATACATATCTAGCTTTTGGGTTGCTGCTGAGTCCATAAAGCAAGCTGCAAGTCTACCAAGCCCTCCATTTCCAAGGGCAGCATCATCTTCAAAATTTTCTATTGATTCAAAGTCTATATCAATTTCTTTTAAAATTTCCTTAACCTCGTCATAAATACCAAGGTTTATAAGGTTATTTCCAAGTGATCTTCCTACCAAAAATTCTGCTGAAAAGTAATAGGCCTTTCTTGATTTTCTGGTCCTATTTTTACAATTTCTCCATTCTTGGTTTATTAGTTCCATTATTGTATCGCAAAGGGCAAAGTACCTGTCCTTGTCTGAAGTATCCTTAAAGTTTTTCAGCGTTATTCTTTGCAAGTTTTCTATATAGCTTTCCATAAATTTATTTTTGTTCATATTATTCTCTCCTATATTTTTTCTTTAATATTAAAGTATTTTTAATATCTTAAGCCTTAAGCCACTATACTATCTCTTTCAAAATAAATAAAACCTGTATAGGTTCTTGCTTGATTTAAAAATTCTTTTAAAGAAATTTTATAGACCTCTCCCCAAGAAGAAAGGGTTAGAATATAGTCATCTTCTTTTTTATCTAATTGGGTAATTGTTACCCCGTGATGTTTCATGACATCAACTGAACTACTTAGCCAATTAAAAAATATTACAGGTAGGTCTTTTGCAAGGGCTCCATTAATAAAGTTTGCAATTTCATCTATTGAGTGTCTTTTTATTGGCAAATCTTCTAAAATGTGAGATTTAAGTCTTAGGTGGTAGGATTTTCTAATCCTATTTAGCTTAAAATCTAACATTCTTGCTGTAGGAATCCCATATATTTTTGGCCTTAAAGTTTTAAAAAACCAATATTGGTAGTCATTAAATTCGTCATAAGAAAATTTCTCACCATCTTTAAAAAGATATAGGTAGGTGTTGGTAAAGGCTGTAACTACACAAGACCTATCCCTATAAAACTTACTTACTCCTATATCTTTTAGCATATTTTGAAAACCACCAAAATATATTTTATTTTTCCTAACAACCGGAACAAATTCTCCCTTTTTAGATCTTTTTAATTTCATCTAATCTTCTTCCTTTTTGTAGTGGACTTTTTCTGCCAATTCTTTTATTTGATCTTTTGAGATTTCTTTTTTCTCTAATTTTTTATCCATTTTTTCATTCATTAGTGTGTATAAAATTGATGCTATAGGAATTGAAACAAGCATTCCTACAACTCCAAACAAACTTCCTCCAATGGCTATTGAAACTATTATCCAAATTGATGGAAGACCAATTGTTTTTCCGGCAAGGGCTGGATAAATTATTGATCCTTGAACTTGTTGGACTATTAATAAAAATATTAAAAATACCAAGGATTGGAAGGGTGATTCTATAAAAATTAAAATCATCATAATAATTGTTGCAATCAAAGGACCAACATAAGGGATAAAGTCTGCTATTGCAACCATGATTGCTGCCATTGCTGCAAAGGGAATCTTTAAAATAAACATTCCAATCAAAACTAAAAGTCCCAAAATCAAACTTGAAAGGGCCTTTGAATTTATATAAGAAGCGAATGTTGAATAAGATAGGCTTGCCACCTTATTTATTTCATCGGCTGTTTCTTTTTTAAAGATTGAATAAATTACCCTGTTTGCCAAAATTTTCAAATCTTTTTTGCTTATTAAAACAAATACTGAAAATATCAGGCTAGTTGCTACAGTTACAAGGGTAGATGAAACTGAATTTATAATAGTTGTTGTCTTATCAAAAATATTTCCAGCCTCACCCATGAAGTAATCCCTAACTTGGACTAGTTTATGGTTCCAATCAACACTATATATATATTTTTGCACATCATCAGCAAATCTTTTTGTAATTTTATTTTTATTTAAAAGTTTTACAAAGTCATTTAAAAATACTGGGAACCTGTCAATCAAAGTAGTTACTGCTGATGAAATTCTTGGAATCAAGACATTTAAAAATATAGTAATACCAAGAATAAATAAAATCCATGATGTAATTAGTGAAAATACAGGGATTAATTTTTGGTTTTTTCTGTTTTAAATACTTTTGAAAATACTTTCTTTTCAAAAAAATTCATTGGCAAATTAATAATAAAAGCCAACATAAATCCAATCAAAAAAGGTTGAATCACAGCTAAAAATACTGTAAGGGCATTAGTTACATTTTTTATATACCAAAATGTAAAAAATACCAAAATAGAAATAAGAATCACCCTTAATAATTGTGAATTCTTTTGGTCTAATTTTTTCATTAAAATATAACTCTCCTTATTTATCATTCTTATTCATTTTACCATAGATATTTTCTTTATTCTATAATATCCGTGCTATAATAAGGATGAGGTGGATTATGAAAAAATGTTATATTTTTGCCGGTGGAGAATTTGATGGGTTTTTTGACCAGGTAAAAGAAGGAGATTATATAATAGGAGCTGACAAGGGATATACCTATATTGAAAAAATAGGCCTAAGGCCCCATATAATAATTGGTGATTTTGACTCAGCAAAAAAACCAGACTTTGAAAATAAAATTGTCCTAAAACCCGAAAAAGATGAAACCGACTTGTATGCTGCAATAAATATAGGAATAAAAAAAGGATATAAAAAAATCATAGTCTATGGGGCCTTGGGAGGAAGAATTTCCCATACCATAGCAAATATAAAAATCCTTGAAGACTTTAAGAAAAAAGGAATAGACATAGAGTTAAAAAATAAAAATCAAAGGCTATTTGTAATAGATAAAAATTTCATAGAAAAAAACAAATAGAAAATACCTATGTCTCCCTTTTTGCCTTGACAGAAAAGGTCGAAAACTTATCTTTAATAAATTTAAAATACCAACTTAAAAATTACACTCTAGAAAATGACATGCACATAGGAGTATCAAATGAGCCTATTGGTAAAGAATTTAAAATTGAATTTGATAAGGGCATGGTTCTTGTAATTTATGAAAATAAAAACACATATAAATAAGGCAGGATTTTCTGCCTTAGACTGTCTACAAACCACCCACTAATTTCGAGCAGATAAACAACTGAAACGGACTTTGTTTATCTAGTAGAAATGAATAAAATTTTAGTTTGTCTACAGTTTAAAATATTTTGTTATATATTTTTTATTTATCTTAAAGTTTTTTATTTTTAAAAATTAATTCTTCGTTATGTTAGGGCGGAGGAAATGGGGGAGTTTCGATTCTCCCCCTTTTTCCTCCCCCCTAACAACCCCCCACTTTTTCGCCCCCCCCTGCAACCGACCATTGCATGGAGCTTTTCTTGTAAGAAGCTTCGCTTCTTTCAATTTTTTAAAATTATTTTCCAAATATAATAAATTTAAATGTATGACATAAAAATCAATTCATTTATTTATACATTTATCACACAAATTAAGCGAGCGAATAAATCTAAAGAAATCTCTTCAATTATTTCATAAGATAAATCGGGAAAAATAGTCTAGACTGTCGGTTGTTTAGTTGGTTGAAATGAGCGAGAATTTAGTTTGTCAACAGTATAATCTCAAACTTTTCGCTTGAGATTTTTATTTTTCTATATATTTTTCAATATTTAACCTTCCAACTACAACATCATCTCCATTTACCAAAATTGGTCTTTTTAAAAGCATGCCATCTGATGCTAGAAGGTCTAATTTTTCATCTTCTGACATATCCTTTAATTTGTCTTTCAAATTTAATTTCCTATAAATTTGCCCAGAAGTATTAAAAAATTTCTTTATATCAAGGCCACTTTTTTCATAGAGATCTATTATTTGATCTTTTTCAGGTTTTTCTTCCTTTACATCTTGAAATTTATAAGAAATATTTCTCTCTTCTAAAAATTTCTCAGTTTTCTTGCAAGTTGAACAAGACTTATATCCAATTAATAAAACTTCCATTTTTTCTCCTTAAAAAAGAGATTGGAAAAACCAATCTCTTATCTTTATTATCTTCTATCTTTTTTATCGTCAGAGTCAGATTTTTTTGCCTTGTATTCTTCTCTTGTCATAACATCAACAACATCAACATTTACTGTTATAACGTCAAGACCTGTCATTTCTTTTACATTTTCTCTAACAACTTTTTTGATTTGTTCAAATATTCTTGGAGCTGACTTTCCATATTCTAAGATAATTTGCATGTTTACTTTTGCTTCTTTTTCTCCAACTTCTACATCAACTCCTGATGTATCTTGTTCTGTTGAAGATTGGAAAACTGATGATACAGAATCAAAAAAGCTTGCTTTCATATCCAAAATTCCATCAACTCTGTTGACGGCAATTCTTGAAATTTTTGCAACAACCTTGTCAGCTATAGATAATTTTGAAACTTCTTGTTCGATTTCTGCGTCTTTTTCTAGACCTTTTTCGTATTCTTTGTCAAATGTTTTTTCTGTCATAATATACTCCCCTTTTTATTTATTGAAATTTTTTTAATAAGTTGATTACAAATCCTATTACTTTAGGATCTTTGTCAAGCCATCCGCCTAGGCAATAGCAAAATCCTAATACTATCCAGATACCAAGAGTTCTAAAAAATCCATAATCAAATAAAGATCCAATAGTTACAATTCCCAAGATTAGAGAAATTATCTTATACTTATTTTCCTCTTTAAATTTCTTACATTCTGCTTCTTTTCTCTCTTTAATATCTAATTTTCTCATCTCTACATCATAGGTGGATACTTGTTTTTCATTTTCTTGATTTTTCAAACCTAAATTTTCATTATTTTTATCCATCATTCCACCTACCTAATTTCTCTTTCTTGACTTTTTTGGGCCTTGTTTAATTGAACATGTGCACTTATATTTTCTATTCCTGTAAGATTTTTTAAGGCAAATTCAATTTCTGCTTGAATTTTTCTACCTATATCTTCAAAATCTCTTTCACCAAAAATATCACATTTTACATTTGCATCTATATTATTGCCCTTAATTATCTTAACTTTTGAATCAGTTAGCTCTGCTCCATGGAATTTCTTCACAGCAGAATCTACCGTAGCATCTAATGAGTTTTTTGTTATAAAAATATCCCCAGTATTATCTTCTACTAAATATTCACGCTTATCATTTTGATTTGCGATAATATCTATTAAAAGAATGATAGCAAAAACTAATACAGCAATCGCTACTCCTAATAGCACATACCTGTAATTTTGGATTTCTAAATATGATAATAAATCATGACGAATTCCATCATCAACAAGAGATACAGTACCTAGTACCGCAGCTATTATTATGAGAACTATAGTCATTAGAGACCACAAAAATTTTTTAAAACCTCCCATAAATCCTCCTCACTTATAATTTACCCACGCTTTAGTTTTTGAAACAAAACTTTTTAATTTTCTTCCAATTCTAAGGATAGGTCAAGCCACATATCTTGTACTTTTTGTTTTCTATCTTCAAGATTTTTTATCTTTTCAAAAGTTTTTATAACTTTTTCTTGGTCATCATAAAAACCTTCTTTTAGGCTTATTTCAGTTAATTGATGGATTTTTGTATCAATAGTATTAGATTCTTTTTCTAATTTTTCAAGTTTTTCTTTTATTTTTCTTATCTCAAGCCTTTTTAATTTTTCTTTTTTCTTCTTTTTTAATTTGGGTTTGGGTCATGGATGATTTTTTCTCATCTTCCATTGACTCCTCTTTTATTTTTTCTACATAATAATCATAATTTCCCAAATATTCTTTCATATTATCCTTATGCATATCAAGAATCTTAACAGCAATTTTATTTAAAAAATACCTATCGTGGCTTATGACAAGGACTGTTCCCTCATAAGAGATTAAAGCATCTTCCAAGGCCTCTTTAGAATCTATATCTAGGTGGTTAGTTGGCTCATCCATCAAAATAAAATTACAATCTGACAGCATAAGTTTTAAAAGAGAAATTCTTGCTCTTTGGCCTCCTGATAATTCATTTATCGGCTTATCTACTTCATCTTGATAAAACATTATTTTTGCAAGATATGATCTTATCTCAAAATTTGTAAGGTCAGGATAAGCTTCTCTTATCTCTTCAAACAAAGTATTTTCTGTATTTAAAGATTTTTGTTCTTGGTCAAAATATCCAATTTTTACGCTTGAACCAAGTTTTATTTGACCTTCATCTTTTCTTTCTTGGTTTAAAATTATTTTAAAAAGGGTGGTTTTTCCTACACCATTTTCTCCAATTATTGCCACCCTATCATTTCTATAAATATTAAAAGAAATATCTTCAAAAATTTCCTTATCATAGGATTTTTTTAGTTTATCAACACTTAATACATCAACTCCAGATACAATTCTTGGCGTAAATCTTATATTTATTGACTCATTAAGACTATCAGGTTTTTCTAGTCTTTCCATCTTATCCAAAAGTTTTTGTCTTGATCTTGATTGGGAAATTCCCCTTTTTCTTTTTGAACCTCCAAGATTTTTAAGCCTATCAATTATCTCTTCTTGCCTTTTAATTTCTTTTTGTTGGGACTTATAAAGGTGGTTTTGAACCTTCAAATCTTTTTTTCTTTGCTTCATAAAAGATGTGTAATCACCGTTATAAATTTTTAAGGATTCATTTTCTAATAAAAATATTTTTGATACAGTTGCATCAAGAAAATACCTATCGTGGCTAATTACTATAACTGATCCCTTAAAATTTTTGACAAAATTTTCCAAAAAATTAATAGCCTTTATATCGAGGTGGTTGGTTGGCTCATCTAATAAAATAAGGTCAGGCTTTTCCAATAAAAGACAGGCAAGTTCAACCCTTGCCTTTTGTCCTCCTGATAAAAGCGAAACTTCTTTTTGAAAATCTTCTTCCTCAAAACCCATACCTATAAGAACCCCTCTTATTTCTGACTTATAGGAATAGCCTTGTTTTTTTTCAAATTCTTCGCTTTTTTTTGCGTATTCTTTCATTATTTCATCGAGCCTGTCTGGATTTTTTTCCTCGCTCATCTTTACTTCCAAGTCCCTAATATTTTTTTCAAGACTTATTAGATCTTTAAAAACATCCAAACAATAATCATATATACTTTTATTTGACATAAGACCTAGTTGTTGTTTTAAATATCCAAGACTTATGTCATTTGGTATATGTATATTTCCCTTATCTTTTGAAATCTCTCCTGTTAATATATTAAATAGTGTAGACTTTCCAGAACCGTTATTTCCTATTAGTCCAATCTTATCTCCCTTATTTATGGTAAAGGAGATGTTTGAAAATACATCTTTATTTGGGTAGGATTTTTCTAAATTTGATACTGAAGCTACAATCATAATTATCTAAAAAGCGAAATCTTCTGGTGAGTTGATAAAATAAGTTAAGGTAAATAATGATTCATCTAGGTGAACATTTTCTATTACTACATTATTTTTTGTTTTTAAATCAACTGGTGCGAAGTTCCAAATTCCTTTTATTCCTCCTTCACAAAGAATATCACATACTTCTTGGGCACCTTCTTTGGGTGTAGTGATTATTCCTATATCAATCTTATTTTCTTCTAAGTAATCTTTAAGCTTATCTATTGATAAAACCTCAAGTGTGTCTGTTGATACTTCTTCGTTATTTTTATCAAAAACTGCCTTTACATTATAGTCTAGACTTTTAAAGCCACTATATTGGTAAAGTGCATGGCCTATATTTCCGTAACCAATTATTACCATAGAATATTCTTTGTCTACACCGATAATTTTAGCAAGCTCATCCATTAGCTCTCTTACGTTATATCCGTATCCTTGTTGGCCAAAGCAACCATAGTGGTTTAGGTCTTGTCTGATTTGACTTGCTGTAAGTCCTGTGATTTGTGAAAGTTCTTTTGATGAAACTCTTACAATGCCTTTTTCATTTATTGCTTCTAAATATCTATAATATTTTGGTAACCTTTTTATTACTGATAAAGAAACACTTAGCTCTTTTTTCATAAGATAAACCTCCCTTATTTTTTAATTTCTTCTTTATTTTTTATTCTTTTTATAAGGATTAAATTTATAATATGTCCTACATAGATTATAATTAGTCCACTATAAAAAATTTCTTGCCAATAATCTGTTATTCTTCCATCAACTGCTATGTATTTTGGTAAAAGTGGTGTGTAATTGCTTATCACAAGTAAGGCGTGAAAACTTAACAAGGAAAAAACAACTACACTTATTAATGCTAAAAATATTGAATATCCCCTAGAATTTTTTTCCATCAATATATATAGGGGATAGGCTAACATTATAACCCACGAAATAATAAAGGAAATATTCCATATATGATTTACTATTTGTGGGTTAATTTTGGTAAGTATTAGCATTAAATTTGATAATAAAACCACTAAAATTGTCAAAAGCAAAGAAGTTGAAAGAAATCTTTCAAATCTTTTTTTCATGATCCACCTTATTTGCTATTTTTCTTAGCCTTGTATCTTAGATTATTATCTAAAATTCTTTTTCTAATTCTTAGCTTATGAGGGGTAATTTCTATAAGCTCATCTTCTTCTACAAATTCCATCATTTCTTCAACGCTCATAATTTTTGCAGGAGATAAAACCAAGGCCTCGTCAGCTGCTGATGCTCTGACATTGGTTTGTTTTTTCTTTTTGCAGACATTTACGTCAATGTCAATTCCTTTTGCGTTTGATCCAATAACTTCTCCTTCATATACTTCATCTTGAGGTTTTACAAAAAGTTGTCCTCTTGATTGGGCAGCATGAAGGCCATAAGTTGTTGCAACTCCTGTTTCAAATGAAATAAGTGATCCTGCTTGTCTTTTTGCAATATCTCCCTTATATCTTTCATATGAATCAAATTCTGTATTTAAAATTCCAGTTCCTTTTGTATCAGTCAAAAATTCTTGCCTATAACCTATAAGTCCTCTTGCAGGAATTTTAAATATCATTCTTGTATATCCTGAAGAATTTGGAGCCATTTCTATAAGTTCTCCCTTACGAAGTCCTAATTTTTCTATAATTGCTCCAGTGTATTCTTGGTCTACATCTATTGTTGCAAGTTCAATTGGTTCTAAGGTTTTTCCATTTTCATCTTTCTTAAACATAACTTCAGGCTTTGAAACTTGGAATTCGTATCCTTCTCTTCTTAAGTTTTCGATTAATACTGAAAGATGTAATTCTCCTCTTCCTGAAACCTTGAAGGCTTCTGTTGAATCAGTTGTCTCAACCCTAAGTGATACGTCTGTTTCTTTTTCTTTAAATAGCCTATCTCTTAAGTGCCTACTTGTTACATAATCTCCATCACGTCCTGCAAAGGGTGAATTATTTACAGAAAATGTCATTGAAAGGGTTGGTTCAGAAATTTTTGTAAATTCTATAGGATCCATATCACTTTCTGTACAAATTGTATCTCCTATATTTATATCTTCCATTCCTGATAGGGCAACAATTGAACCAAAGGAAGCTTCTTCTACTTCACTTCTTTCAAGTCCTTCAAATTCATAAATTGTAACAATTTTGGATTTTACTTTTCTGTCTTTATCATTGTAATTTACAATTATACAAGAATCATTTTTCTTGATTTTTCCACTTTCAACTTTTCCAATTGCAATTCTTCCAAGATAGTTATCATAATCTGTTGTTGAAACCAAAACCTTAAATGGACTATCTTCTTTAGCTTCAAAGGCAGGAGTATATTCTATTATTGTATCTAAAAGATCTGTCATATCTTCTTTTTCTTCACCAAATTCTAAACTTGCCCAACCTTGTTTTGCTGATGCAAAAACAAATGGGGAATCAAGATATGATTCGTCAGCATCAAGTGAGATAAATAAGTCTAGGACTTCATCCATTACTTCCTCAACTCTTTGGTCTGGTCTATCAACCTTATTAATACAAATTATTGCTGGAAGATTTAATTCAATCGCCTTTCTTAATACAAATTTTGTTTGAGGCATTGGTCCTTCGTGACTATCAACTACCAAAACAACAGCTTCGGCCATGTTTAAAACTCTTTCAACTTCTCCACCAAAATCGGCATGGCCTGGAGTATCGATAATATTTATTTTTATATCTTTATAATTTATGGCAGTATTTTTTGAAAGAATTGTAATTCCTCTTTCTTTTTCTATAGAGTTTGAATCCATAACTCTTTCATCAACTTTTTGATTTTCTCTAAAAATACCACTTGTCTTTAAAAGTCCATCAACCAAGGTTGTTTTTCCATGGTCTACATGGGCAATTATCGCTACATTTCTTATATCTTCACGTTTCATTAAATCACTTCTTTCTTATCTATTATAAACTATTTATTCATCAATTTATTATATCATATGTGATAAGATTATCAATAAATAACAAAAAAAATACTTGATAAAATAAAATTACCAAGTATTATATATACAATTTTATCTTCGAATTTCTTTTTACCAAGGCTATTATAATATTATCTTTAATTATTAAATCATCTGCTAGGGTATAAACAAGTTTTATCCCCCTACCATGATCATTTAAACCATCATTTTCATAAAGATAATCAATTCCTTCTCCCTCATCTTTCACTTTTATTAGGCAACAATCATCATCCATGATAAAAGTTGTATCAATGATCTTATCATACTGACACCTGTTTCCATGTTCATAGGAATTTATTATAAGTTCATCTAGGATTAATCTTATTTTAAAAATTAAATCCTCATCTTATTTTTTTTTTTTTAAATTTAAAACAAGCTCGTCCCTAAATTTTTTTATTGCTTCAAGGTCTGTAGGCATTGTGTTTCTAATAAGTTCCATATTATCCCTCATCTCTTACTAATAGACTTATACCCAATAAAAAAATTTTTGTCAATTTTTCTGCTAGTTTTTAAAATTATTGATTTTTTTAATTTTGTAGTATAATGTTAATATAACGAAACGAAAGGAGAATATTATGAAATACGTATGTACAGCTTGTGGATATATCTATGATCCTGCAAACGGAGATCCAGATAACGGAATCGACGCAGGAACAGAATTCAAAGATCTACCAGAAGATTGGGTTTGCCCAGTTTGTGGAGTAGGCAAAGATATGTTCGAAGAACAAGAATAAGATTTTTTTTATGAGAGGCTTAAGCCTCTCTTTTTTGTAAATTCGTATTCATGATTTTTTTATGAAATATTTTTTGAAAAAACATAGTAAAAAAATTAAAATATCTATAAGCATTGGTCTTTCTATTTTATTTTTTTATTTTTTATATAGATTATATGTATTAGGAATACTTACAAATTCAGATAAATTGTATGATTATATCGGTGCTTTTTCATATCTTGCTCCTTTAATATTTATAATTTTGAAAGTTTTAATAGGATTTGTTCCTTTTATTCCAACAACAATTTTTATAGTAATAGGTTTCGCTTTGTTTGGTCAAAAATTTGGCTTATTTTTAAATTACATAACAGGTCTTATGACTGCTGTTTTAAATTACACTTTGACAAGAATTTACGGTAAAAGATTTTTGAATTTATTTTTACCCAAAAAAAGTATAAAAAAGTATGAAAGTGCTAGAAGACAGAGTACAAAAAGATTTAAAAAAGTTTTATTTCTAACAAGTGCCATGCCTTTTGCTCCAGATAATGCACTTTCCATGGTGGCAGGTTTTAAAAAATTAAACTTTAAAGATTATATTAAGACAATGTCTTTGGCTAAATTAATTGAAATTGTGATAATAGCTTATTTAATGTATCATCTAAAATTATTTCTAGCTTAAAAAAACTCCTAATTTTAAAATTAGGAGTTTTTATATGTTCATTGCATTTTTCCAAAAATATAAATAAAGCGATGTGAATACACCCAAATTATTTTCATCTAACCAAGGTTTTCTTTTTCCACAAAAATGCAAAAAGCAAGTATTAGATATAATATAAGAGAGCTTATATTTTTTATCCTTCAATTTATAAGCTAAATACCTTCTTGCATCATAATTATATTTTATTTCATCAATTTTTATTATTTTATTTCTAAAAACAACATTCAAAAGATCTTGATCCGGCATTATTAGACCCAGTGATTTTGAATTTTCTACATAATTTAAGACTTCTTTTTCATATTTTTCGCTATTTCTTGCAAGTTCTAAATTTATCATCAAAATTCCAGAATTAAAGTAATTTTCTATATCTTTATGGCCTGATGTTAAAGACAGTCTTGCTACATTTGCTGATTGAACAGTTGGAATAGTGTGAGTTGCTGCTGCAAAATAATTATCAGATAAATCCATATTGTAAAGTTCTTCACACGAATTTAAAACTAGTACATCAGGATCAAGGTATAAAATTCTATCTAAACTTTTTGGCAAGTATTTGTATGCCAAAAGTCTATAATACATTTCTTCTGTGTAATAGAAAGTTGTTTTTGCCTTTGAAAAAAGATCTTCAACCTTTATTGTATTTAATTTTCCTTTTCCTAGACTTGCTTTTTCTACAAATTTTTCAATTTCTTTTATCTTTTCATCTCTTATATCTTTATGAATTAGATATATTTCAATTTGTATATAATTACTTTTAAATAATGAATATAACATGGTCTTTAATGGATTTATATAATTTTCATCACAAGAAACTAATACGTTCATTAATTTTTCCTTTCTAATGAAGGTCTGTAGAGTAAAAGCCCTTACCTATTATTGATGAGGTATCTAAAACTGTTATAAAGCAACGTGGGTCAATTTCTCTTATATATTTTCTAAAAAGGGCTGCTTCATAATCATTAGTTACACACAAAAATACTGATTGGTCTTTTTTATAATATAGGCCTGTACCATCAATTACAGTTGCTGACCTATTTAATTTGTCTCTAATAAATACACTGATTTCTTCTTGCTTGGACGTAATTATCAAAAATAATTTTGCCGTGTTAAAGGATGCAATAAATTGATTTACTACAAGTCCTTTCATCAAAAGTCCAAGGCATGATAAAAGTCCGATTTCTGCACCGAACATTTTTATTGACATCAAGGTTAAAATAGAATCTCCAATCAATAGAGATTTGCCAATATTTAAATTGGTGTATTTATTTATAATCATGGCGATTATATCGGTTCCTCCACTGGATGCAGATAGATTAAAAAGAATTGAGGAGCCAAGGGCAGGGATTAATACTGCACAAAATAATTCTAAAAGTTTATTATCTGTAAAGGGCGTTGTGTGAGGCATAATTTTACTTAATAAAAGGGCTGTTAAGGAATTTAGTATGGATACGTAGCCCGTTTTTATTACAAAGTTTTTCCCCAAAATAAAATACGCCAAGACTAATAAGGAAAGATTTAAAACCAAGGTTATAAAGGCTGGTGATAGAGGAAGGCTATTGGAAAGCAGTATGGATGCCCCCTCTACTCCGCCTATTACAAAATGGTTAGGATATTTGAAAAAATGTGTACCATTTGCCATCAAAACTGCTGCAAAACTCATCAAGAAAAACTTCTTTCTTGGACTTAAAGGTTCGTGGGCAAATTTATCTTTTTTCCTATCTTTTCTTAAAATTTTTATAGCAGCATTTCTTTCAAGAATATGTTTTAATTTTTCTTTTTCAGAAAAATTACTTTCACCTATATTTTCGTTCATTTTTACTAATTTTTTAATCCTCCAAGTTTATAAAAAAAAAGCCTCTCGGCTTTTTTTTAATCATTTGAATAATTATCAAAATACCCTTGTATAAGAACAACAGGAGTTCCCTTATCACCAGAACCTGATGTTAAATCACAAAGTGATCCTAAAAGGTCTGTAATTTGTCTAGGTGTTGTTCCTAAAGTTTCATTTGTACCTTTTAAGTCATCTTTTTTGTGAGAAATTCTTTCTCTCATTTTTTCGGTTCTTTCATCAATTGATAAGTCTTTTAATTCGGTATCAGCTATATATTTGATTTTTAATTCGTTTGGTGTTCCAGAAAGTCCCTTTGTATATGCTGGGGATACAACTGGATCTGCAAGCTCCCAAATTTTTCCAACTGGGTCTTTGAAAGCTCCATCGCCGTAAATCATTACTTCAATTTCTTTATTGTATTTTTCAATAAGTCTTTTTTGAAGCTCATCTACGAAAACTTGGCCGTCTCTTGGGAATAATTTTACTACATCGTCTGTAGAAAGATTTGATCCAAGTAAACCATAATCTTCGTTATAACCTGATCCATCAACTGATTGTGTCATTATTTCATCTAGTCCGTAAACTTCTTCGGCACCAGATTTTTCAAGAAGTTTTTTAGTTAAGTCTCTTGTATGAATTTGGCAAACTAAAACACTTTTTGTAAATTTAAGCACATCTTTTGGATTGTTGAAAAAATGTACCTCACTGTTTTTTGCCATTTCCTTGTAAAGAGAAATATAGTCAACTCCAGTAAATTCGTGTTTGTAATCTCCTGCAAGTTTTCTAAATTCTTCTTCTGATAAGATATCTGAATAAGGATTTACATCACTTTCAAATAAGTCCATCCTATCCATAATATAATTTCCTACTTCATCTTGTGGATAAGATAAACAGATGTGAAGTTTTTTACCACTTAAAGCGAAAGCTTTTAACATAATTGAAAATCTGTTTCTACTTAAAATTGGGAATAATATTGCTATTTCATCTGCTTTGAATTTGTTATTGATGTCTTTAGCAATTTGTTCACAAGTTGCGTAGTTTCCTTGAGCTCTTGCTACAAGTGATTCTGTAACACAAACTACATCCTTATCCTTTAATTCGATATTCTTTGATTCAACAGCATTGTTTACGCTATCAAATACTATATCTACTAAGTTATCTCCTGTCTCAATAATAGGTGTCCTAACACCCATTGATACTGTTCCTATTAATCTATCCATACATGCTCCTTCCTCAGGTATTATACAATAAATTTTTTTAAAAATAAAGATAAAATTTAATTTTTTTTTACGATTTTACCTTTTGTTTTGTCTTGCATTTTGGGCATTTTACCATAATTTTTCCTTTGCCCTTAGGAATACGTAATTCTTGTCCACAGGATTTACACTTAATATACTTATATTTTTTATCTCCAAATATTTTCCTCTTAATTTTTCTATATTTTTTTTGAATTGGATTTAAAAATTTTAATTTAAAAATATAATTTTCACTGTTTCTTTTAATCTCATTTGTTGAAATAGTCCTAAATATGGCATAAAAAACAATAATTAAGGGTAGGGCTTGTAAAAAATCAATTTTTAAAAAATAATTTAATAGCATAAGTCCTATGGCAAACCATACTAGTCCTATTGATAGTTCATCTATTCCATGTCTTTTTTTCAAAATTAAACACCTTCTACTAATTCTTTCATTATTTTTGATATATCTCCCTTTAAAAGATAGTCTGCTTTATTATCTTTTGGGGTAGGATCTCTATTTATGACAATAAGTTTTTTGCCCCTATAAAAATCTATAAGTCCTGCTGCTGGATATACAACTAAACTTGTTCCTCCAACTATCAAAACATCAGCCTGACTAATTAAATTTACAGCATAGTTTATATTATCATTATTTAAACTTTCTCCATACAAAACTATATCAGGTCTTACAACTGATTCACACTCATCGCATGTGACTAAATTATTAAATTTTTTTACATAAGAAAGATCAAAATTTTTCCCACAAGATGTGCAGTAATAATCTCTCAAATTTCCGTGAAGCTCAACTACATTTTTACTTCCTGCTTCTTGGTGGAGAGAGTCTATATTTTGGGTAACTATCCCCTTTAATTTTCCCATTTTTTCAAGTTTTGTTAGGGCAAAATGGCAATCATTTGGTTTTATCCCTTCAATCATCAAATTTTCTTTTGCATATTCCATAAATTTATCAGGATGGTTTACGAAAAATTCATGACTTAGCATATATTCTGGTGAATATGAAGAATTATTTTCTCTATTATAAAGTCCTGTTGCAGACCTAAAATCTGGAACTCCAGATGCAGTTGATACTCCTGCTCCACCAAAAAATACAATATTGTTTGACTCTTTTATTATTTTTTTGACATCATTAATTTTATTATCCATAAGATCTCCTTACTATGACTATACCCTACTTGTGTTTTTTAAACTTATTGTCAATGCTTGCCCCAAAAAAGGCACCAAGAACTGCACAGATAACTGCAACCATTTCTTTGTTTGGAAAATTATAGGCATTATTTAAAATAATAGAAATTATAACCCCTCCTATTATTCCTATATACATATTTTTATTCATATAAACCTCACGATAAATCTAGATCTTTTCTTAATATTTTTGCATTTATCCTAAATAAGATAAGCGTAACTATTATATAATAGGAAAAACTTGTTAAATTTATATAGAAAGCGCCCTTATATTTTATATAGGCATAAATAAAAGCCATATAATTATAATTTTTTAAGAGCATTTTGTTATTTAAGAATAGAAAATTTTTATTTACAAAAAATCCAACAGCTAATATCAAAACCATAATTATAAAAATTAAGATGGCAGAAGTTTTTCTTCTTAGCATAAACCTATCCATTTGCATGTACAAAAATATTAGAAGAGATATTATATTTACTAAAATCATTATAAAAATTAATGATAAGAGAGATTTTAAATTCATATAAATTCCTACTACATAAAATAGGAACACTGACAAAAATACCAAAAGCCAAAAGAATATATTTATCACCAAAAGTTTTGCACTTATAAATTCTTTAGCACTTATGGGCAAGGAAAATGTTAATATTGACCTATTTGTGTAAAGGTCCTTGTAAAAAGAATTTATTATAAAATAGGAAATTGTAAGTATAAATACAACAACTACTATTATTTCTATTGAATTTACGGCTGAGTTTATCTCCAGTGATTGGGAAATGGCCCCAAGGGTTTTTATTGATAGTAAGGATATTAATAGGATCACAAATGTTGCAACTGTTGAAATAAAAAATTTCATATTTGATTTTACATCATATTTTAAATACTTTCTCATAAGATCTCCTAAAAATCTATCTTTTCTTCTATCAAAAATACATTATAAAAAAATGTAAGTGCTATTATTAAAACCGAAAAGATTAACATCCAAATATTTATCCCAATAATTTTTCCATCTAGGCCATTATAAAGCATTGATATATCTATCCCATTTATATTTATAAGCCTTTGGATAGAGAAATTTTTAAGGCTTAGTGCTACCGGGCTTATTTGGTAGATATTTCTTAAAAGCCAGACTACAATTGTAAATAATACAATAGATAAGACTACTGTTACAAAGGAATAGTATCTTTTAAAAATTTGAACTTTTGAAAGGGTCATGCCCAAAGTTAATAAAAGATAGGCTATTGAATAATAAATTCCACTGACTACCACATAAGCTAGAAGACTTGAGGGAGAAATATTTACAAGTCCTTTGGAAATTTCTAAAATATTTGCCCCAAGGATCAAGGATCCTACAAAAATTAAAAGACTTAAAAATCCCACCAATACACTTGCCAAAAATTTTGCAAAAATAATCCTTGCCACAGAAACATTTATGGTAAAAGTTATATAGGATGACTTATCAAAAATATCCCTTTTGAACCTAACCGTAAAAAATATAAGGCAAATTGATAAAATTATAAGAGCCAAGGCAAGAAGGAGGATAAAAAATGAAAAATTTTTATTTTCCATATCAAAGCTATTAAATTTATAAAAAACTCCAGTAATAGCTACTGAAATTATGGACAAAAGTGCCATAAGCAGAAAAAATCCCCTAGACCTTTTTAATTCATACTTTAAAAACTTAATCATATTACAAAAATTTCCTTATATAAATCTACCATTTGTTTTTTATACTTATCCCTTAAATCTTCAGCATCTTCTTCCATAAGAATTTGCCCTCTTTGGATAAAGGCTGCCCTGTCAAAAAGATTTTCTAAATCTCCAATTTGGTGGGTTGTAATAATTATTGTCCTACCAATATCTACAGTCTTTATAATTGCAGATAAAATCATATCTTTAGCAATTGGATCTACCCCCTCAATCGGCTCATCTAAAATATATAATTTTGTATCACGAGATAAAGTCAAAGCCAAAAGAAGTCTTTCCTTCATCCCCTTTGATAATTTATCAGAATATCCTTCTTTTGGAATTTTCATAAATTCAAAAAGTTCCTTGCAAACTCTCATATTAAAATCATCATAAAAATCCTTGTAAAGATTTACAGTATCTTCAATTGTTAAATTATCATAAAGATGATAGGCATCAGGAAGGTAGGAGATTATTTTTTTAGTATCGACTCCAACTTTTTTTCCATCAATTAAAATCTCCCCATCATTTGGCTTGATAAGACCCATAATACATTTTAAAAGGGTAGTTTTACCAGAACCATTTGGGCCCATAAGACCCAAAATCTTTCCCTTTTCAAGTTTTAAATTTATCCCATCAAGCACATTTTTCTTGCCATAGGTTTTTTTCAAATTTTTAATCTCTAAAATATTATCCATTAGCCCTCATCCTCAAACTTACAAAATCATAAACACCTTCATTGGAAATTCCAATAGAATTCATATTTTTTAAAAAATCATTCAAATATCCATTGGCAAATTCCACTATAAGGGCATTTTTCTTGCTTTCATCAATTTTCATATAATAGTAATCACTTTTTGCTTCAATCAAATCTTCATCCAAAAGCCTTTGGTAAGTCTTATCAACATAAGAAGGATTTACCCTAAACTTATTGATTAGAAATTCTTTTTCATAAAACTTATCTCCATCTTTTAGAAAATCATTTATAATATTTTTGGCAACAAAGTTTCTAATTTCATTATTTACAGACCTATCTTCCATATTTTCTCCTTTTCTTTACTATATTAAGCTATGATAGAAAATCAATTTCTATGCCAAAAGAAAGGCTAGCCTTCATAAAACAAGACAGAAATTTTTCTCCATAATCACTTAAATTCTCATAAATAATAGGATAATTTTCAATAATAATTTTTTCATCAACCATAGAAAGGCAGTCAAAAAGACCATCGAGATTATCCACTTCATATTCGAAATCAATTTTTTCATTCAAATAAGAAAAAGCCTCATCCCTTGACTTAAATTCAAATCCATCCAAACAAATCATCTAATTCTCCTTAGTAAAAGTTTTATAGTGGTCATTGGTATAAAAAATATTAAAGTCTTCATCATAAATTAACCTTTCACCACCACGTCTTCCACCAAAATAATTTACATCACATTCCTTGTAATTAGCTTCTGGCAAATTTTTTTCAAAATTTCCAAAATAATCACCACCAATTACTCCCTTATCAGTAACTTCCCACAAATTTCCTTTTCTTGGAATCCACCCAAGTTTTTTTGCTTGATTTTTTGTTAGGTAATTTTTGGGAAGTTTTTTATAAGATTTAATATAAGAAACTACATCATCTTTTTTATAATAAGCCTTGTCCTCTAAAATATTTTTTGATTCAATATTTTCATTAGAATTAATATTTTCATGCTTTACACATCCTGTGAAGGCAAAAATAAGAAAAAAACTTAAAATAAATTTATAAAAAAAATTTCTAATTTTCATTTAAAATCTCCTTTGCTATAATTATATCAGAAAGGATAAAAATATGAATGTTTTAATATCAAGATGTCTTTTGGGAATAAATTGTCGCTATGATGGAAAAAATAATAAAATAAAAATTTAAAAGAAAAATTTCCCCAAATAAATTTTATAGATGTGTGTCCAGAAGTTGATTCAGGAATGTCAACACCAAGAAAGCCTTGTGAGATAAAAAATTCAAAAGTTATAAATATAGATGGGAAAGACTTTACAAAAGAATTTGAAAAGGGAAGTCAAATAGCCCTTGATCTTTGTAAAAAACATAAGATAAGAGTCGCCTTATTAAAGGCAAAATCTCCATCTTGTGGGAAAGATTTAATATATGATGGGACTTTTTCAAAAAAATTAAAAAAATCTGATGGAATTACTTGCCAAGTCCTAAAGAAAAATGGTATAATTATTTTCAGTGAGAAAGAAATCGAAGATTTTTATTCTTACCTATCAGCTAAATAGACAAATCTTACAAAAATTTAAAAATTTTCAAAAAAAGATTTGACAAAAGATTTTAAAGCTGGTATATTATATATTGTCGTTAGGACATCGGGGTGTGGCGCAGCTTGGTAGCGCGCGTGGTTTGGGACCATGAGGCCGAAGGTTCGAATCCTTTCACCCCGACCATTTTTTTGCAAGCTAAAGCTTGCTTTTTTAGTTGTAATACGTAAATTTTCCCTTTTAAAATTGCACCGAGTGGTGCTTTTTTTATACTCATTTTTAAAAAATTGAATTTTAATAAAATATTAAATTAATAAATCCTTTAGTAATTAACGGAAAACAAAAATAACCCATCTCGACCTTGTGGAGAGATCTCATTTATTGACTTTATCTTAATTTTCATCTATGAGTCCTCTTTTTATTCTGTGATTGAGATGGGATTTATATTTTTTATATTCTGTTTTTATATATCTTCTGTCAAATAAGGCTTACCACTTGCCTTTGGTGCTTTTGATTTTTTATTAAATAAAATCAAGAAAAGTAAAATTGAAATATATGGAATCATTGAAATAAATTCCATTGGCAATTGTATGGATGTTCCTGTAAGATAGGTTGCTATAGCTTGGGTTAGACCAAAAAATAATGATCCTATCAAAACTCCTTGTGGTTTCCAGTTTCCAAATATTACACATACAAGGGCAATATATCCTTGTCCTGCAATTAGGGTTGGAGAAAATACACTTACAACTGCAAGTGACATAGAAGCTCCTCCAAGTCCTCCCATAAATCCTGAAAACATAACTGCAAGATATCTTATTTTTCTTACAGAAATATCTAAAGTTTCTGCTGCCTTTGGGTGTTCCCCAACTGCAATCAACCTTAGTCCCCATTTTGTTTTATATAAAAATACATAAAGTAAGATTACAGAAATTAAGGCAAGATAAACTGTTGCATATTGGGAGAAAATATTTTTTAATCCTTGATTTTTAATTAGGCCATCAAAAAGTCTTGGAATTTTATTTTCTAGAGGAATTGATGGAGTTTGGGTTGCCCCGTCAAAAAATAATCTTGCCAAAAAAAGTGCCAAACCTGGGGCAAGAGTATTTATAGCAATACCTGAAATTGTTTGGTCTCCTGCAAAAGTTACTGAAACTATAGCATGGATCAAACCAAAAAACATTCCTGCAAGGCCTCCTGCCAAAAATCCAAGCCATGGATTTCCCACATAATAACCAACCGTTGCTGCAACAAGAGCACCAATTGTCATCATTCCTTCAAGTCCAATATTTACAACACCTGATTTTTCACTCATCATTCCACCAAGGCCAGTTAATAATACTGGTGTAGCATTTGAAAGTGTATTTCCAATTATCAATCCTAAAACTGTCAAATTAAGCATTATTTCCCGCCTTTCTATTTTTATTTAACCTCGCCCTTATTATTTTAAATATTAAAGGAATAGCTGTAAATAAAATTATTGTTCCTATAATTATTGAAATTAATTCGCTTGGAACTCCCATAGTTCTTTGTAAATTAGATCCGGCATATTTTAAAGATCCTAAAAATAAACCAGAGAAAATACATCCTATCGGATTGTTTGAAGCTAAAAGTGAAACTGCAAGTCCATCAAATCCAAAATTTTCCATAGCTGATAAAAGAGGAAGTGAGTAAGTATACCCCATAATTTGAGTTACACCTGCAAGTGAGCACAAAGCTCCAGAAATTGCCATTGATTGGACTATTTTTTTGTTGGCATCAATTCCACCATATTCACTGGCTTCCCTATTTAAGCCTACAGCCTTTAATTTATAACCTAGACTTGTTTTTTCAAGTATAAACCAAATAATAAGAACACTAATAATTGCAAGAATTATTCCTAAATGAATTGGTGCCCTGAAAAATTTACCAAAAAATCCATCAAATCTTTGGCCAGCATTTGTAAAAAGAGTTACTTTTGCTGAATCTTTTATATCAAAAGTTCCCATAGAATTCGGCTTTTGGTAACGATAAACTACAAAATTTTGTAAATAAAAGGCAACCCAGTTAAGCATGATTGTTGAAATAACTTCATGAATTCCAAATTTCGCCTTTATAAATCCAGCAAGTCCTCCATAAATAAAGCCTGCCAAAATCGCAATAGTTATTGTAAGAATAACATGGATTAGAGGAGGAAGATTTAATAAATAACCTAGCAAAAATCCTACCGTTGTTCCAATTATAAATTGTCCCTCAGCTCCCATATTGAAAAGACCTGTTTGGAAGGCAAAGCATACCCCAAGACCTGTAAGAATTATTGGTGTTGAATTTACAAGGGCCCAGCCAATATTTCTTGGAGATTTAAAAACTCCCTCTATTAATTTCCCATAGGCTTCAATTGGATTATAACCTGCAAGAAAAAGTACAAGGGCCCCAACTAAAAGTCCCAAAATTATTGATACAAGAGTAAATAATAATTTTGAATTTGCAAATGATTTTTTCTTATTCATGATCTCCTCCTGCCATCAATCTTCCGACTTCATATTCATCAGTTTGTTTTGGATCAAGCTCTCCCACTATTTTTCCATCATAGATTACACAAATCCTATCGGATAAATCCATGACTTCATCTAATTGGAAACTTACCAATAAAACTGCCTTTCCTTGGTTTCTAAGTTCAACCAAATATTGGTGGATAAATTCAATTGCCCCAACATCAAGGCCCCTTGTAGGTTGGGCTGCTATCAAAAGATCGGGATTGTTTGTAATCTCTCTTGCTATAATAACTTTTTGTTGGTTTCCACCAGAAAGGCTTCCTGCTTTTTCATTCATATCATTTGGTCTAATATCAAATTTTTCTATCAAAGAATTAGCATTTTCTTCTATTTTTTTGAAATCTAGAATTCCATTTTTTGAAAAATCTTTGTCCAAATTTTCTAAAATCAAATTATCCTTTATAGGATATTCCAAAACAAGGCCTCTTTTTTGCCTATCTTCTGGAATTTGATTCATACCGAGGTCAATTATGTTTCTAGGATTTTTATTTGTTATATCCTCACCTTTTAATGTAACTTTTCCTTTTTGAGATTTTCTCATTCCAGAAATGGCATCAATCAATTCTGTTTGACCATTTCCATCAACTCCAGCAATTCCTAAAATTTCTCCCTTTTTAATAGAAAGGTTAAGGCCTTTTACCTTGTCAACTCCCCTATTATCTTTGACCCAAAGATCTTCAATTTTAAAAATCTCATCTCCAAGTTCTATTTTTTCTTTTTTAACATTAAAACTTACATCACGACCCACCATTTTTTCGGCAAGCTCAGCCTCACTTACATCCTTTACTACAAGTTTATCAATAAACTCTCCCCTTCTTATAACTGTGCAAGTGTCAGCCATTGCCTTTATTTCTTTTAGTTTATGAGTAATTATTATAACTGATTTTCCAAGTTCAGTTAGTTTATTAACTATTTCTATAAATTCATTTATTTCTTGAGGGGTTAAAACTGCTGTCGGCTCATCAAAAATTAAAATATCTGCTCCGTGATAAAGGGCTTTTAATATTTCAACTCTTTGTTGTTGACCTACAGAAATATCTGAAACCTTACTATCAGGATCGATCAGAAGTCCGTATTCTTCACTTAATTTTTCAACTTCATCCCTTGCTTTTTTCCTATCAATTAAAACTTTTTCCCTTCGTAACCTAAAATTATATTTTCAGTTACGCTAAAGGGTTCTACCAACATAAAATGTTGGTGGACCATACCTATCCCCAAACTTATTGCCTTTTTGGGTGAATTATTTATTATTTTTTCGCCCTTTATATAAATTTCCCCATCAGATTGATTAAACATTCCATATAAAATATTCATCAAGGTAGTTTTTCCGGCTCCATTTTCTCCAAGTAGAGCATGGACTTCACATTTGTGAAGATCAAAATCTATTCCCTTCAAAACTTTTTTGTCTCCAAAACTTTTATGAATATTTTTCAATGAAATAATAGGGCTTTCATTTAAATACTTATCCATATAACCTCACTATTAATTTAGAATCTTCTAAACATTTACCTTTTAAAAAAAAGAGTAGTTTATCTTCCTACTCTTTTTTAATTTACTATTTTCTTAACCTATTTGTCATAGCCCATTGATTTAAATTCTTTTTCATTTTGTGGAACTTTAATTTTTCCATCAACTATTTGATTTCTTAAATCTTCAACCTTATCTTTAACTTTTTGGTCTACTAAGTCATTGTCACCATAAGCTATTCCTAGGGCGTCTCCGTCTTTTAATGAATATGCTTTTGTTTCTCCACCCTTGAATTTTCCATCTTTGTAATCATCAATTGTTAATTGGACAGCTTTTCCAACTCCCTTGATTGTAGAAACTAAGATATTATCTGGAGCTTCATCTTTTTGGTCACGGTCAACACCAATTACATATTTATTATTTTCTTTTGCTGCTTCAAATACACCAATTCCTGTACCACCTGCTGCATGGAAGATTACATCTGCACCTTTTTGATACATTTGGTTGGCAATATTTTTTCCTTTTGCTTGGTCAGCGTAAGAGTTTGCATATTGCACTTGAACTTCTATGTCTTGACCTTTTTCTCTTGCAGCTTCTTTAACTCCTGCCCTATAACCATATTCAAATCTGTCAATTACTGCTGATTCCATTCCACCAACAAATCCTACATTGTTTGATTTTGTTGTCATACCAGCAATATATCCAACTAAGAATGAATTTTCGTGATCTGCAAAGGTGATTCCTAGAAGGTTTTTAACCTTATCAGGATTTGCATTATCAATTATCGCATAATTTTGGTCAGGATTTTCTTTAGCAGCCTTGCTTGTTGCATCGAAAAGTGCATATCCTACTGTAAAAATTATATCTGATTCACTATCAAGTGCTGATTCAAGGTTTGGTTGGTAATCAGAATCTTTGTGAGATTCAATATAATCAAATTTAACCTTTCCATCTTTTTCGTAAGCTTTTAATCCTTCATAAGATGATTGGTTAAATGATTTATCATTTATACCACCTTGGTCAGTAACCATAGTTGCAGAAACTTCTGCTTTTTTTGCATTTGATCCTGATCCATCATTGGATGCATCTTTTTTTGATCCACAAGCTGTAATACTTAGTGATAGCGCTAGAGTTAGGGCTCCAGCCATAATTTTTTTGATTTTCATTTCTCCCCCTTAAAATTTAAGAAATAGTTTTTCTCTACAAGTCTATTTTATATGATTTTTATTTATATGTCTAGATGTGAAAATTTATTAATTTTTGTATTTTTCTACATAAGTTTTTAATAAAGAAAAAAGTCCCATCAAGGCTTTTTCATGACATCTTTCATAACCGTGAGATGCAGAAATTCCACAACCTAGAAGGGCATGCCTATAATCATAAAACGAAGTCATGGCGGCTGATGCATCTGAGCCATAAAATGGATAAATATCAACAGCAAAATCTAGGCCTATATTTTTTGCCGTATTTATCAAATCATTTGTTAAATCAAAATTATAAGGACCTGATGAATCTTTTGCACAAATTGAAACCATCCTATCATTTGTTTTTAAATCATCATAAACTACTCCCATATCAACTGCAATCATATCTTTTATTCCTGATGGATGACCAGAACTTGCACCGTGACCTACCTCTTCATAAGTTGTAAACATCATATAGATATTTCTATTAAATTTTAAATTTTCTTTTTTATTTCTTTGGCAAGGGCAAGCAAAACTCCACTTGAAGCCTTATCATCAAGATGGCGTGATTTTATAAAACCATTTGAATACCTAAATCTTGGATCAAAGGCCACAAAATCTCCAGCTCCTATTCCTAGTTTTTCTACATCTTCGTCGCTTTCAACAATTTCATCCAAGACAACTTCCATTTCGTCAAAATTTCTTTTTGAAACTCTTGGAGTATCTGATCCATGAACAGAAGGCTCGTTTAACCTAAAAACCCCTTCAAATTCTTTACCGTCTCTAGTAAAAATTTTTACATTTTCAAATTCTCCATAATTTAGGGGAAAACCACCAAGATTTGTAACTTGAAGTCCACCTTCTTCTTTTATACTTCTTACCATCAAGCCCAAAGTATCAATATGGGCTGATAATAAAAGTCCATCATTTTTATTATTTTCATTTTCATAAATAGGAACTATGATATTCCCCTTATTATTTTGGTAGGGTTGGTATCCTAATTTTTTAAATTCTTCCATCAAATATTTTTCACATTTTTTTGTAAATCCTGTTGGCGATGGCCTAGTGCACAAGTCTTTTATATAAGAAATAATTGTTTCTTTTTCCATTTTTTCTCCTTTATTTTTTATAAGATAATTATAAGTTAAATTATTTTGTTTGTAAATTTTAAAATATTTTATTTGTAGAGAGAATATTTTTGTGCTATAATATTAGTGTAAACATTTTCACAGTTAAATATAAAAGAGAGCATGCAACAATTATTTATATTTTTGTTGCTTTTTTTATATTTACTAGTATATCACAGGAGGATATTATGAGAGATATAATACTAGGTGAATTTTTCGGAACAATGTTACTTATTTTATTAGGAGACGGAGTTGTTGCAAACGTTCTTTTAAACAAGAGTGGACAAAAGGGTGCAGGTCCTGTTCAAATTACTTTTGCTTGGGGTCTTGCAGTTATGATTCCAGCTTGTATCTTTGGTGCATTGACAGGTGCTCATTTTAATCCAGCCCTATCAATCGCTCTTGCATTTAATGGTGGAATAGAATGGAATACAGTTCCTTCTTATATTATTGGGCAAATGCTTGGTGCTTTCGTTGGTGCTATTTTAGTTTATATTTTATTTAAAGACCATTACGATGCAACAAGTGATGATCCTATAACTGTTAGGGCAACTTTCTGTACAGCTCCAACTATACCAAATACTTTTAGAAATCTTTTATCAGAAATAATTGGAACTTTCGTTTTAGTATTTGCAATCTTAGGATTTGGAAATGTAGCTGGCGCTGGAATGGGCGGCGTTGACAAATTATATGTATTTGGTCTAATAGTATCTATAGGTATGAGTTTAGGTGGACTTACAGGTTATGCAATTAACCCTGCAAGAGATTTGGGACCAAGAATTGCCTATGCAATCTTACCTTTCAAAAACAAAGTTGATCCTAACTGGGGATATTCTTGGATTCCAGTTGTTGGACCAATTATTGGTGGTATAATTGCTGTTTTAGTATATAATTTTATATTTTAGTGCTTATTAAGAAAGAAAATAGAAGAAAGAGAAGAATAAAATGTATGATGTAATAATTATTGGTGCTGGTGTAAGTGGAGCTTCGATTGCAAGAAGACTTTCTAGATATAAATTAAATATTTTAATTTTAGAAAAAGAACTTGATGTATCCATGGGCGCAAGCAAGGCAAATTCTGCCATAGTTCACGGTGGTTATGCTGAAAGCCACGATGAGCTAAGGGGAAGAATTTGTTATAAGGGAAGAGTGGAATTTAATAAGTTAAACCAAGAGCTAAACTTTGGATTTTTAGAAAATGGATCTTTGGTTTTAGCTTTTGACGAAGATGATAAAAAAGAACTTGAAAAGCTCTACAAAATGGGGCTTGAAAATGATCTTGATGATATAGAAATAATTGATCAAAAAAAATTAAGAGAAATCGAACCAAATGTTTCAGATGATGCAATAGCAGCTTTATATTGTAAGGGAGCTGGTGTTTGCTCACCATATGAATATGTAATAGCCCTTGTAGAAAATGCCATAGAAAATGGTGCTAAGTTGAAACTACAAAGTGAAGTTGTTGATATCAAAAAAAATGGAGAAATTTTTAAGGTAAAAACTTCAGATGACAATGTTTATGAGGGAAAATTTGTAATAAATGCTTCCGGTTTAAACGGGGCAAAAGTTTCAAGTATGATTACTGAAACTGATTTTACAATCCATCCAAGAAGTGGTGAGTATTTACTTATGCAAAAAGGAACTGGAGAGAAAATAAAACAAGTTTTATTCCAAACCCCATCTCCAAAATCAAAGGGAATTCTTGTAACAAGAACCTACCACAACAACCTTCTTTTAGGCCCTGATGCCATTGACGAGGAAGAAATTGATCTCGGAACTCACATTGAAAGACTTGCAGAAATTTATAAGCTAGGAAAAAAATCTGTAAAAGATGATGTAATTGATTTAAAAAAAATTCATCCGTTCTTTTGCAGGGCTAAGACCTGCATCATCAACTGGAGATTTTATTATTGAAAATACAAAAACTTCAGGCTTTATAAATGTTGTAGGAATCCAATCTCCAGGAATTACTTCTTCCCCAGAAATTGCAAAAATTGTTGAAAATATTTTAAGAGATTTAGATTTAAAATTAGAAGATGACCCTTCCTATAATCCAAATAGAAGGCCAATCATAGAATATAAAGAACTTGAAGATTTTAATAAAATAAAAGATAAGGTTGACCTTCCTTTAGGAAATCCCGAAAGACTTGTCTGTAGGTGTGAGCAAGTTAGTGAAAAAACTATAAGAGATGCTATGAACAGGGGCATTCCTTGCTTAAGCTTTGATGCAATGAAAAGACGTACAAGGTGTGGAATGGGATTTTGCCAAGGAAATTTCTGTAGAAACAGGGTTATAGAAGTTATGGAAGATGAGTCAGGAGAAAAAATAAAATCAAATAAATTTGACTCAGAACATTCTGGAATTTCTAGGATAAATAAAAAAGATATAAATAACTTTATAAAAGAATTAGAAGAAAAATAAAAAGATGCTAGGATTAATCTCCTAGCATTTTTTTAATCTAGCTTTTCAAATTGTCTACTATCTTGATTGTATTTATAATGGTCTTTTCCACCCTGCCTTACGCTTCCTTTTGGATTTTCGCCAAGTTTATTAGTTTCATCTACAAACATATCCTCATCATCTTGATAAAATTCCATAACTTTTCCAGAAATATCTGGCTCATATACCTGGTTATTTTTTACAGAAAAAATAAAACTGTCAGTTTTTGGACCTCCATTATTGGTAACAAGGGATAGGTATTGATCATCTCCAGCCTTCATCAATTTATTATTTTTAACCCAAATATACATACTATCAAATTCTCGAACCCTATTGATTTGCATATCTTCATCAACAAAGTATAAGATTTTTTCTCCCTCATTTTGACTATTTCCAAGAACAAAGGCTGCAAGTTTGCCATTATTATCATAATCTCCTATATATACGTAATCGCCTCCATCTTCATTTACATATAAGTCTACATTCTCCCTTATGAAAGAATCTAATTTTTTATATTGGTCAGTCTCTTCTATATTTTCATCATTAACTTGCTTTATTTTTTTATCATCTTTATTTTCACCCTGGCTATTTTCATCTTTATAACCAAACTCTTTAGCTTTTTTATAAAATTCATCTTCGCTTAAAGCAAACATTTCAATAGGCTTTAAGCCTTCTTTAAACTTATTAAAATCTTCATCGCTAAATTCTTCTTCCTTTTCAGGATCAATCATCATAGCACCCAAGGCATCGGCCCCATTAGGAAATCTTTCGTTGATTATAGGTGTATTTTCCCCTGTATCTGTATCAAAATTATCAACCATCAAAGACCCATATCCCTTAGAGCCTGGTTTGTAAATATAATTTGCCAAAAGCCTATCATCAACCTTGTTTATTCCTATAATATGTTTCATAGAATCATCGAAAATATATAAATTTCCATCTTTATCCTTGTATAGGTAATCTGAAACCACCATAGATTGGCCCATTTGCAAATCATTAAAAGTCCTATAATTTCCACTTCCTACATATTGAACTATAGAGAAAATTCCACTTTTATTTAATTTTTTAGATAAAATTAAAAGAGGATAATCAAAATCTTTGTGGTCAATTATATTAAAATAAAGGGCCCCATCTGAAGATATTTCATCTAAATAGGTTTTTTTTGCATTTCCTCCAAATTCATCAATCCTATAAGGAAGTTTTGAATCTATTATATCCTTGTAGCAATCAATAAAGGATAGGTCATCATATTTTTTATCTTTCTTAACTTCTTTTTTTACATTAGATGAAGCTTTCTCATCTTGGCTTATGTAATTACTTTTAATATTAGAACTATTAGAATTTTCATTTATTTTACTGCATGATGTAAGACTTATAGCAAGTAAAATTACTGGTACAATTTTTTTCATATTTCACCTCTTTATAAAAATGTTTTCCTTTTTATTATTATAGCATTTTTCCTTATTAAATGATATTTTTTATAAAAAAAGAATGCCAAATAATTTTAGCATTCTTTTTATAAATTTTCCCTACTTACTATTATTTATTTTAGAATCCAGTTGCTGATTTAAAGAAGTAATATCCAAGTGGTGTATAATACATTCCTTTGATATTTGGTTTGATCATGTATGGATTTACATAGAAATAAATTGGTGCAACTACTGCATCATCTTTTACCAAGATATCTTCAGCCTTGTGCATATTTTCCATTCTTTCTTTTTGATCTGATGTAGCTTTTGCAGCTTTTACATACTTATCATATTCTGGATTTTTGTATTGAGCATCGTTATTTCCTCCGCCTGTTAACCACATATCGATAAAGCTCATTGGATCGTTGTAGTCAGCAATCCATCCATGTCTTGCTATATTGTAGTTTCCTTCTTTTCTTTCTTTTAAGAATACATTCCAATCTTGGTTTTGAAGATTAACTTTAACGCCAAGATTTTCTTGCCACATATTTTGTAAGGCTTCTGCTATAGCCTTGTGGTTGTCGTCTGTATTGTATAGGTAATCAATTTGTGGGAAGCCTTCTCCGTCTTTAAAGCCTGCTTCTTCCATAAGTTTTTTAGCTTCTTTTATATTTTTTTCATAATCTTCAGATTTTACAGAATAATAATCTCCACCAACTGTTCTAAAGTCATCGCCTTCAGCGCCTTTTTCATCATAAACTCCTGCTGGTACAAAACCACTAGCAACTTTTTCTCCTCTTCCTGTAACTTGATCAACTATAAAGTTTCTATCAATTGCAAGTGAGAATGCTTTTCTAACTTTTGGATCATCAAATGGTTTCTTTTCTGTATTAAAACATACATAATATGTTCCTACATATGGTAAAGTTTTTAATTCTTTTGTATCTAAAAGTTTTTTAATCTCTTCTTGTGGTGCTGAATTTACAAAGTCCAAATCTCCTGATCTATAAGCTGCATAGATTGCGTTTTGGTCATCTTGTAAGTGGAAGGCTAGTTTTTCTGCCTTAACTGAATCAGCATCGTAATATTCTGGATTTTTAACCATTGTTAAAGTTTGGTTGTGATCCCATTTTTCTAATTTAAATGGTCCATTTGATACATATGTATCAGGAGAGTTTGTCCAAGTTTCATTTTTTTCTACAATATCTTTTCTAACTGGCATAACTGCAGGAAAAGCACAAATTTCTTCAAAGTATGGACATTTTACATTTAAATTTACTACAAAAGTTTTATCATCTGGAGCAGAGATATCAAGTTTTTTATCTTCATATCCTTTTACCATATCAAGCATATATTCATAGTCTGCCCCTGTTTTTGGATCTACAAGTCTGTTCCAAGCATAAACAAAGTCATTTGCTGTTACTGGTTTTCCATCTGACCATTTTGCATCTCTTAATTTAAAGGTCCATTTTAGTCCATCTTCTGAAACATCCCATTTTTCAGCAATACCTGGTTTTAAAACAGCATTTCCTTTTCCATCATCATCCCATCTTAATAGGGATTCAAACATGTGAGAGATCATTATTGATCCATCTGATGCTGTATTTAATTGTGGATCTATAGTTTCAGGTTCTGATGCAATATTTATATCCAATACTCCATCTTTTTTTCCTTCTTCTTGATTGACAGCTGAAGAATTGCTTGCATCATTATTTTTTGCATTATTTCCTCCACATCCAGAAACAAGCATTGACAAGCTCAGCACTGCTACTAACAATTTTGCTTTAATTTTCATTTTTTATACCTCCTAAATTATGACAACTTACATAATGCCCTTCTTCTACTTCCCTAAATTCTGGTTCTTCCTTTTTACAAATTTCTGTAGCAAAAGGACATCTTTCATGAAACCTACAACCTTTTGGCGGATTAATCGCCGATGGAACTTCTCCTTCTAACTTTATTCTTTTTAAAGATCTAGTAAGTTTGGGATCTGGAACTGGTATGGCTGTGAGCAATGATTTGGTGTAAGGGTGAAGGGGATTTTCATAAAGCCTTTCGGCATCAACAAGTTCAACCATCTTACCCAAATACATTACTCCAATCCTATCTGATATATGTTTAACTACTGATAAGTCATGGGCTATAAATAAATATGTAAGACCCAATTCTTTTTGCATATCTTCTAGCATATTTACAATTTGCGCTTGAATTGAAACATCCAAGGCCGAAATCGGCTCATCACAAACTATAAATTCTGGCTCAACTGCAAGAGCTCTTGCAATTCCTATCCTTTGTTGTTGACCTCCGGAAAATTCGTGAGGATACCTGTTTGAATGTTCTTCGTTTAGGCCAACTGTTCTTAAAAGTTCATTTATTCTTTCTTGCCTATTTTTTTTATAAAGGCCGTGAATATCAAGGGCCTCTCCAACAATTTCTTGTACTGTCATTCTTGGATCAAGAGATGCTGATGGGTCTTGGAAAATAATTTGCATCTTTCTTCTTAACTTATACATTTCTGGACGAATATTTTTTTCGCTATCAAAAATTGTTTGACCATCATAAATTATTTTTCCACTCGTTGGCTCATGTAATCTTAAAATTGTTCTGCCAAGAGTTGTCTTTCCACAACCAGATTCTCCTACAACCCCTAGAGTTTCTCCCTTATTTATGTAAAAGGATACATCATCTACTGCGTGAACTTCATTTGATTTATTTAAGGAAGATTGAACTTTAAAATGTTTTACTATATTTTCGCAAATTAATAATTTATTATCTTCCATCTACTAACTCCTTTACGTGTAGGAAACATTTTGATTTATGTCCATTTTCCATCTCAATCATTGGTGGCTCTTGTCTTAGGCAAATATTCATACAAGAATCACACCTTGCTGAAAAACCACAACCTTTTGGTGGATTTAGCATGTCAACTGGACTTCCCTTTATACTCTCAAGCCTTGTTTGTTCTTTAGAATCAATCCTTGGCATTGATTTTAAAAGGCCTTTTGTGTATGGGTGCTTAGGATTGTAAAATATTTCTTCAACACTTGCTTGCTCAACTATTCTTCCTGCATACATTACAGAAACCTTGTCGCAAATTTGTGCAACTACCGCCAGGTTATGGGTGATGAAAATTACACTCATTTTGGTTCTTTCTTGAAATTCTTTTATCAATTCTAGAATTTGAGCTTGAATTGTAACATCAAGAGCTGTTGTTGGCTCATCTGCTATCAAAATATCTGGTTCGCAAATAAGTCCCATTCCAATCATAACCCTTTGTCTCATTCCTCCCGATAATTCGTGAGGGTATTGTTTCATACGCCTTTTAGGATTTGAAATTCCTACATTTTCTAGCATTTCAACTGCTTTTTTATAAGCCTCGTCTTTGGAGCATTTTTTATGGACCAAAAGGGCCTCCATCAATTGGTTTCCTATTGTATAAACTGGATTTAGGCAAGTCATCGGATTTTGAAAAATCATCGAACACTTATCTCCCCTAAATTCACTCATTTTTTGTTTATCATAGTCAAGGACATTTTCCCCCTTATAGAGAATTTTTCCTGACTTTACCCTTCCTGGATCTTGCAAAAGTCCCATTATTCCATAACTTTCTACAGATTTTCCAGAGCCTGATTCTCCAACAATACCCATAATTTCATTTTCATAAAGGGTGTAGCTTATAGAGTCAACTGCCTTTACTTCTCCAACAGGTGTGTCAAAGGAAATAGATAAATCTTCAATTTTTAATACTTCTTTTTTATTTTCTTTTAAATTTTCCATAATACACCTATTTCTTTAATCTTGGATCTAGAGCATCTCTTAGTCCATCTGCAAATAAATTTAAGGATAAAATCATCAAACTTAATAATAAGGAAGGAATAATAAGTCTATAAGCGTAAGAATAAATTCCTCCAAGGGCATCTGCTGCCAAGGCACCAAGGGATGTCATAGGAGCTGAAACTCCAATTCCCAAAAATGATAAGAATGATTCTAGAAATATTGCTGATGGGATTTGCATAGCAGTCATAACTATTACTTGACCAATACAATTTGGAAACAAGTGCCTTCTAATAATTCTTTTTTAGAACCACCCAAGGCCTCAACTGCTGTAACAAATTCTTGTTTTTTTAACATCAAGACTTGTCCTCTAATAATTCTTGCCATTCCTACCCAATAAAGTAGACCAAAGGCAATAAATATAGAAATAAGGGCAGGTCCTAAAACACCAATTTTTTTTGCTATTTCTGATGTTGATGAATTTACAAAAGATTTCATCGGTTGAGATATACCAATTGATAATAAAATTACAACAAGTACATCTGGTATTGAATAAATAAGATCTAAAAATCTCATCATAAAAGCATCAACTTTTCCTCCAAAATATCCTGAAATTGCACCATAGGCTGTACCTATTACTAAAACTATTAAGGATGCAAAAATTCCTACAATTAGTGAAACTCTTGTTCCATACATGGTACGAACCATAAGGTCACGGCCCAATTTGTCAGTTCCAAAAGGATATCTAAGACAAGGAAACAAATTTTCATCTCCCCTATATTGGGTAGTATAATCGCCCTTTACAAAGAAAGGTCCAATAAAGGCAAATATACAAACTATAATCAAAAATCCAAGAGAAACCATTGCAACTTTATTTTCTTTTAGCCTCCTTAAAGCATCTTGAAAATAAGAAGTTGGAGGAGTTTTGGTCATAAAATTTTCTTTAGAACTTTCAGATGCCAAATCAAAATCATCATCTGAAAAATCACTTTCAGAAAATTCAAATTCCTCTAATTTTAATTTTGAATTTAAACTAAATAAATCTTCCATCACTAATCTCCTTTAGTTAAGTCAATTCTTGGATCTATAAACCTATACAAGATATCAACAACCATATTCATAATAATAACCATAAAGGCAAAAAATAAGGTTGTAGCCATAATAATAGGATAATCTCTATTTAAGACAGAATTTATAAAATATCTACCAAGTCCTTGAACAGAAAAAACTGATTCAACAACCATAGATCCTGTAATAATTCCTGCAGTCAAAGGTCCAAGATAAGTTAGAACAGGAATAAAGGCATTTTTTAGGGCGTGCTTAAATAAAATTTTACTTTCAGGAACTCCCTTTGCCCTTGCAGTTCTAATATAATCTTGACTAATAGCATCAAGCATTGATGATCTTGACAACCTGGCAATGTAGCACATAGGATAAAATCCTAAAGAAAAACATGGCATAAAATATGAACCTATAGTATTAAGTCCCATAGTTGGGAAAATTTTTAATTTCACACCAAAAAATAAAAGTAAGAGAGTTGCAACTACAAAGCCAGGAGCTGAAATTCCTATAGTTGTCAAAATCCTCAAAAATGAATCCAACTTTTTGCCCCTATTATAGGCTGCAAGGGAACCTAAAGGAACCCCAACTAAAGTCGCCCACAAAAGAGCAATAAGTCCAAGTTTTACACTTGTTGGAAGCATTTCTTTTATAATCTCAATAACTGGTCTGTTTTTTTGCATTTTCAAAGATACACCAAATTCTCCGTGAAGAGCATTTACTATAAATCTTTTTAATTGAACTGAATAAGGTTGGTCCAAACCATATTTTTTATTTAAAGCCTCGAGCACCTCAGGTGATTGGGATTTTTCACTAGCAAAAGGTGAACCAGGTACGAGCTTCATTAGAAAAAAAGTAATACAAGTAACCAAAAGTAAAACTGCTATTGCTTGTAAAATTCTCTTTATTATGTACTTAATCATATCTCCTCCTTGTTGTTATCAATTATATACTTTATCGAATTAAATTGCAAGCACAATAAAGTTATATACTGGTAACGTTTTAAATGTTTATATATCAAGCAAAAAGTCCAAACTTCTAAAAATATTAATAAAAATATTTTTCCAAAAAAATTAATTTATTTAAAAAATCTTCCTAGAAATAAGATGTTTTGAAATTTTTTTTAATAATTATTTGTTTTCAATACAATTTCTACAAATTTCAAAAATAAACCACTCGGTCAAAATTAAATACCACTTGTCAAAATTTTGTGGTTTTAAAAATAATTTATCTGTATCATATAGATATAAGGAGGGCCTATGAAAGTTGAGATAATAATTGATGAAAATCTAGATGAGAGCTTGGTAAAAATATATGCTCCTTCGTATAACGAAGATATTGAAAATATAAAAAGAAGTCTGGAAGCCACTTCTGTTGACATGGTCGTAGCCTTTAAAGACGATGAAATATATCTATTGGAATATGAAGAAATAATCAGGTGTATTACTAAGGATAAAAATGTATTTATCCAAAGTAAAGATGGGGAATATAAGGCAAGAATGAGATTATACGAACTTTATGAAAGGTTAAATAAGAATAAATTTATAAAAATATCAAGATATGAAATTATAAATCTTGATTATGTAAAAAAATTAGACCTTTCCTTTAAAGGAACCATAGCAGTAGAATTTAAAAACGGAAGCATTTCCTATGTTTCTAGAAGATATTTAAAAGAATTTAAAAAAGCTCTAGGCTTTTAGGAGGAAATTATGAAGGATTTAACAAAATTATTAAGGTCATTTTTAATAGGAATTGGAATTGGAAGTATCATAGAAATAATTCTCTCCCTTATGGCAGGAAATCTTATTTTGGGAGTTCCAGAATTTTTAAAAGGACAAGACTCTATGTTAAAGGCAAGAATAATAGAGTTATTCTTGTATGGGGGATTTGGAATCATCTCTTTTATTGGTAATAAAATAATAAAAGGTGATAATTTATTAAGGGCAAGTATCTTACATTTTTTAATCTTAACCATATACTTTATATTAGTAGGATTTTACTTAAAATGGCTACCTGATATTATTACTGCCCTCATATCTTTAATATTTTTTATTCTAATATATTTGATAATTTGGTCAGTAATATATTTTTCAACCAAATCTGAAATAGAAAAATTAAATGAAAAATTGAAATAAAAAACTGTTAAGATTTTACTCTTAACAGTCTTTTTTAATTTAAATAATCAATCATAGTTTTCTTATTAGGGTCAATTTTTTCAAAATCTTTTGAAAAATCTTCTACTGCCCTATCCACATTCCTATCATCAACAAATTTATTAATTACATCTACCCCGCAAGTGAGAGCTCCCACTCCGTATTCTATTAAATCAAGAGCTTGGTTTGAATTTTTAAAACTTGCTGCCAAAATTTCTGTTTCAAATTGGTTTGAATCTATAATATTTTGGATTTTTTTTACAATATAAAGTCCATCATATCCTAAATTATCAATCCTATTTACATAAGGAGCCACATACTTAGCCCCTGCTTTCATAGCAAGAAAGGCTTGCATTGGAGAATATATAGCTGTTGCTGTAACTTTAATATTTTCTTTTTTAAGCTCTTTCATAGCCTTAAAACCTTCTTTATTAGAAGGAATTTTTACAAAAGTATTTTCTCCAAACTCTTTTGCTATTAATTTCGCTTCTTTTATTATATCCTTAGAATTTTTTGATAAAACTTGCACATGAAGCTCGTCTTGACCTATTATTTTTCTTATCTCACTTAATACATTCTTTGGTGATTGATCTTGCTTTGAAAGAATTGATGGATTTGTTGTAACTCCATCTACAAGATAATATTGATATATTTCTTTTATCTTTTCAATATTTGCATCATCTATTAATAGCTTCATATATAACTCCTTTTATTTTTATCCCCTAGTTTTTCCACCTGCAACATTTATGGTTACTCCGTGGATGTAGGATGACCTGTCGCTTGCTAAAAAGCAAACTAAATTTGCAACTTCAGAAAGCTTTCCACTTCTTCCTAATGGAGTTGTTTTTGTTGATGAATATCCCTTTCTTAAATCATCTACAGATATAGACCTTGTATAAGCAAGGGCAGTTTCATATGATAAAGTTCTAAGCCCTGTAGCTTCCAAAATTCCAGGAGCAACACCTACAACACGGACTCCATATTTGCCAAGTTCTTTTGACCAAGACCTAGTAAAGGAGTTTACAGCATTTTTTGTAGCTGCATATATAGATTGACCTTCACTACCTTCAAGACCCGATTCTGAACTCATATTAATTATTACCCCAGATTTTTGCTTTACAAATATTTTTGCTGCCTCTTGGGAACAATAAAATAATCCTTTAAGGTTTATATCAACAACCTTATCAAAAACTTTATCATCAAGCTCAAATTCACTTTCTTCTTTTTTTGGATCAACTAAGAGCCTAGGTATATTTATTCCAGCATTGTTTACAATTGCATCTAAGCTTCCATATTTTTTTACACCATCATCTATTGCTTCTTTTACATCTTTTCTGCTAGTTACATCACAAACTTTGTAAAGAAGATTTTTTTCATTTTCAAAATTAAATTCTGGTTTTTCTTTATTAATATCACAAGCAATAACATTAGCCCCAGATTCTAACAAGCCTTCACTTACTGCTTTTCCAATTCCTGATGCTGCTCCAGTAACAAGTACAACTTTATTTTCTAATCCTAACCAATCCATTTTATGCCTCCAATATTTTTATAGTTGATCCTATTTCTAACTTATTTAAATTTCCATTTTCACAAATTATTGCCCCAGGTAATAAATCATCTAAATTTTCTGATAAATTAACAGTTAAATGACCTAAATTTTCTAAATTTGTTTGAGCTTCTTCTCCAACGGCTAATATTTTTACTTTTGATCCATCAACTTCAAAATAATCGCCTGCTTTAATTTCTCCATTGACTTTTTTGATATCTATTAAATGACAATAATCTTTTAAAGTATCAGGTGCATTATCACCGAAAAATATCATCATTTCACTTCCGAACTCTTCTACTAATTCTCCTTGAGCCTTAATTTTATTCTCGTAAATAGCTTTCATTATTACTCCTAATATAATCCAAATGATGCAAGATATCCTACTATTACTCTTGGTACTCCTATAAGAAATCTTGAATACATAACAGATACTACTCCAACTTCTACTGTTTCTTTTTCTGCTTCAGCAAGTCCCAATCCAACTGGTATAAAATCACAAGCGTTTTGTGTATTTATAGCAAACAAAGCTGGTAGTGCAAGATTTGGTGCAATATTACCCCTTGCTATTTCGCTACCAATCAAGGTTCCTATAACTTGACTTATAACAGCTCCTGGTCCCAATAAGGCTGATAAAACAGGAAGTGAACAAACTAAACCTAAAATTACAAGGCCAACAATATTATTTGCAAGAGGTATTAATAATTTTGCAAACCAATTACCAAATCCTGATCCTTGAATTATACCTATAAGCATAGATACAAATGCCATAAATGGAAGGATTGTATTTAAAACAGTTTGTACAGAATCTCTTCCTGCTTGGAAGAAAATATCTATAACCCTACCTGTTCCCATACCAACTTTTTGGATAAATGAATTTCCAGATTGTTCTGCTAAAGTTTCAGAAACTTTTTTATCACTTGAGTAAGAAACTTTCTTATCTTCTTTCTTATTGCTTTCAGAAACATTTTCTGTAATCTCATCTTTTGACAAAGCTTTAATTTGATTTAATCCTACATCAGATACATAAATATCTTCTGTTATATAATTTGCTAGTGGACCTGATTTTCCAGTTGCCATAATATTTATAGTAGGTATTCCTTTTTTAGGATAGATTCCACATCTTAAAGTTCCACCACAATCTATAATTACTGCGAAAATTTTTTCTTCTGCTACAGAAGTTTTAAATCCATTAACAGCTTGGCAACCAGTAAGTTCAACAATTTTATCAACTATATCTGGTTTTGCTCCACCACCTGTTATATATAAAAGTGTATCTTTTTCTCCCTCAGGGCCTACTTCTAATGGTCCACCAAATCCTGCATGGCCTTTTTCTATTCTAATTTTAGTCATTGTGAGCCTCCACATCTATGCTTCTTTTTAATTTTATATTTTGTTGTTTTTCAACATATTTTGTTGTAAAATCTGTTATCCATCCTGCTAAAAAGTTCATTACCAAACCTACAAGCATATATCTTATAGCTAAAGGTACTGTTGATAGACCAAGTTTTTCAACCCCTTGAGCTATTCCTAACCAAACGAATAATTCTCCAGGATTTATGTGTGGGAAAATACCATTGTTTGTATGGCAGTGATAAGCTGCTGATGCATAGTAAGAAGGTTTTTGTGCTTCAGGTAAGAATTTTCCCATTGATAATGCCATAGGATTACCTAGCATAAATGCTGAAACAAATGGAAGGACTCCATAAGCTAATAATTTATTTTTCGAACATAATTTTCCAAATTTATTAACTCTTTCAGCTCCTATAAGTGCTATTAGTGCGTTCATAAATACTAAAAGTAAAAGTACCTTAGGTACAATACCTGTCATCCAACTTACTAGAGTCTCTGCTCCAAGCTCAAATAATCCTATAAAGGATTGAGCGAGATTTACTAAAAAATCCATAAATTTTCTCCTTATTTTTTATTTATTTTTTAAAAAAGCCAAAAGCTTTTTGTAGAGGCGATTTTTCCATTTCTATCTTTTCTCCATTTAATGCTTTAATAAAATTTTCCCTTGCATTTAAAATAGCTAAAGATAGGTTTTTGTCTAACTTTAATCCTTTTAAAAGCTCTTGATCTAAATCTTTTATATTGGCATTATTAAAAGTATCTTCTTTTTTGAATCTAGCAAATACTGAAACACCTTTAATATAAGCGTAATTTTTAATATTTCCTATATCATCTACAGAAAATAAAACTATAGAACCTGCCCTAATAGCTCCCTTTTTTATACCTATAGCAACTTTTCCATCTTTGATAAATTCATTAAAATATTTTTTAAAAGAATTCATCTGTAAAAAAGTAAATAAATATTGAAGTAGGTACATAAAAAGTATAAAAATACCTAAAATTATCAAATTGTTCATAGTATTTCTCCTTATCTAAATAAATTTGTATCCTTGATAAAAAATTCCATGAGTTTAGGATAAGATTTTATCTTAGATATTTTATCAACTAAGTTCTCATCATTTGCTATAGTAACAATTTCGTCATATAGCTTAACTAAAATTTCATCTAAATTTTCTGGTAAACCAACTAAAAATATTAATTTTGGATAAGATTTCTCATTTATACCTAAAGCTACAGTAAGTTTATTTGCCTTTGCATGAGGAAAAGCTACACTTTTTGAGAAAATTGTTGAAGATTTCTTTTCTCTATCAATAACTTTTTGCTTGAAATCTTTTGAAATTAATCCTTCATTTTCTAATGAATCTAGCATATAAATGAGATTTTGGTTAAAATCTTCTCCATCTAATAAGAATAATTTTTGATCATTTAGTTCATTTAAAAATACAGATTTCAAGAATCTTTTATTTAAAACTAAATTTTTCTTTTCTCTTAGATTTTCAATTCTTTCCTTAATTATTGCAAAATTGTAGGCTTCTTCTCCACTTATCTGATTTATATCTGTATCAATGTCCTTATTTGTTATAATAAGGTCAAAAGAATTTAAATTTAAATCGATAGAGTCTAATATACTTACAGATAAATCATTTCCAGGACTCATTGATTTTAGCTTCCTTTTTAAGGATTGACCATTGATTTCATCAGTTGTATAAATAGCAATTTTAAAGCTATTTTTATTTATCAAATCTAGTTTTTCAACTATATATATTTGAAAATATGAGGCCAAATAAGACTTCTCTGATTCATTTATCTTTTTATCAAGCTTATCTTCTATAACCTTAGAAGCTATTTCTGCCATCTTATAGGCAACCCTATATTCCTTTTTAATCTCATCGTTTAGGCTATTTTGTATCTTGTAATCAAGTTTAATCCTATTTAAAAGAAAATATATATGGTAGGTAAATTCTTTTTTGACCTTTCCTAAGTCAACTTCAAGGTCCATTCGCTTTTTGATAGCCATAAAAATTTCTTCTATCAAATCATATATTTCATCCCCTATTTTTATGTCTGAAATTTTATTTGTTATAAGAGGTGTTCTCATTCCCCTAATAGGTACAGTTATAAATTTCAATTCTTCATGACTTAGGACAATATCAAACATATGACTTACCTTATCTCTTAAGATATTTGCAATATCGAAGGAAAATTTATTTGAATCATAAGCATAATTATCTGAAAGATTTTCAATATTATGTCCCTTATTAATTCTAGAAATAGATACATTTAAAAACATTTTCATTTTTTCTATTGTATCCTCATCTATTAGGTAAGGTGATAAAATATCCTTAATTATCTTTGAAACTATTTTTGTATTTTTATTTTCTTTAATAATTTCATAGTAACAATTTTCGATAACAAAGTTTCTTATATCTAATTCTTCTCCTTGTAAACAAATACCTACATTGGGTTTACCTGATATCTTTAACCTATAATCTTTTATCAAATTATTTAGTTTTTCTATATCCTTATTTAAGGTTGTCTTTGAAATCATCATTTCAAAAGATAAATCACCCATATTAGCTGTATCATTTAAAAATAGATATCCAATTATATAAATGAGTCTATACTTTTCATTATTAAAACTTTCTCCTTCTTTTTTTATTATGTTTACACATCTTTTGTATAGGTTATAATCATAAACAAAAAGTGAAAGCTTTTTATCTTTAAGGTTAACGAAAGCACAGTTTTGCATTTTTTTATTTAGTTGTTTTACATCATTAGACAAGGTTTTCTTGCTAATTTCTAATTTCTCCAATAACAATTCTTCACTTATAGAGCTTCTTTCAAGAATTTCAAGTAACTGAAGACTTCTATTTTCTATTTTTTTCCAAATCATATCCTCCCTCTTTCTATATAGTAATATTTTTATTAAAAAAATTAATATACACTTTTTCTAGCTTTAGGAAAAATGATTTGTTAACTAAAAAAATCTCAAGCCTAAGCTTGAGATTTCAATCTTTTTTATTTTATTTTCTATTTGCTGTAGCTATTAGAGAAATTCCTGTTTCTGCTATATTTTCTATAACTACATCTCCAACATGAACTGGAGCTTTTATTTTAGCCTTATTTATTTCATCCATGGCTTCGTTCATTTTATTTTTTGGAATTGCATCGGCAGTTTTTACTGAAACTGAGTATTCTTTTCCACCATCAACTTTTACTGTAGAAGTTACTACTCTTACTGGATTTTTCACTTCGTTTCTTGCGTAAACTTCTCCTCTTTTACAAGTATTACCTGTTACATTTTCTACATTTCCATCTTCATCCATTGTTACTGTTACAAGGCAACCTAGAGGACAATTTATGCAGGTTAATTCTTTTTTCATATTTCCTCCAATTTTATTTCTATTTCTTTTGCATTTTCATCTATATCTTTTTTCTTTAGTATTAAATTTTCCATTTCACCTGGAGCATATACTAATTTTCTTTTCTTTGTAACTTCTTTTCCATCTACATACATTTTTAAGACTCTGTTTTGGTAGACATTGTTTACCCTAAATCTTATTATTGCTTCATCTTGCATAGTATCTGGATTTATATATTGTGGAAGGGTATAAGATATTCCATCTCCAGCTTTTAAGTATATTGGATCTGTTTGAGATTTTTGGAATTTATCTTTTATATAATCTGCTGCATTTTTTGCTGCAAGTTCACTTTCTTCTGTTACATAATCTACCAAGTCATGAACGTGTAATACATTTCCTGCTGCAAATACTCCATCCACATTTGTCATTAGCCTATCAGAAACGATAGCTCCTTTTGTTTTTGGATCCATTTCTATGTGAGCTTGTTTGGTTAGTTCGTTTTCTGGTAAAAGTCCTACAGAAAGCAAGATTGTATCGCAGTCAAAGTGTTTTTCTGTTCCTGGTATTACTTTCATATTTTCATCAACTTTTGAAAGTGTACATCCAGTTACTCTTTCATCTCCTTCTATTGATGAGATTGTTGTATTAAAATAAAGTGGAATATCAAAATCGTCCAAACATTGAACTATATTTCTTTTTAGTCCTCCGGAAAATGGCATAATTTCAGCAACACATTGAACGTCAGCACCTTCTAGGGTCATTCTTCTTGCCATAATCAATCCTATATCACCAGATCCTAAGATTACTACTTTTTTACCTGGCATATAGCCTTCAAGATTTATCATTCTTTGAGCTGTTCCTGCTGAATATACTCCTGCAGGTCTACTTCCTGGAATATTTAGGGCTCCTCTTGGTCTTTCTCTACAACCCATAGCAAGAATTACTGCCTTTGGTTTTATTGTAAACATTCCGTTTTCTTCGTTCATCAAAGTAATAGTTTTATCGTTTGCAAAATCTACTACTATTGTATTTAATAATACGTCTATATCTCTTTTTTCAACTTCATCTATAAATCTTTGAGCATATTCAGGACCTGTAAGTTCTTCTTTGAATCTGTGAAGACCAAATCCGTTATGGATACATTGGTTTAAAATTCCACCAAGCATTTCGTCTCTTTCAACTACTAATATATTTTTAATTCCTTCATCATAGGCACGAGCAGCAGCTCCAAGTCCTGCAGGACCTCCACCTATTACTACTAAATCATAATTTTTCATCTCAAATGCTCCTTACTTTACATGTCCTTTTATGTAGTAAGAATCTTTTCCATTTTTTACTACATCGTCATAATTTACACCAGTTTCTCTTGCAATAATTTCCATAACTCTTGGTAGGCAGAAACCTCCTTGGCATCTTCCTGCTGTGGCTCTTACTCTTCTTTTTACTCCATCAACAGTTCTTGCTCCAAGTGGACGATTTATTGCATCAACAATTTCACCTTCTGTTATAGATTCACACCTACAAATAATTTTTCCATATCTCTTATCTTTTTTGATTAATTCGTCATGTTCTTCTAAACTTAATTCACTTGTTTTTGGTGTTGGTTTCCTATCATAGGTAAAATCTTTATTTTCTTCTAAGTTTAATTTTTCATCTACAAGATTTGCCATGTATTCGCCAATAGCTGGTGCTGATGTTAAACCAGGAGACTCAATTCCTACACAGTCAAAAAATCCATCAAGGCTTTCTTTTAAGATAAAATCTCCACCAACTTCGTGGGCTCTGTTTCCTGAAAATGATGTTATTACCATTCTTACAGGAACGTTTTTAACTGTATGATTTGATTTTTCAATAACTTCTTCTAAGTGTTCTCTTGTTGAACGTCTATCATGTTTATCATCTATAAAGTCAGATGTAGGACCTACTAGAGTATTTTCATCTATTGTTGGTGTTACAAGAATTCCCTTACCTTTTTCTGTTGGAAGGTTAAACATTACATGGTTTACAAAACCCTTTGTATCCTTATCTAATAGTAAATATTCTCCACGTCTTGCCTTGATTTCATATTTTTCATCTGAAACTTGGTTGTGAATTTCATCTGCATAAATTCCTGCAGCATTTATTATGGCCTTTGTCTTATATGTATTATTTTCAGTAGTAACTTCCCAATAACCATCTTTTTTTTCTGTTTTTACTACTTTTTCATTAAATTTATAATCAACCCCATTTATGTTAGAAACTTCTGCAAAGGCTATGTTCATTAAAAATGGATCTACAATTCCTGCCTCTTTTGAATAAAGGGCTGCAACTACGTCATCTGTTATATTTGGTTCCATTTCTAAGATTTTATCTCTTTTTAAAATTTCCATTCCAGAAACGCCATTTTCAATTCCTTGATCATAAAGGGCTTGTAATTTTGGCATATCTTCTTCGCTGTGGCAAAGAACAAAAGTTCCAATTTTCTTGTAAGGGAAAGATAATTTTTTTGCTTCCTCTTCCATCATATGATTTCCTCTTACATTCATTTTTGCCTTCATTGTGCCTGGTTTTGCATCATAACCACCGTGGCAAATTGCAGAATTTGCCTTTGATGTTTCTGTACATACATCTTCATTTTTTTCTAAAACTAAGAAATTTCCTTTTCTCTTTGATAGTTGGTAGGCTACAGATGTACCTGTTACTCCTGCTCCTATAATTATTGCATCAAACATATTTTTTCCTTTCACTCTAAATTTAAATGAAAAAAAAGCAAGCTAAAGTAGGGCTTACTTCAACTCGCTTTCTCATCGCTTTATTTACTTGTTAACTATATTATAGTACAAATTTTATAATTTGTAAAATTATTCTTCAAAATGGTTTGCCCAACCAAATGCTCTTTGCATAGCTCTTTGCCAGTTTCTATCTTTTTTATCTCTTTCTTCAACAGAAATTTCTGGATTAAATTCTTTATCTACAAGTCTATTTTCTTTAATTTCTTCAAGATCTTTATAGAAACCTACTGCAAGACCTGCCAAATAACATGCACCTAGAGCTGTTGTTTCTAAAGTTTCTGGTCTTTCTACCTTTGTTTGAATCATATCTGCTTGGAATTGCATCAAGAAATTATTTGCACTTGCTCCACCATCTACTTTTAATTCTTTAAGTGGTGCACCAGAATCTTTTGCCATTGCATCTAAAACGTCATTTGTTAAATATGCAAGTGATTCAAGAGTTGCTCTTACTATATGGTATTTGCTTGTTCCTCTTGTAAGTCCTACGATTGCTCCTCTTGCATAAGCATCCCAATATGGAGCACCAAGGCCTGTGAAAGCTGGAACTACATAACATCCATTTGTATCGTCAACTTTTGTAGCCATATATTCTGTATCATCAGCAGCATCTACAATTCTTAATTGGTCTCTTAACCATTGGATAGCAGAACCTGCAACAAAGATTGAACCTTCAAGAGCATAATTTACTTTTCCTTCTTCAAGTCCCCAAGCTATTGTTGTTACAAGGCCGTTATCAGATTTAACTGCATCTTCACCTGTATTCATAAGTAAGAAAGCACCTGTTCCGTAAGTATTTTTTGCATCACCTTTGTTAAAGCATGTTTGTCCAAATAAAGCTGCTTGTTGGTCACCTGCCATTCCTGCTATAGGAATTTCACCATCAAAATATCCTGCAAAAGTATTTCCATAAACACAACTTGATGGTTTAACTTCTGGTAACATACATTTTGGAATATTTAAAATTTCAAGAAGTTCGTAATCCCATTCAAGAGTATGGATATTAAAAATCATAGTTCTTGAAGCGTTTGTGTAGTCTGTTACGTGAACTTTTCCACGAGTTAAATTATAAACTAACCAAGTGTCAACAGTACCGAATAATAATTCTCCATTTTCTGCTCTTTCTTGTCCATTTTCAATATGGTCAAGTATCCATCTTATTTTTGTTGCTGAAAAATATGGGTCAACTACAAGACCTGTTTTATTTTGGATAGTTTCTCTATAACCATCTTCCACTAATTTATCTGCCATGTCAGCAGTTCTTCTACATTGCCAAACGATTGCATTGTATACAGGCTTACCTGTAGCTTTTTCCCAAACTATTGTTGTCTCTCTTTGATTTGTAATTCCTATAGCTTCAATATCTTTAGCTTCGATACCTAATTTTGCAATTGCTTCTGTACAAACTCCAAGTTGAGTTGACCAAATTTCTGTAGCATCATGTTCAACCCAGCCAGGATGTGGGAAAAATTGAGTAAATTCTTTTTGAGCAACAGACATTATTTCACCTTTTTTATTAAATAAAATTGCTCTGTTACTTGTAGTTCCAGCATCTAGCGCCATTATATACTTTGTCATACAAACTCCTTTTACATTTTCCAAACATTATAATTTGATGATGATACAGCAACTGCCTTTGAATTTAGGGCATCAAAAACATCTTTTTTATCCCTAACTAGCCCTCCGGCAATAAGAGGAATAGATGTTCTTTTTTCTATATCATCTAGAATTTTTGGCATAATACCGGGAAGTATTTCAACAAGATCGCAATTTGCCTTTTTTAATGTTTCTTTTACATTATTATAGGATAAGGAATCAAGGACGAAAAACCTTAGTATAGCTAAAAGTCCTATCCTTCTTGCATAAGCTGCATTTTGACTTCTTGTTGTAATAATTCCATCGGCATTTGTGTATTTTTTGATAAATGATGATGACAAAGATGATGAGGAAAGCCCCTCAATAAGGTCTTCGTGAACAAATACAACCTTATCACGATCTTTTAATTTTTCAACAATGGCTGGTATTGATTCAATGCTCCCATACAAAACAAAAACCACCTTGTTGTTTTCGTATTCATCTTTTAAACACTCTTTTAAATCCGTATTATCCTTTATTGCCATAATACATGGATTTTCTAAAAGCAAGTCTATAATATCTATCATTTTTCCTCCAAATACACAAAGCGAGACCTATGTATAAAATAAGTGCTCGCTTCTCCAAATATATTTATTACATTTTTATTTTATCATATTAATTTTTATTATGCAAACAATTTCATAAGTTTTTTCTAATATTTTTACAAAATAAAAAAGATGGATTTCCATCTCAGACTGTTAACAAAGTATACAAATCCTCATGCTAAGAATATCATACGAAAAAAATTGATTTGATTTCAAATTTGAAAATTTGTCAAAAATCGCACTGTTCGAGCGTTAGCGAGTTTGCGATTTTAGAATTTTAAAATTTAAAAATCAACAATTTTTGGAGTTAGATATTCGTGCTTGAGGATTTGTCTACGTTCTGAGATGGATTTCCATCTTTTTATTTAAAGTCTTCTTCGCTTCTTTTTCCTTCTCTTATTCCTTCTCCAAATATTACAGCAGGTATTGTTTTTAAAAATAATTTTATATCATCTACAAAGTTTATATTTTTTGCGTAAAGTCCATCCATTTTAGCCTTTTGTCTTGGGGGTAGGTCATCTCTTCCTGAAATTTGAGCAAGGCCTGTTATGCCTGGTTTTACCCCACAAGCACCATATTCTTCTCTTAAATCTAAAAGTTTTTCTTCTTTTAATATTACAGGTCTTGGGCCTACAAAGGACATATCTCCTTTTAAGATATTATATATTTGTGGAATTTCATCTATTGATGTTTTTCTAATAAAGCTACCAAAAGGTGTTATGTAATTTTCAGGATGTTCAAGCTCCCATGTTGAGGCGTTTTGGGGAGCTGTTGTTCTCATGGACCTAAATTTATAACATCTAAATGGTTTTCTATTTCTTCCTGATCTTTCTTGGATAAATAGGACAGGAGCCTTGGGCTCTTTTATTTTTATTATTATTGCTGTGATAAGAATTATTGGACTTAAAAAGATTAGGGCAAATACAGCTAAAATTTTGTCCAATATAAATTTTATATGATTTTCGTACATATTTTCTCCTTAACACAAATTATTTTTCTGTGTTAATCTTTTATAAATAAATTTTTTTCTTCCTCGCTAAGTTCCCTATATTGACCTGGGTTTAGGCTTTGGTCTAATTCTAAATCTCCTATAGCGAGTCTTTTTAATTTTATAACTTCATTGTCATTGTTTGAAAATAATCTTTTTACTAAATGAAATTTGCCTTCTGTAACATATACATAGGCTTTTTTCTCTCCTATTATATCAAGTTTTGCACTTCTTGCATAATAGTCATCTTCTTTAATATATACTCCATCTTTAAAATTTTCAACTAAGGATGGGTCTATTTTTTTGGATGTTTCAACCTCATATTTTTTCCATATATGGGAGTTTGGACTTATAACCTTATGGATAAATTTTCCATCTGTTGATAATAATAAAAGTCCTGTGGTATCTTTATCAAGTCGTCCTGCTATAGCAAGGTCCAAATTTAAATAAAATTCATCTAAATCGCTCATTACTGTCCCATCAAGTTCGTTTGATTGGCAAATAAGCCCTTCTCTTTTGTTCATCATTATATAAATATTATCAAAATAATCTACAAGCTCACCCATATATATAACCTCATCCAAATTTGGGTCAACTTTTACTGATGAATCTTTTACAATTTGACCATTTATTATTAGCTCACCTTTTTTTGCATTTCTTTTTATATTTTTTCTTGTATCAAGATTGGCATTTCCAATCATCTTATCTACTCTCATTATCATTTTTTACTCCTAAAATATTTCTTACATTTTCTTCAAGCTCCAAAAAATCTTTTGAAAAATCTATCAAATATTCCTCCCCCTTTGGAGTTATATAATAATATTTTCTTTTTGGTCCAACCTTGGATTTTTCTTTTGATGAAAATATAAGTCCTTTTTTTGATAGTCTTTGCAAAATAGGATAAACTGTTGACTCTGTCATATTGTAAAAACCATTTAACCTTAAAGTTTCCACTATTTCATATCCGTATGTTTCTTTATCTTTTATAATTTTTAGAATTACCCCTTCGATAACTCCCTTTAACATTTGAGATTTCATTTTATCACCTAAGAACATTGTATTACATAGTAGAGCTTATTCAAGTTCTTTTACAAAAATAAGCCATAGGACAATATCTACACTTACCTTTATCATCGGTCCTTATTTCTATATTTTTTTCTACTATATTTTTTCCTATCCTATCTATATATTCCATATCAAAATCCGATTTTTCAACTTCTATTAGCTCATCTTCTTCTATAAAATATAAAAACATCCTATCAACTTTTTTATTATTATATACCAACAAGTTGTAGTAAGTAAGGAGCTGGTTTTTGTATGAAGATAAATTATTAATTTTTCCAGTTTTAATATCTATTATGGTCCCATTTTCAAGGACTATGTCAATATTTCCTTGGAGTATATAATCTTTTCTGTCAAGTTTTATATTCATTTCCGAATTCTTTATAGGAAAATTCCTATTTACAAAATTTTCTATTGGTCTTTGAAATTCTTTATTTTCTCTTATAAAATCATTTATTTTTTCTAAAGAAAGATTTTCTTTTTTTAAGTTTGTAAGATATTCTGATAAACTGTGGACTTTTGATCCAAAATCTAAAGCTTTAGTTTTTTCTTTCCTATAGTTTAAAAGCCTAATAAATTTATATTTTAAGGGGCAGGCATCATAGAGAGAAATATCTGTTGTATAGGCCAAAATTTCTTTTTTAACATGGTCTTTTTTGAATTTAAAATCTATGGAATTTAAAATTGATGAAGTCTTTAGGCCTTGGGCAAAATTAATCATGCTTTGATCTTGGCAGTTATCTAGTAAAACCAAGAGATTTTTTGCCCTGGTAAAGGCAGTGTAGTATTTCCTATAATAATTTTTCAAATAATCGCTTTTATTTTTTACATCAATTTGAGGACTAAAGGCCTCCCTATCTTTTCTTGGCTTATCATACAAACTTGAAACAAAAACCACATCATACTCAAGTCCCTTTGCCTGATGGATTGTAGAAAATATTACCGAATCTTTTGGAACATCGAAGTTTTCAAATTCGCTTATGGAAGAATTTTTAAAAAGATAAAAAATGTATCCATAAATTAAATCTACTGATTTTTCATAATAGTTAATATTATCACCTTGTAAATTTATAAAATCTGATAGAATTGATGTAAATTTTCCTATATTCGAAAGCTCCCTTATCTGGTTTAAGTCATCCATTTTTTGACCTAAAATTTTCCTAAATATATCAAGGCCAAAGGCCCTATACAAAATATCAGTGTAGGATTTATTTTGGGCTAAGGATAATTTTTCTTCATTTATAAAGGCATTTAATTTTTCATCTTTTACAAATTCCTTATTATCAAAAATCCCACCTATATATTTCTTAAAATTTGTTTCTTGGACCCATTTGTACTTATCTGGGCTTGATCCTGTAAGTTTTTTGGGTTTTTTTGAAAAAATTGAAAGTAGGACATAAAGGCAAAGCCTTATTTCTCTTCTTTTAAAAAACAATTTTGATGACTTATTTAAAACATTTATCCCGTGATTTTCAAAATAAGTTTGTAAGGATTTGGGATAGTCGCTATTTAAGCTTGGAAATAAAAAGGCTATTTGATTTAAATTAATTTTTTTATTTAAAAATTTTACTATTTTTTCAATATTTTCGTAATTATTGGCCCTTGCCCTTACCACAGAATTTTCATTTTTATTTTTCTCACTTGCCTTTAAGTTTTTAATTTTTTCCACATCAAAAGCCTGAGATTTTACAAGAAAATCCCTTGACTTATCAATAATTTCTTGGTTTGACCTATAATTTATATCAAGCTCATAAAATTTGGCATCTGCCTTCATTTTTTTCTTACAAGATTTATCAAATTCCCTTAAATTTCTGGGGCTTGCCCCCCTAAAAGAATAAAGGGCCTGGTCATCATCCCCAAAAACCATGAGATTTTTTCCCTTACAAAGGTTAAAGGCAATTTCTTCTTGGATTTTGTTGGTATCTTGGTATTCATCAATAATTACAAAATCAATCCTATCTCTGATTTTTTTGCCAAAAATAGGATCTTCCAAAAGGTCATAGAAATTTTTAAGGATCAATTGATAATTTATAAGATTATTCTTATCAAGAAAATCTGCCCATTTTAAATAAACTTCTAAGGCCAAGCTATCCTTGGCATTAGAAGAGTTTCTAAGCTTATTTAAATCTATCAAATTGTTGGTAATATTTGAAAAAATCCCCATAATCTGACCCACTTCATTGTAGGAAATAAGTTCATTAAAATTTGGAATTTCCCTAAAAATTCCCATATTTTTCTCAAGCAAATAACCTTCAATGTTTGAATCTATAACAAAAGGATCAAAGATTTTATTTGTAAAGGCCCTATATTCTTTCAAAAAAGAAAGGGCAAGGGAATGAAAATTTCCAATAAGCATATTTGAAGTATCAGCTTTAATATTTTCTTTTTTAAGTCCTGACTCAACCCTTTCTATAAGCTCATTTGCAGCCTTTTTAGTAAAGGTTGTAACAAGAATTTTATTAGGACTTAGGCCCTCATTTTTTATTAAAGAAATAATTTTTTGGACAATAGTAAAAGTTTTTCCAGTTCCAGGACCTGCAAGAACTGCAGCCGGATATTTTGAATCATTTACAATCAAATTTTGCTTTTCATTAATCATAAAACTAGCTCATAAACATATCTTTTTGATCTTCTTATCTTATCATCAACCGTACAAATCCCAACTTTTTCAAAAGAAAATTTCTTTATCAAATTTTGCATCTTAAAATTATCAGGATGGGTGTCAATTCTTATGGAATCCATTTTTAAATCTTTGCCGTAAGAGATGATTTGGTCAAAAAATTTCTTGGCTATTCCCCTTTTTTTCGCACTTTCTTTCACACTAAGTCTGTGAATTGTAAGATAAGGTCCATGCTTTTTAAAATTATTTTCAATTTCCCTATAATCTTCTTCGTAAGTTTTTTTCAAATAAGCAAAAGATAAAATTCCCCCACCTTCCTCATAAACAAAACTTTCCCCTGTTATAATATTTTCACAAATCCCCTCCCTATCAGGAAGTCCGTTTTGCCATTGGTCAATCCCATCTTTTTTTAAAGCTTTTTTTCCGTCATCTATTATTATCATAATTTCATCTAAATCTTTAATTTCTGCTATTCTCATATCATTATTATACATTAATTTATTTAAAATTTCTCAAATTAAAAAACTACGAGTAAAGCTCTCGTAGTTTTTTAAAGGGGTCTTATTTTTCCCAAGCTGGAATCCATGCTCCGCCTGTGAATTTTTTATAGTCTTTTTCAGTTTCTTCTGTTTGGTAATAATTTTTTACAAAGTCATTTAAAACTTTGTCATCTTTTCTATCTTTTTTTGCAACTATTATATTTACATATGGGTTATCGTCTGTTGGTTTTGAATCTTCAAATTTTAAGGCTGGATATTCTGTTGCAATTTTTGAATCAAGGGCAAAGGTATCATTTACAACTGCTATAGCTGCTGAGTCTAGGTTTCTTGCAGTTTGACTTGCATCTACTTCTGTAATTTTTAGATTTTTTGGATTTTCTTTTACATCTGTTACTGTAATTGAATCACCTTTTTTTCCATTTACCTTTATTAGTCCTGCATCTTGTAATAAGAATAGAGCTCTTGCACCGTTTGATGCATCGTTTGGAATCACTACTTCATCATTATCTTTTACTTCGTCTAAGGATTTATATTTTTTTGAATATATTCCAAGTGGTGCAAGCATTGTGTTTCCAATTGATACTAGGTCTGTTTTGTGGTCTTTGTTGTATTCTTCTAGATATTTTTTGTGTTGGTAGGCATTTAAGTCAATATCTCCAGATTCTAAGGCTTCATTTGGTTGATTATAATCTGAAAATACTACAAGTTCAACCTTATTTCCTGTTTTTTCTTCATATCTTTTTGATACTTCATTTAATACATCGTTATATTCTCCAACTACACCAATTTTTATTGTTTGTTTTTCTTTGGTATTTGAGTTTGAGTTTGCTTCGTTTTTATTTTCTTTGTTCCCACATGAGCTAAATCCTACAAGTAGGGCAAGTCCTAGGGCTATTTTTCCTAATTTTTTCATTTTCTATCTCCTTAATTTTTATTTCCAAGCTGGAATCTCTGATCCTTTTGTTTCTTTTTCTACTAATTTTTTGGTTTCGTCTGTTTGGTAATAATTTTTAATAAAGTTTTCTACAGTTTTTGAATCTTTGTCTTCTTTTCTTGCTGCAATTATGTTTACATAGATTGCCTTTGCTGGATCGTCCTTATCTTCAAGATAAATTGCATCTTCTGTTGGAACAAAGCCTGCATCTACTGCTACTCCTGAATTTATTACTGATGCAGCAACTTCTGTAAGGTTTCTTGCTGTTTGGCTTGCATCAAGTTCTATTATTTCTAAATTTTTTGGATTCTTTTTGATATCTGCTACTGTAATTGCGTCTCCTTCTTTTCCATCAACTTCTATTAAGCCAGCTGATTGAAGTAGGAAAAGGGCTCTTGCTCCGTTTGTTGGATCATTTGGAATTGCAATTTTATCCCCATCTTTTATTTCTTTTACATCTTTTATTTTGTCAGAATATATTCCCATTGGGGCAAGTAGGGTATCTCCAACTGCAACTATATCAGTTTTGTGAGATTTGTTATAATCTTCCAAGAATTTTTTGTGTTGGAAGGCATTTAAGTCAATATCGCCTGCTTTTAAAGCCTCGTTTGGCTGGTTGTAATCTGAAAATGAAACTATTTTTATTTTCTTTCCTGTATCTTTTTCAAATCTTTTTGCAATATCTTCTAATACTTCATTTTTTTCTCCACAAACACCAATTTTTATTTCTTTGGCATCTGCAAACCTATCTTCTGTTTTTGCTTGGTTTGAAGCATTGCTGTTTGAGTTTGTGTCATCTTTCTTATTTCCACAAGCTGTTAAGCTTAGTACTAGCCCTAAGCCTAGGGCAATTTTTGTAATTTTTTTCATTATTTTCTCTCCTTTTAATGTGATGTTTTCTTTATTAATAAATTTGCAAGGCCTTGGATGGCATATACAATTATCAATATTACTATTACCGATATAATTACAACGTCATTTTTGTACCTATTATATCCAACTGCTATTGCTAGATTTCCTATTCCTCCAGCTCCGATTGTTCCAGCCATTGCTGTAAGACCTAGAAGTGAAATCAAGGTTATTGATGAGGCTCTTATTAATGAAGGAAGTCCTTCTCTTAAATAAACTGCTGTTATAATTTCAAAGGGAGAATTTCCCATAGCCTCTGCTGCTTCTATTACTCCAGGATCAACTTCTGCCAAGGCTTGTTCAACTTGTTTTGCAAAAAATGGTACACAAGAAAAAACTAAGGGAACTATTGCAGCTGTTGGTCCAATTCTTGTTCCTACTATAAAGTTTGTAAGAGGACTTATTACAGCAAGTAAAATGATAAAGGGAATAGCACGAAATAGGTTGGTAATTTTATCTAAAATGCTATAAACTTTTTTATTTTCCAAAATTCCGCCTTCATTTGTTACAACTAATATAACTCCTATTATAAGTCCAAAAATTCCTGAAAATATAGCTGATAAAATCAACATATAAAATGTAAGTCCTATATCTTCAAAAATCCTATCTTTTATTGAAAGTGCATAATCAAAGTATCCCATTACTATCTCCTAAAAGTTCTACATTTGTTCCTCCAGCTACCAAATATTCAATAGCCTTGTCGATATTTTCTTTTTCAGCCTTAAAAGTTACTATAAGATTTCCAACTGGAACATTTGTAATAAATTCTATATTTCCTGCCAGTACATTTGTTTTTACCTTAAATTTTTCATAAATTTCATTTATAACAGGCTCTGTGGTTGAAGCTCCAACATAGGAAAGTTTTACTAAAAATTCATCCTTTTTCAAAACTCCCAGATTATTTTTAACTTCTTCTAAGGTTTGGTTTACATTTGTAGATGTTTCTACAAAGTCTTTTGTAAGTCTGTGTCTTGGATTTGAAAAAATTTCAAGGGTTGTGCCTTCTTCAATAACTTTTCCATCTTGCATTACAGCAACCTTATTGCAAAGATCTTTTACAACCTCCATTTGGTGGGTGATAATTACAATGGTAAGGCCAATTTTTTCCTTGATTTCTCCAAGAAGTTTTAAAATTTGCTTGGTAGTTTTTGGATCAAGGGCACTTGTTGCCTCATCACAAAGTAAAATCTCAGGATCTGATGCAAGGGCTCTTGCAATTGCACACCTTTGTTTTTGTCCACCTGAAAGCTCTCTCGGGAAAGAATCAGCCTTATCGCCTATTCCAACCAAGTCCAAAAGTTTTTTGGCCTTCTTAATTTTTTCTTCTTTTGAAATATTGTCTTTTCTAATTGGAAAAATTACATTATCAATTACAGAAATATTATTCAAAAGATTAAAGTGTTGGAAAATCATTCCTATTTTTTTACGTCTTTGTCTTAAATCTTTTTGAGATAGGTTCAAAAGATTTTCACCCTTTATCAAAACCTCACCATTTGTTGGCTTTTGCAAAAGATTTATACATCTTACTAAAGTTGACTTACCAGCTCCGGAAAATCCTACAATACCAAAGGCATCAGCCTTTTCAATTTTAAGATTTACTCCATCAACCGCCTTAAAACCATCAAAGTCAACGCTTATATTTTTAAGTTCAATCATTATTACTCTCTTTCCTACTAAAATTTATTAAAAAGTTAAGGGCAGATGCTAGGCCGAAATAAAGCCCCTCATTATCTACATCAAATTTTTCAGTATGGGCACCTGCTCCATAGCCTTCTTTTTCGTTTTTTATACCGATTTTTGCAAAAACTGTTGGGCAAATTTTTGCATATCCATAAAATGACTCTCCCCCATAAGAAACTTCTTGGTCAACCAAGGCATCAGGAAGGATCTCATTTAAAGATTTTCTTGCAAAGTCTGCAAGTTTTTCATCATTTGTCACTGGATAGGCAACCACCCTTGTATAATCATTAAATTCAATCTTACAATCATAAAGATTTGCAGTTTTTTCTGCCACACTTTTTAATTTTTCCAAGGCATTTTCTCCAACCTCATCTTTGAAAAATCTCAAGGTCGCCTTCAAATTTGCCTTATCAGGAATTACATTTGAAGCAAAACCTGCATTTATTGATCCTATTCCCAAAGTTACAATTTCATTTGGATCAAGATTTGTTGCCCAAGTTTGATTTAAATTATTTATAATAGCAACCAGGGCATTGATCGGTGAGGTCAAAAGGTCTGGCCTTGAACCATGACCACCCTTTCCAATTACATCAAAATCAACTCCTGCACATCCTGCATAAACTCTTCCTTTGGAAATGGCAATTTTTCCAGTTTCTATTTCGGTATTAACATGGTTTCCGTAAATTGCATCAAAGTTAATATTTTTTAAATGATCAACCATAGCGTGGATTCCTGCCCCTGTCTCCTCGCCTTCTTCAAAGATAAAGTAAAATTTCCCATCTAACTTATCCTTAATTTGGCTTAAGATTTTTGCACTAGTTAGGGCAAGGGCCATATGAAAATCATGGCCACAAGCATGCATTATGCCAGGATTTTTTGATACAACTTCCTTTTTTCTTTTTAAATTTTGATCATTTTCTAAAATTGGAAGGGCATCTATATCAGTTCTTAATCCTAATATTTTTCCTTCTTTTTTTGTATCAAGAATTGCTATAAAGCCTGTTGAATTTTTAACTTCTTGGATTTCTAAGCCAAGTTTTTTGCACTGGTCTATGAGAAATTTACGGGTTTCAAATTCCTTGCTTGAAAGCTCTGGATTTTCATGCAAATAATTTTTATTTTTTTAGAAAAATCTAAATTCTCCTTTATTAATGCCTTTATTTCATCAGGGCTTATATTTCTTGCCATTTTCTCACCTTTACCTTCTAAATTTATACAAAATAAAAGTCCTTATCGTAGATAAAACTACAATAAGGACGAAATTTTTCCGCGTTACCACCTTTTTTGCACTAAAAAATGCCACTTCAGATACTTACATATCCTAACTCTATAACGGGAGTTCCCGTATAAGTCTAAATATCGACCTATCCCATCTGAGACCATCTTCATCATATTTTTTATCCACCCTTCTCAGCAAAACAGGGTTCTCTGTACAATAATCCATACGACTACTCTTCTCTTTATCTGGTTTTGTAAATCTCTTTGATAATTAGATAATACTATCTTTTAAATTTTCTGTCAAGACTTTTTTTAATTTTTATAAATTTATAGGTGAAATTATTAATTAAAAGCCCTAAAATTCAGACTTTCATAAAAGCATACAAATACTCATGCTAATAATATGATAGGTGAAAAATTTTTTAAAAATTTTCAAAAAAAAGAAGCCCTAAGGCTTCTTCATGGTTTTGGTAAAATAAATTCACTAATAATATACTGTAATTAATTTTTTGTGCAAGTTATTCTACTGTTACTGATTTAGCTAAATTTCTTGGTTTATCTACATCAATTCCCTTTGCATCTGATGTGTAATAAGCAAGTAATTGTTGTGGAACTACAGCTAGTACTGGGTAAAGGGCATCTATTGTTTCTGGTAATTTGTAAGTGTAGTGAGAAATATCTTCAAGGTGGTCATCACTTCTTGCTATTGAGAAAATATTCGCTCCTCTTGAAATAACTTCTTTTACATTTGAAATTGTCTTTTCCATAATATTTTCTTGAGTTGCAACTGTAACAACTGGTGTTCCCTCTTCAATTAGGGCAATTGTACCGTGTTTTAATTCTCCAGCTGCAAAGGCTTCTGAGTGAATATATGAAACTTCTTTTAATTTCAAAGCACCTTCTATTACAGATTTATAATCTAGGCCACGTCCTAGGTAAAATATTGATTCAGAGTTTTTAATCTCTTGGGCATATTTTTTGATATCTTCTATATCATCAAGAATTTCCTTAACTTTTTCTGGGATTTTCTTGATTTCTTCTAAGATATTTTTGTATTCTTCTTCACTTATTGTTTCTAATTTTCTAGCAAAGTCTAAGGCTAGCATATAAAATGAGATTATTTGTGTTGTATAAGCCTTAGTAGATGCTACTGCAATTTCAGGTCCTGCATAACAATAAATTGTCTTATCAGCTTCCCTATCAAGAGATGATGCAACTACATTTGTCAAAACAAGAGTCTTTGCTCCCTTTTCTCTAGCAAGTCTTAAAGCTGCAAGGGTATCAGCAGTTTCTCCTGATTGAGATGGTAAAATTATTAAAGTTTTATCATCTATAAATGGATCATTGTATCTAAACTCACTTGCTATATCACAGATTACTGGAATTTTTGCAAATTTTTCAAAGGCATATGAACCAACAATACCTGCATTGTAGGCTGTACCACAAGCTACCATATAAATTTTATTAAAGCCTTCAAGTTCTTCCTTGCTAAAGGCGTTTTCTTTAAAATCTATAAGACTATCTGTCATCTTGTATTTGATAGTATCAGCAATAGCCTTTGGTTGCTCATTAATTTCTTTAATCATGAAATGGTCATAGCCTTCTTTTGTAGCATCTTCAAATGAGAAAGTAACCTTAGAAACTTCTCTTTCTACTTCCTTATTTTCCCTATCATAGATAGTATATTCATTTCCTTTTATATCAACAAGGTCTCCATTTTCAAGATAAACTACATCTTTTGTATATTTAATAATTGATGGTAAATCACTTGCTGCAAGAATTCCGTCATCAGTAAGTCCTAAAACAAGTGGACTTTCTTCTCTTAAAACAATAAGTCTATCATCTTCGTCTTGGCAAATAATTCCAAGTGCATAAGATCCCCTAAGCATAGCCTTAGCTTTTCTTACTGCATCTAATAGGTCATTTTCATAGAATTTTTCAATTAAAACTGCTATTACTTCTGTATCAGTTTCTGATTTAAAAGTATATCCTTCTTTTTTAAGATTTTCTTTTAATTCATTGTAATTTTCAATAATTCCATTATGAACTACAGCAATTTTCCCATTATTTGAAAGGTGTGGGTGTGAATTTACATCTGAAGGACCACCATGAGTTGCCCATCTAATATGGCCAATTCCCAAATGTCCCTTGATAGGATTTTTAGAAAGTTCATCTTTTAAAACTTTAACCTTACCACTTTTTTTAACTGTAGAAAGTACTCCTTCATCAATTAATGAAATTCCAGCAGAATCATATCCCCTGTATTCCAATCTTTCGAGACCTTCAACAATTACATCTCTAGCTTCTAAATTTCCTTTGTAACATACTATTCCGCACATAGTATCCTCCTTATATATTTAATTTTAGAGGTATCACTTTATTTTCTTTGTAATAAGAATTGCTTCTTATCTTTGTTAAATACTAAGCCTGTGAAAGCTATAGAGCATCCGCCGAATTTTCGATAACTCCATTCCTCGTCATCCCAAAGGGATCTGGCGCTAATTGATTTTTACCTCGTTTTAACATTATACACTATAATTATGAATAAAAAAAGTAATAAAAATAAGCTTTATTTTAGGAAATTTTTATAAAATATTTTTAATATCCAAAAAAATAAACCGGACTTAAAGCCCGGTTTATTAAAACACTTAGTAATTAGTAGCTATTATTATTATTTATTTTCCATCTTTTTATAAGATTCTAATCTTTCCTTAGCAGCTTCTTCAGCTTCTGCATATAACCTATCTGCATCTTCTGGGAAGGCTTTTTTAAGGGAAGCATACCTTACTTCACCTTGTAGGAATTCTTGGAAAGATTCTGTAGGATCTTTACTATCTAGGCTAAATGGATTCTTGCCTTCTTCTTTAAGAAGTGGGTTAAATCTCCATAAGTGCCAATATCCACTTGCTACAGCTTCTTTTTCTCTTCTTTGAGTCTTGCCCATTCCTGCTTTTAGTCCGTGGTTAATACATGGAGCGTAGGCAATTATTAGTGATGGACCATGGTAGGATTCTGCTTCTTTTATTGCTTTTAATGTTTGAGCTTGGTTTGCTCCCATTGCAACTTGGGCAACATAAACATATCCATAAGTTGTCATCATTAAACCAAGGTCTTTCTTTCTAACTTTTTTACCACTTGCTGCAAATTTTGCTACAGCTGCAAGAGGAGTTGCCTTTGATGATTGTCCACCTGTATTTGAGTAAACTTCTGTATCAAATACGATAATATTAATGTCATCGCCACTTGCAAGAACATGGTCTACTCCAGAAAATCCTATATCATAAGCCCATCCGTCTCCACCGTAGATCCAAACAGATTTTTTAACTAAATAATCTTTTAGATTTTTAATTCTTTCTATAATCTTGTTAGCTTCTTCATTGTCAGTTTCATTTGCTATTAATGATTCGATCTTTATTGCTGCTTTTTTACTTTGTTCAAAATCATCATTATTTTCTAACCATTCGTTAAAGGCATCGTTAAGAGGTGTAGAAACTTTTAATTCTAAGAATTTTTTCATTAGGGTTTCTAGTAAGAATTTATTTGATTTTGTTGCAAGAAGCATACCATAACCATATTCTGCTGCATCTTCAAATAAGGATGATGCCCAAGCTGGACCTTCTCCGTTTTTATTTGTACAGTATGGCATTGATGGAACTGATGATCCCCAAATTGATGAACATCCTGTTGCGTTTGAAATAATTTGATGGTCACCGTAAAGTTGGGTTATTAATTTTGCGTAAGGTGTTTCTCCACAGCCTGCACATGCACCTGAGAATTCAAGTAATGGTTGGCTAAATTGTGAATTTTTAACATTTGTTGGAGCTATCTCATCATTTCTATATCCAACTTCACCATGAGCAAATTCCCAATTATCTGCTTGTTTTTCAATTTGTTCATCTATTGGTTTCATAGCTAAGGCTTTCTTTGGAGCTGGACATACGTCAACACAGTTTCCACATCCCATACAATCATATGGTGAAACTTGGATTCTAAATTCGTATCCTTCAAGTCCCTTGCCTATAGCTTTTTTAGTTTCAAATCCTTCTGGTGCCTTAGCTTTTTGTTCTTCATCTAATAAGAATGGTCTAATTGTAGCGTGTGGACAAATGTATGAACATTGGTTACATTGGATACAATTATCTATATTCCATTCTGGAACAAATAAAGCTATACCACGTTTTTCATATCTAGAAGTTCCTGCCATATATTGACCATCATCGTATGGTAAGTATGTTGAAACTGGTAGGTCATCTTCTTTTAGGTTTATAATTGGTCTAACCATATTTTTGATAAAGTCAGGTTCATTTTCATTTTCGCCTTCCCTATCATCTTTTAGGTTTTTCCATTCTTCTTTAACTTTTATTTCTTGTAATTCTTCACTTGCACGGTCAACTGCCTTGTTGTTCATATCAACAATATCTTGACCCTTCATTCCATAAGATTTTTCTATAGAATCTTTTAGGTATTTTATAGCATCATCTATTGGTAAAACTTCTGAAAGAATGAAGAAAGCTGTTTGGATAACCATGTTTGTTCTATGTCCAAGGCCTACTTCTTGGGCTATTTTTGAAGCATTTACTGTGTAGAATTTAATATTTTTATCTGCAATTTCTTTTAAAAGATAATTTGGAATGTGTTCTTCAAGTTCTTCTTCTGACCAAATTGTATTTAATAAGAAGATTCCACCTTCTTTTAAGTTTTTAACCAAATCGTATTGTCTTACATAAGCTTGTGGTGAGCATGATACAAAGTCAGCTTCGTCTATAAAGTATGCAGCATGGATTGGGTTTGGTGAAAATCTTAAGTGAGACATTGTTAAACCATTGGATTTTTTGGCATCATAGTCAAAATATCCTTGGGCGAACATATCAGTATTATCGCCTATAATTTTTATAGCAGATTTATTTGCTCCTACTGTTCCATCTCCACCGTTTCCCCAGAAAATACAACGTGTAGTTTTTCCATCGTTAATAACAAAGCTGTCATCAACTTCAAGTGATGTATGAGTTACATCATCATTAATTCCAACTGTAAAGTGGTTTTTAGGATTTTCTTTTGCTAAATTATCAAATACTGATTTAAAGTGAGCAGGTCTTGTATCTTTTTGTCCAAGTCCATATCTTCCTGCTATTATTTTTGGATTTCTATCAGAGTCTGAAAATGCTTCTAATACATCTAAATATAATGGTTCTCCTGCTGATCCTTTTTCTTTTGTCCTATCAAGAACTGCAATTCTTTCAACTGTTTCTGGAATTGCTTCTAATAAGTGTTTGGTTGAGAAAGGTCTATAAAGATGAACTTTTACAAGTCCTACTTTTCTACCTTCTTTATTTAATTCTTCTACAGTTTGTTGGATAGTATCTGTACCTGATCCCATAGCAACAATTATATCTGTAGCATCATCAGCACCAACATAGTTAAATAAAGAATAATTTGTTCCAATTTTTTCGTTTACTTTTTCCATATAAGAAAGAACGATTTCAGGAATAGCATCATAAGCCTTATTTTGTGCTTCTGCTCTTTGGAAATATCCACTTTTTTCAAATACACCACGCATGGTTGGTCTGTGTGGATTTAGAGAATCGTTTTTAAAATCGTCAATAGCTTTCCAATCAACCATATCTTCGAATTGGTCATAATCCCAAACGTCGATTTTTTGAATTTCGTGACTTGTTCTAAATCCATCAAAGAAATTTACAAATGGAACTCTTCCCTTAATAGCTGCAAGATGGGCTACTGGTGATAGGTCCATAATTTCTTGAACAGAACCTTCTGCAAGCATAGCAAATCCTGTTGCTCTTGCTGCCATAACGTCTTGGTGGTCACCATACATATTGATTGCAGATGTTGATAAAGAACGAGCTGCTACATGGAAAACTGCTGGAAGTCTTTCTCCTGCTATTTTGTACATATCAGGAATCATAAGTAAAAGTCCTTGACTTGCTGTGTATGTAGATGTTAATGCTCCTGCTGCAAGGGAACCATGTACTGCTCCTGCTGCTCCTGCTTCATGTTGCATTTCTGTTACAGAAACTGGATTTCCGAAAAGATTTAATCTTTCGTTAGCTGCCCATTTATCAATAAATTCTGGCATTGGTGAAGATGGAGTTATAGGATATATAGCTGAAACTTCACTAAAAGCATAAGATACGTGAGCCGCTGCTGTGTTACCATCCATGGTAACTTTTCTTCTTTTTATTGTCATAAAAATTACTCCTTTTTAATAATTTTTTATTAAAGTTTTCTTAAGATCATAAGCTCAAAAATAGAACTCAAAAGAGTTCTATTTTTTATTGCTTAACTAGTTCATCAATATATTCAGCATTAGCTTGTGGATCTAATTTAAATCCTGAAATTTTATTTACAACGCAAGCTATAGCTGCATCACCTGTTATGTTACATGCAGTTCCGAAAGAATCTTGAGCAACATATAGGGCAATGATTAAGGCTGTCATTGGTTCTGTAAATCCAAGCATAGATTGAAGAATACCTAGGGCTGCCATTACTGCTCCACCTGGTACTCCTGGTGCTGCTACCATTGTTACTCCTAACATTAGGATGAATGGGAACACATGTTGGAAACCTACATCTGATCCATTAAGCATTAATATTGATAAAGAACAAGATGTAAGTGTTATTGTTGAACCTGATAAGTGAATTGTTGCACAAAGTGGAATTACAAAGTCTGCTATACCCTTATTTACACCTAATTTATAAGTTTGGTTAAGTGTAACTGGAATTGTTGCTGCAGATGATTGTGTTCCTATAGCTGTCATATAAGCTGGAATCATAGTTTTGATTTTTGAGAATGGATTTCCGCCTGCCATTGAGCTTGCTATAGTAAATTGTGTAGTAATTGTTAGGTAGTGGAGTATTAATACCATGATAAATACTCTTGCAAATACTGAAAGTACTACTGCTACAGTTCCTTGATAAGCCATGTTTGCAAAAATACCACAAATGTGGAATGGCAATAATGGAATTACAACTGATGATATTAATTTAGTAATAATATCAGAAAATTCATGAACTGCTTTTTTAAGAACGTCAGCCTTTGCAGCTGCTATACCAACACCTAGAATAAATGAAATAATAAGTGCTGTTGTAACAGAAAATACTGGATCCATTGGGGATTCAAATATTGGCTTTAATACGTGTCCTGCATTTTTATCAGGGTCAAATGAAATTGCTCCCTTTTTGATAAATGTTGGAAGAACAACGCTACCTACAAAATATGTAATAGTTCCGAATACTACTGTTGACAAATACGCAAGTCCTGCTGTAATTGCTAGTGTCTTTCCTGCTGAATCTCCTAGATCTGCTATACCAGGAATTACAAATCCCATAATGATAAGTGGAATAACAAATCCTAAGAAGTTGCCAAATAGACCATTAAATGTTATTAGTAATCTAACCAAAATCTTTAAAGCACCAACTTTTTGTGCTACTAGACCGATTATAATACCTAGAATAATTGCAATAATAAGTCTTGGCAATAAACCTAGTTTCTTCATTTCTATTTCCTCCTTGAAATGAATTATATTGATCTTAAGATCACCTAAATAATATCAGTTTTTTCTTTTCATGTCAACATTTTCATGGTTTATTTTAATTTTCTTTTCATATTATTTTAATCAGGTTAATATTTTGTTATATCCCCTTAAATTAAATATTCTAGTTGATAATAGAAATCTATTATTTTGATTTTTTTACACCTATTCGGGTCCTGTTTTGGTATTGTTTTCCCTTTTTTAAAAAATAAAGATTTGCTAAATACTTTTAGCAAATCTTACTTCAAATTTTTTTCTAAATATCTATAATTTTATCAAATTTATTCAACATTTCCTCATCAATTTTATGAGTTATTATAATAACAGTTTGGTCTAGTGAGAGAAGTTTTTCTAAAACTTCTTTTGAATTTTTCTCATCAAGGGCTGCTGTTGGTTCATCGTAAATCATGATTGCCCTGGTTTCAATAAGAGATCTTAATATGCTTATTCTCATCATCTCTCCACCAGATAATCCCTCGTTTTTACTTATCTTATCGCTCAATTTTTTATCTATATTAAAAACAGATAAATCAATTTTTTTGTTCCTTTTCTTTCTATAAAAATTTATATTATCTTCCAAACTCCCGTCTATTATATTTGGTTTTTGGTCAATATATAGGATATAATCCCTATAATCAAAATCTTTAATACTCTCACCATTTAGCAATATTTCTCCCTTATTAGGGGAAATTTCTCCACATAAAATTTTTGACAGGGTTGATTTTCCCTTACCAGATTCTCCTCTGATTAAATACTTATTTCCATAAGAAAAATCAAAATTAAAATCATTAATTATTTTTTTATTTTCGTATGAAAAAGAAATATTTTTGGCAGAAAGATCTATTGGGGAGGTAGGAGTTTGAAATTAATATAAATAATAGAAATTACAGCAAAAAACATAGTCAAGGCTAGGTTTATGGCATTTATTTTTACCATAAAGCGATTGGCATAAAGATTTTCAATATTAGTTGTGTAGTTTGCAATATTTATTTCCTTATTATTTTTCAAATCCTTTTTAAAAAGTTCATTTTTTAAACCAATAAATTTTTCCATCCCCATCCTATAATTAAGTCTAAAAGCTAAATTTGATGAAATAAAATTTATCAAAACCAAAAATAATAATTTTATAAGGTTCGATTTAAATTCTCCCATATTCAAATTTGAAATTGAAGTTACAACTTTCCCCATAAAAATCCCAATTAAAGAAAGACTTGATGATGTGAAAATCAACAGCAAGATTATAAGTGAATAAGCTATTAAAGATTTTGATTTGTTTTTCATAAATTTTTCCTATTATTAAATGTAAATATTTCTATTATTCTACTCATAAATTTTTAACTTTATAAAATATTTTCAATACAATAAATTGAAAAAGACGAGAAAACAAATTTCCTCGTCTTTTTTTATCTTGGGAATTTATAAAATTCCTTTTTTCTTATTAAAACTTATTAGCAATGTTTTATTGTTTATTCTTTCTGTTTTTGTATAAAGCAAAAGCAGAGCCCATTAATACAAGTATAGCATTTGTAGAACCTGCGACACCCGTTTTAACATTTGATTTGCTAATATCACGTTTTATTTTACTTCCAATTGAACCACTTACTACAGAATTTGTATTTGGTACAAATTTCCATTTTCCTGTGAAAATTAAATCACCATTTTCAATTGTACCACTTTCCTTATCATATCCTTCAAATACCCAAGTACCATCTTTTACTTTAACTTCTAATTTAGAAGGTTTTGTAGGAGAAACTTTAGTACCATTTTCTATTCCCTCTTGATTTTTTGGAAGAAGGTCTAAGATTTCTTTTGGTAGAGTTTTACCTGGTGTAGTTGATTCAAATTTGTGAGTTACTTTATATTTATTTTCTGCATGTGAAGATTTCTTCTTATAGATATGAACAGTATTGCCATCTTTGTCTGTTTCAGTTTTTACAAACTCATAGCCTTTAATATCTTTCTTAGCTTTTTTACCATCTTCACTTTCTCGATTGGATTCCTTTTTCATCTACAAATTTAGTAACTACTTTTGAAGTATTTTCTTTCTTCTTGTAGATATGAACAATATTGCCGTCTTTATCTGTTTCAGTTTTTACAAACTCATAGCCTTTTATATCTTTCTTAGCTTTTTTACCATTTTCATTTTCTGCGATAGTATTACCTTTTTCGTCTACGAACTTAGTAACTACTTTTGTTGAATCAGGTTTCTTTCTATAAACATAGATTATATTTCCCTTGTCATCAGTTTTTGTAGTTATTATTTCATATCCTTCGATATTTTGGCTTGGATTTTTTCCTTTTTGAGTTTGAGCAATTTCATTTCCATTTTCATCAACAAACTTAGTCACAACATCTTCGATAGGTTTAATTACTTTCTTGTAAATATGAATTGTATTACCATTATTATCATTATTTGTACTTACATAAACGTAACCTTCAATATTTACTTGATTTTGTGTTCCTTCTTTTGGAGGAAGTAGTTGATTTCCATTTTCATCAATATATCTAGTTTCAACTTTTACAGTAGGAGCAGTTTTTTGATAAATATGGGTAATGTTACCTTTATCATCTTTTTCGGTTCTTACAAATTGATAACCTTCTATAGTTGATGCAGGATTTTCTCCAGCTTTATCAGCTAGAATTTGATTTCCTTCAGTATCAACATATCTTGTTTCAACATCTTCAAAAGGTGTTTTGCTGTAAGTGTGAATGGTATTACCATTATCATCTTTACTTGTTCTTATATAGTTGTAACCATCTATAGCTACTGAACCTTGTTCTCCTTCCTTAGGAGGAAGTAGTTGATTTCCATTTTCATCAACATATCTTGTTTCAACTTTTGGAACAGGTGCAAGTTTTTGATAAATATGAACGGTATTACCTTTTTCATCTTTTTCAGTTCTTACAAATTGATAACCTTCAATAGTTGATGCAGGATTTTCTCCAGTTTTATCTGCGAGAATTTGATTTCCTTCAGTATCAAAATATCTTGTTTCTACAGATGGACTAGGTGTTTGTTTAAACTTATAAACATGAACAATATTTCCATCCTTATCTGTGTAAGTCTTTACAAAATCATAAGCAGGAATATCTTTTTAACTTGCTTTCCATCTTCATCCTTAGCAAGAGGATTTCCATTTTCATCTACGAATTTAGTAACTATAGATGGACTAGGAGTAGTTTTCTTCTTGTAGATATGTTTTGTATTGCCTTTTTCATCAGTTTTTGTTTCTACAAATTCATATCCTTTGATATCTTTTTTGTCTTTTGTTCCATCTTCTTGTGGAGCTATAGTCTTACCATCTTCATCAACGTATTCTGTTACTACTTCTGGAGTTGGTTCTGCTTTCTTGTAGATATGTTTTGTATTAC
>NZ_ABXA01000030.1 GCF_000173355.1 Anaerococcus hydrogenalis DSM 7454
TTGATGCAATAGGAATAGATGAGGTACAATTTTTCCCTGACGATCCATCAGAAATTGTTAATTATTTTATTAAGCTTATGAATTCTCATATAACAATTGTAGTATCTGGACTTGATATGGATTATAAGGCAAGGCCTTTTGAAATAGTAAAAGAACTTATGCCAATTGCTGATGAATTAATAAAACACCATGCAATCTGTGCTTCTTGTGGAGAAGATGCCTGGGTTTCATTTAGAAAATCTTATAATGAAGATAGGATAGAAATTGGAGCTCAAGACTCCTACCAACCCTTATGTAGGTCATGCTACAATAGAAAAATGAAAGAACGTGAAAAACAAAAAATCAAATATCAATAGATCAAATTTAACTACTCATTTTGAGTAGTTTTAGATTGTTGAAAAGTATACAAATCCTCATGCTAAGAATATCATACGAAAAAATTGATTTGATTTCAAATTTGAAAATTCGTAAAAATCACACTGTTCGAGCGTCAACGAGTTTGCGATTTTAGAATTTTTAATTTAGAAATCAACAATTTTTGGATTTAGATATTCGTGCTTGAGGGTATGTCTACGCTCTGTAACTACTCTTTTTGAGTAGTTTTATTTTTTTAAAGTTTTATATTTACAAACAAAAAAGGTTGCTATTTAATCTATAGCAACCTATTTTTATATATAAAATTATTATCTTTCAACTACTAGAGCTGTTCCCATTCCTCCACCTATACAAAGTGTTGCAAGACCTTTTTTAGAATCTCTTTTTTGCATTTCGAATAAAAGTGTAGTAAGAATTCTTGCTCCTGATCCTCCTATTGGGTGACCTATAGCAATTGCACCACCATTTACATTTGTTTTTTCTGGATCAAATCCCATTTCATTTCTTACAGCATATGATTGAGCTGCGAAAGCTTCATTTGATTCAACTAAATCAAGATCTTCAACTTTCCATCCAGCTTTTTCAAGAGCTTTTTTACTTGATGGGATTGGGCCTGTTCCCATAACTTTAGGATCAACACCTGCAGAAGCGTAGCTTACGATTGTAGCAAGTGGTTTAACGCCTAATTCTTTAGCTTTTTCTTCACTCATAACTACAAGACAAGCTGCTCCATCATTAATTCCTGATGCGTTAGCTGCAGTAACTGTACCGTCTTTTATAAATGCTGGTCTTAATTTAGAAATTCCTTCTTGTGTTACACCGTCTCTAATATATTCATCATCTTCAACAACTGTAACATTTCCTTTTCTATCTTTAATTTCTACTGGAGCGATTTCATCTTTAAATCTTCCTTCAGCACGAGCCTTGCTTGCTCTTTGTTGACTTACTGCTGCAAGATCATCTTGCATTTCTCTTGTAATTCCATATTTTTCAGCTACATTTTCAGCTGTAACTCCCATATGGTAATCATTGTAAACATCCCAAAGACCATCTGTGATCATTTCGTCTACAAGTTTTTTATTTCCCATTCTAGCTCCCCATCTAGCTTCGTTTAATAAGAATGGAGCGTTAGACATGCTTTCTGCACCACCTGCAAGAACTACATCAACATCGCCTGCTAAAATCATTTGAGCTGCTAATGAAACAGTTCTAAGACCTGATCCACAAACTTTATTGATTGTCATTGCTGGAGTTGTTTCTGGGATTCCAGCACCAAGTGAAATTTGTCTAGCAACGTTTTGTCCAAGTCCTGCTTGTAAAACGCAACCTAAAACAGTTTCATCAATATCTTCAGGTTTAATTCCTGCTCTTTCTATAGCTGCCTTAGCTGCAACTATTCCTAAATCTGCTGCACTTTGAGATTTTAAAGCACCACCAAAACTTCCAACTGGAGTTCTAGCTGCACTTGCAATTACTACTTTTCTTGTCATAATTTCCCCTTTCAATTTATATCTGATAATTTGTTATCTTAACTTACAATATAATTATAACATGTAGTTAAAAATTTATCAAACATTTTTTCTAGATTTTTTTGAAATCCTTTTTACGTTTTCCCTTTAATAAAAATATACAGGATAATATAAAATTTGCAAAAGTTTTTATAAAAAAAACACCCAAATTTGGATGTTAAATTTTATATTATTTTTTAAGTTTTAAATAAATACTTGTTAGAATTATTGTTAGTATAACTGGAAAAACCCATGGGAAATCTACTATATTTAAAGATATTACTTTAATAATATTTTTTAATATCAATTCAATCTCCATAGAAAATGATAGGCTGATATTAAACATATCGGACAAAATATCAATTAAACTTACTAGGGCATCCATAAAGGAAACTAGACTTACTACCAAAAAAGAATTTTTTATAAGTCTTTTATTTATTCTATCTTTTCCAATAAGGTTAAATATTACAAGCATTATAGCTAAGGGATATACAAATTGTAAAAAAGGTCCTGTAAGTCTTACTATTGATTCTACTCCAAGAACTGACAATAATAAGGAAACTATTGCTATAGTAAAAGAAACAAGTTTGTAATCAAATCTATTATTTGAAAATTCTACAAATATTTTAGATATTGATGAAATCAATCCTATAGATGTGGTAAAACACGCCATTATAATAGCTACTAATAAGACAAATTTTCCCTTACTTCCTAAAATTTCTTCTGAAATAAAATTTAATAAAATAACTCTAGAATCAGTGTCTATACTCTTGGACGCACTAGCTCCCAAAAAAGTTAAAGAAATATATACAAAGGCAAGTCCTATTACTGCAATTAATGATGCTTGTATAGTTTTTATTAGTAACTTATTCTTATAGCCTTTTTTTATTACACTTTCTACAATTATTGGGGTAAATGCTAGGGCTGCCAAGGCGTCCATTGTATTATATCCTTCAAGCATTGAGTCCGAAAATATTTTACTCAAATTCAAATCTATCCTATTTATTTGACCTATAGGATTAATTATTCCTACAATAATCATAATTAATAATGACAATAACAAAAGCGGGGTAAGAAATTTACCAATAAAATCTACCACAGAATTTTTGGCTAGGGCTAAAAATAGTGAAAGGCTAAAAAATATTAAGGTAAAAACAAAAATATTTATGTTAAAACCTGCTGATTCTACCATTTCAAAACTTGTTGCAGCAGTTCTAGGTATTGCTCCAAGAGGTCCTATACATAAGGCTATAATTAAAATTATAGTTTTTGATAATTTACTGCCTGCTAATGATGTAAAGCTAAAAATATTTCCATGGCTTTTTGCCATACTTACTACTGCCAGTAGGGTCAAACCTACTCCAACTATTGTAAAAGCTATTGACGCCAATAGCCATTTATCTCCATATATATATCCTAACATTGGTGGGAAAATTAAATTTCCTGCTCCAAAAAACATTGCAAATAATGCAAATCCTATTACTAAAATATCCATATTTCCTCCTACTTAATACACGCTTTATATTTTACCATTTTTTTGATTACTTATTAAGTCTTTTTTTTAATTTTTTTCAATTTTTTTTATATTTTTCTTAAATTTTAGGAGTTTATAAAAATATTTTACATAGAATAAAAAGAATTCGCTTGTTAATTTATGTATATTTATTTGAAATTATAGAATATTTTAATAATTCACTATTAAAATAGCCGTTTTATAGAATAATTTTTAATATATAAAAAAATAGGAGATTTCTCTCCTATTTGTATTCTTCTATAAATTTTTTATCATCTTCTGTTAAAGAAAAATTGTTTTGGTCAGTTATTATTTCTGCCCCATCTTTTCTTATTACAAGTTGGTGTTCAAATTGTGAACAAACAGATCCATCTCTTGTTCTTGCCGTCCATCCATTTGCATCCATTTTTGATTTCCAATCTCCTACTGCAATCATAGGTTCGATTGTAAATACCATATTTTCTTCTATTCTTGGACCAAATCCTTTTTTTCCATAGTGTGGGACTTGCGGATCTTCGTGCATTTCTTTGCCTATTCCATGTCCAATAAAATCTCTTATAACTGAAAAACCATTCTCACCTTCAACATATTCTTGGATTGCATGACCTATATCACCAATTCTGTTTCCTGGTTTTGCAGCTTCTATTCCCTTGTAAAGAGCCTTTAAATTTACATCAACTAATTTTTCATTTTCTTCACTTAATTTTCCAATTTTATATGTCCAGCAGGAATCTGCAAGTCCTCCCTTGTAATCAATTACATTATCAATTGATACCACATCTCCTTCTTTTAGGACATAATCTGAAGGAAAGCCGTGACATATCTCATCATTTACAGAAATACAAAGGGTATAAGGAAAGCCTTGATAACCTAATTGGGCTGGTCTTGCCTTTTTGTGTTTGATAAATTTATTTGCAAATTCGTCAAGAAATTTAGTTGTTATTCCAGGTCTTATTATTTCTCTTATTGCAAGATGGGTTTGGCAAAGAATTTCTGAAGCCCCATACATCTTTTCTATATCTTTTTGTGTGTAAAGTCTTATCATTAAAATTCCTTCTGTCTATAGTTCTTTTTGAGCAATAAATTTGAATTTTGATCCATATGCTTTTGGATCAACTTTCCATTGTGAATTAATAGATAACTCTTTTGTTAATTGATCAAAGTAATACATAACTATTCCAGCATCTACAAAATTTGCTTCGTCTTTGTAGTCTTCTAGGTATAAGTTAACTAAATTATCTTTTAGGACAAATCTCCATGGTTGTGAATTGTATGATGATGGTGCAAATCTTAAATATGAGAATAAATCATCAAGTCCTCTTTGAGAAAGCTCATCAACACTTGCCTTATGATCAAGATTATCTATAAATACAAATTCATTTATACCTTTTCTATCATCAAACCTATGTTCTCTTACTTCTTCATTTACAGCTTGGCCTATGGCAAGAATAGACATAATTTTACCTTGTGAGTTAGTAAATGCTGATTTTAATATATCATCACTTACTCCACTTACTGTTATATAGCAAGATCTTAGTCCTAGTTCATGGATTTTTGTAATTAATTCTTCAAGACCATATGATCCTTTTACCAAAGCAGATTCATTATTATTTGTTATATCAAGTCCAATATATAAAGGAGCCTTTATCATTACACCCTTATATCCAGCATTTCCTTTTAATTTAAAATATACTTCTTCACCCTTTTTATTTACTTGATAGTGAAGGTCTTTTTCACCAAATTTATTTTCAAGTTCACTTATAATTTGGTAAATGTTTTTGATTTTTTCATCGTCTACATCTTGATCTTTAAAATCTCTTGTAGAAGTTCTTGTTTTTAAAAAATTTGTAGTTAACATAATTCCTCCCGTTTTTAATATTATACCTTAACTAGAAAGTTAATAAATATTTTTATTAATAATCTATAAAGTTAACTAGGCTCATACTTATATGATAAAATATAAATATGAAATTTACAAGCAAACAATTACAAGCAGCAAATCACAAGGATGGTCCTCTCTTAGTTTTGGCAATTCCTGGAAGCGGGAAAACAACAGTGCTTTTGGAAAGAATTAGGATTTTATCTAAAGAAATTGACCAGAGAAAAATTTTAAATTTAACATTTTCCAGAATCCAAGCTGAGGATATGAAAAAAAGATTTGCCAACGATAAGACAAATTTTATGACTATCCATGCTTTTTGTTATTTAATAATAAGAAATTTCCTAAAAAAATATAATAGGGAATTAAATTTAATAGAAGATGAAAAAATTTATAATAAATATAATCTGGTTAGTGAGATTTATAATGATTTAAATAAAAAGAAAATTTCTAAGGAAGATTTGAACTTATTTTTTCAAAAAATATCTTTTATGAAAAACTCTCTTTTAGATACTTCCTACTTAGACAAGGTAGAAATTTCAAAAATAAAAGAAATTTATCAAACTTATGAGAGGATAAAAAAAGAAAAACACCTGCTAGACTTTGATGATATGCAAGTTTACGCCTTAAAATTATTAGATGATAAGTCTTTATTAAGGTCCATAAAAAACAAATATAAGTATTTCCAACTTGATGAGGGCCAAGACACTTCCCTCTTACAATTTAAAATTTTAGAAAAAATTGTATATCCAGAAAATAATCTTTTAGTAGTTGCTGATGATGACCAATCTATATATTCTTTTAGGGCAGCAGATCCAAAGTATCTTCTAAATTTCAAAAAAATTTATAAGGATGCGAAAATAATTAGCCTTGATACCAACCATAGGTCTGGGAAAAAAATCATTTCTTTGGCAAGTTCTTTTATAAATCAAAACAAAAATAGGTACAAAAAAACCTATAAGCTAAGTAGGGACTTTGATGATAAAATAGAAATAAAAGAGTTTAAGAATTTTACCAAGCAATATGACTATATAATTGAAAATTTAGATAATAAAAAAACTGGTATTTTATTTAGAAATAATATTTCAGCCATTTCCTTAAGTTCTTATTTATTAGATAAGAACATTGATTTTTCTATAAATTCAAATATTTTAGATTTTTTTGAATCGAAGATTTTTACCGATATGGTTAATATAATTAATTTCTCTGAAAATTTTGATAATGTAGAGATTTTTTCAGATATTTACTATAAGATTTCTACCTATCTTTCTAAAGATGATATAGAATCTTTATCCCATAAGGCAATAAATGAAAATATTTTTGATTTTTATGAAAATAGTGATATCGAAGATTACAAAAAAGATGCACTTTTTAATATCGAGAAAAAATTAAAACATATTAGAAATCTAAAGATTGAAAAGAAAATTTCTTTCATATACAAAAGTCTATCTTATGATTCTTACATAAATATGAAAAGCAGAAAATATATGGAAGAAACTGTAAATAAGGATGTTTATATAGAAAGTCTCTCATATTTTGCTAAATCATGCGAATCTTTAGGTGAACTTTATGACAAAATAAATATTTTAGAAAAAAAATCAAAGTCTTTGGTAAAGACTAATCTATCCTTAAGCACAATCCATTCATCAAAAGGCTTGGAGTACGACAAGGTCTTTATAATTGATCTAATAAAAAATGAATTTCCCTTGATTATGGATGAAGAAAATTATTTTGAAAGACTTGAAGAAGAAAGAAGAATTTTCTATGTGGGACTTACAAGAGCAAGAGATGACCTACATATTTTAACCTTAAAAAATAGAAATAACAAAAAAGTCTATCCTTCAAAGTTTTACACTACAAGTTTGGATATATTAAAAAATAAGCCCTGAGCATTAGCTCAAGGCTTTTATATAGAAATTTTATCTAAGATTCCATTTAGATAGGCTATAACAATTCCATAATTTGTCATTGGAATATTTTTTTCTTTAGCTTGTTTGATTCTTTCCATCACATATTTTTTATTAAACATACAAGCCCCGCATTGAATTATGAGGTCATATTTTCCAATATTTTCAAAATCTTCTCCCCTTTGAAAGTCGATTTCTATATCCTTGTATCTTTTTTTCAAAAGTTTTGGAATTTTTACTGTTCCTATATCTTCTGAAATTGGTGGATGAGAACAAGCTTCTGCAATTAAGATTTTTTTTTGCCCCTTGGTCAAGTTTTTTTACTGATTCTATATAATAATTTATATCAGCCTTAAAGGCTGAAAATAAAACAGAAAATGAAGTAAGCCTTATATCCTTATCCAAAATATTATAAACTTCTTTAAAATATTGAGAATCTGTTATAACAAGGTCTGGTTTTTTATTAAATGAATTTAGGGTGTTTTCTAAATTTTTAAGATTTGTAGAAACTGCACTGGCATTTTTATCTATAATTTCTCTAATAGTCATAACTTGAGGTTTGATAAGCCTATATTTGGGAGCCTCGGCATCTTGAGGAATAACTAATAAAACCAAGTCATTTTCTTTTACAAGAGATTTTGTTATAGAATTATCCTCAATTTTATAAGTGGATTTAATCTTATCAAAAAATTTCTCCCTGTCATGATTATTTTTTATATTTATAGCTAGTGGAGAAAAATCTTTAAATTTTTCTAGCAAATCATTTCCAATTTCTAAATCCTGCTTACTAGCTATAAAAATTATCTTCTTATATTTTTCCTTTAAGGCATAAATTTCTTCAATTTTATCGTCTATTGATAGAAAATAAAGCAAAATATCAGATTTTTCTACTGCTTTTTTTGTTTTTTCTATTCTTTTTTCATATAAATTTGTATTATCATCAAATCCTGCTGTATCAAAAAATAAAACCGGACCAAAATCATGAATTTCCATGGATTTTTTTATAGGATCTGTTGTAGTTCCCTTTTGACTTGAAACAATAGAAACATCTTGATCACTTATAAAATTTAAAAATGAAGATTTTCCAGAATTAGTCTTACCCAATAAGGCAAGGCTAAGTCTTTCTGAATTATATGCTATCATACGTGAATATCTCTTTTTCCATCCCTAATTTCATCTAGCCATTTTTTTGTATTGGCACTAAGGTCTGGATTTTGAATTTTTTCTATTTCCCTATTTATTAAAGCCCTACCATCTTTTCTAGTTTTTTCGCTTGCATAGTCTGTCAAATATTCATCCAAGGTAAGAATGGCATTTGGTTGGCACATATTTCCAATACCATGATCTTTTACAATTTTCATAAAATCTTTTCCAACCCTACCTTCTCTGTAACAAGCTGTACAAAATGATGGTAGATAATTCATATTTAATAACCAATCAACAACTTCATCCAAGGTTCTATTATCGGCAAGTTCAAATTGGTTAGATCCTTCAACATCTCCAATATCTTCTGAATAACCACCAACTGTAGTTTTTGAACCTCCAGAAATTTGGCTGATACCAAGATCCAAAACTTTTTCCCTAACTTTTTTAGATTCTCTTGTAGAAATTATCATTCCTGTATAAGGAACTGCAAGTCTTAGACATGCTACAATTTTTTCAAACATTTCATCACTTAATGAATTGTCAAATTCATTAGGGTCTATATCATCTGCCGGTTGAACTCTTGGAACAGAAATCGTATGTGGTCCACAATTAAATCTAGCTTCCAAATGTTCAGCATGCATTAAAAGACCAACAAATTCATACTCATAAGATTGAAGACCAAACAAAACTCCACAACCTACATCATTAATTCCAGCACTCATTGCCCTATCCATAGATTCTGTATGATAATTATAATCGTGTTTTGGACCTGTTGGATGAAGCAATTCATAATTTTTCTTATTATAGGTTTCTTGGAATAAAATATATGTACCAATTTCTGCGTCCAATAATTTTTTATAATTTTCTTCAGTTGTTGCTGCTATATTTACATTAACCCTTCTTATAGATCCATTTTTGTGTTTAATAGAATAAATTGTTTTGATTGATTCTAGTACATATTCAATAGGATTATTTACAGGGTCTTCCCCAGTTTCAAGAGCAAGTCTTTTATGTCCTAAATCTTGAAGGGCTATTACTTCTTTTCTTATTTCATCCTGACTTAATTTTCTTCTTGGAATTGTTTTATTTTTTGCATGATATGGACAATATAAGCAACCATTTACACAGTAATTTGATAAATATAAGGGTGCAAACAAAACTATCCTATTTCCATAAAATTTTTCCTTTAATTTTTTTGCCAAAGAAAAAATTTCATCATTTAAATCTTCTTCTTGACAAGAAAGCAAAACAAAGGCATCTCTGTGACTAAGTCCTTGTGCTTTTTTTGCCTCTTCTAATATTTCTTTAATTAATCTCCTGTCATTTTTATGCTCTCTACCATAATCTAATGATTCAAGAATTTCTTCATGATTGATAAATTCTTCTGCATTTTTTGACTTTACATCATATTTTGCCATTTTTTCTCCTTTAAGATTTAAAAACCACCCTATAAGGATGGTTTTGTTAAGTTTTATATTCAGCTTTAAATTTTTCCACTAAATTCTAAAAGTTTTTTAAAAATTTATTATATAAATTTTCATTAAAAATTTACTTTTAATTCTTTTTTATTATATCAAAAATATCTTAATTTTTCTAATATAATTAAATTTCTCTTCTATCTTCTAAGGCTCTTTCTAAAGTAAGTTGGTCAAAATATTCTAAATTTGAACCGACTGGTATTCCTGAGGCAATTTTTGATACCTTGACATTTTTATTTTCTAACAAATGTGCCAAAAATAAAGATGTAGTTTCACCTTCAATTGTTGATGAAATTGCCAAGATCACTTCATTAATGTTTTCCTTATCAATTCTATCCAATAATTTATCAATTGATAAGTCTTCAGCCTTTACATTATCAGAAGGTGAAATTAGTCCTCCTAGAATATGGTATTTGCCATGGAAAACTGAAGATTTTTCTATTGCATATAAGTTTCTTACATCTTCTATTACACAAATTATATTCTCTTGCCTTGAAACATCCTTGCATATTCCACAAATTTCATCTTCTGTTAAATTTCCACAAATTTTACAAGGATGGATTTTTGATTTGACTTCCATTAAAGCCTTAGAAAACTCTTCAACACTTTCATCATCCTTACCAACTATACTCATAGCAAGCCTTTCTGCACTTTTTTTTCCTATAGTAGGTAATTTTTGAAATTGTTCTATTAATTTAATTAAACTTTCAGGATACAAAGCCATTACATTAATCCAGGAATATTAATATTTCCTGTTAATTTTCCCATTTCTTTTTGTGTATATTGGTCAGCTTTTTTCAAAGCATCATTTACAGCTGCAACAACAAGGTCTTCTAACATTTCTGTATCTTCTGGATCAACTACATCTTCATCTATTTTAATTTTAATAACTTCTTTTTTTCCATTAACTACAGCTTCTATTACTCCACCACCCGCTGTTGAAGAAAATTCTTTTTCTTCAATTTCTTGTTGAGCCTTAGCCATATCTTCTTGCATTTTTTTCACTTTTTTCATCATATTATTCATATTTCCGCCGCCTGGAAATCCGCCTCTTGCCATTTCTTTCTCCTTTATTCTTCTATTATTAAATCACTATTAAAAACTTTTGTAAGTTTTTCTATCACATCGTCACTAGAATCTTTTTTTGATCCTCTTATATTATTATTAGTGTTAGATTTTTTTTTGTCAATACTTGAAACTTTAACATCAAAATCTTTGCCTAACAAGGATTTTAATATTTCTTTCATTTTTGCTCTTGTTTCATCTAAAAATTGGTAGTAAATATTATTTCTGTAATAAATTGTAAAACTATCACCTATAATATCATAATTAAAACCTTCATCCTTAATTTGGGCCCTTAAAATTGGAGAAGATGAATTTAAAAGTTCACTTATAAAAATTTCTTCTTCATTTGTATCCATTCTATAAGAATTATTTGAACTTTCATTTGGATTCTTATCTTCTATATCTTCTTCTACATTTTCTACTACTTTTATGGATGCCTGTTCTTCTGGAAGAGTTTTTTGGTCTAACTCTTGTCTTTTTGGGACTTCTTTTTCGACAGGTTTTTGTTCATAAGTATCTTGTTTTTCAAAATCTCTCTTACTATTTTCTAAAAATTTATCTAGATTTATGTTTTTAAATTTTTGATCTACTAATTTATTTATTATATCAAGCTGATCATTAGCTTGATTTCTTTCGAGTTTTTCAATTCTTGATAAAATATTTTTCTCATCTTTTAGATTGATAAGCCTTAATATGGCCATTTCCATAAGTAAGGATGAATTTTCTGATACTTTCATTCTATTTGAATAATCATTTAAAATCTCCAAATAAGAAACTATTTTTTCTGATGGAATTTGTTCTGTTTTTTCTTTTATCAAATCTATATAGTCAAGATTATCTACATATTTTTCATTTAAACTTGTCTTATAGACCATAATGTCTCTTAAATATCCTACCAAGCCATCCAAAATATCCCTATCATCTTTTCCATTTTCTTTTAGTTTAAAAAGAATTTCTAAAGAATCTTTTTGGTTGTAAGAAATTATATTATCAACTAATTTGTCCAAAGAATAAAAATCTACTACACCCAAAATATTTTCCACATCTTGGAGTAAAAAATTATCCTTATCAATCGATAAAACCTGGTCTAAAATTGATAGGGCATCTCTCATTGCACCCTTTGCTTTTTTTACAATCAGATCTTTAGCCTCATATTCCATTGAAATATTCCTATCATTTAAGATAATATCGATTTGTTTAATAATATCATCTCTTCCAATTTTATTAAATTCAAATTTTTGTACTCTTGATAAAATTGTTTTTGGAATTTTTTCAATTTCTGTTGTGGCCAAAATAAAAACCAAATGACTAGGTGGTTCTTCCATAATTTTTAGTAAGGCATTAAAAGCCTCTCTGGTAATCATGTGAGCCTCGTCTATGATATAAACTTTGTATTTTAAATTATTTGGAGGATAGACTACAGTTTCCTTCAAATTTCTAATATCATCTATTCTTCTATTACTAGCAGCATCCATTTCAACTACATCCATGGTGGATTCATCTTCAATTGACTTACAATTTTCGCATATTCCACATGGTGATGAATCTATTGGATTAAGGCAATTTATTGCCTTAGCAAATATTTTTGCACAAGTTGTTTTTCCACATCCTCTTTCTCCCGCAAATAAATATGCGTGAGAAATTTGACCTGACTTAACTTGGTTTTTTAAAACATTTACAACCCTTTCTTGACCTAAAACGTCAGAAAATTTTTGTGGTCGGTATTCTCTATATAAAGCTTTTGCCATAATCATTCCTTTCCTTAAAGATTATACCATAGTGAAAATTTTTTTATAATTTAAAAATTTATTTGAAATTAAAAAAAATTAAAGTATAGTTTTTATCTGTAAGCATGGAGAGCTGTCCGAGCGGCTTAAGGAGCACGATTGGAAATCGTGTATACATTGATAGTGTATCAAGGGTTCAAATCCCTTGCTCTCCGCCATGCACTAGATGGGGAGTTAGCGGTGCCCTGTAACCTGCAATCCGCTATAGCAGGATTGAATTCCCAAGTTAGGATTTTAAAAATTATAGACTGCCTCAAATAAGCGGTGTTGATTGATGGGTCTTACGCAATAGAAAACTATGAACCATGTCAGGACGGGAACGTAGCAGCATTAAGTAGATCTTTTTATGTGCCGTAAGGTCACCTATCATGAGCTGGCTGTTTGAGTAACGTATAAATTTTATTATACAAGCTTGGGTGTGCTTACATAATATACTCTATAATGCCTTTTGTTTTTTACAAAAGGCTATTTTTTTAAAAATAATTAAGGATAAAAAATGATTGGAGAAAAATTAAAAAATTTATTTAATCAACCTACTGCTAATATAATAACTCCAGCAAGTGATGTTGCTGTCGTAAGAGAAAATGATACCCTCTTACATGCCATTTTAGTCCTGTCAAATCGAGGATACCAAACTATTCCAGTTCTTGATGAAAATGATAGGGTTCGTGGCCTAATTTCCATTTCAAAAATTGTTATTTCATCAGAAGATGTCACTTTTTTTAATGAACAAATACTTACCCAAACCAAGGTAAAAGAAGTAATGGATCAAATAGTTCCAATTTTATTTGATGATTCTGACCTTGAAGACATATTAAGACTTATTGTAAATAATAATTTTATATGTATTACACATAGAAACGGATATTTTGTTGGAATTATTACAAGAAAAACAATTTTGGAAAGATTTACAAATATTGCCCATAATATTGAAAGTGAATATAAGTTAATTAAAAAGCTATAAAAGATTTATCTTTTATAGCTTATTTTATCCTAAAAATTCCAGATCCAAAGGCTGGGATTTTTATTTTATCATCTTCTTTATATTTTCCCTCAAAACTTGTTAATATCTTTTCAAACTTAAAATCTAAATCAATTTTATAATCCAAATCTGTAAGATTTATTAGGACTAAATATTTTTCTTTTTTATACTCTCTTATGAAGGCATAAAGAGAATATCCTTCAATTTCAAGAATTTTTGTTTGTGTATCTTTTTTATATAAATTTTTATGATCTTGATAAAATTTAGATAGGCCTTTATAAAATTCATTAAAATCTTTTTCTTCTTTATTAATCTTATTAAAATCAACCTTCCTATTTATATCAAAACTTTTAAGAGAACCTATCTCATCTTCCATAAAAATCATTTTTTGGGAAGATAGGCTGTATAAAAGCAAAAATAAAGTTTTTAATTGTTGGTATTTTTTATTATCAGAGTACATCTTCATACATAGACTTGCACCTTCAGATAAGCTATCTGAAAAATCAAAACCTAAGATATATTCATCATATTTTCCCCTAATTATATTTTCAACTATATTAGAATAATTATCTCTTTGATAAGGGTATTTTTGCATAATTTTTATAAGACTTGAAAAAGTTCTGTCGTAAATATATGAAAATCCTAAATCTTCATCAAACTCATTTTTCCATATATAATAAAAAGAGCCTATAGAAATTTTTCCCAGACTTTTTATATAAAAATTAATCTCCTTTAATAAAGCTAACCAATATTCATTATTTCCCCTAGACTTATCTCCTTGCCAAAAGACCATATTTTCTAAATTTGCAAATTTTATTCCATCTATATTATATTCATCTATCCAATAGGATATAAGTGAAAAAATAAAAGATTTTACTATATCTTTTTTGGGGTCCATATTTACTGAACCTTGGTAATTGTATAGGATATCATCATAATCATAGTTATACATATTTGACCCATCAAATTTAATGAGTCCCTTATTAAAAGGATCAAATTCCCCTATATCAAAATCTAATATTATCCCTATATTATTTTTGTGGCACAAATCTATAAAGGATTTAAAATTATCAATTGATGTAAAATTTTCATTTAAGGCATAAAATGATGATGGAGAAAAACCTAATGAACCTTCAATCCTATTAGAAAAAATAGGCATAAAATTAAGGTGGGTAAAGTTATTATTCTTCAAATATTGGATAAAAGTATCCATCTTTTTTTATTTTCAAAAATTTCCCTATCCAAATTCTCAAAATTAACTTGGTATATATTTATATTATTATTTTCCCTAATTTTATAAGAAAATTTAAAAGCTTCATCGAAAACTACTGAAGATTGATTTTCTAAATCACATAATTTTGCAAAAAGATCTAATTTATAAGACTTATTTCCATCATTATCTTCTATAACAAATAAATATTTATCAAACTTATTTACTTTTTTTATTGTTTTTGAAAATACACCAGTTGAATATTTTCTTAATTTTTCTTCTTTCCAACCATTAAAGTCTCCAATTACATAAACATTTCTAGCATTTGGGGCATAACTTCTAAAAATATAAGAATTATTTGTTTTTTTATGGTTTCCAAAAAATTTATATGCGTCTTTCGCCCTACCTTCAATAAATGACCTTGTATCCATAACTTTTCCTTTCTATATATTTAAATTAAATATTAACAATATTTATTTCTTAAATATATTATATCACAATTTCTACTTTCTCAATTTGACAAAATTTACCTTGTAGTTAAAATGGTTTTTCTGTATAATATATGTATAAACGAAAAGGAACGATAATTATGGACATTTTAGATAAAAACGAAAACGATAACACAAGTATGCAAAGTATCTATTTGAAGGTACTATATGCCAAAAAAAATTACTCATCTAATAAAATAAATTCTAGGATTCATTTTCATCCCTTTACTGAATTTTATTATATTTTAGATGGTAATGGTAAATTTTCAATTGAAGATAAGGTAATAGATGCTAGCAAGGATGATTTTTTTATAATTAATTCCAATGTTGGTCATAGTATTTATTCTAAGGAAGATGATAATTTAAATTATATTTCTTTCGGTGTAGATAGTATTTTTGTAAAAACAGTCAATAATGATGAGGAATTTGACGAAGATAAGTACATATATAAAAATATAGATGAAAATACCGATAAATTTATAAATTTTTTCAAAGAGATTAATGTAGAATTTAATTCTAACGATATCTATTCTAAATCTATGGCAAATGCAAAGGCTAGTGAATTTGTTATTCAACTTCTTAGAAAATATAAAGATGAATTTTTAATTACTAACGATATAAAAATAAACAAGCAAATAGATTATATTAAAAATTTCATTGACAATAATTACGCTGAAGACATAAAACTTGAAAACTTATCAAAGATGGCTTATATGAATAAATTTCACCTAATTTCTGAATTTAAGCAATCATATAGAGTTACTCCTATAGAGTATTTAATTTTAAAAAGAATAGAAATTACTAAAAACTTATTAATATCTACCAACCATTCAATGGAGGAAATTTCATCTATTGTTGGCTTTAATTCCCAATCATACTTTAACCAAGTTTTCAAGAAAAAAGTAGGACTTACCCCATCTCAATTTAGAAAAAACCATAGAATTTAATAAATTTAAAAAAACATTAGCCAAACTAAAGCTAATGTTTTTTTTACTTTATTTTAATTCTTCAATTCTAATTCTTTGAATAACCCCATCTTTCATACTTATAACTTTAAACTTATAAGTACCATAGATAAGCCTAGTATTTTCCTTAATTTCATCAATTCCTTCAATTTTTGCAATTTCATATACCAATCCACCCAGTGTATTTGACATATCTTGAGGAATATTTAGCTTATATTCATCTTTAATTTTTTTAACAGGAACTGATGCTGAATAGGTATTATCTATCTTTGCCATCAAATTTTCATCTTTCACAACAAATTTTATTATTGCAAAAATTAGACCAATTGATATTGCACCAATTAATATATCTACCAAATCTACTGAATATAAAAGCATTTTCCTAGCTATTACAAATAAAATTAAGGTAAGAATTGCTTCGTGAGACTTTGTTAAAATCATTTCAATAAGCTCAATACCAACAACAATTAAAAGAGCATGTTTTAAAAACTCATTTAAAAATTCATAATTTTGTTTTAAATCTGTTGTTCTCATTATAGTCAATGCATACCTGACTAAATTGGGAACAGATAAGAGCAAGGAAAATAATATAATCACACAAATTATTATTTCTATAGCCCTTATACCTAAATCTATCTTATCTTTTATTTTTTTTCCCATAAAATCCTACTTTACTAGTAATTTACACCTCTAGTGTAATCTCCGCTTGCATTCCACAATAAAAATTCTTTTTGTCCTGAATCATATATTGCTTTTATTTGATCTTCAACGGCCTCTTTATCATATTCCATATAATTTCCAGCCCCAATCCAGGAAGCAGTAAAATCTTGAATCCAAGGTCTTGATTGAGGTTTATGCTCTATTTCTGAAAAGACCTCTTGTTCTTCTTTTAAATATCTCTTTACTAGCTCATAAGGTTCAAGGTCAGGTTTTTCTATATCAAAAGAATTAAGTCCCCAGTGGGAAGGATAAATCATTGAACTCATAACATCAGCTTGGTTAGACATTTCTTTAAAATCTTGTCCAATACCATCAGCTCTTCCAACTTGCATAGAATATCCAAAAACATCAATTCCACAAGGAGTATCATAAGCTTGAAGCATCTCCCTTGCCTCTTTTACAAAACTTGTAATAGCATCAATTCTTTTGTCACCTTCATCCATTTTTGATTTTTCCCATCTTCCCTTTGGATAATCAAGTTTTCCATGGAAAGTCTCAAAACCTTCTGCAAATCTAATATAATCAAATTGAATTTCATCAAAACCTGCATTAGCTGCAAGTTCTGCAATCTGAAGGTCATAATTTCTAACTTCATCCATAAAAGGATTCATAAAGGCTTCTCCATGGCCATTTTTCCATAAAGAACCATCATCTAATTTAAATCCCCAATCAGGATGTTTTTCAGTAATTACAGAATCTTTAAATGTTGTAATTCTACCAATTACATAAATTCCTTTTTTGTGCATTTTATTTATAAAATCTTCTGCATCTAAGATTTCATGTGTTGCGTATTTAATATCCTTATTATTTGTATCAAATTTACAAGTAATATTGCCCCAATCATCCTTAACATCCAATACTACTGCGTTAAGTTTTGTCTCATCAAGCAAATTCATAATTTTTTTAAAAGCTTTTGGATTTGCTGCCGTATAAGCATTAAGATAAATTCCTTTAACACCTTCTTCTGGGTAGTATTTTGATTTTTTTTCATTTAAAGACTTAAGCCTAGATGTATCATAATCCATATTATAATCATCAGGTGTAACTCCAACTGTATAAGGCTCACCCAAAGGCTTTTTTTCTTTTTTACTATTTTTACTATAAATAATTTTTTCTGTTGAAGAAAAATCTTTTTCGCTTGTTTCTTTATCTTTATTTAAAGAACAAGAAGTAAATATAATTGTTAAGATTAAAAAACAAAAACATAACTTTTTATTTTTCATGTAGACTCCTAGCTCAAATAAATAAAAAAAAGAGCAAGTCTCAAAGACCCGCCCTATCTTTTATTATTGAATTACTTTAGAAACAACTCCTGAAGCAACTTGTTCTTCCACCTTCTCTTACTGCGAATCTTAATCCTTCTTCAAGAGCGTATTGGTTTTTTGTAGTTTGATTATGAATTTTGCGTTGTCTCCTGGCATTACCATTTCTGTTCCTTCTTCTAATTGGATGTCACCTGTTACATCTGTTGTTCTGAAGAAGAATTGTGGTCTATAGCCTGAGAAGAATGGTGTATGACGTCCACCTTCTTCTTTTGTTAGTACGTATACTTGTCCTTCAAATTCTGTGTGTGGGTGTACTGAACCTGGTTCTGCTATTACTTGTCCTCTTTGGATTTCGTTCTTTGTACTCCTCTTAATAGTAACGCACAGTTATCTCCTGATTCTGTTGTTTCAAGTGATTTGTGGAACATTTCTATTCCTGTTACTACTACTTCTCTTGTTTTGTCTGTTAGTCCAACTATTTCTACTGTAGATCCAAGTTTAGTGTTCCTCTTCTACT
>NZ_ABXA01000029.1 GCF_000173355.1 Anaerococcus hydrogenalis DSM 7454
TCAAAAATAGATGCGAAATGTCCTAGACTCAATTGAATTTCTAAGAGTAATAAACAAAAACTCTCAATAATATTCTATCACAAAATGAAAGAAAATCGCCACAGAATTAGAAGAATACAAAATAGAAAAGAATTTTCTGGCATAGGAGAAAATTAGCACTACAAATAACATCAGAAATAGGAGATATAGGAAAATACAAAAACAAGAAAAGTCTAATATCATTTGCAGGGATAGATTCACCACCATATCAATCAGGAAACTTTAGTGCAAAACAAAGAAAAATATCCAAAAGAGGAAACCCAATACTAAGAAAAGTACTATACATGGCAATTTTATGTATGAAAAAAGCAAAAGAAGAAAACAATCCAGTATATAAATATATAATAAAAAAGAAAGAGAGGGAAAGGCAAAAAAAGTATCAAATATAGCAGGAATAAACAAGTTTTTAAGAATATATTATGCAAAAGTAATGGGGGAAAAATAAGGAAGAATTACAAAAAGCTGCATAAAAATAGAAAAAAGCCCAAACAAGAGGGCTTATTTCCTATGGTAAAATTTAGTAAAAAATTTATTTAATTTTTTTTAAAAAAAACTTGATTTTTCCTAGCAGGTTTCGACTCATTTTTGCTATGGAATAAGCTATTGTGTTTATGGATTTTGTAAATATAGTTTATTTATCTTTTCATCTATTAATTTTTCCATAATTTATTATAGGAAAATCCTACAATTCACCTTAAATTAGTAATCTAATTTATGTAGTTTTTCTACAATATTATATCACATTCTAGATTTCTATCTTTCTATGCTTATATGAATTAAAAAATGGGAATGGAAAAAAGCTTTTTTGCCTTTTTTCAAATCTTTTGGTAAATTTATAATTTCTATTTTCTTCCAACAGATGATATAATCATAATGTAAAATTTAATAGGTAGAGTAGGGCTAAGGCGTTAAGTGCTGGAAAATGGGATGTTGTTTTCAGACGAAAGATTTTAGTCCGCATCCGCTACATCATTTCCTATGATGGCAGACTACCAAATAGGAGGAAAAAATGAAAAACTTAAAAACATCAGAACCTTGATTTTGCTATCATTTTTTATAGCATTATCCATTGTAGTTTCAAGATTTTTTTCTATAACTACAGTAAGCAGAAAAATCGGTCTAGGATTTATAGTAACAGCAGCTATGTGTTCAATTTTTAACCCATCTCTTGCAGTCCTTGCATCAATAATTATTGATGTGGTATCAAATCTTATATTTCCAACAGCTGGAGGATTTTATTTTCCCTTTATAACAACAAAGATTGCAGCAGCTTTGATTTACACTTACTTTTTCTATAGAAAAGAAATTACAAGAAAAAACATTGTATTTTGTACCATTTTAAATTCACTTGTCACAAGTTTGTTTTTAAATACCCTATGGACAAGCCAGCTTACCGGCAATCCTTTTATGGCACAATTTATGCTAAGAGTTCCAACAATGGCAATAAATTTTGTATTTCATACCATAGTTTTGATAGTAATCTTGCCTAAACTTGCAAAGATTTTAAGAAGAGAAATCAAAAAATTAGGAGCCCAACCAGAAAATGCTCCTTATTAGGAGAAATTTATGAAATTATTAAAAATAATAAGTTTAATTTTATCCCTTGCCTTTATATTTTTCGGCTACAATATCTATTTTAGGAAAAAATATAAGCTAATAAATAATTTTGAAAAAGATTATAAAAATGGATTAAAGGATGAAAATTATGCAAAAAAAGTGGGTATGGTTGAATTAATACTCGGTATTTTATTTTTTCTAATTTTTTAAAAATTTCTTTATGATAAAATACACTTGATGTTTTGCAAGCATCTCTATACCTTGTGTAGGGAGGTGATAAAAATGCATATAGAAGACTTGTTAACTACTATTGCTCTTAATATAATGGCAAATGCAATTTATGATTGCGTTAAGATTCTAATTGAAGTTAAGAGTAGAGCAAAACATTAAGAAAAAAGACAGGAGTTGCAGCTCCTGTCTTTTTAAATGCATATAACTTGTTAACTTCTATACACTTTCATTATACAAGCTAATAATTTAAAATCAATATTTAAAAATAATAAGTTTAATTTTATCCCTTGCCTTTATATTTTTCGGCTACAATATCTATTTTAGGAAAAAATATAAGCTAATAAATAATTTTGAAAAGATTATAAAAATGGATTAAAAGATGAAAATTATGCAAAAAATTGGGTATGGTTGAATTAATACTCGGTATTTTATTTTTTCTAATTTTTTTAAAAATTTCTTTATGATAAAATATACTTGATGTTTTGCAAACATCTCTATACTTTGTGTAGGGAGGTGATAAAAATGCATCTTAGAGATATATTAGTTTCTATTATTCTTAGTCTTATAGCGAATTTTATCTATGATTTTATTTGCAAAAACGACGGGAATAATGCAAAACATTAAGAAAAAAAAAGACAGGAGCTGCAACTCCTGTCTTTTTTAATGCATCTAATACATTAGTTTCTATTTACTTTCATTATACAAGCTAATAATTTAAAATCAATATTTAAAAATAAACAAACAAAAAGCAGGACTTAATCCTGCTTTTTGCCAATGTAATAGCATATCATATGAATATTATATACTAATTTTTTACAAAAATCAATAACTTTATAAATATTTATAAAATTATTTTTGAATTATATCTAGTGTCTCAGCGTCAAGCTCTACATCATCTCCGCCAACAACGTCGATTTCGTAAACTGTTTTGCCTTGGTCGTTTACATCTAATTCATAAGATTTTGCAAAACCCTTGTTGTTTTTTAAGGCCTTTGCTACTGCTTCTTTTGGATCTTTTATTTTTGTAAAGTCAATTGCCTTATCTTCTTGGTCGTCGTCTTTATCTTGTTCTTTTGAAATAACTTCTCCGCTTTCAGCGTCTATTTTTGCTTCAAATTCTTCATTTGCCTTAAAGCCCTTTATATCATATGAATATTTTCCGTTATCTTCGTCAAATTCTACTGATGAAACTTCTATTTCATCGTCATTAAAAGCTTTTTTGAATTTTTCTACAGCATCGCCAATAGATATAGCAAATTCTTTTTCTTCTATTCCTGTTGTTGCTTGGTCTACTTTTTCTTTAGCCTCATCTTTTTTCTCTTCAGCCTTTTCTTTTGTTGAAGCAACTTCTTCAGATACAGCTGCTTTTGTATTGCTTGCTGCGTCTTTTGCATCTTCTTTTGCTTGTTTAGCATTTTCTCCTGAACATGCTGATAGTAAAAGAGCAAGGGCAAGTGCTGATGCACCATATTTTAAATTTTTTTTCAATTTCATAATTTCCTCCGATTTTTCTAAATCTTTACATTATTAATATACTTCTTTTAAAAATTTAAACAAGTGTTAGAATTTTTTAAATAATCTTTATTTTTTTATTGATTTTATTTATTTAATTTTGATTTAATAAATATTCTATTTATTTTTCCTTATAATCTAAGGGTGCAAGTAAAATTTTTCCACTTCCCGTGTATACATTTACAAAACCTTCTTCGGTCATGGCTGATGAAACTAGGGATTTTGATGCTTTTTTTACTGAAAAATCTAGGCTATCTGACCAAGCTATAGCGTAAGATCCGTCAATTTTAATTTGGTCATTTTCAAGTTCTATTTCTATCAAGTCATCTTTTGCAATGGGACTTTCTAAGGCAAGGATGCCCTCTCCTTCTAATTTTAAATTAAATATTCCCTCATTTCCCATCAAGGACGATGAGAAATTAGTCCTCGTTTTTATTTTTGTTTTAAATTTGATGTACATGCTAAAAAATATCCATCTTCTAGAACAATGGAATTGTTCCACTCAGCTAAGTCTATTAAGATTATGTGCTTGTAGGTAGGTTCTAAAATCACCCTTCCACTTCCCCTGTATTCTGGTTTTACAGCACTTTCTTTTGTCACAGATCCTTTGATGGATTTTGAAAAGAAATCTCCAATTCCTTTTATACCGCTTGTTAATTCTACATCTCCAACCATCCATTGCATAGCACCTGTTTGCCTTGTCACAGGTAAAATTGATAGGTCACAAGATAATTGTCTTTTTCTAATTTGCATTTTTGATGAAAAATATTCGCTCATAGCAAAATTTTTGTCGACTGAGAGATTTTTTGGTATTCTAAAACCTTAAAGGGTCCTTTTTCTTCTTTTATTTCTATATTCGGATTGTCATAAAAATTATTTATTTTAAACACTGTATTTCTCCTGTCCATTTAAAAATGTTTTTAGTAAATTTAGGTCATAATCTAATAAGATAAAGTCAGCATCGTATCCTACTTTTATTTTCCCACAAAGATTATCTATTCCTACAGATTTTGCAGGAATTAAAGATGCCATTTGAACTGCCTCATAAATATCTACAATATCCCAATCAACCACATTTTTTACTGCTTCTTTTAATTTTAAAATTGATCCTGCAAGATTTCCTGATTCAAGCCTTGCTGTTCCATCTTTAACTTCTACTGGAAAATCTCCAAGCTTATAGGACCCATCTGGCATTCCTCCTGCCATCATGCAATCTGTAATTAAGGCGATTTTTTGGTAGCCTTTTTTATTTATTAAAATTTCACATGCAGCAGGATTTACATGGTGGCCATCACAAATTAATTCTGAAATTGCATCAGAATTCATGGCAGCTCCTACCATACCAGGATTTCTATGATGAAGGCCACTCATAGCATTAAAGGTGTGAACAAATATATTTGCTCCATCATCTACTGCTTTTATCGCCTGGTCATAAGATGCATCGGAATGACCAAGGGCCACATAAACTCCCATGGCATTTGCTTTTTTAATAAATTCTTCTGTATTTTTTCTTTCTGGTGCTATGGCAATTTTATTTACCAGACCCCTTGATAATTCTTTCCATTTTTTAATTTTTCTATATCGGGATCTGACATATATTTTTCGTTTTGGGCCCCCTTATATTTTTCTGTAAAAAATGGCCCTTCCAAAAATATCCCTCTTACCTTTGCCCCTTCAAGATTTTCATATTCTTCCCCAACAATTTTTACTGCCTGGTTTAATTTTTCGGTTGAATCAGTTAGGGTTGTTGGCAAAAATGATGTTACTCCACACTCAAGAAGTCCTTTTGAAATTATATTCAAAGCTCCTTTTTTGGCATTCATTATATCTTCATTTTTATATCCATGAATATGGGTATCTACAAGTCCTGGAGCCAAAATTCCTTCTAAGTTTATAAATTTTTCTGGCTCATTTTTTGAAAGGGACTTTACCTTCCCATTTTGAACTTCTACAAACAAGTCTTTTTCTATTTTTTCTTCAAGTATCACATAATCTGCTTTATAAATCATAAAATCTCCTTATTCCTATTTTTAGGATACCCTTTTTTTATAAAATTAAAAATTGACTAATTATTTTTATTATGGTAATATTATTCAAAAGAAATTAAAAGCTTACAAAAAGAAGAGTAGCTTAAAATAATGATTAAAGAGAGCTTTGTTGTGGTGAAAAAAGCAGATTTGTTTTAGGTGAAGATGGTCTTTTTAGCTTAACTTGTGATATGTAGCAGGTTAGGGGTATGCCCCTTACAGCAGATGGTATTGTTTGATACCTACTAAGTCTATTATTGTGAGATAATGGAAAAATAAGGTGGTAACGCGAGTCTTCGTCCTTTGGATGGAGGCTCTTTTTTAATTTACATATTTTTTATTTACATATTAGAAAGGAATTATTATGCCAGTTATTTTATCGGATAAGCTTATTAAAGAAGAAGTTTTGAAAAAAGAAAATATTTTTACTATTAATAAAAAAAGGGCACAAAGTCAGGATATTAGGCCCTTAAAACTTGCCATAGTTAATTTGATGCCCAACAAGGAAGAAACTGAAATTGACCTATTGAAATTAATTTCTGCCAATTCTTTGCAAATTGAAGTTGATTTTATTAGAACTGTAACTTACAAAAATAAACACTCAGATCCCAAGAGACTTGAAAGTTTATACAAGTCCTATGATGATATTAAGGATGAGAAATATGATGGGATGATTATTACTGGGGCTCCCATAGAAAATATAGATTATGATGATATAGAATATTGGCAAGAGCTTAAGAAAATTTTTGATTATGCAAGAAAAAATGTTTATTCTACGATTTTTATTTGCTGGGCATCCCTTGCTGCCTTAAATTATTACTATGGGATTGATGCTTTTTCTTATGATGAGAAAATTTCTGGTGTCTATCCATTTTTAAAAGAAAGTGAGTCTAGACTTTTTGATGGTTTTGATGATGTTTTTAATATGCCCCAATCAAGGTATAAGGGAGTAGATCCTAGCCTTTTAGATCCCTTTGATGACCTTGAGGTCTTGGCAAAAAGAGATGATATTGGCCTAAGCCTTGCTGCAAGTAAAGACCTTAGGTTTATATTCTCTCTGGGACATTTTGAATACGGAAAATATAACCTTGATAAAGAATACAAAAGAGATTTAAAAAAAGATAAAAATACCAAAAGGCCTGTAAATTATTATTTTGAAAACAGCTCCAAGGTAAATATGTCCTGGAAATCTGCATCAAGTCTTTTTTATTCAAATTGGATAAATTATGCAGTTTATCAAAATACACCCTTCAAAATTGAAAATATAGAAAGTAAGTCTGTATCAAAATTTGGGGGCTCTTCCCTTTCTGATGCTGGTCAATTTAAAAGGGTTAAATATATTATAAATAAAAAATCTGACAGGGACCTAATTGTGGTTTCTGCTCCAGGAAAAAGAAATGATCAAGATATTAAGGTAACTGACTTATTAATCTATCTTACCGATTCAAACCAAAAAATTGATAGGCTAAAAAAAGAGCTTTTGGCAAATGAAGATATTAGAGATGAAATTCTATCAAGGCTTAGGGAAAGATTTTATGAAATAATTGATGATTTGGACCTTAGAATAAGTCTTAAAAAAGAAATTGATAAGTCCTTGGATATTTTAAAAAATTCCTTAAAAAGAGACTACAACCTATCAAGGGGCGAATACCTTAATGCAAAAATTCTTGCAAGTTTTCTAAATTATGATTTTGTTGATGCAAAGGACCTTATTATTTTCAATGAAGATGGACTTGACCTTGAAAAAACCTACCAGAAAATCAGGGAAAAAATAAAAGAAGGCGACAAGGTTGTAGTTCCTGGCTTTTATGGAAGTTTTGATGGAGAAATAAAAGTTTTTGAAAGGGGAGGTTCTGATTTTACAGGCTCTATCCTAGCATCAGCCCTTGATTGTTCTGTATATGAAAATTGGACTGACGTTTCAGGGATAATGAACAATGACCCAAAAAAAGATAAAAATGCCAAAAAATATGAAAAATTAGCCTATCAGGACTTAGAAAAAATAATTAATAAGGGAGCAGGCGTCTATCAAAAAGATGCCATAGGACCAGTTAGGGATAAAAATATTACTATAAAAATTTTAAATACAAATAGGCCAGATGATTCTGGTACAACAATAAAAGATTAGGAGGAAAAAATGATTAAAATAGGATTATTAGGTTTTGGAGTAGTAAATTCTGGAGTGTATGAAATATTTGAAGAAAGAAGAAAATACATAGAAGAGGCAATTGAGGATGAATTTTCAATTGAAAAAATTCTAGTAAAAAATCCAAAAAAACACTCAGATATTAAAGATTTATTGGTAGGAGATATTTCAGAAATTATAGATGATGATTCCATAGACCTTGTAATAGAAGCAACAGGTGAGGTCGAGGCAATTGAGGACGACATTAAAAAAATTCTTTCAAAGAAAAATTTGATTTCTACAAACAAGGCCCTAATTTCTAAAAATTTTGAAGAATTTAATAGGATAAAAAAAGAAAATAAAACAAAACTAAGGTTTGATGCCTCTGTTGGAGGAGCAATTCCTGTAATTGAAAATCTTTATACCATTAGCATCTTGGATGAAGTTGAGGAAATAAGTGGGATTTTTAATGGGTCTTGTAACTTTATTTTATCAAAAATGGAAGAAGGCTATAGTTTTAAAGATGCCCTAGAAAAAGCCCAAGAATTAGGCTTTGCAGAAGCTGATCCAAAAGATGACATAGAGGGTTTTGATTCTATGAGAAAACTTAGGATAGCTGCATCGATTTTATTTAGAAAGGAAATAAAAGAAGAGGACATAGACCTTGAAGGAATTACAAAAATAAAAAAGACCATGTAAAAAAAGCAAGTGAAAGAGGGCTAAGGTATAAGCTAATAGCCTATGCAAATAAGGATGGTATCTATCAAGTAAGGCCCGAATTATTGGAGAAAAATTCTGTTTTTGGAAGTATAAAGGACAATGAAAATATATTCCAAATAAAATCCTCAAACTCCAAAGATTTAATCTTAAAAGGAAGAGGAGCCGGAAAAAGAGAAACAGGCTTTAGCGTTTTAAATGATTTTCTAAAAATATATAGTAAAGAGACTGTATAAAATTTTGTGTATAGAAACCTCCTCGTATATTATAGTTGTAGTAATAAATACTACATTTTGTTCTCAATCCCACTTTCTTATGGGATAATAATTGTATAGATAGAGGTCGTAGTTAACCTCCTTGAAGCTAGTCTTCCTAAATTAGGGTTACGCCTCTTCTTTACGTCTTTATCAGTATGAGCTGGATAGCGCATTTCGTTGCTGTATGTCTAACGAGGTTTGATTGTCGTAAAGTTCTTGAGGGTCCTTTCTCTATCTAAATTTATATTAAAGCTAGGTGATTTTATGTTTTACATTGGTGTTGATATTGCAAAGAAAAACCACGAAGCCTCAATAATTGATTCTGATGGGAAACTTGTTTCTGAGTCCTTTTCTTTTTCTAATTCTATTAGGGGTTTAGAGAAGTTTCAGAAATTTATTTCCTCTTTTTCGATTGATTCTAACAACTGTATTATTGGTATGGAAGCTACTGGCCATTATTGGCTTTCGCTTTATTCTTTCTTAATTGATTTAGGTTTTTCTTGTGTTGTTATTAACCCTATTCAATCTGATGCTTTTAGAAAGATGTATATTAGACAGACTAAGAAT
>NZ_ABXA01000028.1 GCF_000173355.1 Anaerococcus hydrogenalis DSM 7454
GTCTACGATTGTCTAATATTTATTTTCTTTAAATTGATTTTATTGTATAGTTTAATAATTCTAATAATCCAATAACATATACACCTAATTTAGGTAATCCAAATGGACTAAATAAAATGCTAATATTAGTGCTTCAATTACAATTTGCTTGTCTCCTTGAAAATGCTAGCTAATCCAATTATAAAAATCAAAGTAGAAACTACGCTTAACAACGCAGTACTCAAACTTAATATGAAGGTTAAAAAAGCTATGAGCAAACCCAACACTAATCTTATCGGTAATAAAATTATTCTAATTATCCATCTCATACATACTCCTAAAAATTAAACTGGGATTCATAACAAACCCCAGTTTCATAATTAGCGTGTCCTTTAATATAATTTTGATCCTGCTGGAATATTATCATCCAACATTATTAAGTTAAGTTTTTCTTCTCCGTCGTACTCACAAATTGCAGATATAATCATACCTTCTGAGTCGATTCCCATCATCTTACGTGGAGGAAGATTACAAATCGCAAGCAATGTCTTTCCAATTAAGCTCTCTGCACTGTAATATTCCTTAATACCAGATAAAATAACTCTTTCTTTTTCAGAACCATCATCTAATGTAAATTTCAATAGTTTTTTTGACTTAGGAACTTCTTCGCAGTTTTTGACTTTTACAACTCTAAAATCAGATTTTGAGAATGTATCAAAATCAACCATATCTTCAAATAATGGCTCTACTTTTACTTTTGAAAAGTCGATTTTTTCTGTCGTAAGTTTGTCGTAAGTTTCGTAAGTTTCTTTTGACGAATCCCCATTTTCTGCCTTTTCTAAGCCTATTGGCTTCATTGTTGGGAAAAGTAGGACGTCTCTTATTGAATGTTGACCTGTAAGAATCATAATTAACCTATCAATTCCAATTCCAAGTCCACCTGTTGGAGGCATACCAACTTCAAGAGCATTTACAAAATCATAATCCATCATTTGAGCTTCGTCATCGCCTGCTTCTCTTTTTGCTACTTGGTCTAAAAATCTTTCTTTTTGATCAACAGCATCATTTAATTCTGAAAAGGCATTTGCAATTTCTGAACCATTTATAAAGGCTTCAAACCTATAAGTTAAGCTAGGATCATCATTTTTTCTTTTTGCAAGTGGTGAAATTTCTACTGGATAATCCACTATAAATGTAGGTTGGATAAGTTTATCTTCAACAAATTCATCGAAAAATTCTGCAATGATTTCGCCTCTTGAATCCTTAACTTCTACATCTTTTTCTTTAGCAATTTTTACTGCATCTTCGTACTCTGTAATTTCGTTAAAGTCTACTCCAGAGTATTCTTTTACGGCATCAATCATAGAAACTCTTCTCCAAGGAGCCTTAAGTTCTATTTCATTTCCGTCAAATTCAACAACTGTAGATCCTTTAACTTTATTTGCTACATCTTCTACCATAGTTTCTGTGATTTCCATCATATCTTCAAAATCACCATAGGCTTGGTATAATTCCATAGTTGTAAATTCTGGGTTATGGGTAGCATCCATTCCTTCATTTCTAAACATTCTGCCTATTTCATAAACCTTATCGAATCCACCAACTATCAATCTTTTTAAATAAAGCTCTGATGCAATTCTTAAATACATTCCTATATCTAAACTATTGTGGTGAGTTATAAATGGTCTTGCTGTAGCTCCACCTGCTATGGTATTTAAAATTGGAGTTTCTACTTCCAAGAAACCTCTGTTTTCTAAAAATCTTCTGATTTCTGAAATTATTTTACTTCTTAAAACAAAAACATTTTTTACTTCTGGATTTACGATTAAATCAACATATCTTTGCCTATATCTAATATCAGGATCTTTTAATCCGTGCCATTTTTCTGGTAAAATTTGTAAAGATTTAGTCAATAAATCTGCATGTTCTGTTTCAATTGAAACTTCTCCTTGGTTGGTTTTAAAAACTTTACCTTCAATTCCAATCAAATCTCCAATGTCATAGCCCTTTGTTTCTTTAAAATTATCACCCATAACATTTTTACGATTTACAACTTGAATTTGACCAAGAGAATCTTGCACATCCATAAAACTCATATTACCATGACCACGTCTAGCCATAATTCTACCAGCTACTCTTACAACTTTTCCTTCAAATTCTTCAAAATTATCTTTAATTTCTTTTGATAGGGTTCTATTTCTAAAATTTACAATTGCGTGAGGATTTTTACCGTCAGCTTTTAATTTTTCTAGCTTTTCTCTTCTTATTTGAAGCATTTCATTTAGGTCTTGATTTTTATTTGCCATATTCACTCCTATCTTATTTCTTTAATTGTATAATAGCACTTTCCGTTTGGTGTAGCTACTTCTACCTTATCCCCTTTTTTCTTTCCAATCAAGGCTTCACCAACTGGTGATTCATTAGAAATAAATCCTTCAAGTGGGTTAGATTCTGCAGTTCCTACAATTTTATATTCAAAATCTTCGTCAAATTCTTCATCGTGAATTAAAACTTTACTTCCTACACTTACTTCATCTTTATTTGTAGAATCTTCAAAAGTTTTTGCATGTCTTATCATATCCTCAACTTTTGCAATTCTTGATTCTACTTCACCTTGTTCATTTTTCGCTTCGTCATAATCAGCATTTTCAGAAAGGTCTCCAAATGATCTTGCTTCTTTAATTTTTTCAGCAATTTCTGGTCTTCTTTTTGTTTTTAAATATTCTAATTCGTCTTGTAGTTTTTGTAAATATTCTTTTGATAGAATTACTTCTTTTTGTTCTGTCATTTTCTCATCCTTTCAGTGTGGATTTATAATTTTCAAGCTCATCCATCACTTCATCTATTGTTTTTAATTTATTAACCAAATCACGTATTTTACTAGAATTTTCAAGTCCTTTTATATACCATGATAGGTGCTTTCTCATTTGAGTTACTACTAATTTTTCTTCTTTATATTTTAATTCCAATTTGTATTGGTCTATAAGTTGATCAATAATTTCTATAGGGCTTGGCTTACTATACTTTCCTGTTTTTATATAATCTTTTATTTCTTTAAACAAGAAAGGATTACCCATGGCTCCTCTTGCAAGCATAACTCCATCAGCTTTTGTAAGATCAATTACATTTATAAAGTCTTCTACTGAAAAAATATCCCCATTAGCTATAACTGGAATTTGTAGATTTTCTTTTAATTTTCTTATATGATCCCAATTTGCATTTCCAGAGTACATTTGATCTTTTGTTCTTGCATGTAAAATTACATAATCAATTCCTGTATCTTGGGCAATTTTTCCTATATCTAGGTAATTTATATGTTTATCATCAATTCCTAGCCTAAATTTTATATTTAATTTTTTGTCAGTAGATTTTCTCAAAGTTTTACAAATTTCCTCAACTAATTTTGGATTTGCCATAAGTTGACTTCCCTCACCATTTTTAGTGATTTTAGCCACAGGACAACCCATATTAAAGGAAATTTCTTTTGATTTTTCTATATAATTTATTTTATCTTTAATTACTTTTTCTATTACTTCAGGTTTTGATCCAAATAATTGTATGTTACAATTTTTTTCATTTTCTGAAATAAAAAGAAGATCATTAGTCTTCTTGTTATCATAATAAAGAGCATTTACTGATACCATTTCGGTAAATGTTTTGTCTGCCCCATATCTTTCTGAGATCAACCTAAAACCAACATCTGAAACTCCAGCCAAGGGAGCAAGCATTATTTGTTTATTTTTTAATTGTTCTCTCATATATTAATCTTAAGCCTTCTAAAGTAAGATCATTTTCTACTATTTCTATATATCTTGATTCTGATGCCAAAAGTTCTGAATAGCCTCCTGTTGAAACTATTTTTATTTCTTCTTTTGATATCTTCTCTTTTTTTATAATTTCTTTTATTAGTTGTTCGATTATTCCATCTATTAGACCAATATATCCAAAAATCATTCCAGCATTTATAGCCTCTGTTGTGCTTTTTGCAATGGCTGTTTTTGGATCATGAAGTTCAATTCTTGGAAGTTGTGCTGTTCTATTTATCAAAGCATCAAGACTTGTTTTAAGTCCCGGGGCAATTGATCCTCCCAAGTATTGGCCTTTTTTATTTACAACATCAAAGGTTGATGCCGTTCCAAGATCTACTACTATAGTAGGTCCACCATACATTTCATAAGCTGCAACAGCATCTACAATCCTATCAGCTCCAACTTCTCTTGGATTATCATATTTTATATCAATTCCAGTTTTTGTTCCTATTCCTACAATTATTGCTTCTCTGCCAAAAAATTTCCTATTTGCAGATTGCCAAGAATATAAAACATCTGGAGCTACTGATGAGATGATTGTATCTTCTATATTATCCTTATCAATTTTGTGGATTGCAAGAATATTATATAAAATTTGCACTAATTCATCGCTAGTTACAACTTGATTTGTAGTTATCCTAAATTTTGTTTTTAATTTCTTTTTATTGTAAACGCCAATTACTGTATTTGTATTGCCGACATCTACTACTAGTAGCATATTTTCTCCTAAATTTCTATAATCTAAACATTAACTCTTTTATGATACATCATCTTGTTGATTTTTTCAAGATTACTTGCCTAGTTTGTATTTTCTAATTAGATTATTTATTTCATTTATATCTTCTTTTTTAACTTGGGTTGATTCTTGGCTTTCTTGGTGGTCTTTTTTTGTTAATATAACTAAATTTCCACGTTCTTTATCAAAGCCCCATCTTTTTAATTGTTTATAAGTAAAGAAAGAATCATTTAATAAAATTCCGTTTTCAGCAATATATATTTTTGTCTTTGTATTTAGGAAAAATACAAGGCCCATAACTATCATTACAGATGCTGTCATCAAGGCTGATTTATTATTTGTTTTTATACCTTGGTATAGGTTTATTGCACCTGTTAAAATTAAAAGTCCAAATAAAATATACTCCATTGTACTTGATCTTTTGCCAAAGCTTTTTACCTGACCTTCTAAATTTTTCTTGGATTTAATGCTTTTAAAAAATTTATAACCAAGCCAAGCTATTAGTCCTAAATAAATTAATATTATAAATCTGTCAAATTGATTGTTCATATTTCCTCCTATTTTTTATTTTAACTTAAAAAATAAGGCTTTTTTCAAAAATGAAAGAAAGCCAAATTTTTTAAATTTTTCTAATCTTTATCTTACTCGTAAACTTCTCTTTTCAAAACTCCAATAAAGGGTAGGTTTCTATATTTTTGTTGGTAATCGAGTCCATATCCTACTACAAATTCATTTGGAATTTTAAAGCCTGACCAATCAGGTTTTATCTCTATTACCCTTCTTTCAGGTTTGTCTAATAAGGTTATAATTTTTACAGAATTTGCTCCTCTTTTTATTAGAGAATGTCTTAGGGCATCAAGAGTTCTTCCTGTATCAATTATATCTTCTACTATCAAAACTTCTTTTCCAGAAATATCAGTGTCCAAATCTTTTATTATTTTTACATTTCCTGATGATTCTGTCCCATCTTCATATGAAGATACATCCATAAATTCTAAGGTACAATTGATTTTAATACTTTTGGCAAGTTGGGCCATAAACATAATTGAGCCTTTCAAAATTCCTACAAGTACCAATTCGTTTTTGTCCTCGTAATATTCATTTACCTGATTTGCAAGTTTTTTTATCCTTTTATTTAAGCTTTCCTCATCAATTAGCACTTGGTCTATAATTTCTTCTAAATCGGTTTTCATAACTCCTCCACGCTTACCATTAAAATTTTTTACTTTTTTCACTTACCTTAAAATCCTCACTTCGTCTTTTACCCACAATAAGACAAAGCTTATCATTAATAAATAAAAGTGGAATCTTATCTCTAATATTCTTATCTACTTTTTCGTCTATAAAATAATTTTTAAGTTTTTTCTCTTACCATCTTTAAGGTAGGTAAAATAATCTCCATTTATCCTATACCTTACCTTAATTGAAATATCATCCAAATCATCAAGAGCAAAAAATTTTCTTTTCCCTTTTTCAATTTTTTTATATGTTTCATAAGATATTATACTTGTTTTAAACTTAAAAGAGTCAAAAGTTTTTTCATCATTTGTTTTCAAATATATTTCTTTTTGATTTTTCTCTTTATTTTCTTTTTCTTTTATAAAAAAGTCATAAGTCTTATAATTTTTTTGTAAGATCAAATTATTTTTTATTATTTTTTTACCAGTATCAAGGTCTGTAATTTTAAGTAACTCTTCTATATTTATCTTTGAAAAATCTTTAATATTTCCATATAAAACAAAAATAGCCCTTCTTATTAGTCTCATTTTTAAAGGATCTGATAGGTTCTCAAACTTTATTTTATCAAAACTTAATTTGTTTTTACTTTTTTTACAAGAATTTTTTCAAAAATCTCATCTTCTATATCTTTTAAGATTTCATAGTCATTTTTTGAAACTTCCGATAAATTAACCAAGGACTTTTTGAAATTAGGATTTATTTTTTCAATTTGTGGTATTATATCAAGTCTTATCTTATTTCTTGTGTAGTCTCTTTGTAAATTTGTGTAGTCTATATGGTAGTCTATCTTATTATAGTCCAAAAATTTTAGGATTTGGCTTTTTTTAAAATCCATTATGGGCCTTATTATAGGGCCATTTTTATAATCCATAGCCTTTAGGCCATCAAGGCCTGATCCTCTTATAATTCTCATAAGAACAGTTTCAGCCTGGTCATCCATATTATGGGCTACCGCAATTTTTGCATTTTTATAATTTTTTTTTAAGCGAATTAAAAAATTCATACCTTAATATTCTTCCGGCATTTTCTGATGAAATTTTTTTCTCTTTAGCATAATCATCCATAGATTTGTGGGAAACATAAGTTTTAAGAGATAATTTTTTCCCAGTTTCTATTACCAAATTCTCATCATCAATCGCATCTTTTCTATGCATATGGTTTAAGTGAGCAAGGATGATATCAATCTTATAAAAATCTTTTAACTCATTTAACAAATAGATTAAAAATTGGCTATCAGGTCCCCCACTTGCCCCAACAATTATGGTATCATTTTCTTCAATAAGCCTATGTTTTTCTACAGTATTTTTAAAGCTACTTATTATTTTCGTCTTTGTACACATACTCGTCTTTCTTAATCATTCCAAGCTTTTCTCTAGCAATTTTTTCCTTAAAGTCATCTGTGTTTCTATTTTCATAGTCTTTTTTTATAGTATCAATTTCTTTTTTTACCTTGGAAATTTTTGTATTTGTCTCGGTAATATTTTCTTTTAAACTAAGTCTTTGCCTGTTCATATTCTTATTAAAGGCTCTTGTTAGAAAAAATATTAAAATAAATACAAGAAAAACCATGATTAAAAATCTAGTATTTTTTTTAGACCTATTTTTTATATATCTTTCGTACTTATTCATCTATAACCTCAAACATCTCACCAGCATCGTTTTTCTTAGCACCATCAATTAAGTCTAAAACCTTAACCTTGAGATTTCTTTTTCCAAAGCTTACTTCTATAATATCACCAGGATTTACATTTGTACCCGCCTTGGCAATATCGCCATTGATTTTTACTCTTTCATTTAGGCAGGCATCCTTTGCAACTTGTCTTCTTTTAATTATTCTTGAATTTTTTAAAAACTTATCTATTCTCATTTAATCACCTTAGCTTATTATAACAAATATTAACCCTTTTAGTCCATTATAAAACAATTTCACAAATTATTAATTATAGTATAATGACAATGGTGATATCATGAATAAAATTTTACATATAGACTGTGATGCCTTTTATGCATCGTGTGAAGAGCTAAGAAATCCAAAATTAAAAAATCATCCCATGGCTGTGGGAGGACTTTCTAATAAATCAATAATTACAACTGCAAATTATAAGGCAAGAGAATACGGAATCCATTCTGCTATGCCAGTTTTTATTGCAAGACAACTTTGCCCAAACTTAATTATTATAAAGGTAGATAGGACTTATTATAAGGAAAAATCAAAAGAAGTTTTTGACATTATAGAATCTTATTCCCATATTAAAGAACAAGTTTCAATTGATGAAGCTTATATTTTTATTGATAATAATGAAGATAAAAAAATCATTGCAAAAAAAATTCAAAATCAAGTTTTAAAACAAACGGGTATTGGGGTTTCTATAGGAATTTCCTACAACAAGTTTTTAGCAAAACTTGCAAGTGACTGGAACAAACCCTTTGGAATTAAAGAAATTAATGAAAATGATATACCTAATATACTAGAAGACTTAGATATAAAAAAAGTCCACGGACTTGGAAATAAATCGGTTGAAAAATTAAAAGACATAGGAATATATAAAGTAAAAGACTTATTAAAATTAGACCAAGAATTTCTAGAATCTCTTTTTGGAAAACAGGGCAGATATATCTATAAGGTTATAAGAGGTGAAGATAAGAGAAAGGTTGAAACTTCTTCAAAAAGAAAATCTATAGGAAGAGAATTCACCTTTAGAAAAAATACCAAGGATATGAAAATCTTATATGCCTATATAGATGAAATTTCTAAAAAAATTGAAAATGATTTGAAAGCAAAAGATATAAAAGCCTACACTATAAATTTAAAAATAAAAACTGAATACTTTAAAACCCACACCAAATCTTTGACCCTTTCATCACCTATTTCAAAAAAAGAAGAAATTTCTGAAATTGGAAAAGATTTATTAGATCAAATTATTTCTAATGAAAAATTAAGGCTTCTTGGAATTTCTTTATCAAATTTATCAAAAAAAGATCACAAACAATTAAGCCTATTTGACAAATAAAAAACACGAACAATAGAATTTTCTATTAATTCGTGTTTATTTTTTTATTCTTCATCCTCTTGGATTTCTTCTTCATTTTTTTTCTTCTTTATTAGAATTTGGATTTATACTTTCTCTTAATTTGTTTTCAATTTCATTTAAGATATCTTCATTTTCTTCAAGATATTGTTTTACATTTTCCCTACCTTGACCGAGTTTTTCTCCATTATAAGAATACCAAGATCCAGCTTTTTCTACTATATCTTTATCAACGGCAGAATCTAAAATTACACCAGATTTAGAGATTCCTGTTCCATACATGATATCAAATTCTACAACTTTAAATGGCGGAGCCACCTTATTTTTTACAACCTTTACCCTAGTTCTATTTCCAACCATGTTATCGCCTTGTTGGATAGTTTTTATTCTTCTAATATCAAGTCTTACTGAAGAATAAAATTTAAGGGCCCTACCACCAGTTGTTGTTTCAGGATTTCCAAACATAACACCAATTTTTTCTCTTAATTGGTTGATAAAAATTACTGTTGTATTTGATTTTGAAATAATTCCTGTTAATCTTCTTAAGGCTTGACTCATAAGTCTTGCTTGAAGACCCATGTGGCTATCTCCCATTTCACCTTCAATTTCTGCTCTTGGTACAAGGGCAGCAACTGAATCGACAACAATCAAATCAACTGCAGCAGACCTTACCAAAGATTCTGCAATATCAAGTGCTTGTTCACCTGTATCTGGTTGAGCCAAAATTAATTCATCAATATTTACACCCAACCTTTTTGCATATTCAGCATCCATTGCGTGTTCTGCATCTATAAAGGCACAAGTATTGCCTAATTTTTGATCTTCAGCTATACAGTGAAGAGTGAGGGTTGTTTTACCTGAAGATTCTGGTCCAAATATTTCTATAACTCTTCCTCTTGGAAGTCCACCAACTCCAAGTGCCATATCAAGATTTATAGCTCCTGTAGGAATTACTGTAACATCTACTTTTGGAGCCTCGCCCATTTTCATTATGGCACCCTTACCATATTTTTTTTCAATATTTTTGAAAGCTTGACTTAGGGCCTTTTCTTTATCTTTATCTTTTTCGCCTGCCATATCTTTTCCTTTCTTATTTAAAATCTATATATCATCTAAATTTAATACTTTTTTATTTTTAACCAAATAATCAATTCCTGAAAATACTGTCAAAATCACTGCTACATAAAATAATACAAGTCCTATTGTATTTAGGCTAGGATTATTTACAAGTAACAAAACTGTTGATACACATTGGCTCATTGTTTTTGCTTTTCCACCCTTACTTGCGGCAATTGTAATATTGTTGCTTGCTGCAAGAGTTCTAAGACCTGTGATAATTAATTCTCTTGCAATTATCAAAATTACAGCCCAACTTGGAATTATATTTGTGGAAGTTAAAAGCACAAATCCTGCCATGGTCAAAATCTTATCTACCAAAGGATCCATAAATTTTCCAAAAGTTGTAACCAAATTTCTACTTCTTGCAAGATGACCGTCAAGGGCATCTGTTAAAGATGCAACTGCATATAAGATAGCAGCAACATTATACATTCTACCAAAAATTAAATATAATACCACAAAAACTGGCACCAAAATCATTCTTACTGTTGTAACTTTGTTTGCTATATTCATTTTACTCTCCTTCTAAATAGCTATGATCTACCAAAACTTTTCTAGGCTTACTTCCTTCATATCCACCAACAACTCCACGGGCTTCTAGCTGATCAATAATTCTTCCAGCCCTAGCATAACCAACCTTTAATTTTCTTTGTAAAAGTGAAACTGAAGCAGTGTTTTCATTAATAATAATTTCTATAGCCTCATTTATTAGTTCATCCTCATCATCATTTTCAACTACCTTAGTTTTTTCTTCCACAGTTTCCATGGCATCTTTATCATATTCTTCTTCTCGAGTTTGTTTTATATAATTTACAACTCTTAAAACTTCAGAATCTGATACAAAGGCTCCTTGGATACGCATAGGCTTCATTGCATCTGACGGAGAAAATAACATATCTCCTTTTCCTAAAAGGGTCTCTGCCCCGCTCATATCAAGAATTGTTCTTGAATCAATTTGACTTGTTACTGCAAAAGCAATTCTTGATGGAATATTTGCTTTTATTGTACCAGTTATTACATCAACTGTTGGCCTTTGGGTTGCTATAATTAAATGTATTCCACAGGCTCTTGATTTTTGGGCAAGTCTTGTAATATAATCTTCAACTTCTCCTGCAGCTGTCATCATCAAATCAGAAAGCTCGTCAATTATTATGACCACATAAGGTAATTTCTCTATTTTATCATCAATTTCTGTTAGATCTCTATAGGATGAAATATCCCTTACATGATTTTCTTCAAATAATTTGTAACGTCTTTCCATTTCCCTAATAGCCCAAAACAATGATGATGAGGCTTTTTTAGGATCTGTTATTACTGGCATAATCAAATGTGGAATTCCATTATAAATTGAAAGTTCTACAATTTTAGGATCTATTAAAAGTAATTTCACCTCGTCTGGAGAATGTTTATATAAAATTGACATAATAATTGTATTTATACAAACACTTTTTCCAGATCCTGTAGCTCCCGATACAAGAAGGTGGGGCATCTTTTCTATTGCAGAAACTTTTGGTGATCCCGATATAGATTTACCCAAAACAAAGGGTAATTCTTTATTATTTTTTATAAATTCTTCGCTTGCTATCATTTCCTTTAAGCCAACAACTTCTTTTACTGAGTTTGGAACTTCTATTCCTACATGACTTTTTCCAGGAATTGGAGCTTCTATTCTAATATCGCTTGTTGCAAGAGCAAGAGATAAGTCATCAGATAAATTTAAAATTTTTGAAACCTTGACTCCTCTTTGAGGTTTTAGCTCAAAACAAGTTACAGTAGGCCCAATATTAATTTGAACAACCTTTGATTTTATTCCAAAAGAATCAAGACACTCTTCAATTCTTTTTGCCTTATCTTTAATATCAACTTGATCAACCTCACCTTCATGGTCCCTATCATCCAAAAGATCAAGTTTTGGAAACTTATAATTTAGGGTGTATTCTTCTTTAAAAGTTTGGTCAAAATCTGATAGGTCAACTTGTTTTGACTTATAAGAATTTATCTTAGCTCTTTCAAATCTTTGGTCAAAATCATCATTTATATCTTCTTCAACATCTTCTTTTTCTACTATTTTTTTTGTAGAATTTAGATTTTCAACTTTTGGATTTGATTTTTTTCTACTTTCTTTTTTACTTTTTATTTTTTAAGTTTTTTTCTTTAAAATAAGTTTTAATTTTATTGGAAATTTTCATATATGATTTCCAAAGAATATTTCCAATAATTTGAGATTTTTCCTTTATTTTTGACAAAAAATCCTTATAGGATAAGCCTAGCATATTTTTTACTAAGGCTATCCACATAAGTATATAAAAAATAATTATTCCAGCACTTCCTATAAAAGATTCCAAGTAAAATCCAATATAAGTACCTAGAAATCCACCTGATTTTTTAAGTGAAGTCTGGGTATTTTTTATAGAAATATTTAAATTTTTGCCTAGATATTTTAGAGAAAGTATTGCCATTGTAAGAATGATTAGTATAAAAATTATATTAAATACCCTAAGATTTTCTTTAAACTTATCCCTAAAGGCAAATAGAAAGCTTGTAAAAATAAAAGCAAAAACAAAATAGGACATAAATCCAAAAATTTTGAAATTTGTATATGTAATAAAATCTCCAAGACTTCCAGTATTTGGTAGGATTAAAAAAATAAATCCTAACAAGGATATAAACATACAAAAAATAGAAAATGATTTCTTGTTGAATTTAGGATTTGGAGATTTTTTCCCATATTTAGATTTTTTTCTTTTCCTGTTATTATTTGTATTTGCCATATTCACCTCATATAAATTATATAACAAGAAGGAAAATAAATAAACTGCCTATAATTTGGCAGCCTTCTTTTTAACTTCTACAAAATTTTATTTTTGGTATAAGGTAAATTTAAAAATTCACCTTATACCATATTTTTGTAGTTAGTTTATATAATCTAAAAATTAGTCTTCTTTAGATTGTTTTTTCTCTTCTTCTATTAATAGGGCTTTTCTTGAAAGATTAATTCTTCCTTGCCTATCAATTTCTGTTACCTTTACCCTTACCTTATCACCAATTTTTAATACATCTTCAACTTTTTCTGTTCTTTTTGTATCAATTTGAGATATGTGTAAAAGTCCTTCTTTTCCAATAGCAATTTCTACAAAGGCACCAAAGTTCATTATTCTTTTTACTTCACCTTCGTAAATATCTCCAGCTTTTGGATCTGTTACAATTGATTTAATCATTTGGATAGCTTTTTTTCCACTATCTCCATCATTGCTTGCAACAGTTATATGTCCATCATCTTCTGTTTCAATTTTTACACCAGTTTCATCAATTATTTTATTAATTGTTTTTCCACCAGCACCAATTACATCCCTAACTTTTTCTGGATCTACATCGATGGAAAAAATTCTTGGAGCATATTTTGATAAATCTTCTCTTGGTTTATCAATTGCTGATGTTATTACATCAAGAATTTTAAGTCTAGCTTCATGGGCATCTGCTAAGGCTTCTTGTAAGACTTCTTTATTAATTCCAGAAATTTTCATATCCATTTGTAGGGCTGTGATACCATCTTTAGTTCCTGCAACTTTAAAGTCCATATCTCCAAGGTGATCTTCTAGTCCTTGAATATCTGTAAGAATTGAAATTGAATCTTCTTCTTTTATTAAGCCCATGGCAATTCCTGCAACAGGCTTTTTAATAGGAACTCCTGCATCCATAAGTGATAAGGTTGATCCACAAATTGAAGCTTGTGAAGATGATCCGTTTGATGATAAAACTTCACTTACAACTCTTATTGTGTAAGGAAAATCTTTTGTATCAGGTAAAACTGGAATCAAAGCTCTTTCTGCCAAGTGTCCGTGTCCTACCTCACGTCTTCCAGGTCCTCTTAGTGGTCTAATATCTCCAACACAAAATGGTGGGAAATTATATTGGTGAATATATCTTTTTGTAATTTCTTCCCTATTCATTGAATCAATTACTTGTTCTTCACCAGGTGAACCTAAAGTTAGAACTGATAAAACTTGAGTTTGACCTCTTTGGAATAAACCTGAACCATGAGCTCTTGGCAAAAGTCCAGCTTCTGCTGATAATGGACGAATTTCTTTCATCTTACGTCCATCAGGTCTAATTTTATCAATAGAAATCATTCTTCTAACTTCTTTTTTCATAATAGAATCTACAGTTTTGTGAATTTCATCTTCACTTTCTGGAAATTCTTCTAAGAAGTCTTCCCTACATTTTTCTTCAATAGCATTGATATCATCTTCTCTTTGAACCTTATCTGTTGTTCTAATAGAATTTTTAATATCTTCTGTGTACTTATCTTTTATTTTTCTTTGAAGCTCTGTCTCTACATCTTCAGCAACTTCCATTTTTTCTTTGCCGATATCATCGATAATTGTTTGGATAAAAGAGCAAATTTCTTTTATTTCTGCATGAGCTACCATCATAGCCTCAAGCATTTCATCTTCTGATAATTCATTTGCTCCAGCTTCAACCATGTTAATTGCATCAGCTGTTCCTGCAACTGTTAAATCAAGAGATGATTTTTCTCTTTGGTCCTTATTTGGATTTACAATAAATTTTCCATCCACATATCCAACAGAAACAGCTGCAACTGGTCCATAAAAAGGAATATCAGAAATTCCAAGGGCAATTGAAGCACCAATTGTTGTCATACAATCTGGTTCATTATCTTCATCTACTGAAAATGGTGTTGCAATTACTTGAACATCATTGTAAAAATTTTCTGGGAACAAAGGTCTTAAAGGTCTATCCATTTGACGAGAAATTAAAATAGCCTTATCAGATGCCTTTCCTTCTCTTTTAATAAATCCACCAGGGATTTTTCCAACTGCATAAAGTTTTTCTTGATAGTCACAAATAAGTGGGAAAAAATCTATTCCCTCTCTTGGCTTATCACTCGCTACAGCAGTAACTAATAAAATTGTATCTCCACTTCTAATGAGACATTCTCCATTAGTTTGCTCAGCAACCTTTCCAATCGTTATTGAAAGATCAGAGCCATTTTGTGACTTATATTCATAAGTTTTTTCCATTTTTTCTCCTAACTACAAAAAAGACGGGATAATTCCCGTCATATTTAACTATTTTCTTAAACCAAGTTTTTCAATGATTTCACGATATCTTTCAATATCATTATTCATTAAATAATTTAAAAGACCTTTTCTACGTCTAATCATTTTGAAAAGTCCTCTTCTTGAAGAGTGGTCTTTTTTGTTTACTTTTAAGTGTTCTGTAAGTTCTTTAATTCTTTGAGTAAGAATAGCAATTTGAACTTCTGGTGAACCTGTGTCTTTTTCGTCTTTTTGAAATTCTTTAATAATTTGTGTTTTTTGATCTTTATTTAACATAAAATCCTCCTAAAATTTATTCGCCATAACCATGAAATAGTCTGAGGAAGCTTAGTTCATAGTTAAGGTATCTTTGATATTATACCAAATATCTTTATTTTTGCAAAGAAAAATAATATTTAAATTTTATCTAAAATTAATTTTCGTACTTTAAAAATTTATTAGAAAGATACAAAAATAATATTAACTCACCTACTGCAAAAAAAAGCTAATATAAGAAAATCATTTATACTTATTAATCTGAAGTTATTAGATTCAATCGCAAGAAAGCTAAGTCCTATTATTTTTAAAGATTTAAATGCTGTTATAAATCCCACAATTGTAAAAATACTTGATAGAAAAACTGTTATTCCAAAAGATTTTATTCTTATAGCTATAGCTCCAAAAATCGCAATTATTGGCAGTGCCAATAATATGCTAAGACTTATATAATAAAAATATATGTCAAAATTTATAGAAGAAAAATTTCCTATAAATTTTCCACCAAGATAAAAAAGGGCTAAAAAATATAATTGACAAAGACTTATTATTATAAAAGCCAAAATTAATTTTCCTATTACAAATGAAATATTTTTCTTTGGGCTTAATCTTATAAATTTAAGTCCAGCCTTATGTTCTGTTGCCCATAGACTTCCTATTACTATTGCTATTAAAGGGATATAAAAAAAGGAAAAGTAAAATAAACTTACTTGGGTCCACAAACTTTGCCACTGATGGCTTAAAGTCCCCCTATTTCCCATATAATTTATTAATCCAAAAATATTAGCAAGTAAGGGGATGATTAGGCTTACCATAAAAATATTTATAAATTTAATTTTTTTTAATTCTAATTTTAACATTTTTCCTCCTAGTCTTTGTATAAGTTATAAGATTTCATTGTTTTTAGATATATAAGGCTTAGTATTAAAAATACAAGAGCTATAATTAGGGTATAAAAATTTGTTGGATTTAATACTTGAACAAATTTATCTCCTTCTTTTACATAGGAAATATTCAAAAGACTTGCCATCCAAGCAAAAGGATTTATAAAGGATAAAATTTTAGATGTAAGCATTGTTATTACACCAGTAAGGCCTCCTACTAATGAAAAAAAAGATAGGGTGTAGACTTTTTTTGTTTTCATTTCTATTATCATGAAAAATCCCAAGAAGAATAAATTTATTATAAAAGAAGATAAATTTACAAGTACAAATCTCAAAATCACATCATTATTCATAATAAATTTATCTGAAGAAATTCCTAGTTTAATAAAGATGAGAGCTTCAATTATTTGTAATAAAAATAATTTTAAAGATAAGTTTTTAAATTTCTCTAATAAAATAGAATTTACATTTTCACCAAGGCTTATTTGCAACTGCCACATCTTATTTTTTTCTTCAATTTCAATTACTTTTTTTACAAGAGATGAAATTAATATAGGATTTATTAGTAAAGATATAAATAAATATGTGTCAAGAATGAAAAATAGGGGATATTTGGCCTTTAAGAAAGTATTAGAATGACTAAGACCTGCCACAATAAAAATTTGTCCAATAAATACCATTACTATCAAAAAGTTTATTCCAAGTTTTTTGTATTTTTTTCTTTCTAAATTTCTCATTTAGGACCTGCTTTCTTCTATAAATAGTTTTTCTAGACTTTCTTTTTCTTCTTCTATCCTATAAATATCTACTTTGCCATGCAAAAAGTTTACTATTTGACCAATTTCTTGGTTTGATTTTTTTCCTAAAATAATCTTTTTTCCTTTTAGATTATCTTCATTAAGATCTATTAATTCCAAGGCTTTTTTGTTATCGGATGTAATCATTGATATAAATGGAGGATGAAGTCTTCTATATTCTTCTAAACTTCCATTGTAGGTCAATTTTCCTTCTTTAAGTATACCAATATGCGTTGAAATTTTTTCGATTTCATCTAGGATATGTGAAGAGATTAAAATACTTGTAGGAGTATTTTTTACAATATTTTTAAATAGATTTCTCATCTCTTCTATCCCTTGAGGGTCTAGACCATTTATCGGCTCATCTAAAATCAAAAGTTTAGGACTTCCTATTAGGGCAATGGCAATTCCTAGTCTTTGCTTCATTCCCAAAGAATATTCTCTAGCTTTCTTTTTCTCTACATTTTTAAGTCCTACAAGGTCTAAAGTTTTTGAGATTTCTTTTTTATCTACCCCCTTTAGGCTTGATATTATTTCTAGATTTTCATATCCTGTTAAATGATCATAAAAAGAAGGATTTTCAATTAGGGCACCCAAATTTTTATTTAATTTTTTTTGATTTTTACAATTTACTTCTTGGTTAAAAACTTTGACTCTACCTTCATCTTTTTTTACAAGACCTAGTACAATTTTCATTAGGGTCGACTTACCTGCACCGTTTTTTCCTATTAAACCATAGATTGATTTTTCTTTAATTTCTAAATAATCTATATCCAAGACTCTTTTATTGTTGTAAGATTTTTTTAAATTTTTTATTTCCAATATTTTTTCCATAATTTCCCTCCTAAATATAAACTAACAGAAAAAGATAAAAATAAACTTTAAACAAGCTCACTTTTACATCACAATGATAAATTTATTAAATATCTGTTGTATAATTAGCTTGTTAGGAGTTTAAAATGGATTATAAAAGAGATTTTAATATTTTGATAGTTGATGATGAAAAAATTTTACTAGAAAATTTATATGATTTTTTAAAAAATAAGGGTTTTAAAAAAGTTTATACTGCAAAAAATTTAAAGGAGTCCAGGTTTAAATTAGAAAATTTTAAAATTGATTTACTTGTTTTAGACTTAATGCTTTCTGATGGGAGTGGTTTTGATTTATTAAAAGAGCTTAGAAAAAGTTCTGATATTCCTGTTATAATCTTATCTGCCCTTGATGGAATAGATGATAGAAAGGAAGGTTTTAAAAACAAGGCCGATGACTATCTTGTCAAACCTTTTTTCCCTGATGAGCTTTTATGGAGAATAGATGCTGTTTTAAGAAGAAGTAAAAAAATTAAGGGTAATCAAAAAATCAATTTGGGAGGAGTAATTTTTGATAAAGATAAGGGGATTCTAATAAAAAACGAAAAAGAAATTTCTCTAACTGCCACCCAATTTAAAATTCTTTCTTATTTATGTGAAAATATAAATATGATTGTTTCAATTGATAGGATTTTAGACCATATTTGGGAAAATTCTTACGGTTATGAAAACACCCTGATAACCCACATATATAGACTTCGTGAAAAGCTTGAGGATAATCCAAGAGATCCAAAAATTCTCATAACTATAAAGGGACTTGGTTATAAGCTAGTTGATAAGGGGTAGAAATGTTTAATTATATTTTAAAAAGGTTTAAAAAAATAGTTTTTAGGATCTTATTTTTGATGTTTTTTCTTTTTTTTTTATTTATGACCTTCCTTTATTTAAACTACAGGCTAAATAATAAGTATGAAAATCCTAATGATCTTTATACTTATGTAAAAGCAAATAAAGGAAAGTCTTATCTAAATGATAAAAATAAAAAATATTTAGAAGAAAAAAACATTTGGTCTATAAGGCTTGATAAGGATGGAAAAATTATAGAGAGTTTTAATAAGCCAAAAGAAGTTAAGAATAAGTTTAATATTACGGATGTGGCAAGGTTTACTAGGTTTTATTTGGCAGATTATCCTGTTTTTACTTACATAGCAGGAGATGGGTTGATTTTATTTGCCTATCCTAAAGATTCTTTGGATAAATTTCCTTTTAACTATTATAATTACAAAGATTTCATTTTTAATTTACAACTATTTGCCTTATTTGTACTTTTATTTTTCGTATTTGTTTATATATTTTATAGGATTGATATTAAAAATATTTTTAAAAATATCCTACCATTTCAAAAAGCGATTGACAGCCTATATGAGAATGACTATGAAGGATTAGATGAATATGGAGAATTAAAAGACTTGGCTATTTCTATTAATAGGGCCAATGAAAAATATAATAATTTAAAAAAATCTCAAGAAAAATGGATTAGAGGCTTAAGCCATGACGTAAGAACTCCCCTAGCAAAAATTTCTTGGGAAATAAGCAAGGATAATAGGGAAAATATTGACTTAAAAAATATACAAGACCAAGTTTTAAAAATTTCAAATATTTTAGAGGGTTTAAATCTCACCTTATCACTTTCTAACATAGATAGAGAAAATTTTTCTAAGGAAAGCCCTATAAAAATAATTAGAAAACTTATTGTAGATAAATTAAATGAAAATCCAAAAAAAGAAATTATTTTTGATAACAGGATGAAAAACCAAGATATAAAAATCAAAATGGACCCTATTTTATTTTATAGGATGCTAGAAAATATTTTAAAAAATTCTCTTACCTATACTAACGGAAAAATCACACTTATTATTTCCGATTCTAATCATATAATAAATATTACTATATTAGATGAAGGAAGTGGATTAGATGAAAATATTATAGAAAAAATTTATAAGGAAGATTTGACCAATATAAGAAGGCACGGTTTAGGTATACTTATATCCAAACAAATTGCACAATTACATGAGGGAAAATTTATTATAAAAAATAAAAAGCCAGGCCTTAAAATAAGCTTTATTTTTGCTTATCAGGATTAAATATAATTTAAAATAATAAAAATACCAGATCTAGCATCAAATCTAGGTCTGGTATTTTAACTTTCTAGCTAAGCTTTATTATTATATTTTTCCATTAATTTTCTGCCAGTTTCTTTGTCTTTTTCCATTTGCTCGATTAACTCATCAGCTGAATTAAATTTATAATCAGGTCTTAAATATTCTAAAAACTCTATACTTATATTTTTTCCATAAATATTTTTTGAAAAATCCATAATATAGGTTTCAATTTTTACTTCTTTATTTTCAAAAGTTGGATTTGTTCCAATATCTGTTAGGGCATAATAAAAATCCCTATCAATATTTACCTTGGTAAAATAAACCCCAGATTTTGCCGTAGTATATTTAAAAGATGGCTTAAGGTTTGCTGTTGGAAAATTTAAAAGCCTTCCTCTTTGAGCTCCTTTTATAACTTTTCCTTGCATTTTAAAAGGGTGACCCAAGTCCTTGTTTGCCTTTTCAATTTCCCCATCTCTTACCATCTGTCTTATATCAGTTGAATTAATTATTTTTCCATCATCCAATTCAAAATCTACAACTTTTGTTTTGTAGGCAAAATCTTCTTCATATTTTTTTTAGAGTTTTTATATCTCCTTTTGCCATTTTCCCAAACCTATAATTATCACCAACAATGACATATTTGGTATTTAATTTCTTATATAAAATTTCTTCAATAAATTCATAAGGAGACAAGTTTTTAAACTCATCAGAAAATTCTAAAAGGCAAAAACATTCTATACCTATATTTTTTAAAATTTCTATCTTATCTTCAAGACTTGTTAGGTATTCTTTTTCTCCATTTAGGATATTTTTGGTGTTTTCTTTAAATAGTAATACTGAAGGTGTTAAATTTTTTTCTTTTGAAATTTCTATATTTTCTTTCATAAGTTTTTGGTGTCCCCTATGGACTCCATCAAAATTTCCAAGGCTTACAGCCTTTGGAGAAAGGTCAAATTCATTAAAATCTAAATCAAAAATTTTTATATTATCTTTCATAAAACACCTTCTTTATCTTCAAAGTCTTGTTTTCATTCTTATACTCACCAAGACCTATAAATAAATCACCAACATATACTCTTAAATAATTATCAACATTTTTCCCATAATCTACTTTCATGGTCATCCCATTTGTAGCTTGTTTATAGTAAGACTTATCCAAAACTATTTTTTCGTACTGACAAAGAGCCTTATCAATTGGAATTAATTTTTTTATAATTTGATCAGCTTGCATTTTTTCAAAATCTTCCATTTTAATGGCATCTTTTACATCAAAATCCCCAACTTTTATTCTTCTAAGCTCCTTGACTGTAGCAAAAGTTTGTAAAATTTCACCCAAATCATTTACAAGAGTTCTTATATAAGTTCCCTTTGAACATGATATCCTAAGTCTTGCATAAGGAAAATTAAAGTCTAGAATTTCAAAATCATAAATTTTTATTTTCTTTTTTTCTTTCAATTGACTTTCCTTCTCTTGCAAGCTCATATAATTTTTTACCCTTGTGTTTTAGGGCTGAATACATGGGTGGTGTTTGAAGAATTTCTCCAACAAAATTTTCATCAATCGCTTTTTTTAAATCATCTAATTCAAAAGTTTTTGATGATTTTTCTAAAATTTCTCCAGTTATATCCTGGCTATCTGTTTTTTGACCAAAAAATGCAAGAGTTTCATAAATTTTAACCTCATCCATTAAAAAGTCTGAAACTCTTGTAGCTTTGTTAATTAAAAGTGGCAAAAGGCCAGTTGCAAGAGGATCAAGAGTTCCTGCATGGCCTATTTTTTTTATGCCTAGTTTCTTTCTTGCTTGATATACAATTTTTCCGGATGATGCTCCGGTATTTTTATCAATTAATAATATTCCACTAGTCATTTAATGCCTCTTTTAAAATATCTCTCATTTTAGAAATTGCCCTATCCATTGTATTTTCATTAAGGGTAAAACCTGCAGCTCTTATGTGGCCACCGCCCCCATTATTTCTTGCAATTTCTGATACATCAAGATAATCCTTGCTCCTTAGGGAAATTTTAAATTCATTTTCTCCATATTCTTTTACAAGACAGGCTACTTCAATTCCTTTCAAGTCCCTAAGCATATTTACAACAGATTCGCTATCACCCATTTGCATATTATAATCTTGGCACATTTTTTGGCTAACCCCAACAAGGGCATAAGGATTATTAAATTCCACCTTGTTTAGAATATAATTTTCAAATTGTAATTTTGAAATTTCCTTATTTTGATAGAGATTTTTATAAATCATTTCGAAATTTGCACCTTTTTTATAAAGATCTGCTGCTGTATAAAAAGTTAGTTCACTTATATTTGAATATAAAAACCTTCCTGTATCTGTAACTAAGCCTGCATATAATAAAGTTGCAATTTCTTCATCTATTGGAAGATTTAACCTATTTATAATTTCATAAACAAGCTCACAACTTGCAGGTGAATCTGAGTGAATTATATTTAAATCTGTTTTAATTGATCCACCTTCATGATGATCAATTACTAAAACTTTTTTAGAATTTTTGCAAATTTCAATTGCCTTATCAATTCTATCAAATTCGGAACAATCTACAATTATAAATAAATCATATTCCTCTTGACCAGGCTCTTTATAATTTTCAAGTTGAGGTAGAAATTTTAAATAATCATCTACCTCACTTATTTTAATAACTTCAGCTTTTTTGCCGTAAAGTTCTAAAGATTTTCTTAGAGAAAGAGAGGAGCCAAGAGCATCTCCATCTGGATTTATATGGGCTGAAATTGCAATTGATTGGGCTTGGTCTATAAAATTTTTAAATTTTCTAAATCTTTTTGACTAATCTTCTCGATTTTTGGCATTTTTTTCATCCTTTTTTATGGTTTCAGCTATAAGCTTATCCATATATACGCCATGTTCGATAGAATTATCATACTTAAACCTAAATTCTGGCATAGACCTTAATCTCATTCTCTCGCCAATTAATTTTTTCATGTAGCCTTTTGCTTGTTCAAGTGCTTCTATTACAGATTCTTTTTTACTATCATCGCCCAAAACTGATACAAAAATATCAGCATAGGACAAATCATTTGTTACTTCAACATCTGTTATAGAAACTATCACATTATCAGATAATCTTGGATCGTTTATATCTTCTGCCAAAATTTTTGATAATTCTTTTTGCATTTGTGAAGATATTTTTAAGGTTCTTCTCTTATCCATAATTAAACTCTTTCTTTTTCTACCATTTCATATGCTTCAAGCTCGTCGCCTTCTTTGATGTCATTGAATTTTTCAAGACCAATTCCACCTTCGTATCCATTATTTAATACTTTGGCATCATCTTTAAATCTTTTCATTGATTCAATTTCTCCATCAAAGATTACAACATTGTCTCTTAACAATCTTATTTTTGCACTTCTTGGTATTGATCCGTTTGTTACAAGAACACCTGCAATTGTTCCGGCACTTGGAATTTTGAAAGTTTCTTGAACCTTTGCACGTCCTAGAATTTTTTCTTCGAATTCTGGATCAAGCATTCCCTTTAGTGCTTTTTCTACATCTTCAATTGCTTCATATATTATTGAGTATGTTCTAATTTCTATATTATTTTCTTCTGCCATTTGTAGGGCACCTTGGGTTGGACGAACATTAAATCCAATTATTATAGCGTTTGATGCCTGAGCTAGTAGAACATCTGATTCAGAAATTCCACCTACAGCTCCTGCAATTACATTTACAAAAACTTCTTCATTTGATAGTTTTGAAAATGAGCTTGCAACTGCATCTACAGTTCCTTTTACATCAGTTTTTACTATAATATTTAATTCTTTTAATTCACCTTCTTCAATGCCTTCGTACATATCTTCTAGGTTGGTGTTAGATTTTTGAATTAGTCTTTCTTCTCTTTTTTGCTCTTTTGCACGATCAGCATAAGCTCTTGCTATTTTTTCATCTTCAACAGCAAAAATTTTATCTCCAGCTTCTGCTACATCGCTTAGACCTAAAATTTGTACGGGTGTTGATGGACCAGCTTCAGAAATTGCTTGCCCTTTTGAATTAAACATTGCCCTTATTCTTCCTGATGAAGATCCTGTAACTACATAATCTTTATCATGAAGGGTTCCTTTTTGTACAAGAACAGTTGCAACAGCACCTCTTGCCTTATCAAGTTGAGCTTCAATAATAATTCCTACAGCATCTCTGTTTGGATTAGCTTTTAACTCTCTCATTTCAGCAACAAGTAAAACCATCTCCAATAATTCTTTAATTCCATCACCAGTTCTTGCAGATACTTCTACCATAATAGTATCTCCACCCCAGTCTTCAGAAACTAAACCATATTCTGTTAATTCTTGTTTTACTCTATTTGGATCACTTTCTTCCTTATCCATTTTATTTATTGCTACAATTATTGGAATACCTGCTGCTTTTGCGTGGTTAATAGCCTCAATTGTTTGTGGCATTACACCATCATCACCTGCTACTACCAAGATTGCTATATCTGTTGATTGAGCCCCTCTCATTCTCATTTGAGTGAAGGCTTCGTGGCCTGGTGTATCCAAAAATACAATTTCTTTATCATTTACATCTACAGTTGAAGCACCAATATGTTGAGTAATTCCTCCAGCTTCTCCAGATGCAAATTGTGTATTTCTAATAGCATCAAGAATTGAAGTTTTACCATGGTCAACGTGACCCATTACAGAAACAACTGGTGGACGAGATTGTAAATCTTTTTCGTCATCTTCATAGTCTAGATCTTTTTCTTGGATTTCAACTTCATCAAGTTTAACTTCTTTTGAAATTTCTTTATTAAATTCAAGAGCTACAAGTTCTGCTTGGTCAAAATCTATTTGATCATTAAGACCTGCCATTACTCCAAGTCCCATTAACTTCATTATTACTTGGTTGGCATTTTCATCAATTTTTTCTGCAAAAGATTTTACTGAGATTGATTCTGGAATGTAGATATTTCCATCATCGTTATTATCAGCTTTTATGTCTCTTTTTGTTGATTTTTTTGATCTTTTATTTTGTTTTTATTTTTTTTCTTATCTTTTTTGTTTGATGACTTCTTATTTTTTTTATTTTTTGAAGATTTATTTTCTGAAATTTTTCTTCTTTTTTATCTTTATTTTCTATTTTCTTATCGTCCTTTTTCTCTTTTTGTTGATTTTTATTTTTATCTTCATTTTTATTATCGCTAAAGTATTCTTCTACTATAGCTAAATCATCTCCACCAAGTACAGACATGTGTGATTTTATTTCAAGTCCAAACTCTTCTTTTAGTAGTTTGAGCATTTCCTTAGTTGTTTTGTTGTAGTTTTTTGCTAATTCATATATTCTTAATTTGTTAGCCATCTAATCACCTCTTTTATTTCATAGCAATTATCTCCTCATAAAGATCATCACTAATTTCAGTTTTAAAAACTTTCTCTAATTTTCTTTTCTTCTTTGCTTCATTTATGCATTTTTCATCTTTGCATATATAAGCTCCCCTGCCATTTTTTTTGCCAGTAGGGTCTAGGATAATTCCTTCTTCTTTATTTTTAACTATCCTAATTAAATCATTTTTATCTTTGTTTTCTCCACATACTATACATTTTCTTTGTGGTATTTTTCTTTGTTTCATTTTTTCACCATTATTAATAAGTTATTCTTCACTTTTTTCAATATCTTCTTTAATAATTTGGTCAAGATCTTCTGATAGATTTTCTATATCATCTTCTATAAAATCAGTTTCATCTTCTACTTGGTCTAAGCTATTTTCTATTTCACCATCTATATTTTCTACTATTTCGTCTTCTTCTTCATTAAGGCCAAGTATTTCATCAATTTCTTCTTGGTCTAATTTATCAAATTCTTCTTGACTCTTTATATCAATTTTCCAGCCTGTAAGTCTTGCTGCAAGTCTTGCATTTTGTCCTTCCTTGCCAATTGCTAGTGAAAGTTGATCTTCTCTTACAACAACCAAGGATTGTTTTTTCATATCATTGATATAAACTTCGTTGATTTCTGCAGGTGATAGGGAATTTTTGATAAATGTTTTTATATCTTTATCATAGTTGATTATATCAATTTTTTCACCTTGTAATTCTTCTACAATTGAATTTACACGACTTCCCTTAAAACCAATACATGCCCCAATAGAGTCTATTTCTGGATCATTTGAAAATACAGCTATTTTTGTCCTAGAACCCGCTTCCCTATCAATTCCATAAATTTCTATAATTCCATTGGTTATTTCTGGAACTTCAAGTTCAAACAATCTTACAACTAAATCCTTATCTTTTCTTGATAAGATAATTTGTGGTTCCTTTGTTGTATTTTTTACATCTTTAATTAATACTTTAATTCTTTGGTTTGCTATATATTTTTCATTTTCAACTTGTTCTTTTAAAGGAATTATTCCTTCAATTTTATCAAGATTTATATAGACATTATACTTATCTTCTCTTTGTACAACACCTGTAATAATCTCATTAGCCCTGTCCAAATATTCAGAATAAACTGAATCTCTTTGGGCATCTCTAATTTTTTGCAGGACAATATTTCTTGCAGTTTGAGCTGCAACTCTACCAAAATTTTTAGGGGCAATTTTTACCCTACAAATATCTCCCAAATCAAGTTTTGAATCAATTTCTCTAGCCTTTGTCTTAGAAATTTCAGCTATTGGATCATTAACCTCATCTACTACATTTTTAAGAGAATATACTTCGATTTCTCCTGTTTCATCATCGATATTTACATCGACATTTTCATTGTTTTCGTAGTTTTTTTGATAAGATTTTACCAAGGCTTTTTCCAATGCCTCAAGAATTATTTTCTTATCGACATTTTTACTTTTTTCAAGTTCCTCTAAGGCAATTATAAATTCTTTATTCATCTTTCCCCCTAGAAGACTATCTCAATTTTAATAGTCTTAATTTCATTTTTGTCTACTTCTTTTTGTTCATCTTCACACTTAAATACTAAGGAATTTTCTTTAATTTCCTCAATATTTGCTAAAAACTTCTCACCGTTTTTAAGCTTTACTTCCAAAAGCTCATCTTTGTTTCTTTCTAAATCCCTATCTGTCTTAAGTGGTCTTGAAAGATCAGGAGAAGATACTTCCAAATAATAGAAGGATTTTATAAGATCAATTTCATCTAACCTTTCGCTTAATAAGTTAGATGTTTTTTCGCAATCATCAATTGTGATTCCCCCATCTTTGTAGATAAAAAATCTCAATATTTTATTATTGCCTTCAGTAACAAATTCAATATCAACAAGCTCATATCCAAGATTGTTAATATCACTTTCTAAATTTTCTTTTAATTTACTAATTAAATCCATAACCTTCCCCTTTACATATTAAAAGAGTGGATTTGTCCACTCTTTGCCTAAAATAATTATACTCTTTAATGATCAACTTTCAATTTTTATAGGTCATATAAAAAAAGTTTGGGATAGTTTTA
>NZ_ABXA01000027.1 GCF_000173355.1 Anaerococcus hydrogenalis DSM 7454
ACTTCATTTTCCTGCTGCAGCCAATCCGCTCCCAACAAGGCTACAACTCCGACAACCCCACCCATTTTTGGATTTACTAAATTACCTCCTGTATAGGCAATAAGCATTGGAATTGCATATTTTAAAAGTGGGCCAACAATTTTATTAAAGTTTTCATTTGGCAACCAACCAGTTGGAATAAATAAAGCTGCCATAAAACCCCAAGCAATAAGTGCCGCTATATTTGGCATTACCATGCTTGATAGAAAAGATCCAAAGTTTTGAACTCTAGACTTTACGCTTTTTTTCTCTGACATAATATCCTCCTAATATATTTTATTTCTATATCATTATACCCTTTTTTAAAAGAAAATATTTTCATAATTTTTCGTTCAAATAAAAAACTGACTAAAATTTTAGTCAGTTTAGAGCTTAGGGAAGTATAGTTTTAGCTAATATTTTATTATAAAATAAAAATTAAGCTACGTACCATCTCGACTAAGTGAGTGAAACGAACTCATGGAGAGATCTCACTAGATTTCTCCACTCACTACGTACGATAAATCGGGATAAACAACCGAAACCGACGGTTGTTTATCTGGTCGAAATAGCAAATTTTTAGTTTGTCAACAGTCTGAACTGACTAAAAATCCTTAGTCAGTTTACATTACCTTTTCAATTTTTTCCTTGTAATCTTTTCTCAAGAAATACACACAATAAAGTCCTGCAATAAATTCTGCTATTATAAAGGAGTACCAAATTTTATCTATATCTCCAGTTCTTTGACCTATAATATACATCAATGGTAATAAAATTATAAATTGTCTTAAAAATGGTTCAAAAAGGGCGATTCCTGCACTTGATAGGGATTGAAAGATTGATGCACACACTATAGAAAAGCCTACCGGCAAATATGAAATTGAAATTATCCTAATCATAGGAATACCAATTTCTTTCATCTTTGGTGTGGCTGAAAACATATTTAAAATTTCTTCAGGAAAGGCCATAAAAATTATCATACCAAAAATTATCATTAAGGTTGACCAAGTTATGGATAATTTGATAGATTTTTTTATTCTTTCTTTATTTTTTGCCCCATAATTGTAAGAAATTATTGGAACCATGGCATTTGATATACCTAAAATTGGCATAAATTCAAAACTTTGAAGCTTAAACATTACCCCATAAGCTGCGATGGCTGATTGACCAAAACCTCTAAGGATTGTATTTATAAAAAATACTGCAAAGGACGTAATAGCATTCATTAGAGCTGCTGGAAGTCCTATTGAAAATATTTCTTTAAATATCAAATGGGACATAGAAAAATTTTTAAAGGAAAATTTTATCTCCTTATTTTTTATTAAATTAAGACTAAGTCCTACCAAGGCCCCTGTAATTTGTCCAACAACTGTCGCAATGGCTGCTCCCTTTACTTCTAGTCTTGGAAAGCCAAAAAGTCCAAAGATAAAAATCGGATCTAGGATTATATTAATAATAGCCCCAACACCTTGGGTAATCATGGTATAGAAGGTAAGACCTGTTGATTGGAGAAGTTTTTCAAAAAGTATTTGGAAAAATACCCCAAAAGAAAACAAGCAAACCACATGAAGATAATCATTTCCGTAAGAGATAATCTTTGGGTCATGACTTTGCATTTTTATAAAGGATTCTACAAAAAATATAGCAATAATAACAAAAATCAATGATAAAATACCTGCCAAAATAAGGCCATGAACTGCTACACTATTGGCCTTTTTTTGATTTTTCATTCCTAAATATCTGGATAAAAGGGCCGATACACCAACTGAAATTCCAACACTAAAGGCTATAATTACATTTTGAATTGGAAAAGAAATTGCTACAGCTGTGAGGGCTTTTTCTGATAACCTAGCTACAAAAATAGAATCTACAATATTATAAATAGCTTGAACAAGCATAGAAATAATAATAGGAAGACTCATCTCAAACAACAATTTTCCCTCAGGCATAGACCCAAGTTTTTCTGATTTTACTTCTGCCATAAAAACTCCTTTCTTAATTTAAAACAGAAAAAATAACGGCATTAGCCGCTATTTATTCTTAATTTGTTTTTTCTTATTTTTTTGAATCTAAATTAAATAAACCATAATATTAGAGTTTTTCAACTATTTTTTGTTTATTTAAAATTCATTCTTAATATAATCAAATTTTAAAATCTATTTTATATTTGTATATAAGTTTTTATATTAGGGTGTAGACATATTAGTTTATAACTTTTTCTCAACACTATATAACTTTGAGAATATTTTATTTAGTATCTTTTCTATATTTTTACGATATTTCTCTAATATAAAATTAAAATAAATAAGTAATATATGAATATTATATAAGATTATAATAGAAATATATTATATACAAACACCTAGTTTTTATAATTATCCATATATTTCTTTTTCAAGATTTCTAATGCTTCTTTTTACGTAAAATTGTCTCTTAAGCGAATTATCTTTACTATTTTCCATAGCATTTAATCCATTAGTTTCTCTTTCTTCGTATATATTCATAAATGTTTTATCTATATGTTCCTTTGAACACTTATTACTAAGAGTCCTAAGTAAAAATTTATTATTTGTTCTTTTTTCTTGTGATTTGCCAAAAACTAAATCATTTACCGTCGCCTCTATAAGATTTACACCAGCAAGTGTTGAATAGTAGAAAGTTCTTCCTTGTCTAATATTCATTTCAAACACATAAACCTCACCTGTCTTTGAATCTATTTTGAAATCAAAGTTAAATAAACCATTATAATCCATACTATCAACCATTTTTTTAGCAAGATCATAAAGCCTATTATCATTATAGTCGACTTGAACAAGATGATTTCCAACCCACATATCTCTATGATCTGATAGTATATTTCTAGCTAAAGCCATTGAAATTTTTCCATCTTTTGCTCTATAACCATTTATAGAATATTCACATCCATTTCCACCATTTATATATTCTTGTACAATCATTTTTGAACTATAACTGCTTTTATATATATCATTCAAAACACTTATACATTCCTCTTTGGAAGTTAATTTATAACCTTTCTTCATATTTTCAAGATCTTCTAAGTTTTCAAATTCTTCGAAATTGTCTGGCTTCATAAATAAGTCACCATCTAATTTTAAAGAGTTTATATTATCTTTAGAGATAACTTGTGTCTTTGGATATCTAACTCCTATTTGATCTAAATATTTATAAAATTCGGACTTATGAAATAATTTATAAGCCATTTCTTCATCAGGATATGGTAATTCTATATTAAAATCTAATTTATTCATATTTCTTAAAATTTTATTTAAATATTCTTCATAAGGCATAAAAATTATATTCTTTTTAGCCGGATTTTTTTTTGCAATGTAATTTAAATGCTCAACAAAAGCATCGTCAGTTTTTGCGGTTGTCGCAAAATCTTCTTTTAGATATATATCTGCAATTTTTGTATCAACAAAAGGTGTCAAAACTGCTTGAGCGCAAACTATAGCTTTTTTTCCAAAAGCTTCATTGTAACTTCTAGCTAATGAATAGCATGATATATCAGTTCCTAAAATAATTACGTTATAATCTTTCATATTATCCTCTTTCCAAATTTTTAATAGTATTCAAAAATTAACTAGTATTCAATAAAATAATTATTCAGTTCTACTTAAAAATAATCTTGGGATTTTTTAATCTATTATAAAATTCTTAATTTTTATAGTATAAAAATATCTAAACACCTAAAAAATCCAATTATCTATAGAAAAACCATTTGTCATCAATAACTTAAAAACTAATTAAAGAAACTATATTCTTAACTAAGATTTTTTTCAGAAATAATTTAATTTTCGTCCAAAAATAAATTATATTAATTTACCCTATGTGTCAATCAATTGTCGAGTATCGATAAAAACTATCAACAAGATAAATTTACTTGATTATTCATATTTTAAATTTTTATTAAATATTATCATAATCTATCAATATAAAACTTTTAAATTATGTTCCAAGATTCTTGGCATTGTAAAAATGTGTTAGTTATTAATTTACTAACTCCATATAAATTTATTATATATAGAATAATCTAAATTCAAAATATACAATAAGTTAAGTTTTTAAGAATACTACAATATATTATTTCTTGATTACTTTAAATATTATATAAGATTTAAAAGTATTTTGACAAGTTAAAAGGGCGAGTAATTTTTTACTAGCCCTTCTTTTTAATTATGCTTAAAATATAGACTCAAGAGCCTTAGAATCTCTTTCTTGGTTTAATTTTTCAATAAATTCTTCGAAAGATACATCTTTTGTTTCTTCTCCATCCCTATTTCTTACTGTTAATTTGCCAGATTTTTCTTCGTTTTCTCCTACTACTAGCATGTAGTTTGTTCTCATAAGTTGAGCTTGTCTGATCTTATATCCTACTCCCTCGCTTCTGTGATCAACATCTACCCTGTAGCCTGCTTTTTTGATTTTTTCAGCTAAGTCATCAGCAAAATCTGCAAATTTATCTGATACTGGAATGATTGCAACTTGTTTTGGATTGATCCAAAGTGGGAATCTTCCTGCAAATTGTTCTGTAACTGAACCAATAAATCTTTCAACTGATCCTAGAAGGGCTCTGTGAAGCATAACTGGTCTTTTCTTTTCACCGTTTTCGTCTATATATGTTAGGTCAAAGTTTTGTGGTAATTGGAAATCTAGTTGAATTGTTCCACATTGCCATGTTCTTTTTGCTGCATCTTCCAAGTGGAAGTCTATTTTTGGTCCATAAAATGCTCCGTCTTTTGGATTTATTTGATAATCAATTCCTCTTTCTTTTAGGGCATCTTCTAGGGCTTTCTCTGCAAAATCCCATTCTTCAATTTTTCCCATAAAGTCATCTGGTCTTGTTGATAATTCTATCTTATATTTAAAACCAAATGTTGAATATAAAAGATCTGCAAGGTCGATCATTTTAAATACTTCATCTTTTACTTGACTTGGAAGACAATAAACGTGGGCATCATCTTGAGTAAATGTTCTTACTCTGAAAAGTCCGTGAAGGGCTCCTGATAATTCATGTCTATGAACTTGACCGTATTCTGCAAGTCTAATTGGAAGGTCTCTGTATGAATGTGGCTCTTCTCCATAAACTAAAACTGATCCAGGGCAGTTCATTGGTTTTACTGCATAATTTTCCCCATCAATTTTTGTAAAATACATATTTTCCTTGTAATGATCCCAGTGACCTGATCTGTGCCACAATTCTTCATTCATTATAAGTGGAGTTTGGATTTCCCCATAGCCATTTTCAGCTAAAACATCTGTCCACCAATTTAAAAGCTCATGTCTTAAAATCATTCCGTTTTCTTTAAAAAATGGGAAGCCTGGAGCTTCTTCGTGGAAGGAGAATAGGTTCATTTCTTTACCAATTCTTCTGTGGTCACGTCTTTTAGCTTCTTCTTGAAGTTCAATATATTCATCTAATTGTTTTTCTTTTCAAAGCTTATTCCATAAATTCTTTGAAGCATTTTTCTATCAGAGTCACCTCTCCAATAAGCTCCAGCTATAGAATTTAATTTTACAGCCTTGATTGATTTTGTTGAAAGAAGGTGAGGTCCCTTGCAAAGGTCAACAAATACATTATCTCCCATTTCATAAAGGGTAATAAGTTCATCTTCTGGTAAATCTTCAATCAATTCAACCTTGTATTCTTGATTTTCTTTTTTGAAATATTCCAAAGCTTCAGCTCTTGAAATTTCTTTTCTTACCATTTTTAAATCTTTTTTAGCAATTTCTTTCATTTTTGCTTCGATTTTTGGAAGATCTTCTGGAACAAATCTGTGTTCAAGGTCTATGTCATAATAAAATCCGTTATCAATTGCAGGTCCTATTGCAAATTTTGCCTCAGGCCACATTTCCTTAATAGCAGCAGCCATAAGGTGGCTTGATGTATGCCAAAAAATTTCTTTTCCTTCTTTATCTTCAAATTTTACAACTTTAAAATCAGAATCTTCGTTTATAGGTTCAGCATAACCCATAACTTTTCCATTAACAACAGCCCCAACAGCTGACCTAAATAAGCCTTCAGAAATATCTTTTGTAACATCTCCAACGCTTACGCCTTTTTCATATTCTTTTACGCTCTCGTCAGGTAATTTAATTTTAATCATCATTTACTCCTTATAATTTTTTCTATTCGTAACATTTTTTTAAATAAAAAAGACACACCATCCCAAAGGACGATGTGTCGTGGTTCCACCTTAATTTTTACTCATTGATGTTTTAAGGCAGGTCATGCCTTTCGTATTAACGAAAATATCAGGGGTGGTCTTGGGGATAATCCTTAATAAAAGCTCTCAGCAAATGCTTTTTCTCTGTAAAAAAAGTAAAATCCTTACTCTTCCCGTCATCTAAAACTATTTTTCTTATAGATTAATATTACTTGCAAAATATTTTTTTGCAAATTATTTTTTAAAAAATTTAGGCTTTTTTTTGCGAAATATGTCATTATTTCTTTTTCTTCTTTTAAATTTGTCCACCTATTTTCCTTGCCATTTACTAATAAGTATTCATTTGGACCTATTAGGGCAGCCTTATTTTCAACAACTGGTTCATAGACATTGTAGTCTTTCCAAACGCCTAATTTTTTTATGTCCTTATAAGAATCGTATCTTTTTGTAACAATAGCTAGGGCTTTTTGGTATTCCTTATTATTTTCCATACTTTTTCTCCTTTATTCTTTTTCTATTGAAGTTAATTATAAACTCATTTTTTAATTTGTCAACTTAAGCTGATAAATTAGATTAGATTGTTTTAAATATTTTTGATTTTTTTTGTAATTTTTTATAAAAGCCTATGTTTTATAGCAACTTATTTGCAATGATTTTTTATTTTATGATAAAATGATAGGGTATTTTTTAAGAAAAACTAAAAACTAAGGAGGTTTTATGTCGAAAAAAAATAAAAAAACTAGGGATGCCAATGACGTTGGTGGATTTTTAAAATCTGTCGAAAAAATTGGTAACAAGATGCCTCATCCAGCTATTATATTTTTATTTTTAAGTATGATAGTTGTTGTTATTTCTCATTTTGCAGCTAAAGCTGGTCTTAGCGTTACTTATTTTGATGCAAAGGCCGGAGAAGAAGTTACAAAAAAAGCTATTTCTCTTCTAAATCTTGAAGGTTTAAGATATATTTTTAATTCTGCAACTGATAATTTCATGGGATTTGCTCCAATCGGAACTGTTTTGGTTGCTATGCTTGGAGTTGGTGTTGCTGAAAACAGCGGACTTTTTAATGCAACTTTAAAAAATTTACTTTCTGATGTTTCTCCAACCCTTTTAACAGTTGCTGTAATTTTTGCAGGAATTATGTCAAATATTGCATCTGATGCAGGTTATGTTGTTGTAATTCCTTTGGGTGCTATGATTTTTGCCGCAGCTGGTAGAAATCCCTTGGCTGGAATTGCGGCAGCCTTTGCTGGTGTTTCTGGAGGATTTTCTGCAAATTTACTTTTGGGAACAACTGATCCACTTCTAACAAATATTACAAATGAAGCCTTAAAAGCTGTAGGAATGGATATTCAAATTTCTGCAACTTGTAACCTTTATTTTCTATTTATTTCAACATTTTTAATAACTTTAGTTGGAACTTTGGTTACTACAAAAATTGTTGAAAAAAACTTGGGTGAATATACAGGAAATTACAAAGCTGACCACAAGCCTTTGACAGATCTTGAGAAAAAAGGACTTAAAAATGCCTTAATTTCTTTGATTATCTTTGTAATAATCATGGCTTTATTGATGTTTCCTAAGAATGCTCCATTAAAAAGTTTTGATGAAAAGACAGGCCTTATAAATTTGGATGAATTTTTGTCTTATGGACTTATTCCTGCCATGATGCTTTTATTTTTAGTGCCAGGATATGTTTATGGAAGAACTGTAGGAACAATTAAATCTAGTCACGACCTAATTGATGCTATGACAAAGTCAATGGCCGGTATGGGTGGATTTTTGGTTTTAGCATTTTTTGCGGCTCAATTTGTTGAATATTTTTCAAAAACAAATCTTGCCTTAATACTCGCTAAAAACGGTGCAGAATTTTTACAATCAATCCACTTAAAAGGACTTCCACTTTTATTAATGTTTATTTTATTAACAGCATTTTTAAATTTATTTATGGGATCAGCCTCAGCAAAATGGGCAATTATGGCTCCAATTTTTGTGCCAATGATGGCAGAGCTTGGACTTTCTCCTGCCCTTACTCAAGTTGCTTATAGGATTGGTGATTCCTCAACAAATATAATAACCCCACTTATGTCTTATTTTGCAATGATTGTTGTATTTATGCAAAAATATGACAAGGATGCAGGTCTTGGAACCTTAACTTCAATGATGCTTCCATATTCTCTTGCCTTTTTGATCTCTTGGTCAGGACTTATGATTGTTTGGTATCTATTAGGACTTCCACTAGGACCAGGGGCTCCTTTGATGATTTAATTTTAAAAGACCCTCCGGGGTCTTTTGTTTTAATTTTTTTGAAAATGGCTATAAATAGGATAGGAGGCTATGATGAAAATTGATGGTGATAATTTAGTTTCTATATCCGAGGCTAACAAAAATTTTTCAAAAATTGCAAGGATGGCTGATAAAAAAGGATCGGCTGTTATTTTAAAAAATAACAAGATTTCTTATGTGCTTTTACCATATAAGGAAATTGAAAAAGAGGAAATTTTTCCTGATGAGAATATGGAAGAGATAGCCCAAAGGCTTATTGAAAAAATCAAGAATGAATACAATATTCAATTGAAATTGGACCTTTAATTTTTTCTCACCCCAAGGGGTGTTTTTTTATGGGTATAATTATAAAAAGGAGATGGTTATATGTTAAAATTTATGAAAAAAATCCCTGGAGGGCTTTTATTAATTCCCATGTTAATTTCTGCACTTTTTGCAACATTCGCACCAAATTTATTTAAGGTAGCTGGAATTACGGAGGCGCTTTTTACAACAAAAGGGATCAATTATATAGTAGGACTCATTTGTTTTTTATCATCTACAGCCCTAGATCTTAAGAAGTTAAAAAAAGTTATTAGAAAACAAGGATCTATTCTTTTGTTAAAGGTTATTCTTTGTTTTGGATTTGGAATTTTATTTATAAAAATATTTGGTCTTAGTGGAGTTTTTGGCATTTCTGCCCTAACTTTTATCACAGCCATTTGTTCTTTAAATCCCTCACTTTATCTTGCCCTATCCCACGATTATGGGTCAGAAGATGATGAGGCAGCCTTTGGGCTTACAGGAATTTTGTGTGTGCCTGCCTTTCCAATTTTAGTATATTCAATTGCAAAGGCATCAAAAATTGATTGGACACCTGTAATTTCTGTCTTGATTCCAATAATTCTTGGAATAATTATTGGAAATTTAGATAAGGATATGGCAGGATTTTTTGGACCTGCTGTAACCATCCTAACTCCTTTTATGGGTTGGGCCTTTGGGGCAGGAATTAATATAATTGATGCTGTAAAGGCAGGTTTTCAAGGAATAATTTTAACCCTTATTTTTTATCTATTAATGTTTCCAATAATATTTTTCTTCGAAAGAAAAATATTAAAAGAAAACGGGATTACAACATTTGGAATTTCATCTATAGCTGGACTTTCAGTTTCAGTACCAGCAATAATAGCAAATTCAGACCCTTCTGTTGCAGCAATGTCCCAAACAGCAATAGCCCAAATAGCCCTGGGAGTTGTCCTTACAAGTATAATAACACCAATACTTACAGGAATTTATACCAAAAAAATGGGGATAGAGAAAAATAAAAGAGCCTAAAAGCTCTCAGAGTGTAGCTAAAGTCAATATAATAAATCATTAATAATTTAAAATAAATTATTCTAAAATCTATCTCAGCTAGATGATTGTATCTTGATTTGGCACAATCATCCCTAAAACTAAGTTAGAAACACAAATAAGTTTGTAAAGAAAATATATTTTAGGGTGAGTGAAACAAAGGAAGGTAGAAATCTCCTGAGATTTCTACGCTCGTTACACACTTTTTATATTTTTTTAAATTTAATAGTGATTAATTTAAAAAACATCTTCTAGTCTTTTCCAATTTTCATTATTCATTTCTTCTGTGTAGGTTGTATTGTTAATATAAAGTCTTGTATCTTTATCTCTAACAAAACCCCAATTTATTTTACGCCTATCTGCATAGTCCTTAAAAGCATAAAATTTATTTTTGATTTGCTTGTCAATATTTTTACTTACGCCTTTTCTTTCTCCACCTTTAGTTTCAATTATCCATACTTCTCCATTTTTCTTTTTGATTATATAGTCTGGATAAAAAAGATATTCTTTGCTTAAATTATTCCCGTAAATAACTGATAAATATTGCCTGCCTGTATCTCCGTTTTTATAGTACCAATCTACATCATCTCTACTTTCAAGATAGTTTTCTAAGAGTTGCTCAGAAGTTGATCTAAACTGAGATGTCGTCATAGATGTGTTGTATTCTTTATAAGCATTTTTCTCATACTCGACTACTTCTGTTTCATACGGAAGATACTTATAAAAATCTTCTGAAGGCAATTTCCATTTTTCAGTTTTTTTCTCTAAATATTCCAGTTGTTCTCCTTCAGATATTGCAGCTAAATCTAAAAAGTCATCTCTAAGTTTATAAGCATTATTTATCATAAAAGCGTACCATTCACGATTTGAAAGATTTAACAGCTTCTTGCTTGATGGTATATTTTTATGGAAAAGATGTTGGAGAATTGCCCTCATTTTGTTAGATGGTACACCAGTAACTTTTTTTATCATATCAACTGCATGCAAACAATCAATTCCATGATCGTGAGTTGATACTTCATAGGCTATCTCCCTATTTTCACCTTGCTTTTCATCAAATATATCTTTAAGTTTTATAAACTTACCAGTCCTAAAGGTAGATATAACTTTTGTTCCCATTATAAAACCATAAGACTCTAATAATTTTTCATTGTCCTTTTTAATATTGGTTAGCTTATATTTATCTTTAAAATAGTCATAAGCTCTATCTCGAACTAATACTTCATCTACAAACTGATAGTCTTTGTTTCTAAATTCTTTAATAAGTTCAAAATCTTTACACTTGTCTTTTAAAAATAACCTCTTAACTTCATAGGCATTTCCACCCTTCATAACAGATTCTTTGTACTTTTCATCGAAAGTATAGAGGAAGCAAAAATCTAATAGATCGTTGTCATAGTGTCTTGCTCTTGGCATTCTCCTTATGCGTCCTATCGTTTGTGTTTCAAAGGTTTCTGTCATGTTTTCACGAAGCTTAACAAGTATCTTTACTCTTGGGCAATCCCAACCCGTTGAAATAGCTTGTTTCATAATTAAGAAGTTTGACTTAGAATTTTCATCTGTAACATCAAGTGTATTTATCTTCTCCTCACTTAACCACTTAGCAAGCATTTTATTTTTATAGGTGTAACCCATATTTGTTAGGTGTTCTTCTACAAAAGAAACTAAGGACTCACTCATATCTGGAAATTGTATAATAACTAAAGGATTGATTTTTTCTCCTATTTTCTCATACTCAGCTTTGATTTCTTTTCTCTTTTCATCTGCTTTTTGTATTAGATAAATAGTTTCACTTTCAAGGTCGTCCATCTCGTCAGCTTCAATACCTGGATTGATGTAAAGTGCCTTTGTAATTAGTCCAGAATTTATTACCTCTTCTTCTGGAATTTCATAAAATTCTGCCATAGGGTTTTTGACAGTTGTTGCCGATACTCGTATTTCCCTATCAGAATTAAGGGCAAACAATATATCATCTGCTTTTGAGGTGTTATTCAAATGCTCCTCGTCAATAATTGTAATAAAGGAAAGTTGGTCTCTATGTGCTTCTGCAATTCTTTCAAAAAGATTTTTCTTTTCACTATCTTTAAGTGCATTATTCTTTTTATTGGTTATCATTTCCCAATTTATGAAATAGGTATAACCTCCCTTAAAACCTTGTAGAAGAGCATCGTGTATATTAGCAGATTTTGAATGAGGAATAAACTCGTCCATTTTATCTTTTGATTGTTCCTCTAAATCTCCCTTACCTGGAGTAAGCCAGATAAATACTTTATTAGGGTCCTTCCATAGAAGATAGTCATAGATATAAGAAAGTAGAATTATTGTTTTTCCAGACCCGGTCGGACTTTTTACAATAATTTTTCTTTTTGCATTCGGATCTGTCGTTTTATCTAAAAGATAATTTTTAGCATCTGTTTGAAAATCAAATAAATCTAACATCATAATTCGTTCACCTCTCTTAATTCTTCTGTGAAATAATAATCTGGAATAGTAACTACTTCAAGTTTCCTTTCCTCGATACTATCCTTGATTTCATTAGTTAGTAGTATGAATGATGGAATATATAAAACACCACTTTCTTCCATTTCAGAAAGTGCTATATTTAAATCTTCATCAGATAAAATGATTCTTCTTTTAACTCCATCAATCTCGCACATATTTTCAAGCTCGACCATTTCCTTGATATAATCAAGAAGCTTAGAAGATAAAATTTCCTCATCTTCTGAAAGTTTTGGGATAAATTCTGTTCTATAGTATTTAAGATTATGAGGTAGTTCTCCTTGGATATTCTTCATTCTTTGATAGGTGATTTTTTCGCAAATATTATTTTCATTGTTAGTACAAAGAATATATTTCCTATCTCCACCATCTTCTTTATTAAGCTGTACAACGGCATGTCCAGTAGTTCCACTGCCTGCGAAATAATCTAAAATAACGGCATCTTTATACTTATACATTTTAATTATTCTATTTAATAGAGAAAGAGGCTTTTTACCATTTGAGAATTTTACATTCCCCTCTTTAGAAAGATTATTTAATTCGATGCCGTCCCAATAAGTTCCCTCAATATCCTTTTTAAATACTCCATCACTATTACTAACTCCTACATCGGCGAACCACGCAATTAAACGAAGTTTCTGACCCTTGTAGAACTGTTCATATAGCCTGCCTTTATTTCTTCCGCTTATTGGGATATATTCTATGCTGTACAAAGACTCCTTATCAAGATTATCTTCTCCTATATAATCAAATACTCTTTTTCGTATAGAGCTTTGTGGCATTGCTGTCATATGAATTTGATTAAAATAATTTTTATAAACTTCTCTTACAGATATATTATCTTTTTTAGCTACTTGATTTACACTCATGAATATAGGATTTTGTCTTTTATAAATTTTTATTTCATCTCCTGCTCCATCAACAGTAGATCCAATATATTTTTTTCTACCTGGATTCACTAAAACAGATGTATATTTCCAGCTAATATCATTCTCCTTATAATAATCTAAAAGTTCTTCAATTTCTGTTAATTTATATACAGTATTAAATTCAGGCAAAAACTTTATATCCTTAGAATATATTATTAAATATTCTAAGTTCTTTTTCAATTTGAGATCTTGACCTCCACCACTTGCACCTGCTGCATTCTTTGTTTTTACTGAAACTAGATTAATAAAATTATCTTCTCCAAAAATTTCATCTAAAATAATTTTAAATTGTGAAAGCTCATCATCTCCAATTGAACAAAAAATTACACCTTCTTTTGACAATAATTTCCTTGCTATCCTTAATCTTTCATTCATAAATGATAGCCATTTTGAATGTCTGTACCCATCATCAGATCCAATGTAATTATCATCATATATAAAATCTTTATTTCCAGTATTGTAAGGTGGATCAATGTAGATAACATCAACTTTACCTTTGTGAGTCTTTTCTAATAATTTGAGAGAATGTAGGTTATCCCCCTCTAAGATAAAATTAAAAGCAGAGGTATTATCTCCAATTATTTTTTTATCTTCTATTTCTCTAAAAACTGGTATGTTATGAACGAGTTGTTTGTCTACTTCTTCTTCGTGTTCTTCCCAAACGAGTCCATATTTTTTCTCAGTTAAAGCTGTTTCAATCTTGCTAAGTGCAATCCTACTTTCATCATCTGTATGAATTTCTTTAAGATGATTTAGGTATTCAAGCATTTCAGCTCTTCTTTTTTGTGATAAATTGCTCAATATGATGCTCCTATCTCTTTAATTTTCTTTATTTTGATAACTATTACTGATTGATTTAGAATTTATATAGTCCTTGCATAGATCTGTAAGCGGTTGACCGATTGCATCTTTGTAATTAAATCCAAGAAGCTGCATAGTTTTCAAAACATCTTTATCTATTAATTTAACAATATCGGTAACTTCCATCTCTTTATCTCCACTATAACTATCTAATACTTTAAGAGCTTTTGCAACAGTATTGTGTAAATAATCAATTTTATCGTCACTTATATTTGTATTTTCTACTTCTTCCCTATATGCTTGAGCAATTCTAATGGCTTCTTGTTTTTCGTCAAGAAGCTGATTTATAATTTCTTCATAATTGTTTTTTAATTTCTGAATATCTTTTTCATTCTTAAAGCTTTTTATTTTTGTACTAACAAAAGATGTTGTATTCACAAAAGCAAGTTCGCCTAACCTTATACCTAAATCTATTAATTCTTTATCCATTATTTACTCCTTAAAACTCATAACAATCGTTTTATCTAAATCACCGCATATCAGATAAATATTATCAAAAGGCATATATTTATCTTTGTAGTTTTCTTTTATTTTAATGGCCACTTGTTCAAAATCATCATCATAAGTATAGACCGATATTACAGCTAGATTATTTTCCTCAAATTTATCATAGGTATCAATTTTTTTTATTTTGCTATCTATTCTTTCAACAAAAACCTTATACCAGAGGTCTACCCATTTAACTACAGCACGGGCGATTAAAACCTTATAATTCTCACCCAGACTGTCAAAAGTACTGTTTTCTACTTCCCATATTTTATACTTTTTTGACGTCTCTCTAAGATCTTCATAATCTATTATTTCCTTAATTGATCTTCCCTTATTCGTTTTATCTTCATATAAGTAGCGACAATTTTCTGCATCTTGAAGGCTAACAAATTTTCCATGTTTATCCGTACGTTGATAAAAAAGTATTCCTTCTATTTCATCATTTGTTAAAGGTTTATCTCCATTCATCTTCTTTGCATTAATGATATCTTTACCAATCGTTTTAGAACTTATTATTAGCTCATCATAGTCGGCTCTGACAATTTCTACACCAACAGACCCATCATTTGTTTGTATATCTGGTTTATCCTTATTATATGCATCGCCGTATTTTTCTGGGTCTATTTTTTGCAGTAACTTAAGAGCAAATTCTTCATCTTCTTTTACTTTAATCATTTGAGCACACTCCTTAAATTGAGTAAATAATAGAATTTTCTTATTATAATTATAACATAAAAGATTTGCTATGGGTCTTAATTAGAAGGTCTGTCGGGATGAAATTTTTTATTTTGAAGAATTCCAAATATACTTACTCTAGCTTAGGCAACTATTAGGAATTTCCTAATAGTTCAACTCTTAAGTATTTCTTAAGTAGAAAACTTTCTACCTACACTTTTTTAATATAATGAAGGTAACGGACGCAGCCCATTTGGGATAACACACCCGTACTCGAAACAGTCCGCTACCTTTCATTATCAAGAATTCGATTAAGCAGGTTGGGTTAATACACCCGTGTAACGAGCTAAACTGAGTGGATAATTGTGTAGGTAGGTAAAAATTTATTGGAGGTATTTATGATTTCAATAGGAATTGATGTATCAAAATCTAAAAGCACAGTTGCAGCCTTAGGATTTGGAAAAGAACTTATCTTTAAACCATTTAATATTTATCATGTAAAAAATGATGTAAATAGATTAATTGGTAAAATTAAATCTTTAGATGAAGATGTAAAAATAATTATGGAAGCAACAGAAATTTATCATATTCCTATCTTAATTAGTTTAGTAAATGAAGGTTTTTTTGTAAGTGTGATAAATCCAATTAAAAATAAAAGATTTTGCCAAGCCTTAAAGTTTTAGAAATTGTAAAAACAGAATAAAAAAGATGCTATACACATAGCTGAATATGGTTTAAT
>NZ_ABXA01000026.1 GCF_000173355.1 Anaerococcus hydrogenalis DSM 7454
AAAAATGTTAGACTAAAATCTAACATTTTTTTATTGTTCTTATTTATTTTTTCTTTTTTCTTTGAAAAGCCCAAAGCTGACAATGAAATTCCTAGACTTGATAAAACTGTTGATAAGCTTGCAACTCCAGTTTTTGGATTTTTATTAGTATTATCCTTATTTATTACTGTTTTTGTTTTCTCCAATTTTCTTGATGGATTAATTTGCTTATCTTTACTTTCATTTACATTTTTATCTTCAGGTTTTTTAGGATTTTCAGGTCTTTGTCCAGGTTTATTTGGTTTTTCAGGTGTTTCAGATGTTTCACCTGGTGTGTTTGGTTCATTTGGCTTACCTGGTTTTTCTGGTGTTTCACCTGGTGTGCCTGGTTTGTTTGGCTTTTCTTCGCCAGGGTTTGATGGATCTTGTGGATTCTCTTCGCCTGGTTTTCCTGGTTTATTTGGCTTACCTGGTTCGCCTGGCTTTTCAGGTGTTTCGCCTGGTGTGCCCGGTTCATTTGGTTTTCTTCGCCTGGTTTTCTGGATCTTTCGGATCTTCTTTACCTGGTTTCTGGATTTTCGGATTCTCTTCGCCTGGGGTTTCTGGATCTTTTGGATCTTTTTCGCCTGGTTTTTCTGGATCTTTCGGATCTTCTTTACCTGGTTTTTCTGGATCTTTTGGATCTTTTTCGTCTGGCTTTTCTGGATCTTTTGGATCTTTTTCGCCTGGTTTGTTTGGATCTTCTGGGTCCTTTTCTCCTGGGTTTGTTGGATCTTCTGGATCTTTTTCGCCTGGTTTTTCTGGATCTGGTTTTACTGGTGGGATTTCGCAGACATTTTTAGTTCCGATCTCTATAATCTTATCTTGTTTTTCTGTGATTGTCTTAGTATCCCTAGATACTTCCTTGCTGTTTTCTATCTTAACAGTAGTTTCAGTCTTACCTGGCTTACCTTCTTGGATAACATTAGTTTTTCCAGCTTCAAGGTTTGGATTTTCTCTAATGATAATATCGTAAGCTTTTTCACTTTCGTATTTGAATTCTCCATCAGTCTTAGAACCATATTCTACTACTTTATTCTTTGGTTCAACTCTTTCTTCTTTGACTTCAAGCTTACCTGTTTCCTTATTGAAGGTTGTAGTATATTTCACAGATCCATTAGAACCTTCTTCGATGACTTTTTCTTCACCGGCCTTAAGTTCTGGATTATGTCTATATTCAGTGTTATTACCAAGTTCAGTTTCTTTAACTACTGGTTTAACACCAATTCTAACTACCCTATCTTCTTTTTTAGTAATAGTTTTTGTAGTTTCTGTGGCTTCTCCAACTGGCTTAGAATCTTTTATCTTTTGAGTTATTGTAACTTCTTCCTTGCCTGCTTTTCCTTCTTTTTCGATTTTTTGGAATCCAGCTTCAAGGTTTTCGTCATAGATTATCTTAGTTTCGTAAGGAATTTCTCTTTCGATTGTCTTTTTAGTTTCACCTTCAGATGGTTTTCTACCAATTTTGATTAGTCTTTCTTGTGGCTCTTTAGTAGTCTTAAATTCGCCTTCTTTAGTTTCTACTACTTTTCCATCCTTGATTACAAGAGTATTTGTTCTTTCTTGTTCTCCTGGTGAACCTGGAGTTACAACTTTTTCTTCGCCTGGTTCTAGAGAATCGTCATACTCATATCTAGTTTCGAAAGGTAGTTCTTTCTTCTCTACAATCTTGTGAGTACCATCATTTGTACCTTCGCCAACTAAGATTACTGCATTTTTAGCTTTTTTAGTTACTGTTGGTTCAGAAGTATTTGTTACCTTAGAGTTTTCTATAGTTAGAGTTTTTTCTTGCTCTCCCTTTTCACCCTTTAGTTCATTTCCTTGATCATCAGTAGCATATTTCCATTCGCCCTTCTTAAGTGATGGGTCTTTTCTAACTTCTACTTCAAATGGAATTTCTTCCTTAACTTTTTCAGTTCCGTTAGTCTTGCCACCGATTTTAACAACTCTATTTTGACCGGCTTCTTCTGTTTCAGAAGTTACAACCTTCTTTTGGTCCTTGTCATAAGTTGTTGTGATAGTAACTTTGCCATTTTTACCTGGGGTCACTTCTTCAGTTTTTCCAGATTCGAGATTTTCGTCATAAACATATTCTGTGTTGAATGGTTTTTCTACAACTTTTGTTACTGGTTTTGTACCGATTTTTACAACTCGATCAGTGGATTCCTTAGTTGTCTTAAATTCGCCTTCTTTAGTTTCAGTTACTTGGCCATCTTTGATTACAAGTGTGTTTGTTCTTTCTTGTTCTCCTGGATTTCCTTCTTTGACAACTTCTTGTTGACCAGCTTCCATATTCTCATCGTATTCAATGATTGTCTTATAATCGATATTTTTCTTTTCAACGATTTCGTGAGTACCATCATTAGTTCCCTTTCCTACTTGGATAAGAGCGTCTTCTGCAGGAACAATTTCTTCAGTAGGCTCACCTACTACTTTTGAATTTTCTATTGTCCAAGTTGTAGTCTTTGTTCCAACCTTACCTGGTTTAGCAATTCTGTATTCGCCCTTCTTTAGGTCGTCTACATATTCAACCTTGTAGTCAAATGGAAGCTCTTCCTTGTGTTCTACCTTACCTTCAGTATTTCTACCTACCTTGATAATTCTCTTTTTAGGAGCTTTAGTTTCAGTAAATTCGCCTTCTTCAGTCTTTGTTACTTTACCATCTTGGATTGTAAGGTTAATATCTCTCTTCTTTTCTCCAGCTTCACCCTTTTGAACTTCTTCCATCTCACCTGGAGCTAGATTATCATCAAACTGGATTTCAGTTTCGAATGGTATTTCAACTTTTTCTTCAATCTTGTGAGTTCCGTCATTGACACCTTCGCCGACGTGGATTACACGATTTGTCGCTTCTTTTGTAACTTTTTCATCAGTCTTTGTAACTTTAGAATCTTCTATAGTATAAGTTACCTTCTTAGATCCTTTTTCACCTTCAGTTATAACTTTGATTTCACCTTTTTTAAGGTTTGGATCTTTTTCTACAATAGTTTCGAATGGAATTTCTTCAGTCTTTTCAATAGAACCATTTGTACCATAAGCTACAAATTGAACTTCTGTTTGTTTTGTTCCTGCTTCAACTGGGTCTCCATTTTCATCTTCTTCATAGTAGTGAGCTATTACAGGTACGTTTAAAAGAGCTCCGTCGATTGATTGACCATCCTTGGCATTTGGAACTGTAGCTGTAACCTTACCTGTCTTTTCATCAATTGATACATTCCAAACATTTCCCTTATCGTCTGTATAAGTGTCTGATTCTAGGGTAAACTTGCCTGGTCTTCTGTTGTACCTATCTTCTTCATTTAGGATTACATCAGAAGAAAGGACATCTCCTTCTTTACCTGCTTTGGCATTGTATCGTGGGGTCATATTTGCTTTTTCTTCTATTACGAAATAAGCATTGACATTTTCAGTAATATCCTCATTTGGTTTTTGAGGATCTTTATAGTGGGCTATGACTGGTACTGTTAGTTTTTCTCCACCATCAAAGTCATCTGGGTTTACTGGCTTAGCAGTTACCTGACCTGTAGTTTCATCAACTGTTACAGTCCATTTGTTTCCCTTATCATCTGTAGCTAATTTGTTGCCTGCATCATCAGTTTCTAATGTATCTGGAAGAGTATAATGATCTGGTTTTATTTTCTTAGGATCATCTGGCACTGTTGCAGGGGATGTTTGTTTATTTATTGGGTAGTTTACTTTAGTTTCATACTCTGGCTTGATGTATGTTGACTCTTGGACAACAAAGTGGAACCAGTGGACATCTTTTGATCCATTAGTATAAGTGTACTCTACAGGTATTGCTATAAAGTCTCCTGCCTTAGCAGACTTTGGAGGGGTAATAGTGAAGTTTGAAATATCTCCCTTTGTTAAATCAACCTTCCATTGGTCTTCTTCTGCCTTGCCTTCATTTTCCTTGTTGATAAAGTCCATGATAAGCTTACCAGAAGCCTCTCCCCTGCTTTCAGCTGCGTTCATCTCTTCAGCAGACTTATCAGTTTCACTTGGATTTTCTGGTTTTACTATTCCAACCTTAAAAGGTTCACCTGGTTTTACGGCTGATGATGTAACTTTAGAAGTATCATCACCATTGCCATCTTCAAATTTTTGGTCGTAGTATCTTGTATCATCAAGATTTAACTTAAAATCACCTATTAGGTTGTAGTGGTCGTAACGGTCTATGCCTTGTTTGTCGATTATTACATTAGATCCCTTGTGGTTGATGTCGGCAGTACCTGCACCTGTTTCTACATAAGTTCCTGTAGCACCAAAATCATCTGGTGTCCCCGCAATATTTCTAAATTCTTCAGCTGTTCTTGGACGGGCGAAGAATTTAACATCTAAGTTTTGAAGAGCTTTATAATCGGGAGTATTAAAGATTGAATCTTCATTGATAACTGTCTTGCCATTTTCATCTTTTTTAAGAGCTCCTTCTGGCAATTTGATATGGATATTGCCATCATCTGCTATATAAGCACTTGCTCCTGGGACGATTTCTCCAGTAATTGGATTATAAACTTGACCTACAAGTCTTTCTCTAGCACTTTCATCGACATTATCTACCTTAATACCAGTATCTATATCTTGACCTTGGACAAAGTACTTGGCATTAGGGTCGTAGTTGTTTTTATTAAGTTTTAATTCTTCAAGCCTGTCGTTTTCATTTGGCCATGGATTTACCTTATAACCTAAAAGGAAGCTCTTTCCAAAAAACTTGTTTCCAGGGTTTTCTTGAGTGTAGTTATCCTTCATTCCAAAGGAAGTGGAGTCATTGTCCTTGTTATTGATGTGTTTTAGGGTATCTTCACTAGCTTCGTAGTTTAAGTTTTTTTGTCGTCCACCAGCTGTTACGCTTCCGCTTTCACCTGGCTTGTAGGTTACATCTGGAGATTCAGGAGTTAACTTTTCTCCTTCATTCATCATTGGTTTTTCGCCCAATGGTACTTGTACAAGACCGGAGTCTGTAACATAAACCCTAGTATAGGTTCTTTGACCAGTCTTCTTGTCTATGGTAACTTGGTAACCATATTCAGTCTTACTAGGAGAAGTTGCGGATGGGTTCTTAAGTTCAAATTTAAAACCGTCTTTTTCTACCTTCTCATCAGTAGCATAGTTTTCCTGGTTAGTATTTCCTGGCTTAAGGTCTGTTTCCTTATAACGTTCTTCCCCGCTATAGTCATTGATTTCTTTTTCATCCTTAGAATAGTTTGGATCATTTGTAGTTTGAACTGCTTTTTGAGATCCTGGTGTTTTCTCTTCAGATAATTCAAGATTTTGAATTTCATCTGTGTTAGAATTATTTACTACTTCTGTAACATTTTCTTTGTCTTCAATTTGATTTGAAGATTTATTTTCATTCTCTGTAGGTTGTTTTTCACTTATATAGCTTGTAGTATCTGGATTTATTTCATCAGCATGAGAAAGACTTGCGCCTCCAATTACAAATGAAACAGATAAGGCTAAAGCTATAATATCCTTTTTCTTGTTCATTTTTTTCCTTTCTTACTTTATTTTCAATTTAGTACAAACCTGATATCATTGTACCATGACAAACAATTATGTCATAGTTTTCTCTGTTTTTATTTATTAATATTTTTTTATTATCTTTTTTTAAAAAAACTAAGGCATTTAAAAAGTTTTATAAATTAAAAATTCCCTCCTTATACAAGGAGGGAAAATTTTATATGAATTTTTTTATTATTTCTTGTCTTGTTTCTTTTAATAGATATTTTGGAGCTATGTCTATTACTGTAAAGGCTCCTTTTTTATTTTCTTTTTTTAGCTTATAGGCTGCTCTAGCATAGGCTATGTTTACTGCTGCTGTAAAGTCTGGGTTATTTTCTAAGGCTAGAGACAATTCTATGGTTGATTGGTTTTGGTTTGGACTTTGTCCTACCCTAATTACTTTTCCCCCATGAGGCATTCCCTTATGATTTTTATTTAGTTCTTCTTGACTTATAAAATGAACTATGGTTTGGGACTTGTCAAAATAATTTGGTATTGATTTTATTTTTTCTTCTAGTTCTTTTTTGTCATAGCCTTCTTCTGCCACTGCAAAAACTTCTCTAATGTGGGCTACTTCTGGAGTAAATTTTGGATTTTCGCCATTTTTTATTTTTTTAATAAATTCTTCTTTTGGAATTGTGTATTGGCTTGCATCTTTTATTCCTTCAATATTTCTAACTGCTGCAGAGTGACCTTGGCTTATGCCCTTACCCCAGAATGTATAAGTTTTTCCTTCTTCTAATATGGCCTCTGAGTAGGTTCTAATTATTGAAAATAAACCTGGATCCCAGCCTGTGGATATTATTGCTATTTTTTCATTTTCTTCTGCAATTTTTCCCATTTTTTCTTCATATGATGGAATATTTTTGTGGGTATCAAAGCTATCTACTGTATTAAAATTTTTGATTAAGAGTGGAGCTTGGACTCTTATGTCCTTATCTGAGGATCCACAAAGAATCAAAACATCAATGTCATCTTTGAATTTTTCTATATTTTCTATTTTGTAAAAGCCGTCTTTTTTTATTTCTCTTCTTGAAAATATTCCAACAAGTTTCATATCTTCAGTTTTTTCTACTAATTTTTGGCAAGATTTTCCTAAATTTCCGTAACCAACTATTCCTATTCTTATCATCTTATTCTCCTATATTTAATACATCTTTTATATGGATTAGACCCTTTTTTTCTTTTATTATATATTTCGCAGCTTTCAAAGATCCTAGGGCAAATATTTTTTTGCTTTGGGCATGGTGGGAAAGTTTTATGACTTCATCTTGACCTGCAAAAATAATTTCATGGTCTCCGTTTATGGTCCCTGCTCTTAGGGCATGGATGCCAACCTCGTTTGGATCTTTATTTTCTGTAAAGCCACTTCTTCCATAAACTTTTTCTAATTTTTCTCCCCTTGCTTGGTTTACTGCATCAAAAATCATATTTGCTGTACCACTTGGGGCATCTTTTTTCTTATTGTGGTGGGCTTCTATTATTTCTATATCAAATCCTTCCAATAAGTTTGCCAAAATTTTTGATACATAAACCATAACATTTACACCCAAGGAGTAATTTCCCGTTTGAATTATTGGGATTTTTTCACTTGCTTTTTTTATATTTTCTAGGTCTTTTTCATCATAACCTGTTGATGCAAGGACTAGGGGAATTTTATTTTTTGTGGCATAGGTCAAAAGTGAATTTAGGCTATCTTTTGATGAGAAGTCAATAATTACATCTGATTTTTCTTGAATTTTTTCAAGATTATCATAAATTTTAAAATCATCATATGAAATTTCATCTTTAGAAAATCCAGAAGAGACTTCAAAGTCATCATTTTTTCTAATCAAGTCAATTAGAACCTGACCCATTGCTCCACTTGCACCTGATACTAAAACTTTAATCATTTATGTCCTCCATAGATTTTTTTATTAAATCTTCTGTTTCTTTGCTCGCCCTTGTTAAAGGAAGTCTTAGGATATTTTTGCAAAGTTTTAGGTAGGATGCTGCAAATTTTACCCCAATTGGGTTTACTTCATTAAATAAGGTCTTGGTGATATCAAAATATTTTATTTGAATATCTCTAGCCTTTTTAAAATCTCCATTTAAGCCATATTGGCAAAGCTCATGGACTTTTTTTGGATAGATATTTGCAAGTACAGAAATCACTCCATTTCCTCCCACACTCATTAGGGGTGTGATTAAATCATCATTTCCTGAATAAATTGCAAAGTCTTTTGGAAGCTCTTTCCTAAGACTAGTTGTATAGGATAAGTCTCCTGTTGCATCTTTTATTCCTATAATATTTTCAATTTGGGCAAGTTTTTTCATAGTTTCAATAGAAATATTTACATTTGTACGTCCTGGAACTGAGTAGAGGATTATTGGCTTGGTAGATTTTTTTGCAATATAGGAAAAATGTTCATATAAGCCTTCTTGGGTCGCCTTATTATAATATGGAGTTACTACAAGAAGACCATCTACCCCATCAATTTTTGAAATTTTTTCAGAAAATTCCCCACTGGCATAGGTATTATTTGACCCTGTTCCTACAATTAGGGGGATTTTTCCTTGGATTTTTTTAACGCTTATATCGACAATTTTTAATTTTTCTTCTTCTGTTAGGCAAGCTGCTTCTGCTGTTGTGCCAAGGACAATTATTGCATCTGTATTATTTTTTAAATGAAAGTCTAGCAAATTTTCGTAAGACTCATAATCTATGCTTTTATCATCATTAAATGGGGTAATTATGGCAACCCCACTACCTTCAAATAACATTTATACCTCCAATAAAATTTCTGCATTTTCTACTGCATTTGTAGCTGCTCCTTTTCTTATATTATCAGCCACACACCATAAATTTATTCCATAATCAAGAGAATAATCTCTTCTGATTCTTCCTACATAAACTTCGTCATGGCCTGTAGCCTTTGTTGGTAGGGGATAAATTTCCTTTTCTATATCATCCATAAGAACTACACCCTCTTGATTTTTTATTAAATTTTTAATCTCATCTAGGTCAAAGTCCCTATCTAGTTCTATATTTATTGAAATAGCGTGAGAATTTTCTACAGGAACTCTGGCTGTAGTTGCTGTAATTTTTAAATTTTCATCTCCAAGAATTTTTCTTGTTTCATTTATCATTTTTAACTCTTCTTTTGTGTAGCCATTTTCTGTAAAATCATCTATTTGTGGGAGGACATTGTTGTAAATTTTGTACTTCCACTTTTTATTTGTTTTATTGTACAAATCTTCCAAGGCCTTTTCTCCACCACCAGATACTGCTTGGTAAGTATTGTAGACAATTCTTTTTATTGAAAAATTATCAAAAATTGGCTTAATTGCAAGAACTGATTGGATTGTTGAACAGTTTGGGTTTGCAATAAGCATGGTGTCTTTATCTATCTCATTTTTATTAATTTCTGGCACAACCAAGGGAGTATTTTCATCCATCCTAAAAAATGATGAATTATCAACACATTTTACCTTATTTTCTATTGCTATTGGTATGTATTTTTCTGATACTGATCCTCCAGCAGAAAATAATGCTATATCAATGTCACCATCTGAGAATGAATTTTCATCCAATTTTTCTACTGTGATTTTTTCATTTTTAAAGTCTAGTTTTTTCCCTGCACTTTTTTCGCTTGCAAAGGCCCTTAAATTTTTGATTGGGAAATTTCTCTCTTCTAAAATTTCAAGAATCTTTCTTCCTACAAGTCCTGTTGCTCCAACTACTGCTACATTTAAATTTTCCATTACTTATCTCCTTTTTTATATTTCAAATCTCTTTTTATCAAATCTTCTAAACTTTGTCTTTTTACTGCACAATAATCTTTTCCATCTTCCACAAAAACAACTGCTGGTTTGAGGAGTTTATTATAGTTTGAACTCATGGAATAGGTATAGGCACCTGCAAATGGAACTAATAGTAAATCATCCCTTTCTACTTTTGGAATTTTTACTTTTTCTATCAAAATATCTCCCGATTCGCAAAGTTTTCCACCAACCCTATAGGTTTGATTTTTTTCATTATCTAGTTTGTTGGCAAGGATGGCAGAATATTTTGCCCCATAAAGGCTTGGTCTAATATTATCTGACATTCCTCCATCAACAAAAATTAAGGGATAGCCTTCCATTGTAATTTTTGATGAACCAAGCCTATAAAGAATTGAGCCTGCTTTTGAAATCAAAGACCTTCCTGGTTCTATGGAAAGATTTTTAATAGAAAGTTTATTTTTATCAAACAAGTCTTCCATAAAAACAATCAAACCTTTAAGAAATTTTTCCAAATCAAGGTCCTCATCTTCCAGATTTTCCCTAGTTCCAAATCCTCCTCCCAAGTTTAAGTGGGAAAAACATTTCTTAAATTTATCTTGGATATTTTTTGTAAATTCAGCCATAATTTTTGCTTCTTCTTTGAAAAATTCCAAATTTTTAACCTGACTTCCAATGTGGGCATGAAAGCCTAGAAGATTGATATTTGGGTTTTCTATTATCTTTTCTATAATTTTTTCTGTATTTTCATCTCTAATATTTAGTCCAAATTTTGAATCTGCATTTGAGGTTTGGATAAATTTGTGGGTGTCTGTTTTTACATCTGGGTTTATCCTTAGTAGGCAGGATGCTTTTTTCTTTTTATCTTTTAAAATTTCATCTAATAAATAATATTCATCTTCTGAATCTATAATTATTAGGCTAATATCATTGTCTATTGCATATATCAATTCTTCTTTTGTCTTATTATTTCCATGAAAATGAATATTTTCTCCTTTGATGCCAGCCTTTAAGGCTACAAAGATTTCTTCTTTGGATACGCAATCAAAAACAAGATTATATTCATTTAAAAGTCCTAAAACATAAAGATTTGAAAAGGCCTTGGTCGCATAAATTATTTCTGTCTCAAATTTTTCAGATTTAAAATTTTCTACAAAAGATGATGCCGTATCTTTTATGAGTTTTTGATCGTATATGTAAAGGGGTGTTTTATATTTTTGGGCAAGTTTTTCTACATTAACTCCCCCAATTTCTAATAAGCCCTTATTATTTTTAAAGTTGTTTTCTAACATAAATCCTCCATTAGCTTTATGTAATTAAATTTTTAAAGCAATTATTTTTAAAAAAAAATCGTGAGCAAAAGGCCCACGATTCCTTTCGCCGCAACATAGTAAGTCCTCCAATAAGATTTGGCATATTCTTATTGACAGTTGTATCCATATTTTGAATACAACCAACGCCATGGGCATTTCGGCGGTTATGCCTTTCAATCTTTACTAATCATAACCGCAACCTCTTGACTATATTGTTAAGTTGTTATGTAATAATTTATCATTAATATTCACATTCGTCAAATAAATCATGAATTTTATTTAAAAAAATTCATAATTATATTTTAATCTTGCATATTTAGGGAAATGTAAGGATTATTTTTTATAAAAAATCTATAGGGTAAGTCCCTAGCTTCTTTCGAATAATCAACTCCTATCCTCCTATCGACAGAAATTTCAAATGAAGAATCTGCATCTTCTATGTATAAATTTTTTCCAAAAATATCTTTTCCATTAAGGCTCTTATCAATTAAAAGAGCCTTGGTAAGTTTAGCAGGACCATTTGTCAAATTCTTTTTTTGATAGGATGATAGATCCTCGTAGTCTTTCTTAAACCTATTTTGGCTAAAAATATTTAAATCTGATAAAGGTTCGACAGCCCTAATCAAAACTCCCTCAGGAATATTTTTCCCAACACTTGAAATGTTTAATAAAAAATGAATTCCATAGGTTTGGTAAACATACAAAGTCCCACAATCCATATATAAAATTTTATTTCTTTCAGTTTTATTGTTATTAAAAGTGTGGCAGGCCCTGTCATTTATTCCAAGATAAGCCTCAGTTTCAACAATTTTCGCCCTCATCACTTTATCATTAACCTTTCTAACCATTGTTTTTCCTAATAAATCTTTGGCAAGAGATAGGGTATCTTTTTTAAAAAAATCTTTTTCTAACATACTTCCTCCTATATCAATTTTATCCTAAAATTGAAAAATAATCAGAATTATTTTTGAAATTATGTTATATTAGAAATATCATGTATAATAATTTTAAAAATTTAATAAATAATTAGAAAGGAATAAGTATGAAAAAATGTGCAAAATTCGGGGGCTCATCAGTGGCCAATGCTGAACAAATTAAAAAAGTATGTAAGATAGTTTTATCTGATGAAAATATTAGGGCAGTAACTGTTTCAGCTCCAGGAAAAAGATTTGATGGGGATATAAAAGTTACAGATTTGTTGATAGACTTATATGAAAAATTTAGAAATAAGGATTCTAAATACAAAGAAAGCTTAGAATTAGTTATAAAAAGATACCAAGAAATTGTAAATGATTTAAAACTTGATGAAGAAATTTTACAAGATTATAGGGATATTTTAAATTCTTATTTGGAAAACATAGAGGATTCTTTTTATCTACAAAATGCAATCAAAGCTTGTGGTGAAGATTTTAATGCAAGATTAATTGCAAAATACATAAAATCTTTGGGAGTAAATTGTTCTTATCTTTCTCCTAAAGATGCTGGGATATTAGTTGAACACACCCTAAGTGAGCCTGTAATTTTAGAAAAAACTTATGAAAATTTAAATAAATTTAAGGATAGGGATGAGCTTTTTATTATACCAGGATTTTTTGCCTATACTCCTCAGGGAAAAATTATAACTTTCCAAAGGGGTGGATCGGATATTACAGGTTCTATAATTGCAAGGGGCCTTGAATGTGATATTTATGAAAATTATACAGATATGTCCTATATTTATACTACCCACCCAAAATTAATAGAAAATCCAAAAGAGATTACAAATATTACCTATAAGGAAATGAGAGAGCTATCCTATAATGGTTTTGAGATTTTCCAAGAAGATGCAGTTGCTCCCTTACTTTCTCACAATATAAAAATCCATGTTAAAAATACAAACGATCCTAACAATGGTGGGACAATTATTGAGACAAAAAGAGAAGACGTCGACCAAAATCCAATTATTGGAATTTCAAATGTTGGTGACTTTATTGCCTTTAATATTACTGAATATTTGATGAATAAAAAGATTGGATATATTAATAAACTTTTGGATATTTTCGAATACCAACATATACCAGTTGAGCATATTCCAACAGGAATAGACTCTCTTGCAATTTTGGTTAGGAAAAAATATATAAGCTCTGAATTTCAAATGCAAAATATAATAAATACAATAAAGGCAAACTTTTCCTTTGATGAATTTGAAATTATAGATGACATTTCTGCAATTGCTATAGTTGGAGAAGGCCTAAGCCAAAGGGTAGGAAATGCCCTTTATAAAATTTCAAAAGTTTTGTATGAGGAAGATATAAAGCTTGAGTCTATAATTCAAGGAGCAAACAAAAATTCTGTCTTTGTCTTTATAAACAAAAAATATGAAAAAATTGCCATAGAAAAATTATACAAGGAATTTTTCCAATAAAAAAATCTTGTAAAAACAAGATTTCAGACTGTTGACAAACTAAAATTTTTCTCATTTCGACCAGATAAACAACCGTCGTTTTCGTTTGTTTATCCCGATTTTCGTTTGCAACGAGCGGAGAAATCTCAAGAGATCTCTCCATGCGTTCGTTTCACTCACTTAGTCGAGATGGGTTTTAGCGTAATTTTATGTTTAAATCATCAATTGATTATTAAACTGACTTTGTCTACGCTCAAAATCTTATAAAAACAAGATTTTAAATATTTTTAATTATAGTTTCTATATCAGATGGAGAATCTGCAATAAAGCTTGCCTTTTTGTATTCTTCATCTTTTCCATATCCATAAGATGCAGCAATAGTTTTTAGTCCAAGATCAAAACCAGCATCTATATCATAAGACCTATCACCTATCATAAGGGATTGGTCTTTTTTAACTTATTTCCTATTATTACATTTTCTAAAACTTTTTTCTTAGTATTTAAAATGTCTGTAGATCCTTCTACATAGGAAAAATATTGTAAAATTCCATAAGATTCTAAAACTTCAAGACTTGAATTTCTGCCCTTACTTGTGGCAAGATAAATTTTATAGCCCCTATCATATAAATTTTTGATCACATCTTTCATACCATCATAAATAGATGCCTCGTATTTTCCTTTTTTAAATAATATGACCTATAAAATTCTACCCCATCATCTGCCAAGTCTTCCCCTAATTCCTTTACAAAAGAATCTCTCAAAGGAGGACCAATATATTTAAATAATTGATCCCTATCATAGGCTTTACCCATCTTGTCCAAGGCATATTCAAAAGCATTCAAAATTCCATCAGCTGACTTTGAAATAGTACCATCAAGGTCAAAAATAATATTTTTTATCATAAATAATCCTTTCTATCCAGTATTTATTTTACGATATTTTTTAATTTATAAAAGCACTAAAAATTTTTACAAAAAAGAAGTAGGAATCCTACTTCTTAAAGTTTATTAATATATTTTTGCTCCAGCTGGAATATTATTTTTCAAAATTATTAGGTTTAGTTTTTCTTCCCCATCTTTTTCATGGATTGCAGATAAAATCATTCCACATGAATCTATTCCCATCATTTTTCTTGGAGGAAGATTTGTGATTGCTAGAAGTGTTTTTCCAACCAATTCTTCGGGACTATAATAAGCCTTTATACCTGATAAAATAGTTCTATTTTCTTCACTTCCATCATCAAGAGTAAATTCTAACAATTTTTTAGATTTTGGAACTTCTTTACAATCTAAAACTTTTACAGCCCTAAAATCTGATTTTGAAAATGTTTCAAAATCTACTTGGTCTTCAAATAAATCTTCTACAACAACATTTGTAAAATCTATTTCTTCTGCTGCTTCTTCAATTGAATGTTGATTTTTTTCAAGTGCTTTTTTCTCTTCACCAATTGGCTTCATTGTAGGCATTATTGCTACATCATTCATATTTTTAGGCAAATACCAACATCTGGCTTATCTGAATATCCCTTAAAGCCTAATTGATTAAAAGTGGTTATTTGTCCAGTACCTTGATTGATGTTTTCTTCAATTTCATCAAAGCCTAATATTTCTTTTGCATAATCCCTAACTTGAACTTCTGTTCTTAAAGTCATTTTCTATTCCTCGTTACTAAAATTATCTTCAAAACTAATAATATCATTAGGAGTGCAAGATAGAGCCTTACATATTCTTTCTAAATTTTTAAATGTAATTGGTTTATCCTTGCCCATTTGTGCCATAACATTTGTTGTAAGTCCTGCCATAGCTATTACATCTGTTTTCTTTAGTCCTTTTTTTGCTAATTGTATCCATAATGGTTTATAGTTAAGTGCCATAATATCCCTCTTTTTCTATTCATTAGATTTATCTAATTATAGGATAAATATTGATTTCATCCAATCTTACATTGATTTAGTCTTTTGTTTTAGAGAATTTGTTGTGTTATTCCGTCCTTATTTTGCCATAAGCTGCTTAATACCTTGAGATTTAGCACCAGGGTTATCATTACCATAACCTTCCATCAAGTTAATAACTCCCCATGCTCTTAAAACTGCACCAATTGCAGTTACAAGTGTCTTTAAAACTCCAACTCCAGCTGTAAAAATTCCATATTATTCCTCCTCGTTTTCTTTCTTTTTTCTATTTTGTTTAGTGATTTAACTATAAAATTCTTGTAGACCTTATATCTCCTTTTTTGTTTTCTTTGAAATATCCAAAGACATGTATTAGATCTCCTTTTTCAAATTCTTTTACAATTTCTACCTTTTCTCCATATACTGAGCTATTTGTATATTCTTTGCCCTTTCCATATTTTTTTACAAGAGCAAAATTTGCTACTTGAACATTTTTCTTCATCTTTTTCAAATTCTGAAAATTCAGCTTCCTTAACTAAATTTGCATTAATATTTATCATTTCTCTATCCATTAATTTCTTCTCCTTAATCTAAAAATTTCAATTAAAAAAGCAACTGAACTTTGAATTCAATCGCTAAATGTCTTATATATTAAATTGTTTTAAGTGTGACTTCTTATCCTTACCATCTTAACCTCCTAATTTTTAGTATAAAAAAAGACGATAGAGTTTAATTATCTATCATCTCTTGCATTTCTATTTAATTATTTGACTCGACAAACTGGAATTTGACTTGCCTATCTTCTTAAAATCTCATGTGGAGCTTCTATTTCATTTGCCAAAGTATGCTCTGTTAATTCTGACATCAATTTCAATTTTTTATTAATCAATGGTCGCATACAATTAGGAACATGTTCCTGATGCGCTCTGTGGATTGCTACACATTCCTTACAGTTTCCGTGATAACGACAGGCTTTCAGGCAAGGACAGTGATCTTTGTCTTTATACTCCTTACGAAATTCCGCTGCAAATTCTTCTTGCAGTCTCAGTCCCTCGACACGGTTTCCCTTATGAAATTCTACCATTGCATCCAGTTCTTTCTGGTTCCCTTCAATCTTCATGTTATTATAGCGCCTCCATTTCAACTATTCCTCATTTTCTGATAAATTCCGATTTACTCAATTCTCCAAACTTGAAGTCATCAGCCTATATAGGCATCATCCGCTGTATTCTTGAAATTCTGCTTTTCCAACCACAGCTTTTCTTCCTCATTCTCTGGAATGTCAATCCGCTCGATCTTGAAGATAACCGGGCCTGTTCCGTCATTACAGCAGGCGATCATCATTCTGTCGTCATTTGTCCACTTGCGAATAATGGAGCAACCCTGCAGTGCCGCATATACATATCGGCTGATGGCATCCTATGCCTCTCCGCAGAATTTTCCGTTCATTAGATGGTAAAAGTCATCCTGCTCTGGCGTTCTTTTCATAAGAAATGTATCTCCCGCCTTAAAGCAAGGACACGGACCTAATTTTGGATCAGCTAAATACTTTTCCTGTAATTCTGGAAACACCTTTGTCTCCAATACCGTTATTTTGCATTCGTAATTCATATAATTAGCTCCTTTACGTCCAAAATTTTCTGCCTGTTAAATTCTAATTTATCTAGTTCTATTATATTATATAGTTCCTCGCATGTATAGACTCTTACAGTAAATATTACAATCTTGTTATCACTGTATTACCATTTATCTTAGCTTTACCCTTTCGTGTAATATACTTTTCAATATCAAAAACATTTTTCTTATCACAATCTTCCAATAACTTATAATTCTTATGTTTTGTAATATCAAATTTATCAGATAAGAAAAGTCTCACTCCGCTTAGCTTATATATACACTTACCACCATCCATTAAAGTAGAAACTACGTTTAATAACGTAGTTTCAAACTTAATATAAAAGTTAAAAAAGCTATTAGCAAACTCCATACTAATCTTATTGGTAATAAAATTATTCTAATTATCCATCTCATACATACCCCTAAAAATTAAACTGGGATTCATAACAAATCCCAGTTTAGTAATTAGCGTGTTCTTTAATATAATTTTGATCCTGCTGGAATATTATTATCCAACATTATTTAAGTAAGTTTTTCTTCTCCGTCGTACTCGCAAATTGCAGATATAATCATACCTTCTGAGTCGACTCCCATCATCTTACGTGGAGGAAGATTACAAATCGCAAGTAGTGTCTTTCCAACTAAGCTCTCTGCGCTATAATATTCCTTAATACCAGATAAAATAACTCTTTCTTTTTCAGAACCATCATCTAATGTAAATTTCAATAGTTTTTTTGACTTTGGAACTTCTTCGCAGTTCTTAACTTTTACAACTCTAAAATCAGATTTTGAGAATGTATCAAAATCAACCATATCTTCAAATAATGGCTCTACTTTTACTTTTGAAAAGTCAATTTTTTCTGTCGTAAGTTTGTCATAAGTTTCGTAAGTTTCTTTTGATAAATCACTATTTTCTGTCTTTTCTAAGCCTATTGGCTTCATTGTTGGGAAAATCCCCTCTACCTTAGATAATTGTCTAAATCTCTATAAAAGTCTATTTTATGGTACTTCTCCATTTACGACAATTTGCTAACTCTCTATAAGTGCCTA
>NZ_ABXA01000025.1 GCF_000173355.1 Anaerococcus hydrogenalis DSM 7454
TAGGGTCTGTAGCGATTGAAGTCGGTATTAATCCTGGACAACTTTATTCATGGGTTAACAAGTATAAAATTTATGGATATAATGGTCTTGTAAACAAAAAGAAAGGTCGTAAACCTAAGAATATAACTATGAAAAAAACAAATATCCATAAACCAAAAAAACTTGATGAATCTGAACGAGAAGAATTAATAAGACTTAGAGCAGAAAATGAATATATAAAGGCAGAAAACGAAATAATAAAAAAAGAAATCGCCTTGAGAGAAAAGAATTACGCTGCGCGACTCAAGGCGAAAAAGCAGCAATCGTCAAAGAACTCAAAGAAAAAGGCTACAAACTAAAATATCTTTTAATAGCTATTGATTTGCCAAGGTCAACATACTATTTTGAAATGAAAAAAGTTGATGTTGTTAGTATTAGCAAAAGCATATGGAAAATAAAATAGCTGAGATATTTAACCATCATAAAGGAAGGTATGGAGTTAGACGAGTATATAGAGAATTATTAAATCAAGGATATACAATAAATCATAAAAAAGTTCAGAGAATAATGCATGAACTAAAACTATTTGGCAAAAGACCTAAAGAAAAATATCGTTCATACAAAGGAAAAGTAGGAAAAATAGCTGATAATCTAATAGACAGAAACTTTAAGGCAAATAGACCTTTTCAAAAATGGAGTACAGACGTATCTCAATTTAACTTTTCATGGGGAAAATGCTACATTTCTCCAATACTTGATATGTATACCAATGAGATTATCTCTTACGACTTATCCTTAAGTCCTAATTTAAAACAAATATATAATATGTTAACAAAAGCATTTAATAAATTTCCAAAACTAAACAACTTAATATTACATTCAGATCAAGGTTGGCAATACCAACATAAATATTATATAAATGAACTTAAGAAACATGGTATAATTCAATCAATGTCAAGAAAAGGTAATTGTTATGATAACTCAATTATGGAAACTTTTTTTGGAAGATTAAAGAATGAAGTTTATTATGGTTACGAAAAGAGCTATAGCTCTTTTGAAGAATTTTCGGAAGCAATAGAAAAATATATCTATTATTACAATAACGAAAGAATTCAGGAGAAAACAAAATGGATGCCACCTACAAGATATAGGTTAGCATCCACTACAACTAATAATTAAATATTGTGTCCAGTTTTA
>NZ_ABXA01000024.1 GCF_000173355.1 Anaerococcus hydrogenalis DSM 7454
ATGATGGTTAAATATCTCAGCTATTTTATTTTCCATATGCTTGTTGCTAATACTAACAACATCAACTTTTTCATTTCAAAATAGTATGTTGACCTTGGCAAATCAATAGCTATTAAAAGATATTTTAGTTTGTAGCCTTTTTCTTTGAGTTCTTTGACGATTGCTGCTTTTTCGCCTTGAGTCGCGCAGCGTAATTCTTTTCTCTCAAGGCGATTTCTTTTTTATTATTTCGTTTTCTGCCTTTTATATATTCATTTTCCGCTCTAAGTCTTATTAATTCTTCTCGTTCAGATTCATCAAGTTTTTTTGGTTTATGGATATTTGTTTTTTTCATAGTTATATTCTTAGGTTTACGACCTTTCTTTTTGTTTACAAGACCATTATATCCATAAATTTTATACTTGTTAACCCATGAATAAAGTTGTCCAGGATTAATACCGACTTCAATCGCTACAGACCCTATTGTATTTCCAGATAATACTTTGCTTACCACTTCTAGCTTATCATCAGTTGTCCACTTGATATTATTTCCATGTTTTAAAATTTCTGGACCATGAAGTTGTTCTAATTTAAACCATTTTCTGATTGTATCATGAAATATTTTTTCTTTAATTCCTTCAGGTATATCTGCCCATTTTCCTTCTCTGTACAACTGTACACATTCTTTTTTAAATTCATAACTATATTTCATAAAAATACCCTCCTTACCGGTTTGTCCAGTAAAGAGGGTACATATCAAATATTTGCACCTATTTTTTTATAAACTTTTCCCTTTTAAAATTACATTAAATAAAAACTCACTTAAATTATTTTCATATGCCTCATAAAACATTTCTTTTCCTTCTCTATTTGATTTAATAAGTCCTGCCATTTTTAAAATTTTTAGATGATGGCTTACAGCTGGAGATGACATATCCATAATAGCTGCAATATTAATGACACACTCTTTTCTGTGACACAAAAGCCAAAAAATTTGAAGTCTTTTTGGATCTCCTAAGTGCTTAAAAGCCTTAGAAATATCTATAGCCTTATTTTCTTCTATTAAAAAATCAATTTTGTTATCGTCTTGGTAATGTTTATGTGGTAGTTTCATTTTTCTCTCCTTTTTTATACTTTACCACAAAAATTTTATTTCAATTAAATATATGCTTAATTGTTGACTTTTTATTTAAATTATTGTATTATGATTTTAGAAACAATTAAATATATGTTTAATCGAAATTTAAAAGGAGAAAATTATGAGAAAAACTTACAAAATTGAAGTAGACTGCCCATCATGTGCTAACAAAATGGAAATAGAAGCACAAAATACCCAAGGAGTTAAAGATTGTAAAATTAATTTTATGATGTTAAAAATGAAGGTAAATTTTGAAGATGGCGTTGATGAGAAAGAAGTAATGGAAAATGTCTTGAAAAATTGCAGAAAAATTGAAAAAGATTGTGAGATATATTTTTAGGTAAGGTTATGAATAAGAAGCAAAAAAAATCATTAACCAAGATTTTTCTTTCTGCCCTAATTTTAATTATTTTACATTTTATTAATTTTAATAAGTATATTGACTTCATCTTGTATATGATTTCTTACCTATTAGTAGGATATGAAGTTTTACTTAATGCTTTTAATGGAATTAAAAATAAACAAGCTTTTGACGAATCACTTCTAATGTCAATTGCAACTATTGGGGCAATAATTCTTGGTATTTATAGTAAAAGTGGAGACTATGTTGAAGCAGTTGCTGTTATGCTTTTTTATCAAATTGGAGAATTTTTCCAATCTTATGCTGTAGGAAAGAGCAGAAAATCTATAGCAGATTTAATGGATATAGCTCCTGATTATGCAAATTTGGAAGATGAAAATGGAAAAATTATTGAAGTAGATCCTGATGAAGTAGAAATTGGATCTATAATTGTTATAAAACCTGGTGAAAAAGTTCCTTTGGATGGAGAAGTTATTGATGGAAGATCTTCTATTGATACTAAAGCCTTAACTGGGGAATCTATTCCTAAAGATGTAGAAAAGGGATCAATGATTTATTCAGGATCTATTAACCTAAATGGTTTGATAAGGGTTAAAACTACAAAGGAATTTGGCGAGTCAACCGTAACAAAGGTTTTGGAATTGATAGAAGATGCATCTGAAAGAAAATCCAAATCAGAAAATTTTATAACAAAATTTGCAAGAATTTATACACCAATTGTTGTATACCTTGCCTTAGCTCTTGCAATTTTACCCCCTCTTATTTCTATTTTAATGGGAAATAGTGGAAATTTTTCAACCTGGATTTATAGGGCCTTAATATTTTTAATAATATCTTGTCCATGTGCCTTAGTAATTTCTGTTCCTCTTTCTTTCTTTGCTGGAATTGGTTCGGCTAGTAGAAATGGTGTTTTAATTAAGGGATCAAATTTTATGGAGGTCTTATCAAATGTAGACCAAGTTATTTTTGATAAAACTGGAACATTAACAAAAGGAACTTTCGAAGTTACAGCTATCCATCCAGAAACCTTGTCAGAAAATGAGCTTTTGCATATAGCAAGCCATGTAGAAAGATATTCGACTCATCCTATAGCTGAATCCTTAAGAAGAGCTTATAAAGACGAAAATGATTCATGTATGGTTGATGATATAAAAGAAGTTGCCGGATGTGGAATTAGCGCAAAAGTTAATGGCGATTTAGTTTATGTTGGAAATTCAAAAATGATGGATAAGTTTGATATAGAATGGAAAAAATGCGAAAAAAAGTGGAACCATTATCCATGTTGCAATAAATAATACTTACCAAGGTCATATAGTAATTTCTGATACTATAAAAGAAAATTCTAAAAAAGCTATTAAAAGTTTAAAAGATAATCATATTAGTAAGACTATAATGCTTACAGGTGATAGTAATGATGTTGGTCAAAATGTTTCAAATATTTTAGGTCTTGACGATTATTATAGTGAACTTTTACCTCAAGATAAGGTAGAAAAATTAGAAGAAATTTTAAATAATAATTCTAACAAAAATAAAAAATTTCCTTTGTAGGAGATGGAATAAATGATGCTCCATCTCTTACAAGAGCTGATGTTGGAATTGCTATGGGAGCTATGGGATCTGATGCAGCAATTGAAGCTGCTGATGTTATATTAATGGATGATGACCCATTAAAGATTTCTACAGCTATAAAAATTTCCAAAAAATGTTTGAAAATTGTAAAAGAAAATATTTATTTTTCTATTGGTGTGAAAATTATAGTCCTAGTTCTTGGTGCTCTAGGTTTTGCATCAATGTGGGCTGCAATTTTTGCAGATGTTGGTGTAACCTTTATTGCAGTTTTAAATGCTATGAGATGTATGTATATAAAATAAATATTTAAATAATGCTGTTGCAATAATTATTTTGCAGCAGCTTTTTTTATAAGATTTGACATAAGTTATTTTAAGACTTATACTTTACAAGATTGTATCAAGGAAATAATTTATATAAACAATTATTTGACAGATGAGTCTCCGAGTAAGACTTTGGTAAGTTTTCAGATCCAATTTTTGGCATGGCTATGCTCTCATATGCTGTCTTTGATTGTAAAAAGAAAGGATTTTAAAATATTAATATGATAAAAGCAATTTTAATAGATATAGATGACACAATTCTAGATTTTAAAAAATCTTCCAAAAAAGCCTTCATTAATACTATAAAAGATTTTAATCTTACATATAAGGATGAATATTTTTCTTATTTTGAACAAATAAACTCTGATCTATGGAGAGATCAAAAGTTAGGAAAAATTAGTATAAAAAATCTTTTTAAAAAAAGATCAGCTATGATGATTGAATATTTAGGATTAGGTGAAGATAATAACTTTTTTACTGAGACTTTTAGTGAAAACCTATCACATCAAGCTATTCTTGTTGATGGCATTGAAGATTTACTGTCCTATTTAAACAATAAATATAAACTATATGCAGCCAGTAATAGCGTCTATAAAAGGCAAGTTAGTAGGCTAAAAAAAGCAAATTTATATAATTTTTTTGATGGAATATTTGTATCAGATACACTTGGTTATGAAAAACCTGATGAAAAATTTTTTGAAAAAATAATAGATCAAATAGATTTTAATAAAAATGAAGTAATTATGATAGGTGATAGTTTAAAATCTGATATAGTAGGAGCAAAAAACGCTCAAATAAAATCCATTTGGTTTAGCGAAAAAGATACTGAAAATAAAATATATAACTATAAGGTTAAAAATTTATCTGAAATTAAAAAAATTTTATAAGACAAAAAAGTGCTAGAGATCTAGCACTTTTACTTTTATAATTTAATATCTTTTCCTTCAAGTATTAAGTTCATATTTCTAGCTGAGCACATTGCCCCACACATGGTACATGTATTCTCCTCTTCTGGATTTGAAGATGCTCTGTATTTTCTACATTTTTCAGGATCAATTGCAAGTTCAAACATTCCTTCCCAATCAAGTTTTTGTCTTCTCTTACTCATTTCAAGATCCCATTTTCTTGCATCTTTTAATTTAGCAATATCACCTGCATGAGCTGCAATTTTTGCTGCAATAATTCCTTCTTTAACATCATCCACATCTGGAAGCTTTAAATGTTCTGCTGGAGTTACATAACAGAGGAAATCTGCTCCGTGGCTTGCTGCAATTGCCCCTCCTATTGCACTTGTAATATGGTCATATCCTGGAGCAATATCACAAACCAAAGGTCCCAAAACATAAAATGGTGCATTGTGGCACAATTTCTTTTCAAGTTTCATGTTCATCTCAATATCATTTATTGGAACATGTCCTGGTCCTTCTATTATTACTTGAACATCTTTCTCCCATGCTCTTTTTGTTAACTCTCCAAGAGTAATTAATTCTGCAATTTGAGCAGGGTCTGTTGCATCGTGAATTCCGCCTGGTCTTAAAGAATCTCCAAGTGATAAGGTAACATCATATTCTCTTAAAATATCTAAAAGTTCATCATAATATTCATAAAATGGATTTTCCTTATCATTCATTTTCATCCAACCAAATAAGAGCGATCCACCACGAGATACAATTTCATTTACCCTTCTATTTCTCATGAAAATTTCAGCATTTGCCCTGTTAATTCCACAGTGAATTGTAACAAAGTCAACTCCATTTTCAGCATGATTTCTAACAACATCTAAAAATTCTTGAGCTTTTATAAAGCTTAATCCCTTATCCAAAAATCCAACAGCATCATACATAGGAACGGTTCCAATCATGGCTGTAGATTTTTCAATTAATCTTTTTCTAAATTCTTGAGTCTTACCATAATTTGATAAATCCATAATTGATTCAGCGCCCATTTTTAGTGCCATATCAACTTTTTGCATTTCAAGATCAAGATCATTTAAGTCTTTTGAAATTCCCAAATTTACATTAATTTTTGTCTTTAATCCAGTTCCGATTCCTTCTGGAGAAATAGAGTTGTGATTTTTATTTCTAGGAATTACTATCTCGCCCTTTGCAATTTTTTCTAAAAGAAATTCTTCACTAACATTTTCTTTTTTGGCAACAATTTTCATCTCTTCAGTTACAAAACCATGTTTTGCAGCTTCCATTTGTGTCTTATATTTCATAAATTAAAAAAACCTCCTAAAATTACTTATAGGAGAATAAATATGCTTCATCCCTTGCAGGCATTATCCTGTCCGGTTTGATGGTCGAAGTCGAACTTCCTCTCAGCACATAGCTCCCATAGATCATTAATTTACATATATCATTATAGTAGAAAATAAAAATTAAGTAAAATAAAGCTTAAATTTTTATAAAAAAATAGAGCCATAATAATATGACCCTATCTATTTATTTAAATAATTTATTCACCCAAAACCTCTTGAGCTAATTTATAATTTTCTTCAAGAGCCTTACATGAACTATCAAACATTTCTTGTTCTTTTTTTGATATATCCATCTCTAAGATTTTTTCACATCCATTTGTTCCAATAACTGTAGGAACTCCTGTATAAAGACCCTTATTATTATATTCTCCATCTAGATAAGCAGATGCCATTATAATTCTTTTTTCATCAAGTAATATTGCTCTAGTAAAATCGACCAAGCAATTTGCAATCCCAAAATGGGTTGCGCCCTTGCCCTTAATAATCTTAAAAGCCTTATCTCTTATTTTCTCAAGAACATCTTCTTTGAATTTTTCTTCATCCCCAACATTTTTTAAAAACTTATCAATAGAAATTCCTTTTATTCTTGCATTTGACCAAAGGGCAACTGAAGAATTTCCATGCTCTCCCAAAACATAGGCCTCAACATCTTTTGGATTACAAGAAACTTCTTGAGCTAAGTATTGGATAAATCTTGCAGTATCTAAATTTGTTCCACTTCCTACAATTTTATTATGATCAAGACCAGAAACTTCTTGAACAACTTTAGAAATTACATCAACAGGATTTGTAGCAAGTAAAATAATGCCATCATATCCATTTTCCATAACTTTTGGAATTGTATCCAAAACCATTCTTGTAGCAATTTTTATATCATCGAGCCTATTTGTAAGATTTTTTTGACTATTTCCATAACATAAAACAACTAAATCTGCATCTTTACAATCTTTATAAGATCCTTCTTTAACCAAAGTAGGGCATTCAGTTTTACAACTTGCATCCATCAAATCATTTACATCAGCTATTGACTTATCTTCATCTATATCAATAATTGAAAGTTTAGTTGCAAGGCCTGAATTTACCAAGGCATAAGCATAGGATGACCCTACAAATCCACTACCAATTAAAACAACATTTCTACCTAACTTATTCATAAATACCTCCTAAATACATAATTATATTATACTTTTATTTTGTAAAATTTTTAAATTTTTTCAAATAAAAAACTGTTGCGAAATTTTGCAACAGTTCTTATCTTATATATCAAAATTATTATATTCACCTTGGTCTGTGTAAAGAGAATTATTTGTTTTATCCCACACCGGTTTTTTTCCTTTTTGTTTTTGACTTTCATAATCATCAAGTACAACTTTTACAGATTTAAATAAAAACAATAGAGTTATTACATTTATAAATACCAATATACCAACAAATACATCTATCAATCCCCAAACTACATCAAGGGACATTTTTGTTGATACTATAAACATAACAGCTGCAAAAATTCTATAAATCCAAAGAGGAATTTTAAATTTATCTTTAAAAATATGAATAATATTTGCCTCTCCATAAAAAAGATCTGCGATTAAAGTTGTAAATCCGAAAAATGCCATGGCTAGTGCGACAACCCACCTTCCAATTAAACCAATTTCATATGAGAAGGCATCTTGAACAAGATTAATTCCATCAGATCCATTTCCCAAAACTCCAGTCAATAAAATTGCAAAAGCTGTAAGAGTACAAATTATACAAGTTGTAACAAATGTACCAAACATTCCCAAAAATCCTTGTTCGGCTGGATGATCAACGTCTGCTGATGAGTGCATAATTCCTGCTATACCATTACCAGCATCATTTGAAAATAGTCCTCTTGCGACACCATTTCTAAAAGCATCCATTACACTATGACCAATTATTCCACCGACTGCTGCTTGTGGGCTAAAAGCTGATTTAAAGATCAAAGCAAAAACTGCAGGGATTTTTGTAATATTTGTTATTATAATTATAAAAACAATGAGAACATAAAATGCTGCCATAATTGGAACTAAAAATCCTGTAACTTTAGTAAGTCTTTTTACTCCACCAATTGTTATAATTCCAGCTAAAATTGTAACTACTACTCCAACAATTATAGGATTAAATTCTATTACCCCTTGAAAACCCTTGGCGATAGAATTTGTTTGCATAAAGGCTATACAAAGTCCAACTCCAATTATATATAAAAATGCCGTAATAATTCCTAAAACTTTTTTGCCTAAACCATTTCTAATATAATATGCTGGACCTCCCCTATAGGTTCCGTCTGACAATTTAACCCTGTAAACCTGTCCTAAAACTGTCTCAGCAAAAGTAATTACCATTCCTAAAATTGAAGTAACCCACATCCAAAAAATTGCACCTGGTCCACCAGCAACAAGAGCTGATGCTACTCCTACTAAAGATCCGGTTCCAACTTGACCACCAACGGCAGCTGCCAAAGCGCCGAATCCTGAAACATTATCATCACTTTTTAAATTCTTTTTTAAAACATCTTTTATATCTTTCGCATATCTTATTTGAGGAAAACCTAATCTTATGGTATAGAAAAGTCCTACCCCCAATAAAACATAACCTATTATATTGCTCCATAAAAAATCAGCAATATTAATTATGTTATCTAATAAAAACATAAATCCTCTCTTTCTTACAAATGTGTATTTTTGTGTCTTTACATCACTTTTTAAATGACAATTATAGATTATACTCGTGTTTTTAAAAAAGTAAACTTTTTTAGTTAATTTTTTATCATTAAAATATAAGAATAAAAAAAAGAAAGCAAAATGTTTTCTTTTAAATATTTTAATATAAACACATGCTTTCTTTCTTTTATTTATTTTTATTTTTTAATATTATCATAAATATGAAAATCACAATCACGCCAAAAATTAATGGTATAAGAGCAGACTTGGTTAAACCTGCAATTATAAATGAAAATGTTGAAATAATTGCAACTGTAATTCCATATGGAAGCTGGGTTCTTACATGGTCAACATGGACACAACCTGCTCCTGCTGATGACATTATAGTTGTATCAGAAATTGGTGAGATATGATCACCACAAACAGCTCCTGAAAGACAAGCTGAAATTCCGATAAAAAATATTGGATCTGTTGGTGCAAACATAGATGCTACTATAGGAATTAAAATTCCAAATGTTCCCCAACTTGTACCTGTAGCAAAGGCCAATAATATTGCCACAACAAAAATAACTGCTGGCAAAAATGTATTTAGACCACTAGCTGCATTTTTCATAAAGTTTCCAACAAATTCTGTTGAACCCAGTAAATCATTTGAAATATTTTTAAGGCTAGTTGCCATTGTTAAAATCAAAATAGCAGGGACCATTGATTGAAAACCTTCAGGTATAGCTTCCATTGATTTTTCAAAAGAAATTACTCCACGTCCTACAAAATAAATAATTGTAATAATCAAAGTTACAATCGCCCCCATAGGAAGAGCTACAGTTGAGTCTGTATTGGCAAAAGAATTTACGAAATCCATATAAAATTCACTAGACTTATCAAAAAAACCACCCACATGAATAAGACAAACCACAGAACTTATTATTAGAACCAAAATTGGTAAGACCAAGTCCCTAACTTTTCCATCAGGATGACCATCCTCTGCACTTACCTTTGCCTTTGCAATATTTCCCAAATCTCCATGTTTAATCGCCTTATTTTCAAATTCTTTCATTGGACCATAATCATTTCCAAACAAAATAAGAGAAACAACAAAAAACAAAGTCAAAAGTGAATAAAAATTATAAGGGATAGCTCTTATAAATAATTCTATACCAGAAAGACCGGTTCCTTGGGCATAGCCTGAAACTGCAGCTGCCCATGAAGAAATTGGTGCTATCATACAAATTGGTGCAGCAGTTGCATCTATTAGATAGGCAAGCTTTGCTCTAGAAATTTTATGAGAATCTGTAATTGGTTTCATCACAGATCCTGATGTTAGACAATTAAAGTAATCATCAATAAAAAGCATCAAGCACAAGCAATATGTTGCAAGTTGTGATCCCTTTCTTGATTTTATCCTTTTATCTGCCCACTCACCAAAGGCCTTTGATCCTCCAGAATGATTTATCAAAACTACCATGATTCCCAAAACTATTAGAAATATAAAAATTCCTGAAGTTTGAGAAATTGAATTTGTAAGACCTTTTACAACAATATTATCTAAAACTTTTGCAAAAGATCTTTTTGAAGCAAGTATAGCCCCTATTATAATTCCCAAAAAAAAGTGAAGAATATACTTCCTTTGTAATAAGTGCCATTACTATAGCAACTACAGGTGGAAGCAGGGCCCATAAGCTTGCATATGTTTCAACACCACTTTCTACAATAAATATTGAAACTAATATAGGTATTAAAGAAATCACCAAAGCAAGTGGTAATTTTCTTTTTTCTTTCATTATAAAACTCCTCTCAAATTATTTTACAAAAAAAAGTCATGACCTATGCCATGACTTAAATATTAAATTATATAAAATATATAATAATTATAAACCACGACAGCTCTCCATTAAAAATGGCAGTACGACAGATATTCTCCAATCGTCCCGGTAACCTTAAATCTCGGGCAGATTTAAAATCCCTCGGTAGATCACCCTTTCAAATATTTCCAATTCCCGAAAAAAATATTTTACTAATGTTCTCTGCACCTCTATCACGCTTTTCAGTTGCAATGAAAATTCTAACATTACTGTGGTTTTTTGTCAAATTATATATTTTTTAAATATTTTTATTAAGACCAATAATCAAGATTTTCCTTTATACCTATATCTTTTGCTTTAAAAATAGGATTTTTTCCTTCACGCTTTTGTTTTTCGTAATCTTTTAAACAATCTAAAGCTTTTTTAGATAAAATTAAAATTGAAGGTAAGTTTATTAAAGCCATTATTCCCATTAATAAATCTGAAATATCCCAAGCAACTTTTACCTCACTCATAGCTCCAAGAAGAATAACTACTACTGCAAATATCCTAAATACCAACATAAATCTTTTTGATGGAGTTTTTTTATGAATGTATGATAGGTTACTATCAGCGTAAAATAAATTTCCAATTAAAGTTGTAAAGGTAAATAAGGCAAGTGAAAATGAAATAAAATAATTTCCAAATCCACCCAAAAATGTCGATAAACTTTCTTGTACATAAGGAGCTCCACTTAGGGCTTCACTAGGTTCTATACCTGAAGATAAACACATAAATGCTGTTGCTGTACAAATTAATAGAGTATCAATAAATACTGATAGCATTTGAACCAAACCTTGCTTTACTGGGTGAGATATATTTGCACTTGCAGCTGCATTTGGAGCAGATCCAATACCAGCTTCATTTGAATATAAACCTCTTTTAATTCCATACATCATTGATGATGAGGCAAGTCCCGCAAATATTGCTCTGAAGTTAAAAGCATCTTCAAAAATATTTACGAAAACTGTAGGTATATATTTTATATTTATAACAATCATAACAAGAGCAACTAAAATATAAATTACTCCCATGAAAGGAACAATTGTTGATGTGAATTTTATTATCCTATCTCCTCCACCAAATACACAAATTGCTGTAATTATTGCAAGAATTAATCCAATAATAAAAGGAGTTCTTTTAGGATCATAAAAACTATAAGTCATAAAAGATGTTTGTAGGTTAAAAGATGCAAGCATATTAAATCCAACTGCATAAGTTAAAATTAAACTTATGGCAAAAACAATACCAAGCTTTCTAGATTTTAAACCTTGTTCTATATAATATGCTGGTCCACCATATGATTTATTATTTTCATCTCTTTTTTTATAAATTTGGGCAAGGGTTGATTCTATAAAGGCACTTGCTCCTCCAATTAATGCTACAATCCACATCCAAAAGACTGAACCATATCCTCCAAGACAAATTGCTGTAGATATTCCTACAATATTTCCAGAACCAACCCTTGAAGCTGTTGAAACCATCAAAGCTTGAAAGGATGAAACCGCTCCATCTTCATGAGGTTTTTCCATAACAACATTGATAGATTCCTTTAATAGTCTTATTTGTAAAAAGTTAGTTCTAAATGTGAAATAAATTCCTATTGCTAAAAGTAAGATTATTAAAATTGGGTAATATAAAACTTCATTAATTGGTCCTAAAAAATCACTTATTTTTTCTAACATAAACACTCCTTTGATTTAGTACAATAATACTAAGTTGTATTAAAGTTTGATAATTTAGTAAAATTATATCATAAATATTTTTTTTAGTAAATTTTCTTTAGTATTTACACAAAAAAATAATCGAGTTTATTCTCGATTATTTTTAAAAATATTAATATCTTTCTTGAACTTTTTCACTTTCTTTAAATGTACCTAATAATTTGAATACTGCTGTTACTATTACTAAAACAAAAAATGTTGGTAGTAACCATGATAATCCTTCCTTATATAAAGGTAGAGATTCAACCAATCTTGTAAGAAATCCTAAACTTATCCCAAAAGATTTGTTTAAAACTTCTACTAAAGGAAGAAATACAGAAACAACGGCAGCAAACATATAAGATTCTTTTGAATAATTTACAAAATCATGGCTTATACCCATCACTATTAAAACTAAGGCAACTGGATATATCACTGTTAGTAATGGCACTGAAAATTCTAACAATCTATTAAGTCCAAAGTTTGCCATTAAAAATGAGAATAAAGTCCAAACTAAAACCCATTTTCTATAAGATAATTTGTGATTAAATAAGCTTTCAAAATATTCTCCACCACTTGTTATAAGTCCAACACAGGTTGTAAGACAAGCAAGGGTAAATATTGCTGCAAGTAAAACTATTCCAAAATTTCCAAATACACTTTTTACAGCATATGTTAATATTACTGCCCCATTTTCAGCACCAGCAAGTTTTGATGATCCTATCATTCCAACACTTGCAAGCATAGCATAAACTAAAAATAAAACTGCTCCTGCAACAAATCCTGCCTTTATTGTATAATTTGTAACTTCATTTTTATCTTTTATTCCAAATCTTTTTATTGCTTGGGCTATAACAAAACCAAAATTTAATGCTGCTACAGCATCCATTGTGTTATAACCTTCTAAAAATCCCTTAACTACAGGAGAATTATTATATTCTCCTGTAGGAGCTGCTATGTTTTTATCCATTGTCATTACTCTTAAAAACATGAACACTATCATAAGTAAAAGAGAAGGTGTTAAATATTTTCCAACCCTTTTAACTAGTTTATTAGGTTTTAAACAAATAACCAATGCTAAGCTAAAAAATACTAAGGTATATAAAAATCTTGCTAGATTCATATTAAAACCTTCTGGTACATAAGGAGCTATTGCCATTTCAAAGGGAACAGATCCTGCTCTTGGTATACCAAGTCCTGGTCCTATTGATAAATATATTGCTGTTGTAAATACTACAGAAAATAAAGGAGAAACCCTATTTGAAAGATTAGTCAAACCTTCAGTTTTTCCTACAACTATAGCTCCCATTACCGGAAATAAAACAGCAGTAACGCAAAATGCTAATAAAGAAATAAATGTGAAAGTTCCTGCTTGGTTACCTAAAAGTGGAGGGAAAATTAAGTTTCCAGCTCCAAAAAACAAACCAAATAGCATTACACTAACTTGTAAAAATTGACTTCTTGATAATTTTTTCATTCTATCCTCCAAAAAATTTATTACAATATTTATTCATTAAAAAAGTCCCTTGTCTAAAAATTAGACAAAGGACGAAAATTCCGCGTTACCACCTTTATTCTTATATAAATATAAGCTCTTCAAGCATCAAACAATGCCGGGTTTTGATAACGCCAACCATGGCGACACATCTTACTATAATTCAGACATGCAAAAGAAAAATGATTTTCGAACTTATTTCAAAGGATGGATCTCACCAAACTCCAACTCTCTGTGCTTTTCCACAAGCCTACTCTTTTTTTCGTAATTTTTATAAATAAATTATTGTTATGATTATTATAAGACCTGTTTTTAATATTGTCAAATATTTTTTTATAAATTATCATTTTTTTAAATAAAAATTGTTTAATTGCCTTGTCAAACAATACTTTTCACATAAATTTGGCAAGGATTATCTTTCGACCAAATCTCATCAATTACTTCAAATTTTCTAAATCCCAAAGCTTGATAAAATTTATTTGTTTTATCATAACCATAATCTATTCCTTCTTTTAAAGTTTTTACTTGAACAAATTCATATTCATAATTTTTTAAAATTTCAATAGACTCTTTAAATAAATTTCTTCCTATATGATTTCTATGATATTTTTTTAAAACACCCATTACAAATATTTCAATCGTATATACTGATGTTTTTTTTATATACAATAAATGCAATATTTTTACCATTTTTACTTGCTTTGAAAAAAATATAATCTTTAGATTTTTCTACATAATTTTTTACGGCAGCCTCATCTTCAAACCATGGTTTTAAATCATTTAATATGTAAGACGAGATACTTTCTTTTTCTAATTTATTTTCAACTAACTCTACTTTCATAATTTCTCCCTTATTTATTATATAATATTTTAAATTTATTTAATATAAAAAATCTGTTAAAATTAGTAAGAAAGGATGTTTTATGTATATAGTTAGAAATATTAAAATTCCATATGAATTGGATAACAATGAAAATTTAAAAAAAGCTATTGAAGAAAAAATAAAAAGAAAAATTGATACTTTTAAAATTTATAAAAAATCAATTGATGCAAGACGTGGTATATTTTATGTTTACCAAGTTTTGGTCGACTGCGATATTGATAAAAAAACTAGTAAAAAATTAAAAAATGATATTGGTGAATTTGTTGAAGATGATTTAGATTTATCAAATAAAAATAAAATAAATTCTGCTGTAATTGTAGGTTCTGGACCAGCTGGGCTTTTTTGTGCCTATGCACTTTGTAAAAATGGTGTTAAAGTTACTCTTATTGAAAGAGGAGAAAAAATTGAAGACAGGGTAAAAACTATAGACAATTTTATTAAAAATTTAAAATTAAATCCAGAATCAAATATTCAATTTGGTGAAGGAGGAGCTGGAACTTTTTCTGATGGAAAATTAACCTCAAGGTCAAAGGATAAAAGATCTAGGGAAGTTTTTAGAATATTGGTTGAAAACGGCGCTCCTGAAGATATTTTATACACCCAAATGCCTCATGTAGGAACAGATCTTTTAAGAAAAGTTATTATTAATATAAGAAAAAAAATTATTAAAATGGGCGGATCTTTTCATTTCAATGAAATTTTTAAGGATTTAAATATTGAAAATGGAGAGATAAAATCTCTTATTACAAATAAAAGTGAATACCAAGCAGATGAATACATACTCGCCTTGGGAAATTCTTCTCGTGATACTTTTATAATGCTTGATAAGTATATAGATATTAGTCAAAAGAATTTTGCAGTTGGTTTTAGGATTGAGCACTTGCAAAAAGATATTAATTTTAGCCAATATAAAATAAATGACGATAGACTTCCACAAGCTTCCTATGCCCTTAAGTATTTTGATAGAAGTAAAAATATTTCTGTTTATACTTTCTGTATGTGTCCAGGAGGCTATGTTGTTCCTGCATCAAGTGAAGAAAATAGGCTTTGTGTAAATGGTATGAGTTATCATGATAGGGGAAATTATAATTCAAATTCTGCTGTAGTTTGTGCTATTGATTCTGAAATTTTGGGTCATGATAATCTTGCTGGTATAAAATTTCAAAGAGAAATAGAAGAGAAAGCATACAAGCTTGGTGGAGGAAATTATACAGCTCCTGTTCAAAAAGTTGGTGATTATATAAATGGTGAAGTTTCAAAAGATTTGGGTAATATTAAGCCAACTTACAAACCAGGCTATAAATTTGCTGATTTAAATGAGATTTATCCAGAAAAAATCAACGAATCCATAAAACTTGCCATAATTGATTTTTCAAAAAAAATTAAGGCTTTTTCTCATGATGATGCAATTTTAACTGGAGTTGAAACAAGAACTTCTTGCCCAATTAGAATTGAAAGAAATAAAAATTATTCTACATTAAAATTTAAAAATTTAAGACCGATTGGTGAAGGAGCAGGATACGCCGGTGGAATAATATCCTCAGCTCTTGATGGTTTAAAATGTGCTATTGAAATATTAGAAAATTAAGATGGTTCTTACCATCTTTTTTTGACTTCATTGAATTAAATTGCTAATATTAAATTAGCTTTAAAGAAAGGAGAAGAAAAATGAACAATAATATTAATAATAAAGAGGAAATTTGTAACTTGTAAGTGAGGAAAAGCTCCTTGACTTACTACAACAAGGAGGATGCCGTTTAGGCTTTTTATGAAAGAATTAAAATATATTTTTAGATCAATGGCTAAGTATGAGCCAAGCATGTATTTATTAATCATACTTTACTCCATATTTATAGGATTAAAACCATTTATATGGATTATTTCGCCTGCCTACATATTGAAAAATTATCAAAATGGACTTGATTTTATGTTAGGCTTTTTCATTTTATTATTAGTCCTATCAACGATTATAAGTTTTTTTGAATCTTATATCATGGGTAATTACCGTATGAAAATGAATAATATTAGATATAAATATATGAATATGGTAACAAAATACGCCCTCTACCTTCCCTATGAAGAAAAAACGAAAAAATCTGAATCCGAAAAAATAAATAGTGCAAATAAGGCTGTAGACAGTCCATTTTTAGGAGCAGGTGCTGTAATGATGACTTTGCCAGAATTTTTAGCATCCCTAACTTCTATCGCAGGATTTTTGTGGATTTTTTTAAAAATTGGTGGAATAATTTTATCTTTGATAATTACTTTGACAATAATTTCAACTTATATTGCAAATAAAATTCCTAGAGAATTTTCTAAATTTTGGAATGATCAAAACGAAAACTACAATAAATTTACAAAATTAAACAATGAGCTAAGGTCTCCTTTATCAAAACAAGATATACTTATTTTTGATTTTATAAATGTCTTTAAAAGTTTTTACAAAAAGACCAACCATGATAGGATAGCATACCTAGTTAGAACAGATAAAAAAACATTTAAAATTTATAGCCTTGTAAGACTTATAAATTTTATTAGAGATGCTCTTATTATGTATTGGCTTATTTCAAATCTTATGAGTGAAAAGCTTGACATTGGCGATTTTTATGTTTATTTTACAGCAATTTTAGCCTTTGTAAATTTTAACAATTTGTTTATGTGGATTTTTAATGATTTTTTTGATAATCTTACAAGATTTAAACCGTTTTTTAAAATTATAAACCCTTATCAAAAATCTTTTGAAAATAAGGATTTACCAAAAAATTTAAAAATCGATTTAGTAAATTTATCATTTAAATATCCAAACTCTGATAAATATGTCCTAAAAAATATAAATCTAACCATAAACAATAATGAATCAATAGCCTTAGTAGGAGAAAATGGGGCTGGAAAATCTACTCTCGCTCTTATTCTTGCAGGTTTTTATAAGTCTTATGAAGGGGAAATTTTTATTAATGGTAAAAATTTTAAAAATCTGAATTATGATTATAATAAATTAGTTTCAGCTGTATTCCAAGATTCTCAAATTTTTCCATTTTCTATTAAAGAAAATATTTTGTTAAATGATTCTAATAAAAATCTAGAAAAAACTTATGAGCTTACTCATTTGAATAAAATTATAGAATCTTATTACAAAAAAGATAAGCAAACTTTGCTTAGAATTTTAGATGATGATGGTGTTGATCTTTCTGGTGGACAAAAGCAAAAATTATATTTGGCAAGAAGTATTGAAAAAAATTCTTCAAAACTTTTAATTTTAGACGAACCAACTGCCCAACTTGACGCTCTTGCAGAAAGAGAATTATATAGCTTGTATAATGATTTAACCAAGAACAAATCTTCAATTTTTATATCTCATCGTCTAGCATCAACAAAATTTTGCAATAGAATAGTCTATCTAAAAGATGGGAAAATAAAATCTACAGGAAGTCATGAAGAACTTATGATAAGCGATTATGATTACAAAGATTTGTACAATCTTCAAGCAAAAAATTATAAGGAGAAAGTATGAAAAATATTTTAAAATTATTAAAAAAAATAAATGAAATACACAAAAATTTCATTAAAAAATTTGTAATATTTTCCCTTCTTATGGGAATACTTCCTGTTTTTTCTATAATTGCACCAAAATTAATAATTGATGAAATATATGGACAAAAAAGATTAAAAATAATTTTTATAATCGCTTTTCTAGTTTTAATTTTCGATTTAATTAGGGGACTAATCAACAGATTAAATGCAAACTTACTCACAGAATCTTTTGAATCCTTTTTTGATGTTTATACCTTTAAATTAAGTGAAAAGGCTATTAAGCTTCCAGTAGAAAAATCGGATAGTAAAACAGTTCAAGATGAAATGGAAAAAGCCCATTATGCTATTTTCGAAATTTTTAAAATATATGATTTATTTGCAATAACAATAAACTCAACAATTACAGGTATTTTTTCTTTAATAGTTCTTATGAACTTGTCTGTATTTGTTGTACTTGTAGTACTTATTTTAATACTTTTAAATAAAAAAATTGTAGAGCTAATTAAGAAAAATGAATTAGATTATCAAAAAAATGATATACCTGATTTAAGAGCTTATAGATTTTTTGTAAATTTTTCTCAAGACCATAGATATTTTAAAGATATAAAAATTTATAATGGAGAAGATTTTATTTTAAAAAAAATCTGAAATTTTTCATCAAAAATTAGTCAAAAATTCCAGCGCATATTATACAAAAAATGGAATTTATGTTGGGCTTATGAATGTATTTTCTAATTTTTCTATACTTGGATCTTTGTTTTTTCTTGTAGTTAAGCTTATAGAAAAAGTCATAAGCCTCGCTGATTTTACTTTATATTTCAACTCATTAATAAGCTTAATCAACGCAAGTAAGGAAATACAAAAAAACTATGCCCAAGTAATTGCCTTTAATGCTCAACTTCAAAGCTTATTTGATTTTTTAAATCAAAAAGAAGAAAATTTTGATGTAGGTAAAATTAAAAAAATAGACACAGAAAAAATCACTATTAAATTTGATAATGTTAGCTTTAAATATCCAAAATCAAATGAAAATATTTTGGAAAATTGCTCTTTTGAAATTAGAAATGGAGAAACCGTAGCTCTTGTGGGGAAAAATGGTGCTGGAAAATCTACAATTGTAAAACTCTTGTGTAAATTTTATAAGCCTACAAGCGGAAATATTTATATAAATGGGGTTAATATAAATGATATTGATACAAAAACATATTACAAAATCCTCTCCCCAACTTTTCAAGATTTTAGATTATTTCCTTTTAGAATTTCTGAAAATATTTCAGCAAATTTGTTGGGTGAGATTACAAATTATCAAAGAGAAAAAATGGATGAATCTTTTTATCTTTTAAATTTGAAATCTTGGATAGACAAGCTAGTAAATAAAGAAGACACATTCTTAACTTTCCTTTTTTCAAAAAATTCTGTCGAACCTTCTGGTGGAATTGGACAAAAACTTGCCCTATCAAGATCAATGGTCCATGAAGGAAAATTTTTTATAATGGATGAGCCAACAAGTGCTCTTGATCCTAGAAGTGAACAAGAAATTTTTGAAAAAATGCTAGATATTTCAAAAGGACAAACTTCTCTTTTTATTTCTCACAGACTCTCTTCTACAAAATACGCTGATAGGATTATTGTTTGTGATAATAAAAAAATTACAGAAAATGGGGATCATGAAAAGCTGATGAAAGATGATGGACTTTATAAAAAAATGTATTTAAGCCAAGCAAAACTTTATGAATAATTATATAATTTTTTATTTATATGCTGATTAGTGAATATATATTGTATTTTTGTTAAAAAAATGTAGAATATTAATAAAATAAACGAAAGAGGTATAAAAAATGAAAAAGAAGAGCTTTTTCAATTCATTAGTTTTTAAGCTAGTGATGGGAATAATTGCTGGTATACTAATTGGAAATATTTCAAATGAGCCGGCAATTTTAGTAGTTAGTTCTATAAAAACCATTCTTGGTGATTTGATTGGATATATTGTTCCTTTAATTATTCTTGGTTTTGTAACCCCTGCAATTGTATCACTTAAAGAAAATGCTGGAAAAATCCTTACAGTAACTCTTTTGATTTGCTATATTTCATCAGTAGGTGCAGGTGCATTTTCTTTTTTAGCAGGAAAAGCTATAATTCCCCACTTAAATATAGCATCAAACGTTGCAGGAGCAAAGGAGATTCCAGAATCAATTTTTAAATTAACAATTGATCCAATAATGCCAGTTATGACTGCCCTTGTAACATCAATTATTTTTGGGATTGCTGTAATTCTTACAAAATCACAAACTTGGGAAAATTTATTATTGGAACTTAATAAGATAGTTTTAAAAATAGTAGATGTTGTTGTGATTAATATGCTTCCTTTTTATATAGCTTCAACTTTTGCAGTCTTAGCTTATGAAGGAGTAGTTTTACAAGAATTACCAGTATTTTTAAAAATTATTTTAATTGTTATTGTAGGACACTTTATTTGGATGACACTGTTGTACACCTTGGGAGGAATTTTTTCAAAAACAAATCCAAAAGAAGTTTTTGGACATTATTTGCCTGCTTATCTTACGGCTTTAGGAACAATGTCATCAGCAGCAACCCTTTCAGTTTCACTTAAATGTGCTGGAAAATCAAAAACTTTAGATCCAAAAATTAGAGATTTTGTAATTCCACTTTGCTCAAACACCCATCTTTGTGGATCAGTTTTAACAGAAGTATTTTTTGTAATGACGGTTTCACAAATTTTAACAGGAAAATTACCAACAACTTTAAATATGATTGTCTTTATTGCTCTACTTGGAATATTTGCAATAGCAGCACCAGGAGTTCCAGGAGGAACAGTTGTTGCAAGTTTGGGATTAATCATTTCAGTTCTAGGCTTTAACGATACAGGGACAGCCCTAATGTTATCAATCTTTGCCCTCCAAGATTCATTTGGAACAGCTTGTAATGTAACAGGTGATGGGGCTATTGCCTTAATGGTAACAGGAATTTTTGATAGTGTTCCAAAAAATAAAAATATTAAAAATTAATACTAAATATAACATAAGAAAAAGCAAACATAAAGTAAAAATTACTCTTTGTTTGCTTTTTCTTATTTAATATTATGCTTTTTCATCTTTTCTTCAAAAATATCTGTAATTATTTTCTTAAGCTCTTTTTCTTCTTTTTCTGGTAAATCTCCGGGTTTTTTTGCTATTTGATAAAGATCCGGATATTCATTTGCTATTTTTTCAATTGTTTTTGTAGTAGAGTGTTTTCTTACAAAAAATGGAATTTTTTTGATCCATTCTTCTGGAACAAGAGCAAGTATTTTATCCCCTGCTTCCTTGTCGCTAATCTCAGCTGTAGAAAGGCCCTCTTTTATTTGGCTTTGTTCTTTATTTGTAAAATCTTTTAAATCCATCTTAACCTCCAAAATATTTTAGGATAATTTATATAAAATATTTTCTTTTAAACTATACCGTAAGTATTTACTTATAAATATACCCTAAAAAAATAATATTAATATATTATTAAAAAATAAAAATCAAAACCTAAAAAATAGATTTTGATTTTTCAATTTATGAAATATTTGGAACTTTTCCTTCTTTTCTTAATTTATATAGTTGAGCATTTGCATACTCTTCTACTTCTTTTGGAGCATATGCTTTCTTTTTCATTCTTGTTTTTCCAAAAATATTTGTATAAGATCCATCTGCCCAAAATATATTTCTTTTTAAATAAGCCGTTGTAAGAGCATAAATTGGACTTAATAAGTTTACAAAAGCAAATGGGAAATAATAGAGTGGATTTACTCCTAAAGTTTTCATTTGATACGCCCCACAAGCTGTCCACGGAAACATTACTGCCCATAAAGTTCCTGCATCTTCTAAGGTTCTTGATAGGAAATTTCTTGAAAGACCCATCTCATCATATTTATCTTCATATAAAGGAGCTGGAACTCCAATTCCTAAAAATTGATCACACATTGTAGCATCACAGAAAATTGATGTAGCCATAGTTGTTAGAACTAGTCCACCTACTGAATTTATTTTTTCTTTTAAGTGAGCGAATAATTTTTCAACAACTCCAGATTTTTCCAAAGCACCACCAAATGATACTGCAAGTAAAATTAAATTTACAGTCCACATTTGATTATTCATCCCCCCCTTTGCAAGGGCTGCATCTACAAAGGCATTTCCTGTTTCAATTTCAGGACCATAGTGTAAAACTTCAAAAATTTCAGCAAGAGACTTAGTCTCTTGAAATATTTGTGAAAAAACAATTCCAACAACAACAGAAATCATAACACCGGCAAGACCTTCAATTCTTAAAACGCAAACTAAAACAATAATAAGTATTGGAAGTAAAACTAAAGGGTTTAAGTTAAAATTATTTGCAAGTGAAGTTTTTATTCCCTCAGCAATTGTAGGGTCATAATTTACAACATTCGCCCTAAGTCCCAAAATTGTGTATAAAATCAAGGAAATTATAAATATAGGTCCAGTTGTAGAAATCATAGCTGTTACGTGATCAAATAATCCAGTTTTTGAAACTCCAGCTGCAAGATTTGTTGTATCTGATAAAGGAGAAAATTTATCACCTATGTAGGCTCCTGAAATTACCATTCCTGCAGTTATTGCCGGATTTATTCCAAGCCCTTGTCCAATTGTCATAAAAGCTATACCAATTGTAGCTGTTGCCGTCCAAGAAGAACCACAAGCCATACCTACAAGAGCAGTGATAATACAGCCAATAGGCAAAAATAACTTTGGATTTAATAATTCCAATCCATAATAAATTAAAGCAGGAATTGTTCCACTCATCATAAATGATGAAATCAACAAACCCACAGTAAGTAAAATTAAAATAGCATCTAAGGTTGTATTAATCCTAGCAATCATTCCTGAAAGCATGTCTTTAAAAGAATGACCACAAATAATTCCAACAATACAAGCTACTACAATTCCACAAATAAGTGGCATGTGTGCCCCATCATAAACAGCTTCAAGTTTTCCATCTACTTCTTTTTTTGCAAAAACAAAAACGTATACCATTAATAAAACCATTGTTATAATTGGTAAAATTGCTTCAAAAAAAGAAGGTAATCTAATCGACTTTTTCTTTTCCATAATTGTCTCCTTTTTTAAATTATCTAATTAAAATTATATGTTAATTTTTATCATGAATCTATTCTACAATATTCGAAAACTTTTGTCAATTTTAATCTCATTTAATTTATTTTATTATCTTATTAAAGTATAGCTTTAAAAAAAATCACTCTGAATATTAAATCCAGGTGATTTTTCTGATTTTAAATCTTATCTAAAATTTTTTCAAATAATATAAACCTTATCCATTAATAACTTTTAATTCCTCTACCATATTAATTTTTGAAAGTTTTATTTTTTGGATAAATTGAACTAAAATAAATAACGATATGCTAATTATTATAGCTATGATATAAATTTTTAAAGGTATTTGTGCTTTAATATAAGCATCTAATTTTGACATAGATACGAACATAAAAAATTGTACTATTTTATTTATTAGTGGAATCATTAATACTTGAAAAATTATTACAAAAATAAAGATTGGATCTATATATATATTTGTTATTTCTTTATTTTTGAACCCAAATATTTTAATGTAGGAAATATTTGTTCTCGACTTTTCTATTATAACATTAGAAATAAGTACCGTAATTATAAAAAAGAAAAATATTCCTATAACAATCATAGTATCAAAAAACACACCAAAATTATTCAAAAAATGTTCGGTAAACTTTGTAATTTCTTTTTTATCAATTTTACTTATTTCTATATCTTTTGATATTTTTAATTTTTTATCTGCCATATAAGTATTAAAAAATTCCTTATCCATGCCAATTACTTTATTTAAAGATTTTCTTTTCATAAAAATTTTAAAAACATTTATTGACTTATCTATATCTTTAATTTTTAAACTTTTTTCTTTATTTTTATAGGGTTCTCTTATTTTAAATTCATCTCCCTTTTTTAAGCCATATTTATCAACAAAGCCCTGTGAAACTATTGCCTCATTTTCTTTTAAAGTATCGTAAGAATTAATTTTATATTTTGATGTTCTATCAATCCCATAGACTTGAATTTTTTTATCATTTAGTTCTACTAATTCTGCTTCTATTATACAAGCCTTCTCCTCTTTAATATTTTTATCTTCTCCCTTAACAAAATATGTGTAATCATATTTCATTGATTCTTTCATGTTCTCTGTATATTTTGTAAAAACAGGTCTTATTGATAAACTAATTACTAATAGTAAATTTGCTAAGAAAATCCCGAAAAATAAGGCAATCAAATTAAGTTTATTGGCTGATAATACCCTGATTCTAAATTTATTAATAAAATCAAATTTTTCTAGTTTAAATTTATTTTTTTTCTTTTCTTTTTTTAAATTTTTCCTTAGAAAATCTAAGGGCTTATAATTCAAACTTTTAGAAATTATAAGCGAATTTACTAATATATAGATTAGTATTGGTATAAGGCTTGTAATAATAAAGGATCTTGGACTTAGTTTTAGTTCAAATTTTGCTAAATCAAATGAATTGTAATATAAGTTAACATATTTTTTATAAACAAATAAATATGACAATAAATTTCCCACTAAAGCTCCAGTTACAGTTATAAATAAAGGCATAGCCATATAATTTGTAAAAACTTCTATTTTCTTATATCCCAAGGAAAGTAGTGTACCAATTAGTGAGGCCTCTTTTTCAATCAAGCTTTTCATTTCTACAGCACTTGCAAAGGCAAGGGCAATAAATAAAATAATCATAAAACTTGTCATAGTTGGTACATCTCCGTCCATATCATCCATGACATATGAAATGTTGTGATTATCTGCTCTAATAACATAATCAATAACAAAATTGTTTTTATTAATTTTATTAACTATTTTTCTAATTTTATCTCTTTGATCTTTCTTATTAATTTTATCTAAATTATGATATGCATAAGTATATTTTTTTGTTTTTTCACTAAAACTATCAAAACCTTCTTTATTAAAAAGACATACACCAAAATATCCAGTATCCATAACTAAATCTTGTCTATTTCTTAGGAGTGATGAATAGTCTGGGAGGGAAACAAGCCCAACTATTTTGAAAGTTTTTCCTTCTAATTTTATTTTATCATCTAATTTTTTATTATTGATTATAGCATAATTATTTGACAAGGCAATTTCATTTTTTGTTTTTGGAAATCTACCTTGGTGTAGTTGACCTATATTAATTTTATCTCTATTAATGAATCCTCTTAGTTTCTTATCCTTACTTTCATTTAATTCTATAGAAAAATTTTCATATAATTTTATATGGTCTTTTTTGATCTTATCCACTGTATTCTTATCTAATTTATTAATAGCAGTAAATTGACCATCTTCTACCCTTCCATTTTTTAATTCTTTATAGTATACAAATTTTACAGAATCTTGAGCAGTATAAAATGAAGCCGCAAAAGTAACTACTAGGGCTATTAGTATAAAAATGGGAAAAAATCTAAATGGATAAAATCTAACTTGTCTAAAAATTCTCTTATTAATTGGATTTTTCATCACCAAGTCACACTCCTAGCAGGAATTTTTTCCTTATTTTCTTCAAAACTTCTAACTAAACCATTGTGGATATTCATAATATAATCGCACATTTTTGAAATCTGAACATTGTGTGTAGCTATAATTACAGTTGAATTATAAATTTTATTTAGCTTTTCAATTAAAATTAATACATCCTTAGCACTTTCATAGTCTAAAGCTCCTGTAGGCTCATCACATATCAAAAGTTTTGGTCTTTTAATAATTGCTCTTGCTATAGAAGTTCTTTGTGCTTGGCCTCCAGAAATTTCATTTGGATATTTATATATTTGATCTTCAAGAGATAAATTTTTTATTAATTCATCTATATCAATAGGATTATCAGATAAATAAGCCCCAACTTCTATATTCTCTTTTACATTTAAGTCACTTATAAGATTATAAAATTGGAAAACAAATCCTAAATTCTTTCTTCTATACTTTTCCAAATCTTTTTTATTCATTTTATTTAAGTCATTTTCAAAAACCTTAACAAGTCCTTGATCAATTGTTTCAATACCACCTAAAATATTTAATAGTGTAGATTTTCCTGAACCAGATGGTCCAAGCAAACACAATATTTTTCCACTTTCTAGCTTTAAATCAATCCCATTTAGAGCGTTTATTTTCTCTTTACCAACACCATAAGATTTTTTTAAATTTTCAATATAGATCATAGTTTGCTCCTTGATAATAGTTATCTATATCATGATTATATCACTATGAAATGTAAACTTAAATAGATTTTTATATATTTTAAAAATTTTTTAAAATTTTATTTGTTCTTTATCAAATTTTTCCATATTAAAAATAAGCTAATTAAGCTTACAAGAATTTCTGAAATAGGATATGATAGCCAAACACCATTTAATTTGAAACTTTTGGCCATTAATATCGCAACAGGTACTAGGACTATTGCCCCTCTCGATAAGGAAATTATCTGAGAAAGTTTTACCTTTTCTGTTGATGCAAAAAATGTTGATGTCACAATATTTATTCCTATGAAAGGACATGCTAAAAAATATAATACCATGCCCTGGATAGCGTATCCTTGTAAAATTATATTGCCTTCTTCGTTATAAAATGATGCAAATAAATCTCGTCCAAAATAAATTGTTATATAAATTATTAAGGATAAAAATATTTCTGTTAACAAGCCATATTTTAAAATTTTTTCAAGTTTCTCTTTATCATTTTTTCCATAATAATGACTGATTATTGGTTGAATACCTTGAGATAAGCCTGTATAAATTGCAATTACAACAAGCGAGATTACTGAAATTATTCCAAAGGCAGCAACTCCTAAATTCCCGGAAATTCCTAAAATCAACAGATTAAATACAAACATAACAATCCCGGATGTTGCTTCTGTTATAAAAGCCGTAAATCCTTTTGATATAATTTCAAGAATACTTTCTAAATCCAATTTTATTTTCTCTAAATGAAATCCATTTTTTCTTTTCAAAATATACGGCATAATTATAAGCATGCTTATAATGGGTGCAAGACCTGTCGCAAATATTGCTCCAAATATTCCCATATTAAGGGGAAAAATAAAAATATAATCTAATATTACATTTGAAATACTTCCACTTATCATGGCTATCATAGAAAGTCTAGGATTTTTATCATTTCTCACGAATGCCTGCATAATATTATTTAATAAAAAAGCTGGCGCAAATAATAGCATTACTTTAAGGTAAGTATTAGTTATATCAAAAATATTATTATCGGCTCCCAAAAATATAACTAATTTCTCTGAAAATAAAATGCCAATTATAAAAAATATTATTCCTGTAACTAATGCTAATAACAAAGCAGATGTGAATATTCTATTGGCTCTTTTTTCAGAATTTCTGCTTTTACAAATTGCGTATTTTATTCCCCCGCCTATTCCATACATTAAACCAAGTCCATTTAATAAACAAAAAATAGGAAAAGCAATATTTAAGGCTGCAAGTCCATCTGCTCCAAGTTTAACAGATACAAAATATGTATCCATAAGTGTATAACAAGAAAAAGCTATTTGTCCAAAAATATTCAAAAATACATATTTGATAAAATCTCTAAAAAGATTTTTTTCTTCCATAAAATCTCCAATCTAAAAATAAAACACCCACCACAAATAGCCTTTGTGAATGGGTGCGTTTCAAACCATGATAAAATTATACCACAATTTTAATCTTTAGTTTTTAAAAAAATTTTCTTAATATTTCTTATTTTTTATTCAATAACAATAAATTTACATATTATCTTTTACTTTAACAGCTATCATTTTAGCTTTTGCACGAACTTCTCCCTTTGCTGTCATCTCCATTTCAATTATTGCTTTTCTCTCACCAAGCTCAATTAATTTTGATGATACTATAATTTCTTCATTCATTGGAGTTGGTTTTTTAAAGTCAACTTCAAGTCTTGCTGTAATAAATCTCTCTATTACCGTATTTTTATCAAGGTCCAAGCCTTTATTTTTGTGAGAAAAATAAGCTGCAGAAGCTGTTCCGTGACAATCAAAAATCATTGCAATCATTCCCCCAAATAAATTTTGAGGTACTCCTCCTGTATACATTTTATCAGGAATAATTTTAGCAATTACACTTTTCCCATCTTCACTTGGATATGATTTTAAATGAAGTCCCATATCATTTTTTGGACCACAACCCCAGCAATATTGAAATCTTTCGCCATAGGTATCTTGAATACAAATATTTTCCTTCATACATTTCTCCTATATATTAAATTAAGCTATTAGTTTTATACCCACATAGGTCCTCTTATTAAATGATTTAAAAAAGATAAATATAAAAAATTCAATATAAAAAAGTTTTGATATTAAATATACTAAAACTTTTTTAAAATCTATTTTCCTAAGACAGCTTTTCCCATAGCATCTGTTGCAATTATTGCAGCATATAATTCATCAGGGGTAACATCTCCTGCAAGATTATGAATTGTTTCTCCTTCTACACAAGCATTTCTTGCTATAGTTTTAATTTCTTCGTCTTTACTTACTCCAAGTTCTTCCAATGTTACAGGAAGTCCAACTTCTAAGCAAAATCCTTGTGCATCTTCAAATTCTTCTTTTGGAACCCCTTCCAAAACTAATTGAACCAAAGTACCAAAGGCTACACATGAACCATGATATGCTTCGTGTCCACCTAATGATGTTAAACCATTGTAAAATGAGTGTGCTGCTGCGCAGTTTACATTATCGGCCCCTACTCCAGACATATAAGTGTTTGCTTCAATAATTGCATCCAAAGCTGGTGTTACAACATTATTTTCACATGCTTTTATAGCTTGTGATCCATATGCTCTTAAAGTTTCGTAACATAATTTTGCAATTGCAAGTCCTGTTCTTGTAATTCCTGTCCCTTCCAAGCTTGGTGATTCCGTTCTTATAGATGCTCTTCCTTCAAAATAAGTTCCCAAAGCATCACCCATTCCTGCTATTAAAAATTTAACTGGTGCGTTTGCTATAACTTGGCTATCAACCAAAACTGCATCAGGATTTGTTGGATAGAATAAATAAGAATCAAAAGATCCATCATCATTATAGATTACAGAAAGTCCAGTACAAGGAGCATCTGTAGCAACTACTGTTGGAACTATTACTATATGTTTATTTGCATAATAAGCTGTAGCCTTTGCAGTATCAACTGCAGATCCACCACCAACTGCAACAACTGTATCGATTTTATCATCTTCGACGATTTTTTTCATTTTTTCAATCTCGCCCTTACTAGAAATTCCACCAAAAATTTCATAGCGTCTAAAGTCATCTAATCCTTCGAAAGATTTTTCTATCTTATCATGACAAGATTTATACCCACTATTAGAACAAATAAATAACCATCTTTTTCCCATATATTCCATTTCTTCGTGGAATTTTAACAAGGCATCCTTACCTTGTACATACTTTAGTGGTTCGCGCATGGCTCTTAATAATTTCATAAATTTCTCCTTTTAAATTTTTTATTTCCCTTTACACTTATATTATATACTTATGTGTATTTTTTAACAAGTAAATTATATTTGAAAAAGATTTTTAATAAAAATATATCATGATTCGAAAATATGAAATAATTTTAATTATAAAATTTTCCAATAAATTTTAATAAAATAATATTTGAAGACCCATTACGATTATCCATATATAAGAGCATGTTTTTGGTATCATTAGCATACCAATTTTGGGATATTTTTTACTAAATAAGGTTACTGGTAAATAACAAGCAAATGAAATAATTATTGCCCAAACCATCCTGTGCATCCTCAAACCATATATATTTCCAGATATAGTATAGAGGATTATTATTCCAAGTCCAGAAATTAAAAATATTGAGTTTCTAATTATAGAAAGAGTCTTATTTTCATTTCCACTGGTCCAATTATTTTGGGGCAATAAACAAATAAATATCCTAATAAGTGCGCTAATCCAAATTAAAATTTCTATTATAGTTGGAGCTTTTAAATTTTTAAAAGTTTCTTTCCATATATATAAGAGCAAAATATAAAATATTGTCATTGTGATAGATGAAACTTGGAGACCAAAGCCCATTTGTTTTTTGATTTTTTCATTTATGCCAAATAAGGATTTTTTTACCCTTGGAATAAGGTGAAAGGCATCCCCAAAACATAGGATAAGAGTTAAAATCCCATATAGGATAAATAATTTTTCACCCTTTGAAAATATAAAAAATAAAATCCCTCCAATTAGGTCAAAAATTAAGTATCCTATATCGAAAATCACTTCAAATATATCAAAAATTTTCATTTTATATTTTTTTTCTTCCATTTTTATCTCTCCTTTATTATTGAAAAATAATTTTTTATAAAAATAAGTCCTGCAAAATCCAAGGCAAGGCCAAGACCAGTATAGAAAAATCCAATGAAATAATCCGGTAAAAATTTCATTGACCTAAGTCCTATACCTCCTCCCATCATAAAGGCCATTATTAAATAAGATTTTTTATCAAAAAATTTCCAAAAATATATTCTTCCCTTATAAGCCAATATCCTCTTTGTATGTTTTTTAGTCATCTTATAAAACATAAATCCAAATAAAATAAATATAATAAGGGAAAAAATATATAAATTAAATTTTTTATCAATTGTAAAAAATGAAATTATCCCGAGTCTTGCAACATTAAATCCAGCTATTAACCAAACAAGACCTGCAATAATTAGTAAGCTTTTACTTTTAACCTTAAACATAGAATCTCCTAGCTTTTTAAATGAAAATCTGCATTTTTGCAAATCTTATCAAAAACTTTTTTAAAAATCACCATATCATCTTCACTTATTCCTTCAAATAAATCTTCTATAAATTGCTCTTGTATTTTCTTGCCATTTTTAATTATTATATTTGCTTTTTCTAAAAGAAAAATTTCATAGTATTTTTTGTTTTCTTTGTTTTGTTTTTTAATAATCAATTTTTTATTTTCCAAATTTTTTAATGATGTAGAAACATGTGATTTGGTAGATTTTCTAATTCTTACAATATCGCTTGCTGTATTATATTTTGGATTATTATATAAAAACATTAAAATATCATATTCCAATTGGGTTAGTTTATATTGTTGGCAAATTGAACTCGTTAATTTTTCATAATAATTTGTAATATTTTTATGCTGATCCCAAAAATGCATATAATCCTCCTTTTAGTTCTATTTAGAACTATATTACCTTCATATAAATTTTTGTCAATTAAAAAAGCGAAAGAAATTCTTTCGCTCAAATTATTTTTCTTATTTTTATTATAAACAAACCTACATTTAGGAAAATTAGAACATCCTATAAATTTTCCATATTTCCCTTCTTTTTCAACTAATTTTCCTCCACATCTTGGACATATTTTCTTTTCTACTTTTTCCTTATTTTCTTTTTTTAGCTTTTTTATATCCCTAGTGTGAGAAAAATCTGATTGGTATGACTTATTTTCTTTAATTAAGATTTCAATCTTATCCAAGTCTTCTTTTTTTAGAATTTCATCTTTGGATAAGTCTTTTATTAAATCACTCACTTTTGAAATTTTACATATTTTTGCTTTTTTCACTTCAATTGAATCTAGATTTGCCTCTGCTGAAAAGGCTATTATTGAGAAATACTTCATATTTGGATAAGAATTTTTTAAAATATTTTCAACAGCTTTTATGTGACCATAATTTTGTAAAACTGGATTCATAAAATAATTTTTCTGATTTGATAAATATTGTACCCAATCCTTGGAAAATTCTTTACCATATATTTTTCCCTTGTATCCCTTTGTCTCTATACAAAAAATTCCATAAGTTGAAATAATCAAATGATCAATTTGGCTAGTTTTTGTATGATTAGATGTATTTTTTAATTTTATGTCATGTATTTTTCTGTATTTATTTTTATCAAGATCTTTAACATTTAAGGCAAGAGCCAACTCCCCTATATCGCCTTTAAATTTCGACTTAAAAACCGTAACAAGTAAGACTGAAAAAATAAAAAATCCAAGTGAAATATTAAGTTCCATAAATTTCTCCTAAAATATTACTTTATTAAATTCTTATCCTTTAAATATTCTCTTGCCACATCTTTTGCTGACTTTCCCTCAACATCTACAAGGTAGTTCATCTTTGTCATCTCCTCTGAAGTGATTTTTCCAGAAAGTTTTTCCAAAATTTCCTTCAATTCTGGGTGATTTTTTATTGTTTCTTCTCTTAAAAGAGGAGCCGCTTGATAAGGCGGGAATAAATTTTTGTCATCTTCTAATACCCTTAATTTGTTAGTGATAATTTGACTGTCGGTTGAATATACGTCTGTTAAATTAATTGATCCATTAGAAATTGCTGTATATCTTAGGGAAGGCTCCATTGTTTTTACATCAAAATTTAAACCATACAAAGATTTTAAGCCCTTATTTCCATCTTCTCTGTCATTAAATTCTAAAGTAAAGCCAGCAATAACATTATTTTCTACCTTTTTTAAATCAGAAATTTTTTCTATATTGTTTTCTTTTGCATAATCTTCCTTTATAGCTAAGGCATAAGTGTTTTGAAATTTGCTAGGCTTTAAATATACTAATTTATCTTGGTCATATATCTTATCTCTCGCTTTTTTATAAACTTTTTCAGGATTATTGGATATTTTACCCACATCTTCTTTTAATAAAGAATTAGTGATTGTACCAGTAAATTCTGGATACATATCTATACTTCCGTTTTTCAAAGCCTCATACAAAAAGCTAGTCTTTCCAAAATTCGCCTTAACTTCTACCTTAATATCAGAATTTTCTTCAATCAATTCTTTGTACATATTAATTAAAATTTCTGGTTCAGCTCCTAATTTTCCTGCAATTGTGAGCTTATTATCTTTTTCACCAAAGGAAAACAAGCTCATTATCGTAATAATTATAGTAGCAATTAAGGACATCAAAATATTTATTGGCTTTTTATTTACTAATGATTTAATTAAAGATCCAAATAAAATTGCAAGTAAAGCTGAAGAAATAGCTCCTATTAGAATTAGGGCTGAATCATTCCTATCAATTCCTAAAAGAATAAAAGATCCAAGTCCTCCTGCTCCAACTAGGGCAGCAAGAGTAGCTGTTCCAATTATCATTATGGCAGAAGTTCTAACTCCTGACATAATTATTGGCATGGCCAAACTCAACTTGTATTTTTTTAACTTTTCCCATCTTGTCATCCCAAAGGCTGTTGCTGCTTCTTCAAGTGAAGGGTCAATTTCAGAAAACCCTGTAATTGTCGCTTGATATATTGGGAAAAGTGCATAGATTACAAGGGCTGTAATTGCAGGAACTTTTCCAATTCCCATAAATGGAATAAAAAGACCTAGTAGGGCCAAGGAAGGTATTGTTTGAAAAACTCCCGTAATTTGTAAAATCCACTCATTCAATTTTTTTCTATGAGATAAAAAAATAGCTAGAGGTACTGCAATTAAAATAGATATTATTAGGGAAATCATAGAAATTTGTAAATGTTCAAATAAGGCCTCAAGCCAGTCTGATTTTCTTTCAATAAAGGTATTAACTAAATTGTTCATCATTTATCCTTTTTTCATTATCAAAAAATTCACTAACAAAATTATTTTCTGGATTATTAATTATCTCTGATGGGCTTGCAATTTGAATAACCTTTCCATCCTTCATCACACAAATCCTATCAGCAAGTTTTAGGGCTTCATCCATATCGTGAGTTACAAAAACTGTTGTAATTTTAAAATCATCATGGATTTTTTTAATCAAATCTTGAAGACTGGTTTTGCTGATTGGATCTAAGGCAGAAAAAGGCTCATCCATTAATAATACTTTTGGACTTGCAGCAATTGCTCTTAAAATTCCTATTCTTTGTTTTTCACCACCAGATAGATCTTCTGGAAGTCTATTTTTGTAATCTTTTGGGTCTAAATCTACACTTTTCAAAAGCCTATCTACAGTTTCTTTTATTTTCTTCTTATCCATCTTTTTCATCTCTGGAATAAGAGAAATATTTTCTCCAACTGTCATATTAGGAAAAAGGGCAATTTGTTGGAGAACATAGCCCATGTCAAGCCTTAGATCTCTTAAAGGATAATCTTTTAATCTTTTTTCATTAAAGTATATATCCCCCTCATTTTGTTCTATTAACCTATTTATCAGTTTTAAAGTAGTTGTTTTCCCACTGCCACTGGGACCAACGATTACAAAAAATTCTCCTTCTTTTATTTCAAAATTTAAATTATCTAATACCTTAACATTTCCTGTATAAGACATAGATACATTTTCATATTTTATCAATTTATCACCTTTCTTTTTATTAATTTTTATAAAATATATAATTTACGATAATTAATTTATACCCATAAATAGCTTATTATAAATAAAGTTTCAATTAAAAAAACAGCCTAGATATCTCTAAGCTGTTTTCTAATCTATAGACTGTTTATAAATCCTTCAAATACATGAATGAAAATCATTGAAGAAGTAGCCACAACTAACCAGGTTAAACCACCTGTGATAATTGGTTTTAGTCCTTTAGTAAATAAATCTTTAAATTTAATTTTAAATCCTACACCTGCCAAGGCAACTGTTACAAAAAACTTGTAAGCTGGTCCAAAAATTGCGCCTTTATCTGGTAAAATTTCAAATACTCCCATTGTATTTAAAAGAGCCATAAGTAAAAATCCTACAATAAAAAGTGGGAAAGATCTTTTAAAACTTTCTCCAATAGACATATTTTCTGAATTATGTGAAGATTCTCTAACTTGTAGGGCTGTAATTACCAAAGCTAGTGGTATAAGTACAGTTGTACGAGCAAGTTTTACTGTTATAGCATTATTTAAATTTACTCCATTTAAGGCATTATAAGTTGATTCGGCTGCCGCTACTGATGAAGTATCATTGATTGCAGTTCCTGCCAAAAATGCAAATTGATTTTGTGAAAGCCCAATTGCTCCTGCAAGGTAAGGGTAAGATAGGGCAGCTATAACATCAAATAAGAAAATAGCTGTCATCGCATAGGCAATCTCTTCTTCTTTTGCCTTTAAAATTCCTGAAAGAGTAGCGATTGCTGTTCCTCCACAAATTGTAGTACCTGATCCAACCAAAATTTTTGTATTTCTTGATAATTCAAATTTTTTACCAACAAAATTTGCAACAAGAAAAGCAAGACATAAGTTTGTCAAAATTAGTGGCATAGCCTTTGCACCAAATCCTAAAACTTGGGCAAAATCTAATGTACCTCCTGCCAAAATAATACCGAAATTTAAAAATTTCTTACCCACAAAACTTGTTCCATCTTTAAATTCAGAATCTATTTTAGGCATAAGATTTACAATAAGCATTCCGATTAAAAGACCTATCATAGGTCCTCCAACAAAATTTTGTAATCCAGCTAAAAAAGTTGCAACTATTCCTATAAGAACACATACAATAATTGCACTTGTTTTTTATTCATATTTCCTCCTATTAAAATTAATCTTTTTAAAAGACATGATAGATATAGTATAACAAATAATTCAATCAAAAGATATAAATGAGTATAAATAAACTAATTGATTTAATAAGAAAAAATCTCTAGCTTATATTTAACCATTATTTATAGTTTTAAAAATTATATTAATAAATAACTTAAAATTATTTTTTTATAATATACTAACAAAGTTTATTAAAATATATAACTATTACTCAGCCTAACATAAAAATTTATTTTCTTAATTTTTCTAGCATAAATAGGCCCTGATTATTTGCCTTTTTGTTATTGTCCTTATAAAAATAGCCCAATTTTAAATAAAAAGATTTGGCAGTTATAGAAGATGGGACTATAATCTTCTTTGACTTAGTGGCATACTCATCATTTTCAAGATTTTCCACAATTAATCTTCCCACTCCCTTTTTCTGATATTCTGGCAAAACAAAAATAGTATAAAAACAAGATTCATTTTTATCTTCATCATATCCGATAGATCCACAAGCAATGATTTTTTCACCATGGCATACCACATAAAAATGTCTAATCTTAGCTTTTTCTTTTATATTTTCTGAATTTAAAATTCTTACACCCTTTTCAATATAATCTTTTGAATAATCTTTTATATTAGTAGTTCTTAAAGTTTTAATAATAAGCTCAGATACTTCTTTTGCATCTTTTTCTTGAAATCTTCTGATATAAATAGTTTTCTTCATGTATCCATTATATAGCTTTATTTGTAAATTTACATTTTTATTTTAATAGTTCTTATGGATATTATTAACTGATGGTAATTTTCTAATATTTTCATTTAGTGCCCAAAAAATTGCAACTAAAAATATAATGAAGGATCCAATAAATATTGCCATTGAACTTGATAAATATTCTCCTAAAAATCCACCAAATAAAGCCCCTAATGGTGCCATAAAAGTAGAAATTCCAACCATAGCCCCCATAGCAGAGCCAAGTTTTCCATTTGGAACTATTATTTGAACCATAGTTTGTGCATAAACATTTACAAGACCTACTACAAACCATCCAAGTCCATACAAAACTACTCCTATTTTTATATTATTTTGAAAATTAGATAGACATATCCAAGCTAATGCTACAATCATCATTCCATAAATATATAATTTTCCAAGGGGTATTTCTTTAAGTTTTGGAAATCCAGCAAATAAGGATCCCAGTAAAAGTCCTGCTCCCATTCCTGCAAGCATTAAACTATAAAATATTTCATTTTGAGTAAAGGCAGGTAAAACTGCACTTATTGATGTAGCAGCAAAGTTAATAAAAACAATTCCAAAAACTAGGGCAAAAATTTTTGAATCTTTAAATAAATTAAGTCCTTCTTTAAGAGATTTGAAGTGATTTTTTAGTATATTTTCTTCAAAATTATTTTCTCTTTTTTTAGAATGACTAAGTTTTTTTGATAATAAACAAAATAAAATCCCAGTTAATATAAAACTTATGGAATCCGCAAAAAAAGCTGTCATAAAACCAAATATTGATATAATAAAACCTGCTAAAGTATCAAAAATTGCATTTGATCCTTGATAAGCCATAGTCATCAAAGAATTACCTCTAACAAGTTCTTTTTCAGATAAAATTTTTGGAAGCAGAGATATTTGCCCCGGATAAACTAGTTGATTAATCAGAGAAATTATTGGCATTATTACCATAATATGATAGACACTTAATTTTCCAAATTTATACAAAAATGGAATAATTAAAATTAAAATTGCTTGAATAAGTTGAGATAATATTAAAAATTTTTTCATATTAATTCTATCCAAAATTGGGCTTAGTAGTAATTGTACTATAGCAGTTGATGAAGTAAGAAATAGAGTGATACCAGAATAAATTGTAGATCCAGTCATTTTATAAACTAAAAGAGTTGATGCAATAGCATATAAACTATCTCCAAAATTTGTTATTAGACGTCCTAAAAGCAGGACATAAAAGTCTTTATTTTTAATCATTTTTAACATTTTCCTTATATTTAACGTTTTGTTTATTTTGACATTTGTGTATTTTTTTACCAGTAAGAATTAACTTACTGGTTTTAAGATAATTTATAAATTTGTACTTGAAAACTTTCCTCACTACCTTCATCTTTACTATATTTTTTTATTAATTCATTTAATTCTTTTTCAAATGGTTCGTAGGATTTACTAGAAATTTTAAAAGAAAATACCTTCTCTTCTAAATTTTTATTAAATATTTCACTATTAGGAATAAAGGCCTTGGCTACTGGCAAAAAATATTTTTGTGTAATTCCATTAATAAGTTCCGTATCAACGACTTCTATAATATTATTTTTTTCTAAAATTTTTAGGTGATAGTGAATCTTTGACCTGCTTACACCAAGGGCATCTGATAAATCTTGGGCATTTTTTGGACTTGTACCTAAAGTCATAATTATTTTAAGCCTTAAAGGATCGCTTACAATATTTATCTCTTCCAACGAATTTAAAATGTGAACTTCTTTCAAAATGCACCTCCATATCCTTGTTTACTTTATTGTAACTTAAATTTACTTAACAGTCAAATATTTTTGAACGTTAAATATTTATAATCAAAAACTCTCAAGATTTTTATTCTTGAGAGTTTATGAATGAAATCAGTGTAAATTTCTAATTTAATATAAAAAAACAAATAACTACTTATTTTCAAATAAAAATATATCATTTACTGTTTTATCAAAAAATATTGATATTTTAATTGCCAATTCCAAACTTGGATCATACTTATTATTTTCAATTGCAATTATAGTTTGACGAGAAACTCCAAGCTCTTTTGCCAAATCTTCCTGCCTTAAGCCATTTTCTTTTCTAAGTTTTTTTATTATATTATTCATAAAATCTATTTAATGACTTGCATTCCTATAAAAATGATAAGCGCAAGAATTGAAAGAGTTAGAACTATAATTTCCATGAATTTATTTTTTCTACCATATTCCTCATCACCTTCAACCATTTTATTTTTTATATAGATTCTTGAAAAATTTTGTACACTTATGGTTAGACACAAAATTAATACAGGAAGTGGATTATATTTAAAATCACTAAATAAGGATTTATAAGAAGAAAAAATAACCCATAAACTCAAAACAATGACAGCAAATTTATAAGCCAAACTTTCTGACCTTAATAAAATATTCCTATCCATTTCATCCATCTTTGAAACTTTTTTCATAATCATAACTCCATTTCATTTCAAAATGTAAAACCATCTTTACATTACTATATAAAATTTAGATATATATATCAAGAGTTCTTTACATTTTTCTATAAAAAAATATCTGACCTATGGAAAAATAACATCCCTATCAGATATTTTTTAAAATTAATTTCTTAAATTTAATATTTTTTCTCATAATATCCATTTATAAAAAATGTAATCATTGGATAAAATAGAATAAAAATTGCCAAAATACCTCCTGGCAAATAGGCTTTTATCAAAAGACAAATAACAGCAACAAGGCCTATTAAGATCATTAAAATATAAGACATTGCGGCATTAACCTTGTCCATAATTTTTACATTTCTCTCATCATTTATATTTATCCTATAAGATTCATCTTTTTCAATCATTTTATTATGCATTATTTTTACGCTAGAAATAGCCGTGCTAGTGGCAAAAATAAGAGTCAATAAAATATTTCTTATTTCATTACCTTTGATAGTGAATAGTAAAATTAAGCTTAAAAATCCAACAATATATCCAAAATACCACATCTTATTATTTTTCTTAATCTTCCTCCTTATAAATAAAAATATCTTCAATAGTCAAACCAAAATACCTAGCAATTTTAAAAGCCAAGATAATTGATGGATTGTATCTCCCATTTTCTAAAGAGCCAATTGTTTGCCTAGAAACTTCAAGAATTGAAGCTAATTCTTCTTGCGTAATCTTATTTTCTTTTCTAATTAGCTCAAGTCTATTTTTCACATTAAATCACCTCTTTATATGTTAAGCTAGCTTTACATATTTTATAAGAATATTTCACTTATATGTCAAGTTTACTTTCCATATTCAAAAATAATTATTTTTGAATATGATCTAATAAAAAATACCCGACTCGTACTTTATTTTGTACTTATCGGGTAATTTGATTAAATAAATCTATCAGATCTATTAAGAATCCTTAATAGATACTAACCATTTTCTCTTTTCGCCAAAGCATTATTAACTTTATATCCAATTATGAAGTAGAATAGCATTTGCAATACAACTATTATTGTCATAGTTGTATTAGTTAGACTATTACTAAATATTATAATAATATTTAGTAATATAAAAAATATAGCATATATGCGCAAAAGTTTAGCTGCATACATATGCGCATAATTCCAGTTTTCTTTAGATTTCATACTTAATTGTGTTCTAAATCCGCTATGCTTACTGATATTTCCATTTGCTTTATACTTGTAAAAAAAAGACAAAAACAACCCTGTTATAGGTAATAAATTAATTACAATTTTCTCAAAATTCATAAATCCTCCTAAATATCCTAAAAGCTAATACTTTCAACACTTATATAAGCTATAATCTTATCTTCTTAGCAACAGACTAATTAATTCCACATAGATTGAATAGTCAATAAAGTCAGTAATTAGTATAACTTAATTTATTTAGCTTTTTTATTAGAATATAAGCTGAAAATTATAATTAAAATTCCTGACATTGTATTCTTATTTAAAAAATCATCCTTAAAAGCGAAGAAATAAAATAAATTTAAAAATAAAATTATAAATCCTATGACCATAATTATTTTAAAAATATCTTTAGATACAATTTTCATTTTAATTTATCCTTTCTATACTTACTTATTGTTAATAATCAAATAATAAGAAACTTTATTAAATACATCTTTTATTATAACTAAATCAAGATAGATTCTAAGATTTTCTTACCTAAAAATTTACTTAGCACATAAATTTTATATTTGAAAATTTATGTCACTAAAAAAATATTTATTGAAAATTTGTATAACATAAGATAGAAACATACTAAATCAATTTTAAGCCCTATCATTGATACTATTTCTAATATCTATAAATTGATTCAAGCTTCTAAAAACTTGAAAAATAGATGAACGTATGACAAAATCCTCGTGAGTTTTAGGTAGTTCCATTATTTTAAAATGTTCTTTTAAAAATTCAATTCTTTTTTTAACCTTAACCATGTCTCCATCTTTTGTAAGGTTATTTGCAGTATCAATCATTATATCAGATATCAATTTTCCATCATCATATTCTGCAGGAATTGCCTTTAAATCATGATACATCTCCATTAAAAGATCCATTTCTCTTTCCCTATGGTTAAGACCTATAAGTAATTTTTTGCTATTTTCTATGCGGTTATCATTTTCAATAATAGCAAGTTCAAGAGCCTTATCTATATCATCTTCAAGTTTTTTAATCTTTTTTTCATAAATTTTAACATCTAGGTCATTTACAAGAGTATGACCAAAAAATTTTAATATATCCTTTATATCGTCATCAATATCTTCTATCCAATCTATCAACTCATCCTGACTTTCTGGTGCGTATAAGTTGGTTAACATGGCAAATCCTGTTCCTATGGTTACAAGACCTATCTCATTAATTATTATTGAAGAATTAATTTGTCCATAGCTTAGTAAATGTGTAACTGCAACACTTGATGGACCAAGACCTAGTTCAATTTTTAATAAGAATGATATAGGCACAAACAAGAGTAAATATATGCCAAAAGCCCAAGTTCTGTAGGCAAAAATTTCAAATACCAAAATCCCTAAAACAAGGGCTATGATAGCAGATAACGCTCTTTTAACTCCACCTTTTACAGTAGCTTTTCTAGTCTCAAATATATCAAGTATGGTAATAATTGCTGCTGAAGATGCAAATTTAAGCCCAAAAGCTTTAGCTACAAGCAAGGAAAGGGTAGCTGCTATGGCTGTTTTTATAGTTGTACTGACTAATGTTTTGTTCATAATAATCCTTTTAATCTAAACTTATTAAAGATCTACCTATTTTGATTCTTCTATTGTGTATATTTTTATAATTGCTCGGATTTTAAATCAAAAAAAGATATAAAATCAATACAACTTCTTATAATAAGCTAGCGACTATATCTCCATGTCTTTTTTCATCCTTTTTTACGCTTTCAATTTCTGGGAATTTTTCAGCAACAGGTGCATAATTGTTAGCTGCCTTATATTCGCCTTTTATTATAAGCGGATATAGATGCTTTTTGCCAATAAGTCTATAAAGAATAGGCATAAAAAATGCCAAAGTTTTCTTAGGTTTTAAATTTTCTTGTGTAAGTCCATGAAAAACAGCTGAGTGATGCCCTTCTTCTGCTGCAAGCTTTTTAAAAGTTTCGGCATCATTTTTATCCTTAACTACATTAGCAAGAGCCCTATACATCAACACAGCATCTAGTTCTCCTTGCTGAGATTTTAATAAAATTTTTATATCTTTCTTACTTATAGACATTTTTTCTCCTTATCTTACTTGTTATTTTAAATTTAATATAATTGGTTTTTATTTTTTATCTCTTACCCTATTATTATATGAATTTTTATATAAACAACAATAAAAATCCCGACTTAGAATACAATAATTTTCATTTTGAGTAATCTTAGTTATATAATCAATAATTCTACATTTTTTAACTATTGTCTAAAAACATATATTTACTTTTTCAGAGAGAATCTTTGTTACTTATTTTCTAGATTTTTTCCTACTTAATATTTAACATAATTAAATTTAAGAAAATTTATAACTCGAAACATTTAAAATATGAGTATAAATAAAAATCAAAATTTTTCTTTAATTTCATAGTAAGATATTTAAAGTATCTTGTTGCTGAAAAAAAATAATTTCATTTATTTACTTTTATAGTATTATTTTATTTTTTTGACATAAATACAAGGTATTTCGCAAAAGCATCTTCTTTATCACAATTAAAGGTTTGAAGAGATTCCAAAAAAAACTAGAGGCATAACATGAATTTCATATTTCTATTTTTTCAGCAGCAGGCTGTCCTTTCCCTCCTGATTTTACTATTCTTCCACCTCTGCATGTTCCGTCTTTAGCAATAGTATCACCTCCTCGTATATTATAGTTGTAGTAATAAATACTACATTTTGTTCTCAATCCCACTTTCTTATGGGATAATAATTGTATAGATAGAGGTCGTAGTTAACCTCCTTGAAGCTAGTCTTCCTAAATTAGGGTTACGCCTCTTCTTTACGTCTTTATCAGTATGAGCTGGATAGCGCATTTCGTTGCTGTATGTCTAACGAGGTTTGATTGTCGTAAAGTTCTTGAGGGTCCTTTCTCTATCTAAATTTATATTAAAGCTAGGTGATTTTATGTTTTACATTGGTGTTGATATTGCAAAGAAAACCACGAAGCCTCAATAATTGATTCTGATGGGAAAATTGTTTCTGAGTCCTTTTCTTTTTCTAATTCTATTAGGGGTTTAGAGAAGTTTCAGAAATTTATTTCCTTCTTTTTCGATTGATTCTAACAACTGTATTATTGGTATGGAAGCTACTGGCCATTATTGGCTTTCGCTTTA
>NZ_ABXA01000023.1 GCF_000173355.1 Anaerococcus hydrogenalis DSM 7454
TTAACAGAGTACAAAGAAGATAAAGAGGAATATGTAAGATTAAAGCAATTAAACAGATCCTATCAACATTACCAAAAGATAAGAATAAACCACTTAAACTATCTAGACAAAGAAATAGAAAAAAGACATCCAGGACTAAAAAAACTAATCCCCCATGCAAATGGTAACTATCAAAAAGATAAACTAATAGACTTTGTAGAAAAATGGTCAAATAGTGAAAAGATATTAAAAAGAAGTCAAGAGCAATTTGTAAATGATTATGAAAAATGGGCAAAGAAAAAGGGATATCATCCAAATGCACAAAAAGCAATAACCATTTACCAAAATGCCTTAGAATCAATCCCAACAATCTCATCTAGTAACTCAAAAATAGATGCGAATGTCCTAGACTCAATTGGATTTCTAAGAGTAATAAACAAAACTCTCAATAATATTCTATCACAAATGAAAGAAATCGCCACAGAATTAGAAGAATACAAAATAGCAAAAGAATTTTCAGGCATAGGAGAAAAATTAGCACTACAAATAACATCAGAAATAGGAGATATAAG
>NZ_ABXA01000022.1 GCF_000173355.1 Anaerococcus hydrogenalis DSM 7454
GAGAAGGTTACAGGTTTGAATAAGGCTTATATGGAAATATTTCTAGAGATGATTTTAATTTAGGATAAGAAGATAAGAAGAACCGGGTTTGGCCCGGTTTTTATTGGTAATTTTATTATTTTTATTTATTTCTTTAGTAATTCAAGGATTTTATTTTAATATTAGCCTTAGTTAATGTAAGAGATCTCTCGACAAGCTCGAGATGGGTATGTATTAGCCTTATTTTATTACTAAAGATTTTTTTCAATATTCATATAAGTCAGAGCGTAGACAAAGTATGAAACTAGATAATATTTTATTTGAAATAAAATTAAGCTAAGTACCATCTCGACTAAGTGAGTGAAACGAACGCATGGAGAGATCTCTTTGATTTTTTTATTTATTTGTTTTCTTTCTTTAGTAATTCAAGACTGACCCAATGAATTATGTTTAATATTTGCCTTGTTTAATGTATGAGATCTCTCGACTGCGCTCGAGATGGGATATGTCTTACCTCGTTTTTATTCCTAAAGGATATTTTTATCTCAAATTTCTTTTATTTTACTTTTTCTTTTTGTAAAGTCCTTTTAGCTTAATTTTTTTTATTTTATTTGCCTTTATCCGATTAAACTTTTTTAAAATTTTTACTAGAATTTAGGTGTCGACAAATTTAAGCGATCGCAGTTAGGAAATTTTTATGAAGATATGTTTGGAAAATTTGGATGCGATTATTGGAAAATATGAGCCACTTTTACTTTCTATGAGTGGGCGTTTTCCTGTTTTTGATAGGAATGAGGCCTATATTATGGCAAGGGATATGGTTTTTGAAATTGTTAGGGATTTTGATCCTGATAAGGGAAAGTTTGGTGGATATTTAAAGTACAGACTTTATTTTTATTTTTTGAATGAGTGTAAGAAGGAAAGGGTTGATTCTTTAAATGATCTTGATAAAAACGGGATCGAGCTTATTGAAAAAATTGATGATGAAAAATCTATTGAGGATGATTTTTTTAAGGATTTGGAAATCGAGGAGCTTTTTAAGGCTATTAATACTTTGAAAAAGCAAGAGAGGGAAATTTTGTATTTGAAATATGATAAGAATTTGCCCCACAAGGAGATTGCAAGGCTTTTGAACCTTTCTACTAAGTCTATTACTAATTATCATTATAATATTGTTAGAAAACTTAGGAAGTATTTTATTGATAATGATTTGTTTTAGTCTTCTATTGACTGATTAAACTTTTTATTGTACACTTAATGTCTAGAGAAGTCTTTCTTCTTTAAAGAAAGGAGGATTTATGGACAAGATTGTTGCCATCCTTCCAGCCGAGATTAAGGGAGTTGGGATTGGGTGTGAAGTTTATACTGAAAAGAGAGTTTTTGTTGATAGGAGAACTCCTTGTCTTTTTTTTAAAGCACATGGCAAGTAAAAGGTCTGTTTCTATTAAGCTTATGCACAAAAATATGAAGGAAATTTTGAAGGTTTCTAGAAATTTACCCTATTGTATTGATAGTTTTAATGTCTTTTTTCCTTTTAAGATTAGGCAAACTGATAATGATGATCTAAGACGAGGCTTTGTGAATTGTTATTTTGTTGAGGATATTCATGATAGTGAAATAATTCTTAAAAATGGTATGACTCTTTCTTCTCTTAATAGGGACAGGGCCTTGAAGAATAATTTTAATAATGCTAGCAAGATAATGTATATGATGTTTGCAAGAGAATTGTCTAAAATTAGAAGATCTATGGATTTTATTGATGACATGGCCTTGTAGTTTTGAAATTTAAAAAAGATGATGCAAGATGCATCATCTTTTTTTTAGTCTTCTATTGCTTCTTTATCTACAAAGAGGTAGCAATTTGGGTGGAGTAATAGGAGAGATGCTGGGAAGTCTGTGGAAATTTTATCTGTGTTTAGCAATTTTTTTTACGACTTCTTTTTTATTTTTTCCATTCGCTATTACTATTAGTGTTTTTGCATTGAAGGCATCTGCCATTCCCATTGATATTGCGTATTTTGGAACATCTTCTTTTGAATCAAAAAATCTTGAATTAGCTTCTATTGTTTGGTCTGTTAGTTCTATTATTGATGTTCTTTTGTTTAAAAACTCTCCAGGTTCGTTGAAAGCAACGTGACCATTTGGTCCAAGTCCCAAAACTTGAAGGTCCCTTGTACCAAATTCATCTAATAATTTATTATATTCTTCTGTATATTTTTCATCGTTGCTATCAGCTTTTGGCAAGTGGGTATTTTCTTTTTTGATATTTACATGATCAAATAAATTATCGTTCATGAAATATTGGTAAGATTGTTCGTTTTGTGGATCAATTCCTACATATTCATCTAAGTTTATTGTTTTTGCCCAATGGAAGGAAATTTCTCCTTCTTTTTGTGCTTTTATTAGATTTTTATAAAGGCCTACTGGTGATGAGCCTGTTGCAAGTCCTAGTTTTGATTGGGGTTTTTCCTGTAAAATGCTTATAAAAAGGTCAGCTGCCTTTTTTGATAATTCTTCGTATGAATCTGAAATTATTACTTTCATTTTTACTCCTTTTTCTTTACTTTACTAATCTGGTCCTAGATAAAATTATCCAGTCCTTAATACTAGTATTTTACTAGAATTTTATTTTTTTAAAAGATTTTAATTTTTAAATGAATGAACAGGAGCAGGGATTCTGCCTCCCCTATTTACAAATTTTTCTGCACTGGAATCTCTAATATCCATTATTGGTGCATAGCCCAAAAGTCCACCAAATTCTGCAAATTCTCCCTTTTTCTTTCCTATTACAGGAATTACCCTTACGGCTGTTGTTTTTTGATTTATAACTCCAATTGCAGCTTCATCCAAAATCATGGCAGAAATTGTTGAGGCTGGTGTATCTCCAGGAATTGCTATCATATCAAGTCCAACCGAGCAAACTGAAGTCATGGCTTCTAATTTATCAAAAGTTAAATGTCCAGCTTCTGCTGCCTTTATCATTGCCTCATCTTCACTTACTGGAATAAATGCTCCAGAAAGTCCTCCAACCGATGATGATGCCATAAGGCCACCTTTTTTAACTGCATCATTTAGCATGGCAAGGGCTGCTGTTGTGCCGTGACCTCCCACATGGTCAATTCCAATTTCTTCCAAAATTCTACCAACACTGTCGCCAATTGCAGGTGTTGGTGCAAGGGATAGGTCTAAGATTCCAAATTCTTTTCCAAGTCTTTTTGCAACGTCACGGCCTATCAAATCACCCATCCTGGTTATTTTGAAGGCAGTTTTTTTGATTGTTTCATAAACTTCGTTAATTGGCTTTCCCCTATCTTTTTCAATAGCAGCTTTTACAACTCCAGGACCTGATACTCCAACATTTATAACCGTATCTCCTTCTCCTACTCCAAGAAAAGATCCTGCCATAAAGGGATTGTCTTCAACTGCATTTGCAAAGGCTACAAATTTTGCACATCCCAAAGAGTCTTGGTCCTTGGTTAGTTCTGCTAAGTCTTTTATTTTTTCGCCCAAAAGTTTTACAGCATCAAGGTTTATTCCAGTTCTTGTTGAACCAACATTTACAGATGAGCAAACATAATCAGTATTAGCAAGAGCATTAGGAATAGAATTTATCAAAATTTTATCAGATTTTGTCATAGACTTATGGACAAGGGCAGAAAATCCTCCGATAAAGTCAACCCCAACTTCTTTTGCAACCTTATCTAAAACTTCAGCATAAGGGGTGTAATCGTCAATTTTTGAGCTTGCTGCAACAAGTGAAATTGGTGTTACTGAAATCCTGTTATTAATTATAGGAACACCGTATATTTCTTGGACAAGCCTTGTAGTCTTGATGAAATTTTCAGTTTCTTTCATCATTTTATCGTAAATTTTTTGGCAAGATTTTTTATAATCACTATCAGCACAATCAAGAAGGGAAATTCCCATGGTTATGGTCCTAATATCAAGGTGTTCTTGGTCGAGCATTTTTATAGTTTCAATAATTTGTTTTGTATCCATACTAAATCCTTGCCATCTTATCAAAAAGATCTTCATTTTGAAGTCTTAGTTCAAGGCCAATTTCCTTACCAAGCTTTGTCATCTCATCTTTTATTTTTTCAAAAGATTCATTTGTATTTGTCATATCAACATTCATTATACCAACAAAATTTTTCTCCATAATTGTTTGGTTAAAATCCAAAATATTAATATTAAATTTATAAAGTAGTTCGCTTACCCTATAAACTATGCCTGGTTTGTCGTTTCCAATAATTGTCAAAATTGCTTTCATAAAAATCTCCTTTATTTTCTTACAAATATTCTAGCACATTAGAGAAAATATGGGAATAAATAAAATTTTGTATAAAAAAAATCCTGCCTAAGGCAGGAAATTTTTTTGAAAGATTCTAATTTTTATTTTTTTATAATTCGTTTCTACTTATTAATAGTTAAAGTTTGCAACTTCGAAGAAGTCTTGTGGGTGTTTACAAGCTGGGCAAATTTTTGGTGCTTTTTTGCCTTCATATAGGAATCCACAATTCCAACATTTCCAGATAACTGCTTCTTCTTTTTCAAATACTGTTCCGTTTTCGATATTATCGTGAAGTTTTTGATATCTATCTCTATGGCCTGCTTCTACTTTTGCAATATTTTCAAAGCTTCTAGCTATTTCATCAAATCCTTCTTCTTTTGCAACTTTTGCAAATGATGGATACATATCTTCAGCTTCTTCATTTTCTCCACCGATTGCACCTTCAAGGTTTGTTAATGTATCGTGGAAAACAACTGGGAATGCTGTGTAATCAGGATTTAATTCGATTGTATCAAGTTTAAATTCTTCTTTTAAATATTTGTAGAATTGTTTAGCGTGAACTTGTTCGTTTCTTGCTGTTTCTTCAAAAATTTGTTGAATTTGAACGTATCCTTCTTTTTTAGCAATTTTTGCAGCTATAGTATATCTCATTGTTGCTTGAGATTCTCCTGCGAATGCAGTAATTAAGTTACTAGCTGTCTTTGTACCTTTTAATTCTGGCATATGTATGTCCTTTCTATTAATAATTATGTGTAACCGTTTCGTCTTTACAATTATTACTATAACCTATATTTTTTATTTGTCAAGAATGATTCTAAAGTTTTAATCATTCTAAATAGTGATTTTTATTATCATTATCAGTTTATTTGAGGGAATATTTTTATAAATATTGGTATTTAAACAATATTTTAGTCTTTTTTGTTTTTTAATCACTTAATTTTAAAAATTCTTATAGAATATTTTATTTATATTATTATTTATTTTATTATTTGAAATTTTTTTTACCAAGGTTTTCCTTATTTTATTATAAGGATCAGACTGTTGACAAAGTATACAAATCCTCACGCTAAGAATATCATACGAAAAAAATTGATTTGATTTCAAATTTGAAAATTCGTAAAAAATCGCACTGTTCGAGCGAACGCGAGTTTGCGATTTTAGAATTTTAAAATTTAGAAATCAACAATTTTTGGAGTCAGATATTCGTGCTTGAGGGTTTGTCTACGCTCTGGGATATTTTTTTATCGCAATTTTTTTTATTCTATTAATTTATCAAAATAAATTTTTCATATTTTCTAATAATGGGTATAATTTAACAAAAGGAGGATTTGTAATGAAAATTGATTTTAATAATGTTGACTTATCAAATCTAGATTCCTATAAAGAAAAAAGTTTAAAGGCTTTTTCTACTTTGATGAACAAAGAAGGAGAAGGTAATGACTTTTTAGGATGGATTGATAGGGCTAATAACCTAGATATGGAAGAATATGAAAGAATTAAAAAAGCTAGCAAGAAAATCCAAGAAAATTCCGATTGTTTGGTAACTATCGGTATTGGTGGTTCTTACCTTGGTACAAAGGCAGTTGACTATGCTATG
>NZ_ABXA01000021.1 GCF_000173355.1 Anaerococcus hydrogenalis DSM 7454
CCTGTTACATCTGTTGTTCTGAAGAAGAATTGTGGTCTATAGCCTGAGAAGAATGGTGTATGACGTCCACCTTCTTCTTTTGTTAGTACGTATACTTGTCCTTCAAATTCTGTGTGTGGGTGTACTGAACCTGGTTCTGCTATTACTTGTCCTCTTTGGATTTCGTTTCTTTGTACTCCTCTTAATAGTAACGCACAGTTATCTCCTGATTCTGTTGTTTCAAGTGATTTGTGGAACATTTCTATTCCTGTTACTACTACTTCTCTTGTTTTGTCTGTTAGTCCAACTATTTCTACTGTAGATCCAAGTTTTAGTGTTCCTCTTTCTACTCTTCCTGTTGCTACTGTTCCTCTTCCTGAGATTGTCATTACGTCTTCTACTGGCATTAGGAATGGTTGGTCGTTATCTCTTTCTGGGATGTCGAAGTATTCGTCTACTTCATCCATTAATTGAAGGATTTTGTCTGACCATTCGCCTTCTCCACCTTCTTGTAGAGATTTTAATGCTGATCCTACTACTACTGGTGCATTGTCCCCATCGAATTCATATTCTGATAGTAAATCTCTTACTTCCATTTCTACTAATTCGATTAGTTCTGGATCATCTACTTGGTCTTCTTTGTTTAAGAATACTGCGATTTTTGGTACTCCTACTTGTCTTGCTAATAAGATGTGTTCTCTTGTTTGTGGCATTGGACCATCTGCAGCTGATACTACTAGGATTGCTCCGTCCATTTGTGCTGCTCCTGTGATCATGTTTTTAACGTAGTCAGCGTGGCCTGGAGCGTCTATATGTGCGTAGTGTCTCTTTTCTGTTTCGTATTCTACTACTGATGTGTTGATTGTGATTCCACGTTCTCTTTCTTCTGGAGCTTTATCGATGTGTTCGTAATCTACGTATTCACCTGTTCCGTATTTTTTGTTTAGAGCTTGTGTGATTGCTGCTGTTGTTGTTGTTTTACCGTGGTCAACGTGTCCGATTGTACCAATATTAATATGTGGTTTACTTCTTTCAAATGTTTCTTTACTCATTATTTCCTCCTAAATATTATAAGATTACTATACCATAAATTTTATAAATTTACTACAATTACCAATATTATACCGTCTATTATGAATAATTAAAAATTATTTGCAAAATTATTATTAAGTAGTATACTATTTCTATGCCACTTTAGCTCAGTCGGTAGAGCGCATCCATGGTAAGGATGAGGTCCTCAGTTCGATCCTGGGAAGTGGCTCCATTTTTTTGCCCATTTTTATTTTTTAACTTTTACGATTAATCAATTTTTACAATTTTCTTATAATTAAGTATTGCCGTAAATTATGGTATATCTTAAAAAAATTATATATATTTTTTTCACTTATTTTTATAATTAGTTATGGATTTTCCATATTATTTTTACTTATAATTTTTTATTTTTACTATTTTTCAAGTATTTTTCTATATTTTTTATTTTTTATATAAGTTAAAATAAAAAAATCAAGCCATAATATAGCTTGATTTTAAAATTTTATTGGTTTATTAAATTTAATTTTTTTAGTAAAGTCATAAAGGCTGATAGTAATACTGCTACTACTGATGCTAGAACCATTCCTTGTAGTTGGATTGATCCGAATTTTACTGATAATCCTGAAAGACCTGCTATGAAGATTACAGATGTTAAGATTAAGTTTATTGATTTTGAGTAATCTACTTTTTGATCAACTAATAATCTTATTCCGCTAGTTCCAATCATTCCATATAGTAAGAAGGTAACTCCTCCTATTACATCTCCTGGTATTGTTTGAATTAGGGCTGCAAGTGGTCCAAAAAATGCCATTATTATTGAAATTATTGCTGCCATCCCTATTACTTGTACTGAATATACTCCAGTGATTGCCATTACTCCGATATTTTCTCCGTATGTTGTTGTTGGAACTCCTCCTACAAGTCCTGAAAGTGCTGATGAGAAGTTATCTGCAAATATTGACCTGTGGAGTCCTGGGTCTTCTAATAAATTTCTTCCTATTATGTTACTTGTTACTACTTGGTGAGAAATATGTTCACTTGTTATTACAAGTATTACTGGAAGCATTGATAAAATAGCTTCTATTGAAAATTTTGGTGTTGAAAAGTTTGGAAGGGTGAATAATTTTGCTTGTAAGACTGGTGTAAAGTCAACCATGTCAAAAAATATTGCGCTTATATATCCAACTACTATTGCTATAAGAATTGGAATTGTTGAAAAGAATCCTTTAAATGCTACAGATCCTATAATTGCTGTGAATAGTGTGATTGCAAATACTATGTAATCTTTGTAATTTGCAGAATCTGTCATCAAGTTTGCTCCGATTGATCCACCTGTTACTGTATTTCCTGCAAGTTCAAATCCTATTAAGGCTACAACTGCCCCCATAGCTGCAGGTGGTAATACTACATCGATCCATCCTATACCAAATTTATAAATTATATAGGCTAATAAACATCCTATAAGTCCGACCACAATAAAAGCACCTTGAGCATATTGAAATCCTTGACTTGCAATAATAGCTGTTCCTGGTGCTAAAAATGCAAATGATGATCCCAAATAAGCAGGTGCTTTCTTTTTGGTAAATAATATAAATAATAATGTTCCTATACCATTCATAAATAGTACAATTCCTGGATTAATTTTAAATAAAATTGGAACTAAAACACTAGCTCCAAACATTGCAAATGTGTGTTGGATAGAAAGTGGTAACAACAATTTAAATGGTAACTTATCTTCTACATGGTAAATTTTTTTAGAATTTTTCATAATGCCTCCTTTTTTATACATCAAGAGATATATTAGCAAAAATTATATATCTTGTCAATTAAAATTTATAAGAAAATTTTTAGATATATATTATTTTTTTGCAAAATAAAAGACCCAATAAATTGGGTCCTCGTCTTTTATATGTATATATTTTATTCTGCTGGTGAGATTGCTTCTACTGGACAAACAGCAGCACATGATCCACAATCGATGCATGCATCTTCGTCGATTTCGTAAGCTGCATCTCCTTGTTCAATTGCTTGAACTGGACATTCACCTTCACATGATCCACATGATATACATGTATTTTCATCTATTCTATAAGCCATATTATTACCTCCTAATTTGTTATATTATTATTATAGTAGTTAAATTAGTTAATGTCAAATGATATTAAATATCAATTTTCTCTTTATTTTTTAGTAGACTTTGTTAACTATTTATTTGCTTAATATCTTTTGGACAATAAGATTTTTCGACTTCTGTATCATCTTCTTCAATTTTTACCCTAATCTTACATTTTTCTTTTACATAATTATTTTCAACAACTACACCAATACCATCTTGGGTTTGAACTTTTTGGCCTACCTTTGGCATAGCCTTTTTGGCAATTTTATAATTTTCATTTTCATATGACAGGCAGCACATAAGCCTGCCACATAAGCCAGATATTTTATTTGGATCGAGGGTAATATCTTGCTCCTTTGCCATTTTTATGGACAAGGGCTTAAAATCATCTAGAAATCTTGCACAACAACATTTTTGGCCACAAAGACCTACACTTGCAACTAATTTAGCATGGTCTCTTACTCCAATTTGCCTTAGCTCAATTCTGTTTCTATAAATAGCCGCTAATTCTTTTACAAGTTTCCTAAAATCAACCCTATTATTTGATGAAAAATAAATCATCAATTTTTTTCTATCGAAAGTAAATTCAGCTTCTATAGCATGAAGATTTAGACCTAGTTTATCTGCTTTTTCCTGGCAAATTTTTACAGCCTCTTTGGCATCTATTTTATTTTTTTCATCTTCTTTTAGGTCATTTTTATTTGCTATTCTTATAATTGGACTTAATTCACGGTCAAATTCATCTTCACTTATTTCTTTTACAGGTGTTTTTACAGTTCCTATTTCAAGACATGAGTTTGAATTTACAATGACCTTATCGTCAATTTGTAAATTAAAGTCTAATGGATTGAAATAATATATTTTTCCTGCTTTTTTAAAGCTTACTCCTACTACTTTCAACATTTATCCCCTCTCTATAGATAAAAAATACGAAATTTTCAATTGCCAAATCAAAATTTACGTTATTTTTAAATCCTTTTGTTATTTCTTCTGTTTTTCTTATCATCCTATCAATAGAATCAAAAGGTAATTTTTCTATCTTTTTCAAGTAAAATAATATTTTTTTATTTTCAATAGAAATTTCCCTATAATATTTTAATTTTATCAAATTATTGAAGAAATTTGAAATTTCTATAAAAAATTCTTCCTTATAATCTTTAGCCTTGCTAAAAAAATCTTTGTTTTTATAATAAAAAGATAGGTTCCCAGAAATTATTTCACTTAATATATAGGATAATTCTTCCCTATCAACAAATTCATTTTCTTTTTCACTTTTAAAACTTATAATTTGACATCTAGACCTAATAGTCTTTAAAAGACTAAAAGAATTATTAGTAGTAAAAATGATAAGTATATAGTCTTTTGCATCTTCTATGCTTTTTAAAAGAGCATTTGAACCTTCAAGGCTCAATCTTTCACTTTCATCTATTACATAAATTTTAATTTTCCCGTTACTGGGCCTAAGATACATATCGTTTATCAAGAGCCTAACAGTTTTTATACTTATATTCTTTTCCTTCTCATCCTTTTTTATTATCTCAAAATCGGGATTTTCAGATAGCCTTGTATCTAAACCATAAGATTCAAAAACTTTTTTGGAAAATTCCAATGCCCTATCCAAATTATAGGTTGAATTTTTAGATTCAAAGATATAGGCACTGGATAGCCTCTTGTTTTCAATTTGATTTTCTAAAAGCTCCATATTAAATTCTTATATATTGGTCAACATCTAAAATAAAAATAGTAGCTCCCCCAACATTTACATCTACAGGCGCACTTGTTGCAAGTAGTGGTGAATCAGCTGTTGGATTTATTACTGATGATTGGGTTGTTCTTTTTTTACAATTATCTTCAATTATTTTTTTAACTTCTTCAAGATTTTCTTCTTCTATACCTATAAGTAAGGTTGTATTTCCCTCTCTCAAAAATCCACCAGTTGTTGCAAGTTTAGTAACCCTATATCTCTTTTCTGTTAGTGAGTCCATCAAAAAGTTTGCATCTGCATCTTGAACTATAGCAATTAAAAGTTTCATTTTTTCTCCTTTAAATAAGTCTTAATTTCATCTAAACAATTATTAACAACAAGATCTAAGCTCTTGTTGGCGTCAATTGATATAATCTCGTCTTTGAATCTTTTAGATAAATCAATATAGCCTTCATAAGTTTTTTTTGTGAAAAGAATCATCTTCATTTTCCAATCGGTCAGAAACAAAGTTTTTTCTTTTTCTATCTATAGCAGTTTTGTAATCAATATTTAAAAATAAGGTTAAATCTGCTTTTATTTCTCCAATTGCAAAATCATTAATTTTTTTAACCTCATCAATCCCAAGCCCTCTCCCAATGCCTTGATAAAGCATAGAACTTAAAACAAACCTATCACAAAGAATGATAGATCCTTTTTCTAAAAGAGGCCTTAATTTTTCTTCAATTAATTGGGCCCTACTTGCAGCATAAAGTAAAGCTTCACATCTTGCTGACATTTTTATATTGTCATTATCTAAAATAATTTCTCTAATTTTTTCTGAAATTTCCGTTCCACCAGGTTCTCTAAACTTATAAATATCATAACCATCTTGTAAAAGTTTATCATAAACTTTTTCCAAAACAGTAGTTTTGCCAGAACCATCTGGACCTTCAAATACAATTAATAATCCGTTCATATTTACATTATACAATAAATTGTAAAAAGATTAAAATTTCAAAATTTTAAAAATTTGTAAAAAAAAAGACCTTAACGGCCTTTGTTTCTTAGACTTATTCTTCGTCTTCTTTTTCTTCAGTTTCATCAACAGTTGGTACGTCAGCTGCAGATTCGCTATCTTCTTCTTCAACAACAACTTCTTCTTGAGGTTCTTGAAGTGAACATACAACTTCATCATCTTCAAGTAATATGTTGATGTTTTCATCTTTAGCTATATCAAGATCAGCTACTGTGAAAGCATCACCAATTTGCATTTCTGTTACTACAACTTCTGCATATTGTGGTATATACATTGGTAAACATTCAACGTCAACTGTATCAATATTTTGAACTAATACTGATGGTTCAACCCTAATATCATCTCTTCCACTTAAGTATACTGGAACTGTAACTCTGATAGCTTCTTTCGCATTAATTGCTTGGAAGTCTACATGGAAAAATTGAGATTTGAATGGGTGCATTTGATAATCTTTAATAAGTACTGGTACTTTTTCACCATCTAAATCTAAGTCAATAATTGTAGATGTACCTGCTTGAGATAATACCTTATCAAAATCTCTTGATGTAAATTGTACATTTATATTTTCTTTATCTTTACCATATACAACACCTGGTACAATAGCTTGTTGTCTAAGTTTATTAACTTGATTTTTTCCGACAGCTTCTCTTTTTTCTGATTTTAAAACTATATCTGCCATTGTTTCCTCCTTATATAATCTAACATTTCATACTGATTAATTATACCTTATTTCAAATGATTTGACAATGTTATTCTTCTTATTTGAAAAAAATTAATAAAATATAAAAAATGGGTATATAAATATAGAAAGAATTTTCATTTAGGAGGTATAAATGACAGAAAGAAAGAAAAAATTCGGTGAAGAAGAAATTACTGTAATTGGAGAAGAACTTAAAGTAGGAGATACAGCTCCAAACTTCAAAGCTATAAATAACGACTTATCAGAATATGATTTTTACAAAGAAGAAGAAGGAAAAATAAAAATATTATCAGTAGTTCCTTCACTTGATACATCAGTTTGTGAAATTCAAACAACAAAATTCAACAAGGCTGCAGCAGATATTAGCCCTGATGTTTCAATTGTTACAATTTCAAACGACCTACCATTTGCTCAATCAAGATTTTGTTCAGCTAAGGGAATAGATCAAGTAAAAACAGTTTCTGATTATAATTATTTAGATTTTGCTGACAAATATGCAACTTTAATAAAAGAATTAAAATTACAAAACAGGGCAGTATTTGTAGTAGACAAAGATAATAAATTAGTTCATGTTGAATATCTTGAACAAAATACCGAACTACCAGACTATGAAGCTGCACTAGAAGCTGCTAAAAAATTAGTTTAATAAAATATAAATCTTTAAAATCACTAATAGCTAGAGAGATCTAGCTATTTTTTTGTGAAATTTTCAAATAAAAAAAGCAAACAATAAAGTTTGCTTCAGAGCATAGACAAAGTATGAAATTAGATAATATTTTATTTTGAAATAAAATTAAGCTAAGTACCATCTCGACTAAGTGAGTGAAACGAACGCATGGAGAGATCTCAAGAGATTTCTCCGCTCGTTGCACTCGGTCGAAATGGGAAAATTTTTAGTTTATCAACAGTCTGAAGCAAACAATAAAGTTTGCTTTTTAATTATTTGTTATTAAAAATTTTCATAAAGGTCCCTATCATAAACAACATCAAGCTCTCCAATATATGCTGTATATTTATTTGGATGACAAAAATGTTCTTTATATCTATAAAGACCATCTTTTTTATCAAGTGAAATACCCCACCAAGGTCTAATGATTTGTATCCATTTTTTACACCATACTTAACTTCTTCCCAAAGCATATTATAATTTGGCATTTTTGTTTCTTTTTTCATTAGAACTTTGCAGTCATACAAGTTATGTTAGGCTATCTTT
>NZ_ABXA01000020.1 GCF_000173355.1 Anaerococcus hydrogenalis DSM 7454
ACAATTGTTTTTCATCATAATCGAAAAGGAAATTTTCATCTATTAACTCTTTCATAGCTTCCATTTGAGCCATATGTTTTTGGTTTTCTTGTGATAATAAGGGGCTATCTTTGGAAGAATTTTTACCAAGGGTAAAACCTGTAAATCCAATACCAATTACCAGCAAGAAGGCCAATAAAACCTTACCAATTTTTTTCATAATACCTCCACTTACATAAAGCCTAAAATTAAGGCTTTTATTATAATAAATACTTCTCAGTATTCTTCTATTTTAACACAATCAGAGCTTTTTTTTAAATAAAGGAAAATTTTTTAAAAAAAATAAGCTGGAAAATAACTTTCCAGCCAGAGCGTATACAAAGTATAAATTTAGATAATATTTTATTTTGAAATAAAATTAAGCTAAGTACCATCTCGACTAAGTGAGTGAAACGAACGCATGGAGAGATCTCATGAGATTTCTCGACTCACTACGTTCGCTCAAAATGGGTGAAAATTTAGTTTGTCAACAATCTGAAATATTTATTTAAAATATTCTACTTAATTTTAAATAAATATTTAGATTTTTTTATATAAGAAATTTTAAAGAAAAAAATCCCCCAATCTCTAAGAGATTAGGGGTTAAATCTTATTAGACTTTATTTTTCTTTTTAGTAACAAAATATCCAATTATAGCAAGAAGAAGAACTCCGACAACAGCTCCAACTCCTGCAACTCCTGTTTTTACATTTACAGCAGATTTTGGTTTTTGTGTTGAATTATTTGCCTTTGAAACAAGCTTACCTGTTTTATTTTGTGAAGATGATTCTGATTGATTTTTATCTTCTTTTTCGCTCAAGCCGTATTTAAAGCTACCATCTTCTTGTTCAATCAAATAATATGATTTCCATTTTGAATTTGTTTGCATTTCTTTTTTAGCAGCATCTATAGCTTCTTCTCTTGTTGGATAAGATTTTTCAGAAATTTTATCCTTATCATCCTTATCTCCGGGTACTGGTGTAACTGTTATTTTCTTATCTTTGCTAGGATCACCTTTTGGTTGCTCATCGCTTGGATTATTGGAAGAATGTTTAGGGTTTTCATTAGATGAAGGGTTAGATTCATTTGAATTATTTTTACCATCCTTACCTTTTTTTGGATTTTCAGAAGATTGATCAGTCTTTTTGTCTTTTCCTTTTTTGGGCTAGGAGTGCTTGCTGATCCTTTTTCACTATCTTTTTCATCATCTTTTGGATCTGTTGGAAATCTTAAGTAAACATCCTTTGATTCAGATTCAACTAATTTACCTTCCGCTGGCATTTCATCTTCAATACTTGCCAATAATTCAGAATCAGCCTTATCCTTCCTTCTAAATTCAATTTTAAATTTTTTCCTACTTCATACTCAAAATTTTCTATTCTATCGCTAAAGCCATCGATTTCACGTATGAGTTTACCATCAACAAACATATAGTTTTTTCCACTAGGAAGTGATCTACTTTCATTTTTTTTGTCTTTAAATTTTAAAGTCATTTTCCTAGTTTTTATAGGAATTTTAGGTATAATTTCCACATCTATTTTATGCCAATCTTTGGCATCTTTTATGACATTTATTTCACCTTCTGCATAAACTTTTCCATCTTTTCCATCAAGGATTTCAATTTTTTGTTTTCCCCTGGAACTAATTTATCATCAATTACAATTTTTTCTTGATCTCTATATTGTAAAAATTGTTTTGCATCTTGACCTTCAATCCTATAATAAGATCCATCTTTAAGCCAATCCTTAGCTCTTCTATTTTTCACATATAATGTAATCTTACTATAAACTTTCTCTTTATTATCTAGACTTGTGACATTATCTTCATTCTTTTCTTCTGTACTTTCCACACTTAAATCTGAACTAAGATCATCACTAGCCTTTACAGAATTTATTCCTGCAAAAGAAAGGGATAGGATAAGCACTGATGATAATAGGGCCTTATTTTTTAATTTCATAAACTCCTCCTTTTAAAAAATATTCTATCTTAACCTTATAATAGCAGGTATTTTAATAAAAGTCTATAATACATTTAAAATATTCTTTATAATTTCAACAACTTATAAAGTTAGATTTTATTTTTTAAACAATCCTTATTCCTCACAATTAATTAGAAAATATTTATCAAATAATTACAAAACAAAAAAACCTATTGATAGGTCTCAGAGCGTAGACAAAGTATAAATTTAGCCAATATTTTATTTTAAAATAAATATTAAGATACGTACCATCTCGACTAAGTGAGTGAAACAAACGCATGGAGAGATCTCACGAGATTTCTCCGCTCACTACGTTCGGTCGAAATGGACATTTTTTTAGTTTGTCAACAGACTGAGACCTATTTATAGGTCTTTACATTAAGGGTGCAAGTGGTTTTATTATTGCTGCTGCTAATTTTTTATATAATGGGTATGCCTTTACATCTTCCATACTTATTTCTTTCGAAATATCAAAAGTTATTTCAAAATCTTCTAGAATTTCTTTTATAACTGGAGACTTGTGAATATAAACTCCACATTCGAAATTTAAGTATAGGGCCCTATAATCTAAATTTACAGATCCTACTACAGCTTTTTCACCATCAGAAATCCAAGTTTTTGCGTGAACAAAGCCTGGTATGTATTCATAAATTTTTACTCCAGCTTGAATTAATTTTTTGTAATGAGATTTTGCCAACATATATGGAAATTTTTTGTCTGGAATTTTTGGAAGGACAATTCTCACATCAATTCCCCTTTTTGCTGCAAAGGTCAAAGATTTTATCATTTCGTTATCAATAATAAGGTAAGGGGTCATTATATAAACATAATCTTTTGCTGTATCAAGCATATGCATGTAAATATTTTTGAAAAATCTTTCTTTTCTAATTGGATTATCGCCAACTCCAATCATGTATCCCTCAGATTTTTTTGCATATGTTTTTAAATATCTTTCAAGATCTTCTTTTTCCTCGCTATCCCAAAGTTGCAAGAACATTATGGTAAATGATTGGACAACTGGCCCTTCAAGTCTTATAAAGGTATCCTTCCAATGGCCAAATCTTTCTTCCACATTTATATATTCATCAGCCAAATTTACCCCGCCGGTAAAAGAAACTTTTCCATCAACTACCAAGATTTTTCTGTGGTCCCTGTTGTTATGGTAGGTTGAAATAATTGGAATAATTGGTGAAAAAACCTTACATTTTATACCCAAATTTTCCATCTCTTCTGGAAAGTTTTTTGGTAAATTTAAAATAGCATTGGTCCCATCATACATAAGCCTTACTTCAACGCCCTCGCTTGCTTTTTTTGCAAGCTCTTCAAGAAGTGTTCCCCAAAAATATCCTTGATTTATTATAAAAAATTCTACAAAAATAAAGTCTTTGGCACTTCTTATGGCCTCTATTAAATCATTAACTGTATCATCTCCTACCCTATAATATTTTGCATCATTATTCTTGCTTACAGGGTATGATCCGTAATCATTTAAATATTTTACTAGATTGTAAAATTCCTTATCCTCATTTTTTAATTCTTCAACTAGGTCATTGTCTATAGTATGTAGATAATTAGTCTCCTCCTCACTATCCATAATGGTGCTTTCTTCTAATTTTTTTCCTATATCAATTCTTGATAGAATAAAAAACATAATCCCAAAGGTCGGAAAAACTGCTATTACAAAAAACCAAGAAAGTTTTTCGTAAGGGTTTACATCCATTGATAGGATAAAAAGCAAAGAAATCCCGCCAATAAGGGCTGATGATCCAAAAATTAAAGATTTATCAATTGATATATATTTTAATATCCCAATAATCGCTAAGATTTGAAGGATTATAAAAAGGATATAAAGACCTGCCCTACCAAATACTACCTTAAGTAGTGATGATCTTGTTTTTTCGACAAACCTATTTTCATTTAAAATTTTTTAATTTTTTCATTATATTTTTTCATATTACAATTATATCTAATTTTATAAAATTTTGAAAGGATAAAATATAATAAATTTAATTTTCTTACAAATAATATTTATATTTTTTCTTATTTTATTCTAATTTGCTAATTTTTACCAATAAAATTATAATAGTCCTATAATAATGGGTAAGTATGTTTTATTTTAAAGGAGCAATATGAAAAAAAGCAAAAATACAGAAAGAATATTACTTATTGGTGACTTTCTTTCAAGTGGTTATATGGGAGGAAGTCTTTGTAGGGATGTTTTGAATTTTTATTCTTATGATGTTGATTTTCTACCTTCAGCCTTAATTTCCAATCAATTTTCTCAAAGTCCAATCGAGATTTTTGATTCTAGCCAATATTTAAAAAAATACTCTTGAGGTATATAAAAAACAAAATAGAAAATATAAGGCAGTTCTGGTAGGTTTTGTCTTAAATTTAAAGCAGGCAAAAATAATTTGTGATTTTGTAAAAGAAAATGACCTTTTTATGGTTTTAGATCCAATTATGGGAGATTCAGGAAAAATTTATAATAGTCTTGATAAAGGCATTGTAGAAATTTATAAATATATGGCAGACTTTGCCAAAATTATTATCCCAAACCTTACCGAGGCAAATCTTTTAACTGACAATAAATTCACTAGCCCCCACCCCATAGTAGATTTTTTTTGAAAAAAGAGATAAAAATCTTATAATAACAAGCGTTGAAGATAATAATAGACACTTTATTTTAAGTAAAGATAAAGAATACATAGAGGAAGAATATATTTATTTGAACAAGTCTTTTGGAGGAAGTGGTGACTTATTTGATTCAATTTTTTTGGCATATTTTTTAGAAAATAAGGATCTTAAACAAAGCATCAAAAAAACCAAGGACATGATATCAAAAGTCCTTAATTATCAAATAAAATTGGATGATAAGGCTAGTGATATTAATATATTCGAAATTTTTAAAAATTTAGAAAGTAAGGTGTTAATTTGATAAAAAATAAATATTGGAAAAGAGCACTGCAGATAGCCTGGCCTTCGGTTTTAGAATCTTTCTTCATAGCCTTGGCAGGTCTTATTGATACCTTTATGGTTTCATCTATTGGATCAAATGCAGTTGCAGCCATAGGACTTACAACCCAACCAAAATTTATAGCCCTATCATTTTTTATAGCAATTTCGGTTTCAGTATCAGCCCTTGTTGCAAGAAGAAGGGGCGAAGAAGATAAAAAAATGGCCAACCAAACTATGGTAACAGCCATGATTGTTGCCTTGCTACTGTGTATATTGATTTCATCAATCTTTGTAATTTTCACCCCACAAATTATAAAACTTTCTGGATCATCTCCTGACACTCATGATTTAGGAGTTTCATATTTTAGGATAATAATGGGTGGATTAATATTTAATGTCATTTCCATGACAATAAATGCCGGTCAAAGAGGAAGTGGTAATACACAAATTGCCTTTACAACAAATTTGGTTTCATCTTTAGTAAATATATTTTTTAATTATTTACTTATAAATGGTAATTTGGGTTTTCCAAAACTAGGAGTTGCTGGAGCTGGTCTAGCAACTGTTCTTGGAACCATAGTTGCTGCTATTATGAGTTTTTCTTCCTTATTTAGAAAGTCCTCATATATGTCCTACAAGCTTATCAAAAAATACGCCCTAGGCTTTTCAAATTTTATTTTTAAAGAAATTTTAGCCCTAGGATCAAATATTTTTGTAGAAAATATAGCTGCAAGAATAGGATTTTTAGTTACTGCTATCACTGCTGCCAAACTTGGTACAGACCAATTTGCAGCCCACAATGTCGGAATGAATTTATTATCCCTCTCCTTTTCTTTTGGAGATGGAATGCAAGTTGCAGCAGTTGCCCTTACAGGAAAGGCCCTTGGAGCTAGAAAAAAAGATGAGGCAATAAAATACGGAAAAACTTGCCAAGAGATTGGACTTTCAATTTCTATAATAATTTCTATAATCTTGGTCTTATTTAGAAAAAATATCTTTAGGATGTTTTTTGATGACGAAAACATCATTGCTATGGGATCAATAATTACTTTTTATTTAACTTTTATAGTAATTTTCCAAATATCTCAAATAATTTTTGGAGGAGCCTTAAGGGCTGCTGGAGATGTAAAATATACCCTAGCAGTAAGTTTAATTTCAATTACCTTTATAAGATCAGCTGCTACCTTGTTTTTTGTCCATGTCCTTCATCTTGGAATCCAAGGAATTTGGATGGGAATAATGGCAGATCAAATATCAAGATTTGTAGGTTTGTGGACTAGGTTTAGAAAAGGCGATTGGGTTAATATAGAAATTTAAGAAATTTATTTGTTATAAATAAAAAATATTTTTAACATAATAATTTGAATTTTTCTTCAAATCTGGTATATTATAACTACTATCGGGAATGATAGTAAGTATATTTTTTTAAACAGGGGGATTAAACAATGAAAATTAAAAAAGTATTACCAGTATTAGCACTATCTCTAGCATTAGTTGGATGTGGAAATAAAGCTGAAACAACATCAAACTCAAACTCAGCAAGCACACCAGCTTCTACTACAACAACAGAAAAAGCTGATTCAAACGCTAGTACAACAGATTCAAACGCAGCAAGCACACCTTCATCAAACGATGCAAGCACACCTGCTTCAGACGCTGGATCAAATAAATAATTAAAATTTATATAAAAAAAAGAGCAAGATATCTTGCTCTTTTTTTTGTTTGTTTTAATTTCATAAATTTATATGAAAATATCAGTAAGATACATATAATAATTTTTCAGACTTTCATTAATTTTCTATTATCAACTAATACTTCTTCTCCATTATCAAATTTTACCTTTGTAAAATCAAAAAAGTCCCAATCTATCACTATTCCAACTTCACCTTTACTAATACTCCAATTTAAATCTTCAGTTAACATTACTTTGTCGCCTTTTTCAAATTCTGCCATTTTTTCCACCTCTCTTTTTTTAATTTCCAAGACCTACTACAACAATTTTTCTCTAATAAATTTATATCACTTCCTTTTTTATATTCTATATATTAAACTTAACACATTAATATATTAAATACTCAGTATTATAAAACCAAAATATTTTTATCTCAAAAAAATATTAGTCTATTAGTAATTTTCTTAAAATTTCAAAAGTATTTAAATACTTTTAAAAATATATCGATTTAATGTAAAATAAGTTTATAGAGTATAAGTATTTTAGGTGATTTTATGAAATATGATTTATTAAAAAAGGAATTTGCTTATTTTGGTTCATTTATGATTTGGGATAATTCAATTCAAAAAAATGGACTTCCTAAAAAATTAGATAATAAAGAATTTAGAGATGAGAGACTAAATAGTGATTTTATATATTTAGCTATGAATATTAGGCTTGATAAGAAAAATTTTAAAGATATTGATAAGGATTTTCTAACCAATGATGAAATTTTCACTTCTGATATGCCAGCTTTTTGTAGTTTTCATTCCTTAGATGATGGAAAATACAATAATACTCCTTATACAAGACTTAACAAATTATATTCAAATACCGTTTTGGAAGGAGCATATATTACAGATTTTTTCAAAGTTGCTCCAAATTCAAAAATACCAAATGGTTATGCTACAAAAACTTCTGATGAAGTTTTCCTATATTTAGATTCTTTAAGCAAGGAAGACAGGGATAATTTTCTTAGATACCAACTCCTAGCCCTTGAAAGGGAGCTTGAACTCTTAGAGATTGAAAATCCTAAATTTATAGTTATAGAATTAATTTATGATCTTGTTAAATACTCTTTTGATAAGTTTGTAAATAAAAAAGATTTTCCGAATCTTTATAAGGCAAAAATTGTTGATAAACCTTCAAGTTTTGGGACAGTTTTAAATAAATATCAAAGAGATATCATCCATATTTTCTTAAAAAATTTAGATTACAATTCTTATCCTAAATTTTTGATAGCTTATTTAGAAAAATATAGCCATCATATTAAAGATTTAAAATCTATTAAAAACAAAGCAGATTTAATGGCAATTTTTTATATTTGCCTTGAAGATTATGATGATTTTCCTAATGATATAAAATCTTATCTAGATAAAATCAAGATATCTTATAAGGATTTGATAGAAAATATCAAAAAATCTTTTTCAAAAGCCTTTATCTATGAACTTATAAAAAATTTTCCTTTTATTTATGCAGATGAATCTATGTGGAATGAATACATAGAAAAATTTTATAAAGAATTAGCTGAGGATGGGATGCTTGTTAATATTAGTCAAAATCTTTCCTACATAATAAATTTATTTAAAGTTAAGGAAATAGAAAATTTGACTTTTCTCTCAAAAGATTTTGATACCTATATATTCATATTCTTATTTAAAAAAGCTCTAAATTTACAAGGTAATATTTATTATAAAGATCTTGTTAAAGATTTTAAATACCCTAGCTTTTTTTCCCTAATTAATAAAGCAAATTACAAATTAGTTGAAAAAATATTAGATGATAATAATTTTTCTTTTACAAATTTATTGCTTTCTTATGAAGCTTTTAATAGTTTGTACTTTAAAAATTTAAAAGAAAAATTATTTAATAAGGACCTTTATTTGCTTATTAATTTTAATAATGAAAATATTTTAATATCTACAGGAAAAAACACTAACAAAATAGAATATAAGTATTATGATGATAAGTGCAGGCTCTTTCTTAAAGAAATTATTGAAAAGAAAAATTTAAAAAATGATCCCCTAAGCTTATCTTTAAATGAGAATGCTAAAATCAAAAAATCACTCAAACTTTCTGATTTTTTATTATCTATTAAAAGGGGATATCCTACTGTTGAGCTTAATGATGATTGGGTAAATAATTCAAATTCCAAAAAAGGAGTAAAATATTTATCTAATTCCAATATTAACAAGGGCTTTGTTGATCATAGAAATTGTCTTGTTTATGAATTAATAGATGAAGATAAGGAAAAATCTTATAACTATGCCGAAAAAGGCGATATTATAATTACCAAAAACTCCCCCTACTCAGCATCAATTGTCGATAGGGACGAAAAATATCTGGTAAATGATAACTGTTTTATCTTGAAAGTTGATAAAAATAAAATTGAACCTTTTTATATACTTGCTTTTTTATCATCAAAAAAATTAATAAGGTCAATAAATACCAATGTCCTATCTATTAAAAAAATAAAATCCTTACCAATCAACTTACATTCTAGCTCTGATATAAAAGATATTTCAGCTAAAATGGAAAAAACAATAATAGATTTAGAAGTTTTTTACGAAAATTTCTTAAACCTAGATTACAACAGAAAAAATATTTTTAATTCTAGAGAAAAACTTAAATAATTTTATACAAAAAAATCATCCTTTATTTCAAGGATGATTTTTTTTAATTAATCTATAATTAATTTTTAATTTGTAATTTTACTGTAGATGTTAAAACATCTGAGTAACTATAAGATACAGTTCTTTCTGTATCAAAAGCATTATTTACTTTTATTGTAAATACACTTGGGAAAGCATCTAAAATTACACCGCTTTTGGTTACAATTCTTTTTCTTCCTTTATCAGCCTTTAATGTTACTTCTTTTCCTACGTTTTTTTCAACTTCTGTTCTTATTTCATTAACTGATTTATATTCCATATACCCACCTTCCATGCATTTATATTTATTATACTATGAAATTGTGGATAAGTCAAATTAGCATAATATTATACGCTAGATTAAATTTCTTGTCAAATGTTTTTATAAAAAGCCCTGTAAGCTGTAAATGTAGAATAAAAATCTGCTTTTGAAATTAATTCTATTGGGGCATGCATGGAAATTACTGGTGTTCCACAATCAACTACATCCATTCCATATTCTGCAAGAATATAGGCTATTGTTCCTCCACCACCTTGGTCAACTTTTCCAAGCTCTCCTGTTTGGAAGATTACTCCGTCTTTATTAAAGGCAAGTCTAACTTCTGATAAATATTCTGCATCAGCATCATTTGAACCGCCTTTTCCACCAGAACCTGTATATTTTGTAAGGGCAACTCCGTGAGAAATTTGGGCTGAATTTTGGCTTTCTGTTGCATCTTTAAAGTTTGGATCTTCTGCCAAGGTTACGTCAGCTGATAAAACTTTTGAATTTCTCAAAGCTCTTTTAAATTTAATTAAATTAAATTCTTCTTTTAAATTCATTATTTCTAATAATGTATTTTCGAAAAATTGTGAAGTCATTCCAGTAGCACCTACTGATCCAATTTCTTCCTTGTCAACAAAAAGTCCTACCAAAGTCTTTTTAGTTTCTTTTATACCAAGAAGGGCTCTTAAGGCTGCGTATGAGCAAACCCTATCGTCGTGGCCATGAGAGGCAATCATTGACCTATCAAAACCAACTTCTCTTGCTTTTCCTGCAGGAACTACTTCAAGTTCAGCTGTTATAAAGTCTTCTTCTTCGATGCCGTATTTTTCATTTAATATTTTTAAAATATTTTTCTTTACAGGATTTTCTTTTTCATCCAATAGTGGTCTATTTCCCACAATTATTGATAATTGTTCACCTGTTACAACTTCTTCTGCAGGTTTTGTCATTAATTTTTTGGATAGGTGGATTAAAAGTTCAGATATATAAAATACTGGCTCATCTTCCCTTTCTCCAAGAGAAATTTCTACCTTATCTCCATTTTTTGTAAATACAACTCCGTGAAGGGCAAGGGGCATATTTGTCCAATTATATTTTTTCACTCCCCCATAATAGTGAGTTTTTAAATATCCGATTCCATTTTCTTCCATTAATGGTACAGGTTTTAAGTCAAGTCTTGGTGAATCGATGTGACCTCCAACTATAGCAAGTCCTTCTGATAAATCTTCACTTCCTATGTGAAACATAACTACAGCTTTGTTTTTATTGACTGCATAGATTTTATCACCAGGATTTATTTTTCCAGATTTTATTTTTTCATCTAGGTCAACATAACCTGCCTCTTTTGCATATTTTACAATCTCTTTTGCAGCAAGTCTTTCTGTTTTTGCCTTATCTAGAAAATCCATATAATCTTTTGATAGGCTTTCCAATTCTTTTTCTTGGTCAGAGGATAAATTTTCCCAGACATTTTTTCTCTTGTACTCTGTCATTTTTTCTCCTAAATTAATTTCCATATATTTTTTGCATATTCAAGAGGATTTTCTATCTCTAGTCCCTCAATGAGTTTTGCTTGGTCAAATAATATATTTACTACCATTTTAAATTCATCTGAATTTTCTTTTAAATCTTTTTCCAAAAGTTCATAGGCCTTGGAGTTTTTGTTAATTTCTAATACCTTTTGAGCCTTCAAATGGGGAGCATTTACTTGGTCTTTCAAAGTTTTTTCCATCTCAATTGAAACATCTCCCTTTTGTTTTATCATTGAAATTACATCATCTGATAAGTTTTGGGAAATTTTTACATCAACAACTTCTTCTGGTAAAATTTCTTTTATTTTTTCAATAAGATCCTTATTTTCTTCATTTACTTCTTCATTTTCATCAACTTCGTTTATTGATTTAAATGAAATATCCTTGTATGAATTTAGCATTTTTATTAAAAATTCATCTAGCTTTTGATCAAGAAGTAAAACATCCTTATCCTCTTCTACAGATTTTAGGGCTGGGGAATTTTTGATTTTTTCTAGATTTTCTCCAACTGTATAAAGGATATTTTCATCAGTAGATTTCATCTTGTCCTTGTATTCTTTCAAAGAAATTAGCTTATCTTCCCTATAAGAATTAAACAATAAAAGATCTTCTAGCCTATTTTTTTTTGCCCCATAAGATTCATAAATGGCACCCTTTATATTGTTTCCAAATTCTTTGAAAAATATTTGGTATTTTTCCCTATCATTTTTCATCATATCTAAAAGGTGAGATCTTATTTTGTTATTTATTTGTTTGGCAATAAACCTTAATTCCCTGGTTTCTTGAAGAGTTTCTCTAGAAATATTTAAGGATATATCGTCACTTTCCACAACTCCCTTGGCAAAGGCAAATTCATCATCTAATAAGTCCTCGTGTCTGTCTTTTATTTTTACACCTGATGAATAAAGTTCTAAGCCTTTTTGATAATCTTTAGAATAAAAATCAAAAGGTGCCCTTCTTGGAATATAAATTATTGCCCTAAATTCAACAGTTCCTTCAATATTTAAATGAAGCCATGAAAGTGGATCATCAAATCCGTATCCTTGGTCCTTATAGAAATTTATATAATCATCATCAGTTAAATCTTTTTTTGATTTTTTCCAAATTGGAATTTCAGAATTTAAAACTTCTACTTCACTGTAATCTTCATATTTTGGATCTTCGTCTGTAGAATCTTCTGTTTTTCTTGATTTTGTAACTTCCATTTTTATAGGATATCTGATGTAATTTGAATATTTTCTAATAAGCTCTTTTATCTTGTATTGATCAAGATAAATATCATAATTTTCATCATCAGAATTTTCCTTTAAAAATAGGGTAACATCTGTACCTTGAGATTTTTTATCAGATTTTTCTATCTCATAGCCTTGGGCATTTTCACTTATCCACTTATAAGCTTGGTCATCTTTTTTACTATTTACAACAATCTTATCACTTACCATAAAGGCAGAATAAAATCCGACACCAAATTGACCAATAAGATTATTTAAATCTTGACCTTGAATATCTTTTTTGAAGATTTCGGTACCAGATTTTGCAATAGTTCCAAGATTTTCTTCCAAATCTTTTTCATCCATTCCAATTCCTGTATCCCTAATTGTTAAAGATCTTTTTTCCTTGTTTGGGATAATTTCTATATAATAATCCTTCTTGTCAACATTTTTATCTGATTTTAAATCTTTATAATATAATTTATCAATAGCATCTGAGCCGTTTGATATTAATTCCCTAAGAAAAATATCCTTGTTTGTATAGATTGAATTTATCATCAAATCCATAACTTTTTTGGCTTCTGCCTTAAATTCTTTTTTCATAAATCCTCCTTAGCACTTTAACTCTTCGACTGCTAATACTATACTTATTTTATAGATTATTTCAATTATTTGAATCCTTTACAAGGCTAAAAATTTCAGCTTGAATTTTAATTTGTTCTTTTTTAATTTTTTCAATCTCTTCCTTTTGTTTTTTGGATGTAAAAATTGTTTGTAAAATATTAGAAAGAACAAAAACTCCAACAAAAACCATAATTTTTGATTCATTCTTTAAATTTGTATATCTGCCTATAAATAAAAAAATCAGAGCAAGGACTAGGGATTTTAGGAAAAATTTCAAAAATGAATTTTTACTTTTAATCTTTATTAAATCTTGGTCCAATTCTTCTAATTTTTTTCTTAAAGACATAATTTTTTCTAAATTTTTTTCACTCATAATATCACCATAATAATTGTACCCCAATTCCTAGTAAATTACTTTGATTTTTACCATATCTTATAGTAAAATAAATCATAGAAATAAGGAGGGTTTTATGGCTTTAGAAGATAGAAAAAAAGAAAAAGTAGAAATTACACATGATATGTTAATCGGTGATATAATCCAAGCAAAACCAGAATCAATTAATACTTTCCTTTCAATCGGAATGGGTTGTATTGCTTGCCCTTCATCATTATATGAAACACTTGATGAAGCTTGCATGGTACACGGAATTGATCCAGATTTTTTGCTTGAACAATTAAATAAATAATTAAAAAATGACTTTTGCTTTTGCAAAAGTCATTTTTTTACTCAAAATATTTTTCCCATTTATTATCGTAGGTCCAAGCATAATTTCCTCTTTTTTCAGAAATCTTATACTCGTCAAAATCTTTTAAAATTTTTCTAAATGTTCCGCTCATTATTATAAGGGCAATTATATTTGGAATTACCATAAGAGCATTTGCAGTATCAGCCACAGACCAGGCAAATTTTAGGCCACCAATTGATCCTACATAGCAAAAACCAATATAAGCATACTTAAAAATTTCAGCAATCTTTGTTGATCCTGTCAAATATTTTACACATCTTTGCCCATAATAACACCAGGAAACTGCAGTTGTAAAGGCAAATAAAATTAAGGCAAGAGAAACTATATATTTTCCTAAAGGAAGAGTTTTTGAAAAAGATGCTGCTGTTAAGGCAGCTCCTTCAAGGCCCTTTGTTTCATACAAGCCACTAGTAATAATTACAAGGGCAGTCATTGTACAAATAATCATTGAAGATACAAAAACTTCAATAGCTCCCCACATTCCTTGCCTAATTGGATGGTCGGTGTGGCTTGTTGCATGGGCCATTGGTGCTGTACCAAGTCCAGCTTCATTTGAAAAAATTCCTCTAGCAAGTCCCCACCTTATAGAAAGTAAAATGGCAGAACCTGTTGCCCCTCCTGCTACAGATTTTCCAGAAAAAGCACACACAATAATTTCCTTAAAAGCTGGAAGTAAATTTTCAAATTGTAAAATAAGAATTAAAATACAACCGATAATATAAAAAATAGACATAATAGGAACAATTTTTGATGCAAAAGCCCCAATTCTTTTTATGCCGCCAACAACAACCAATAGCATAAAAATTACAATCAAAATTCCACCAATATGAAGATTTAAACCAGTCATTGCATTTAAAGATTCAGAAATAGAATTTGATTGGACCAAGGCTCCTGTTCCAATAATTGCTATAAAGGCAAAAAATGAAAAAATCTTAGCCAAAAATTTTGACCCAGCTCCCTTTTCAATGTAATACATGGGTCCACCAATATATTTTCCATCATCATCCGAAACTCTTGTAGCAACTGCCATAGTTACCTCTACCATTTTTGTAGTCATGCAAACAAAACTTGCAATCCACATCCAAAAAATAGCACCAGGCCCACCAAAACCAATTGCTGTTGCAACTCCTACAATATTTCCAGCCCCAATAGTTCCTGCTAGAGCCGTAGAAACTGCCTCAAAAGGAGAAATTGAATTTTCATCCGATTTTGAATCCTTAACAAGTCTTCCAAAAGTATTTTTAAAAATATAGGAAAAATTCTTAAAGACCCAAAAATTCGACCTGAAAACTAAAACAAGTCCCCCAAAAAGAAGAGCAACTATCATAGGATACCCCCACAAAAAATCGCTCAGCTCACTATTCATTTTTACAATTTTATCCATAGGACAAACCCTCTTTCTAATTTATATACTTTTATTCTTATTATTATAAACCAATTTTTCAAAAATAAAATAATTATTTATAACTTTTTTTATTATAATAAATTTTATGGCATAAAAAAATCAAGGATTCCTCCTTGATTTTAATTTCTTAATAAAGTAAATTTTATCAATTTATAGCAATCATTGTAATTAAAAAAATGTTTATAATCAAATTATATCCCCCGGAAATTAGCAAAATACTATATTATTTGTAAACAAGTAAGTTTATTAGTCTTGAGCTATATTTTATTAATTTTATAAATAACTTATTCTACAAAACTTCTTCTGCTACTTCTTTTATTAGGGCAATTTTTTTCCATTGGTCTTCTTCTGTAATTTTATTTCCTTCTTCTGTTGATGAAAAACCACATTGTGGAGATATTGCTATTTGATCTTTATCTAAGTATTTTTTAGCTTCATCAATTCTAGCTATCAAATCTTCTTTTTTCTCCAAATCTGCCCTCTTACTTGTAACTAGTCCTAGGACAACTTTTTTTCCTTTAGGAACTTTTTTTAACGCCTCAAAAGATCCTGATCTTTTATCATCATATTCTAAGAAAAATCCATTTACATGCTCATCTTTTAATAAATAATCTGCTATTTTATCATAGCCACCCTTAAAGTGGAAGGCTGATTTATAATTTCCCCTACAAATATGGGTTAAAACATTTAATCCTTCTGGTGCCTTATCAATTGCCTCATTATTTATTGTCAAATATGTCTTCTTTAATTCTTCAACGTTTTTGCCGTCTTTTTCATATTCTTTTATTGCATCATCATCAACCAAGGCTCCCCAAGTGCAATCATCAATTTGTACAGTTTCACAACCTAAATCATGAAGTTCTTTGAAAAATTCTCCATAGGCCTTAGCCACATCTTTTATAAATTCATCTTCTTTTTCATAAACCCCGCCTTCTCCAATTTGATTATAAACTGTTCTTAATAATTGGGCAGGAGCAGGTATTGTTTGTTTTGCTCTTATGTCATTTTCTTCAAATTTTTGTACATATTTAAAATGTTCCAAAAATGGGTGGTTTGTACCTGAAATTTTACCTACAATTTTTACTGAGTCTGGCCTTAAAACTTCTCCATGAAATTTTATTCTCTTATCTTCTTCTAGGGTATATTTTTCTATTCCATTTAGGCCCCAGAAAAAGTCATAGTGCCACCAACTTCTTCTAAATTCACCGTCTGTTATAAATTTAAGACCAGCCTTTTTTTCCTTTTCAATTAGTTTTTCAATTTCTTCATCTTCAATTTTTTTAAGGTCAATTTCCTTAATTTCTCCCTTAGAAAAATCTTCTCTTGCTTTTTTTAATCTTTCTGGTCTTAAAAAAGATCCTACAATATCGTATTTGTATGGTGCTCTTACTGTCATTTTTTTCTCCTTAAAAATATAAATTTTTAGGCCTGAGTTAAAATCTGGTTGATATCTTTGTAATAAAAAAGTCCTTATTATAATCAAATGATTATAATAAGGACGAAAATTCCGCGTTACCACCTTAATTGCATAATATTTTATGCCTCTTATCAGATACATTCATATCCTATCTCTGTAACGGGAGATCCCGTCTTGTCCTAAATATCGAACAAGCCCATCGGAGGCCATTTTCGTTTTTGCTTTGTTTTATTCCATCTCAGCTTACGGAACTCTCTTTGAAAACTCTACTAAACTACTTTTCTCGTTTTATGGTTTTTTATTCTTCTAACTTGATACTTATTCTAGCAGGGATTTTTCTTTTGTCAAATTTTTTAATCGTCAAGGCACATTTGGTAAATTTTTCTTACATCAGCTGGGCTAAGTTCAATAAAGCCATCAATTTTCCTTTTTTGCCACAGGCTTTTTTGCTCATTTGGTCAAAATATTTTTCATCAATACCAATTTCTTTAAGATTTGAATCAAGACCCAATGTGTCAAAGAAAAATTCTTTTACCTTTTCAATTGTTTTTTTAGCTACTTCTATTTGATCAAGATTTTTATTAATATCAAATACATTTACTCCCAAATCATAAAATTTATGGGCTGTTGTTTCATTTAATACGTATTCCATCCACCTTGGTGTTAAAATTGCAAGTCCTAGTCCATGAGTTATATCATAAAAGGCTGAAAGTTCATGTTCTATTGGATGAACTGTCCACTGAGATTTGCTTGATGATGAAATAAATCCATTTATTGCCCAAGAAGATGCCCACATCAAGTTTGCTCTTGCCTCATAATTTTTTGGATCTTTCATGGCAATTGGTCCATATTTTATTACAGTTTTCATTAAAGATTCCATAATCCTATCGAGCATATACATTGACCCATCTTGATTGAAATAATTTTCAAAAATATGGGATAAGATATCACTTGAACCACATGCCGTTTGGTATTTACTAACTGTATAAGTAATTTCTGGATTTAAAAATGAAACTTTTGGTCTAGTATCAGGATGGCCTGATGAAAGTTTTTCTTTTGTTTCAGGATTTGTAATAACTCCCCCATTGTCCATTTCAGATCCTGTAGCAGCCATTGTTAGAACTGATAGAAGTGGAATTGCAGGGCTCATAGGCTTTTTCTTTGAAATAAATTCCCAAGGATCAAAATCTGCGAGGGCTCCTGCTGCCATAAATTTTGAAGCGTCAATAGTAGATCCACCACCAACAGCAAGAATTGCTCCAATATCATTTTCTTTAATAATTTTGACCCCTTTTCTTACAGAATCAATTCTAGGATTTGGTTCAATTCCTGAAAGTTCGAAAATTTCTACTCCAGAATTTTTAAGTTCTTTTACTACCTTGTCATAAACTCCATTTTTTTTAATAGATCCCCCACCATAGGTCAAAAGAACCTTATTTGAAAATTTTTTAACTTCCTCTCCCACAAAATCTAAGGCATCTTTTCCAAAATGTATTTTTGTAGGAATACTATAAGTAAAATCTAACATAAATCCTCCTTTATTATTAACCTACTTTATTGTTACCCAAAAACTCCTAATAAAATTTTTCAAAAATAAAAGGGCATATTTAATTTTTTGATTAAATATGCCCAAAATTTTATTCTAATGCTTTTTTAATTTTATCTTTATCAGCGAGTTCTACAATTTCTTTTACTTTTTCTTCTGTATCAAATTCTGTAGCAATTTTTGATAAGATTTCTAAGTGTTCGTCACCCTTTCCTGCTATTCCTATAACAAGATATACTTTTTCGTCATTCCAAGTAATTCCGTTTTTATTTACTATAACAACAAGTCCAGTATTTAAAATTTCTGACTTATAGTCATAAGCTCCGTGAGGAATAGCAAGTCCGTTGCCCATATTTGTATGGAATTCTGATTCTTTTTCCTTCATTCCATCTAAATATTTTTCTGTTGTATAGCCACCAGCTACAAATTTTTGGTTGATTTTTATAAGGGCGTCTTCTTTTGTTGTAATTGAATCATCAATTATAATATTATCATTTGGTAAAACTTCCAAACTTGTTTTTAAATCTGATCTTTTTTCATTTAATAATTTTACTACATCATCAAATTCTTTCGGATTTATATAGGATGATATTATAATTCTTGTCTTAGTTGGTGCTTTTTTCTTAGCAGCTTCTGCTAATTCTTTGTGGACAACTATAAGGTCAGCGTCATCAGGAATTGATTGGATTGATGTATGGATTACATCAAGGTCAAATCCTTCATTTTTTAATCTTTTCTTTAATGATGAAGCTGTCATTGCAGATGATCCCATCCCAGCATCACAAGCTACAACAATTTTTTCTATTTCTTTTGAAGAAATTTCATTTCCTACATTCTCATTTAAGTTTTCACTTACTTCTTCTTCATCGCCAGTATAATTTCTGTAATATCTTTTTACAAAAATACTTGCAACTAAGAAGGTTACAACTGTAGCTGATAATACTACAATTAACATTGATAAATATTTTCCCTTAGGTGTCATCGCTATTACTGAAAATATTGATGCAGGTGATGGGGTATAAACTGTTCCGTAATGAAGAAGTTGCATTACAATTATGTTTGTTGCTTGTCCTGCAATACATGCAATTAAGGTTAGTGGGTTTGATAAAACATATGGGAAATATATTTCATGAATTCCACCCAAAAATTGAATAATCATAGCACCAGGTGCTGCTTCTTTCATGTTTCCTTTTCCAAATTTCCAATAAGCAAGTAAGATTCCAAGTCCGATTCCTGGGTTTCCTATTATCATAAATAATGGAGAATAACCTACTTTTGCAACTTGGGTTAGGCCAAGAGGTGCCATTATACCATGGTCGATTGCGTTATTTAAGAATAATACCCTACCAGGTTCTATTAATAATGAAACAAGTGGTAAGAATCCTTTGTTCATTAAAAATTCAATTCCACCAGCCATTGCATTTGTAACTGATACTACAACAGGTTCTATAAACAAGAAAGATAGAACACAAATAATTCCACCAAGAATTCCTAGTGAGAAATTATCAACTATCATTTCAAATCCGTTTGGAACCTTATCTTTAACTAAATCATCAAATTTTTTAATTATTAAACCTGAAAATGGACCAATAATCATTGCTCCCAAAAACATCGGTATATCTGCACCAACAACTATACCAAAGGTTCCTATAGCTCCTGCTACTGCTCCTCTTTTTCCATGTACAAGTCCACCACCACTATAACCAATTAAGATTGGTAGAAGGTAGTTTAAAAGTGGTGAAATAAGTTCTGCTATTTTTTTGTTAGGAGCCCATCCTGAATCGATAAAGATTGCAGTAATAAGACCAAAAGCAATAAAAGCTCCTATATTTGGAATTACCATTCCACTTAGAAACGATCCAAATTTCTGAAATTTATCACGAGTATTATTAATATTATTTTCCCTAGCCATAATTTTACCTTTCAAATACTAAATAATTTTTGTCGTTTTTACAATTTTTTTCCTATAATTTTCACTTACCTTATCGCTTATTAAATAATCATAATCTTCAATCTTAGAAAATGTAAATGATGATACCTTATCAAACTTGCTTGAATCCAAAAGCATAATTTTTGTTTTTGATGTTTCCATCAATCTTTTTTTAAAGGCCGCTTGGTTTTCGTCAAATGTTGAAAACCCTTTCTTTAAATCGAAAGATTCACAAGATATAAAGGCCTTGTCACAATTTATATTATCCAAAAAGCTTAAAGCCTTGGGCCCATTTGTTGAATTAATATCTCTTCCAATAAGTCCACCAACGAATATAAGCTTAAAGGTTGAATTTTCTGACAAAAAATTTGCTATTGCAAAATCATTAATAATCAAAGTTAGCTTATCAAAACTTGTTAGTTTTTTACAAAGTTCAAAACTTGTTGTTCCTGAATCCAAAGCTATGGTGTCATTTTCTTCAACAAGATCTATTGCTTTTTGGGCAATAATTGTTTTTTTATCAGTATTGATTATCTTTTTTTCACTTATAGTTTGGTATTCACCAATCTTTTTATTTAAAATTGCCCCACCGTGGGTCCTAGTAAGTTTGTTGTTTTCTTCCAAAAAAGTCAAATCTGACCTGATTGTTGGCAAGGAAACATTAAATTTCCCTGCCAAATCAGCCACACTTACCTCATTTTTTTCCCTAAGATAAGTTAAAATTTCTATCCTTCTTTGCTCAGTAAACATTATTTTATATCTTCTGTATTAAATTTTTTCCAAGGAATGTTTACTTCAGCACCATTTTCTATTATGTCGTATATGTGCATTAATAGTGGATATTCTTCCTTATCAATTTTTCCGTTTTTATCAAGAACTGTTATAGCTTGGCCCATTCTTTTTGAAATTACAACAGATTCTAAGGTAACTCCCTTTAATTCTTCCATAGCCTCATCAAATGAAAGACCACGTCCTAAAAGAGTTCCTATCTTTCTTGTTCTTCCACCAAAAACTGTTACGTATAAGTCACCAACACCTAGCTCTATTTGGTTGTCATTTCCGTTTACAAATTCAAGAAGACCTGTCATTTCTTTTGTAGCTTGTGTGAATAATGCTGCTTGAGAATTATAATGAACAGCTCCTATACCTTCTCTTTTTTCAGCAAGACCAACTGCCAAAGTTACTGCCAAGGCATAGGCATTTTTTAAAGCAACTGAAAGCTCAACTGCTCTTACATCTGTAGAAGTTGATATATGGTAATAATCTGTTTCAAAAATTTCCTTGAAGAAATTTACTGTATCAATATCTTCCCCACAATAGCAAACTAAGGAATCATCATGGTCTGCAAGTTCATAAGAAGTACAAGGACCACCAACAGCACAAATTTTTCTGTCAATTCCTTTTTCTTTTAATTTCATTTCCCAATATTCAGGATAAGTTAATAAGTTTCCTTCTTCATCATTAACCATTCCCTTTGTTACTGAAATAATTGGAAGTTTTTCATCAATTTTTGGATAAATTTCATCCAACATCCAATCAACACCAAAGGATGATACACCACATATTACAGCATCAGCCCCTTCTAAAGCCTCATCTAATTCACTTAAATAATAAAATTTAGTGTTTTTGTTTAACTGTCTTTTTAATGTGTTGTGATAAGCAGTTTCTTTTCCTTCTTTGATAATATCATCATCAAGTGGAGATCCTACAAGTCTAATTTCATGACCATTTTCATTTGCAGGCATACTCATTGATGATGCCATCATACCAGCACCGATAAAAACTAATTTCATATTTCCCTTCTTTCTTCGTTTGTTTTTATTTTTTCTTTTTCTTTCGTTAACTTAATTATAGCAGCTTTTATAGTCTTGTCAAATGTTTTCATAATTTTTTAAAAAATTATTTTTCTTTTATTTACTTTTTAATAAAAAAAATCTTTTAATCTTGAAATAAATCAAGATTAAAAGATCTTTTCTATTACTTTATTAATTTTTAGTTAAAATCTAGCTATCTATATCCAAGTCTTCTTTTTTCATAAAGGCTTGGTTGCCAAAATAATCTACTTTTACAAAGTTTTCGTTCTCAATAGATAAAATTTTTACGCTAGATTTCTTTTTTATCTTATCCCACTTTTTTAAGGGATTTATCTTTTCGTACATAAAACAATCTCTTTTTACCAAATAGTATCCGTCAATTTGAAATTCTTTTTTATGATTTTTTTCATGAGCTTGAGTGCTTTCTTCTATTTCTAAAGGATAGTGGTGATTCGATTTTTCTTTACATGATGAAAATAAAAATAAAATCACTAGGCTTAGGCATATTTTCTTAAATATTGTAAACCACCCCCACAATTGGGCATGATAATTTTTTGTACTCATCTAGGCTATTTTCAAATTTCTCTTTTTTACTTTTATTTTCTTTTACAAAGGCAATTTTCCCATCTTCAAATTTTGTCATCATGAATGAAAGATATTCATAATTTTCTTCATTTATCAAAATTAAATCATAGGAATTTTTTATATTTTCCATCATTTCTTTAAAGTCTAAGGAATTTATAATTTTTGCCATATCATCTTCAATGCTTATATTTAAAATTGACAAGTCACCATCTCTAACTATTATTTTTTCAATATTTTTATCAAACTTATAATTATCTAGGTCTGTAAAGTCTAGGTATAGGGTATTTTTTATCCTTGCACAAGATCTTGCAATTTCTAATCCTTGATTTTCTTTCTTTGTTTCCAAATTTATTAAGCCAAAAGTTTTTTCTTTTTTATCAGAAATTTTTACTGCAATTTTTTCATAAACTAATTTATTATTTTTCATCAATAACTCCTAAAAGATCAACTTCAACCTCATCAAAATAATGGTAAGACCTAATTTTTCCAGCAAGAAATTCCTTAGTTACTATAAACAAGAGGGATAGAATTAAGGCCATTAGTCCTAAAAATATTCCTATCAAGATAGGTTTTTTACTAGATGCATCTTTGACACTTACATTTTGTAAAACTTCAATATTATCCTTTCCCAAATATTTTTTAATATCTTTTCTAAATTCTTTAATTATTAAATTTAAGGCAAGAGCTGTTTGTTTTTCTCCCTTACCCTTGTATTCAAAAGTAATAATTCCAGCAGATGCATTAATTTCTGTTTCTAAATTATTTTTTAATTTTTCAGATTTTTTTTCATCATTCATTTTTTTAGCAACATTTAAGTAAAGATCTTCTGAATTTAAAACTTCTCCATAAATATTTGCTAATTTTTCATTTAACATTAGGCTATTATAGGTCAAATCTTCTCCCCTATTTTCTGCTATCAAAATAGCAGCCTTAGCCTCATAAGTATCTTTTGTTTTAGAACTTGTGTAAAAATAACCAATTAGAAAAAATATAAGAGCTGAAATAAATACATATTTTATATTATCCTTTATGATTTTTCCTATTTCTGACGATTTAATTTTTTCCATTTTTTCCTCCTAATTTTTTAGTGATAATATAGCTTGTTCATTTGTAAAGAAAAATCCATAAGCTGGCGCCTTTACCATCAAAAATATGGCATAGGGCACTATATAGACAAAAATGGACAAGTAAACTAAAAAGTGAACATACTCATCTTCTTTTCTAAGTTTTTTTAATAATATTGGTAGATAAAGCATTTGAAATATTCCAAAAAAGTTTGAAAATCTAAAGGCTATGGCTGTTGATGACCTAAATACCAACAAAACTATAGCACAAAACCAAATTGCTTTTATGCTTGTATCTTCAATGGACATTTTTTTAATTTCTTTTTTATTAAAATATATTAAGCTAGTTAAAAATAAAAACAAGGCGTATAAAATTCTAGGGTCAATAAAGCTCATTTCCTTGGCAAAGGTCCCTTGAAAAGTGTAATTTGTTATCTTTAAACTCATAGTACCCATTCCAATAGCTGATAAAATTTGTCCAACAAGCATCAAAACTTGCTTGGAAAAAACTGAAACTAAAAAACTAAGTCCCATAGCTATGATTTGAAAAGTTTTGGATAGGTCAATTTTCATCAAAACAAAAAATGGCAACAAGATAACCGCCGATTTGTGAAAAGAAAGGGCAAGCAAAAGAGCTAATAGAGATTTTATTTTTTTGTTTTTGCTAAATAAGTAAATGCTCAAAAAACCTATTCCAATAGCCGATGCCGTCCTTGAAGTTTGCATATCAAATTGAATAAAAATCGGCAAAAAAATTATGGCCGACAAGAAAGGATTTTCACTTTCCTTTAAGCAAACATAGGCTGTAGGGGCTATAGATAAAAAATTCATCAAAATAATTATAGCCTGTCTAGAAATTCCCAAAACATTTATAAGATATGAAGAAATTCTAAAGCCAATTTCAACAGGGTAGGCAGAAAAAACCTTGGATAAGTCAGTTCCTATGTCTTTAGCAAAGTAAAGATAATTATAATAATCAGCATCTCCACTTCCCCTAAGTCCTGCAAATATAAAAAAGACCAAAAACATCAGGCCTGCTGCATATTTTATTTGTTTTTTCTTATCAAAATCAATCATAGAATTAATGGCATATAAGGATAATTCTATACTTGTAAACATCAAAAAACCCATCTTTACTCCTTTTAAAATATTATATCATAGAAAAAAGAAATTTTACTTAAAAAATCAATATAATATTTAAAAGAAGTAGATGGGAAAATTCTTAAAAATTTTATTTTTCCAAATATTTACTTACTATTACCTGGCAATTTCTCATTGCATCTAAGGCTATTTGGTGGTTTTTTTCACTTGTAGCCTTGCACAAATTTTCATATACAGTTACTTCTGTATCCAAAAGGGCATTTTTTATTAAAATTGCATTTGATAAAACACATATGTCTGTACAAATTCCTGTCATATAAATATTTTTTATTTTTCTTTTTCATTTAATTTTTTCAAATAATCAACAAGGTCATAGGATCCAAAAGATGGCTTATCAATTACCTTGTTATTTTTTGTATCAATTCTTATCTGCCAACCGTGAGAGCCTTTAATACAATGAGCAACTGGAAGGTGAGATCCTTCAAGACTTTGTAAATAATCTTTATCATGGCTATCTCTTGTAAAAATAACCTCTCCATCAAAATTTTCTACTAATTTTTCAATTGGTTTAACAATTTTTTCATTACCATCATTTCCCAAGGCTCCGTCTATAAAATCATTTTGTAAATCAATAACTAATAATACGTCCATGTTTTCTCCTTTTTATTTAGTATATAATTTAAAATTTTTTAATCAAATTGATTTTTAATAAAAAAATAAACCTAGCTTTCGCTAAGTTTACCTCTCACTATAAAATTTTTCAATTCCTAATAAATCTTTTACCTTTTTATTTGAAACTTGGTCTAGGGATTTTTCCTTCCAATTGGCACTTTCCTTATCAATTATCAAAGACCTTATCCCCTCTTTCATAGCTCCTATTTTTCTTGAATATTTTAATATTTTTAAATCGAGGTCAAAAACCTCATCTTGACTTAAATCTTTGCATAGGAAATATTTTTCAAATTGAACTTGGACCATGAAAATATACTTTTCTCTTAAATTTCCTAAAGTTTTTTGAGCAAAGTCATCATCTTTGTTTTCTTCTAAGCTTTGAAGAATCACATCAAGGCTTGAAAATGAAAAATATTTTTCAATTTTTTCCATATTTTTATCAAGACTAGAACTTATTTTTTCAGCCTTAAATTCTTCAGTTTGTCTTTTTAATTCTTCTATTAAATTTTTACCTTGGTAATTTTTTGTAAGCTCTATTAAAATATCCAAGACTTTCTCATAATTTTTAGAATTAATATAAAGATCTGCCAAATTATACCTTATTAAATCTGAACTTTCTAAACTTTCCCCACAAAGACCAAGATATTGGCCGACAGCTTGGGGAAGTTTTGAAAGGTGTTTACAAACACCAACATCCGGTACAAAACCAAGTCTAGTTTCTGGCATTGCCCAATTTACACTTTCATCACAAATAATAAAATCAGAATTGATAGTAAGGCCAATTCCTCCTCCCATCACTATTCCAAAATAATGGCTAATAAGAGGTTTTTTGTAATTTTTAACATACTTATCAAGGATAAACTCTTCTTGGTAAAATTCATCCTTATTTTCACACTCATCATTTAAAAGATAGTCATTATAAATAGACTTTAAATCTCCACCAGCACAAAATCCTTTTGGACAAAGTGAATCAAATAAAACAGCCCTAATTTGATCATCATCTTCCCATTTTTTTAAAATTTTTTCTATACTTTCTATCATTTCTAAATTCAAGGCATTTAAAACTTTGGGCCTATCCAAATAAATAATGCCAAGATTTTCTATAATTTTTTCTTTAATCATTTTTATCACCTATATTTAAGATATTTGAAAAACAAAAATTGTCAAGATTTTTTACATGAAAAAAGACCCAAAAATGGGTCTTAGTCTTATCTTAGAGCTTGTCTAAAGTTAGATTTTTTAGCATATTCTTCTGATTTAAACCAAATTATATTTTCATCACTGATTTTATCAAAGTCTCTTTTGTCTGGTGTATGATATATAAATTCATGTTTTTTCTTATTGTAAGAATTCATATTTCCCTTTATTTTTGGCCAACCTTCTGGGCAAACAGGTCCCAAACAATAAGTTCCTTTTTCAAGGTTCATATATTGCTCATTTTTAAGCTTGTAACCTTGACTTAGATTATCTAGATTAGATGAATCTTCAGTGCTTGTTTGATCTTCAATATCAGAAATATCATTGCTATTTGAATTTTCTACTAAATCACTTGGATCTTCTGTCTTTTCTTCACTTTCTTTTAAAGCCCTAAGCTTTTCTAAAATTTCATCAGCCTCTTTTATCAAACTTTGGCTCTCATCTAGAACTTTTTGATCTTCTGGACTGATTTTTCTTGCAAGTCTTATCAAAGCTTGGTTATATGCTTTAATATTTTTATTTTTTGAATTTTCTACCTTTTCAATTGTTTCAATCACATCTTTTTCATAAACTGAATTATCTTGGTCTGCTTTTACATAAAATGGAGTAAAAAATCCTATAATTAAGGCAAGCAATCCAGCCTTTAAAAATTTATTTTTCATTTTATTCTCCTATATATTTCTTATCTTTCTTAAGATAATAAGTGATCCAAATAAAAAGATGCCCACTGCTGATAGGCTTTTTACACCAGTTTTTACGTTAGAAGCTTTTCTTCCATTATTTATTGGAGTTTTACTTAAATTTGATTTGTCTTTATCATCTAATTTAACAAGTTTTGCGACTTTACTAGTACTTTTATTTGATGAGCTTTCTTCTTTTAATAACTTCTTATATTTTTCATTATAATCTTTTATTAATTTATCAACATCATCTGAACTTAAATTTTCATCTTTTAATCCATCTTTAATTTTATTATATGAGTCCAATAAATTTTTCTTCATGCCCTCATCTAATTTAAAATATCCTTCCAAAACTTCTAAAAGCCTAGTTTTATTTTTAATTAAGTCCAAATTATTGACCTCATCACCCATATGAAAATCTTTAAAATCTTCTTTTGGAAGTTTATCTAATAATCTATTAAATTTATCCCTAGCCTCTAAGATTTCCTTTGATTCTTTTTCGCCCTTTAAATTATTCAAATCATTGGTGTTTTTATCTAATTTTTCTACTATTGAATTTGCACTATTAATAATTTCATCAGTACTTGATGCATAAGTGCTTACTTTACTCACACAAAAAGATAAGGACAAAACTGCTACAAAAACAAGTTTTTTCTTTAAATTTTTCATAAATACCCCCACATTTTTTTCTTATTCATATAATACATTATTAATATATAAATTGTCAATTTATAAAAAATACCCTAGTTTTTTAGAATAAATTTAATTTTTATAAATTTTGGGTAAATAAGTTAATAGAATTTGGAGGCTTTATGAAAATAAAAAATAAAAATTATATCATTGGACTTGTCATGTTCATCTTGACACTTATTTTCTCTTATATGGGATACAGGGGGATATTTTTTCAATATAAGTACATAGAAATTTTAAAAATCCATGATAATCCCTTGGTTTTTGATAAGATTTGTCTTTATATTTGGCCCCTTATTTACATTTTTTCTCTTATATTTTTGCTCTTGCCTTATATAAAAAATCTTACAATGACAGATGAAGAAATTTATTATGAAAAATTGATGCCACTTTTTATTTATTGGAATATGGCAAATGGAATTTATAGTGTTATGGTAAATAATAACTACTTAATGCCTGCCCTAATTGCTATAATGGGGTATTCTTTAGTTTTAATTACTATGGTAAGAATAATTGACCAATATAAGGATTTTTCTAAAAAATATAAGTATTTAGTAACTCTTCCTACAGGAATCCATACGGGTTTTCTTATATTTTTTGTTTTTACAAATATCTTGATGTATTTGGGCCAAAATAAAAAAGATCCGTCCTCTATTTTTACAATAATTTTTGCCCTAATTTTATTAATCCTTTTAAGTGCAACAATTTTATTTGTCTATAAGGAAAATAAAAATCCCGGCTTAATTATTGGATATTTGTGGGCTATGATTGGAATAATATCAAGGCAAAGACCTAATAAAATAATATTTATAGGATCAATTATTTTATTTGCCCTAAGTATAATAATATCTATTTATATTAAAAATTTTAAAGAAAAAAATTCTAGCAAGTAGTAATTTGCTAGAATTTTTCTTTATTGTAAAATTTCTTCAACTATAGCAATTGGCTTGGTTTTTTCTTTTGAATAGGTAAAGGTATGGTAAAAACTTTCTATCCACTCATGATCTAATTTTTTATCATGATAAACTAGGCAAAGTGGGTCGCCTTTTTTTACCTTATCTCCTTTTTTAACTTTCATTTCAAGGCCTACAGCATAGTTAATGTCATCTTCTTTTCTCTCACGGCCTCCCCCAAGTTTCATTGATAATATTCCCAAATTCATGGAATGAATATTTTCAATATAGCCTTCATTTTTAGATTTCATTTCTGTTTTAAATTTAGCCTTAGGAAGCAAGGATGGATTTTCAATTTGATCTACATTTCCACCTTGGTAGGCTACCATTTTTTTAAGTTGGTCAAAGGCCTTGCCAGAATTTATGGCATCATTGAGCATTATTCTTGCCTCATTTTTATCCTTTGCAATTTTTCCTTGCATAAGCATAATCTCTCCAGCAGTTAAAACCAATTCTGTAAAATCTTTAGGTCCCTCTCCTTTTACTGTTTCTATAGCCTCTCTTACTTCAAGGGCATTTCCAATTGTATTTCCTAAAGGTTGGTTCATATCTGTAATCATAGCCCTTGTATCTTTTCCAAGTTTTTTCCCTATATTAATCATTGCCATTGCTAGTTTTTTTGCATCATCAATTGTATGCATAAAGGCACCCTCACCATATTTTACATCCAGTAAAATAGTATCAGAACCTGATGCTAATTTTTTGCTCATTATTGATGAGGCAATTAGGGGAATAGAATCAACAGTTGCTGTAACATCCCTTAAGGCATATAATTTTTTATCAGCAGGAACAAGCTCTCCTGTTTGTCCCATTATGGCAAAGCCAATTTCTCTAACTTGTTTTTTAAAATCTTCTTCTTTTAAAAAAAACATTAAATCCTTCTATAGATTCTAGTTTATCTAGAGTTCCTCCAGTATGGCCCAAGCCTCTTCCACTCATTTTGGCAAGTTTTAATCCACAAGCAGAAATTATTGGCCCAAGGGCAAGGGAAGTTTTATCACCAACTCCTCCTGTTGAATGTTTATCAGCCTTTATTCCTTCTATATCAGATAAATCCATAACATGGCCACTGTTTTTCATAGCATCTGCAAGTTTTGCTGTTTCGTGATCTGTCATCGAATTTAAAACAATTGCCATAAGAAGGGCTGATGTTTGATAATCTGGAATTGACCCATCTACCACTCCATCAATCCAAAATTGTATTTCATCATCTGTTAATTCTTTTTTATTTTCTTTTTTTCAATTATATCTACAAATCTCATAAACTCCCTCCACTTAGTAAATAAATACCCATCTAGGAGATTTTAGAAAATATTTACGAATTTTTTTCTAATAATTTTTCTATATTTTTATTTAACCTATCAAGTTGTTTAATCATTAGCCAATTTTGTGCAAATAAGCCGTTAATTCCGCCACTAGCAAACATAGAAGAATTCTCAGATATAAGATTTAAATCTTCTTTTTTATATCCTCTAGTCCGTAATATTCCACTATTTTTTCAAATCCTTTTTCATTTTTTCTATCAAAAATCGCCATATATCCCTCCTATTTATTTTTTACCCAAGCTATTTAAAAATAATTTTTAAAGTTTTTGCCTTATGATATTATTATCCTAGGAGGATTTTATGATAAAAAAATTAATCAAGATTTTTAGGCCAAATATTTTTAGGGTATTTATCTTACTTATTTTGTTTTTAACAATGGGGGCTTATTTTTTAAAAACTAATATGAGCGGTGGACTTCTTCTAGTTGGAGATTTAATTTTTATCTTTGTAACCCTGCTTTTTTCAGATCATTTTGACTTGTACAAGAGTAACAAATATAAAAACCAGTTTTTGCTTGCAGTTTTCTTCACCATTATTATAATTATGGTCTTATCTATGGTTTTGGTATATCTTAATATGGATGTGAATGATTTTAAGGGTTTCAAGTCTATTTCTTTTAACTTATACATGCTAACAGGAGCCTATATTTTATCCCTCTTTTATAAGGAAATTAGGTATTTTTTGGATAAAAAAGCAAAAAAATAAGAAGGAGTCCTTCTTATTTTTTTAATATATCCAAGGGATCTATAGCTTGTGGAGATATGGATAATTTATTTTTGCTATTATAAAATACAAAAATTGGAAAGTTTGTATTTCCATCTTCTATATTTTCTACCAAGGTTTCCATAAAAAATTTCAAATCATTTTGGCTTATATCCTTTTGACTCTTATCTTGGTTAAAAATCCAAAAAGGTGATAGGGGTTTAAATTCTTTTATATCTAAAAGTACTCCTGCATTTTGGTTTATATTTGAAAAACTTACCCCAAAAGCATAAATTCCATTTTCATGGTCTTCCTTTTGGTCTATATTTACATTTTCTGGTATCTTTACCACGTCAATTTCCATTACACTTGTTATTTTTCCATTATTTTTTTCAAATTTTTCTAAAATTTTATCCTTATCTAATTGTTTTTTTACTAGATTATAATATTTTTTATCCTTTAACATTTTCACTCCTTTTTTAAGTAAAATTTTAGGGATGAAATTAACTTACATCCCCAATATTTTTTATTTAATTTTCTATTTCTTTTAATTCTAAACTTTCTATAGAATCTTCTTTTGCCTTATCTTCTTCTTTTTCTGGTATTAATAGGTTCATCAAAATAGCAGAAATTGTTGAAAGCACAACTGGTGATGATCCAATTGCTATTGAAAGTCCTTCTGGCATAAAGGAAACTCCTGCTATTTGTGCGCTTGATACAACTGATGTAAATCCAATTCCAATTGCTACTGATACTCCAACAATTGAAGTATTTCTTGCAGATAGGGGTTGACTTGTTATCATCCTAATCCCATTCATTGTTATAGCAGCAAAAATTGAAAGGGTCGCTCCTCCCAAAACTGGATATGGGATTGTTGTAAGGATTGATGATAATTTTGGCACAAGTCCTGATACCAAAATTATTAAAGAAGCAAGGGTAAATACTTTTTTGTTTATAACCTTATTTATTGAAATAATTCCTGCATTTTGTGAAAATGTTGCTGTTGGAAGGCAACCAAGTGCAGCTAAAAATATATTTGCCACACCAAAACCTATAGTACCACCACTCAATTCTCTTTTTGAAGGAATCCTATTCATTCCTCCAACAGTTGTTGAAGTCATATCTCCTATTCCTTCAATGGCTGTTACAATAAAAATAATTGTTATTGAAAAAATTGCTGATGGTTCAAAAGATATGCCAAAATGAAATGGTTCAACAACAGAAATCCATCCAGCTTGACTTACTGATGAAAAATCAACCATATCAAAAAATAAAGAAATTATGTATCCTATTATTATTGCAAATAATACATTAGCAAGTTTTACCATTCCCTTTCCAAAATGGGTAAAGCCTAGGGATAAAATTAAAGTTATTCCTCCAACAAGCCAATTTTGCCATGCTCCCCATCCAGCTACATCTACGCTTCCTGCGCCTCCAATATTTGTAATTGCAATCGGATAAAGCGAAAGACCTATTACAAGAACAACAGTTCCTGAAACAAGGGGTGGAAAAAGAGGCATTATGTATTTTAATCCAAGTCCAAAAAGTATGGCACAAATTCCTCCAACTACTTGGGCACCAAGAACTATGGCCACAACTTCTTTGGGCCCTCTTGCTCCAAACTGAATTGAAAGTGCAATCATAGTTGGAAGATAGGAAAAGGAAACTCCAAAAATCATGGGAAGTTTTGACCCTATTTTTTTTATAGGATAAATCATAAGTAAGCTTGTTAGGGCTGATCCTATAAGAGAAATTTGAATCATGATAATTGTGTCTGAATGATTAAGTCCTGCTGCTCCAGCAAAAATTAAAGTTGGAGTTATACATCCTGCTATCATTGCTATAACATGTTGAAAAGCAAGGGGCAAGGACTCTCTCAAAGTTGCATCTCCATCAAAACTAAAAAGTCCGTTAAGTGATTTGTTTTTTTCCATATTCTTCTCTTTCATATAAAATTTTTTGTTTAATTTAATCAATTAAAAGGACAATAAAAATTGCTTTTTATAATTGATATAGTAACAAAATACATAATAAGAATATCATAGGATAAAAATTATTACAAACCCTTAAAAAATTTATTTTAAAAAATCTAAATTAATATTTTTCATTAAATTTTTCAAGGTCTAAAAAATAAAATATAAATAAGGAGATTAGAGGAAGAAGGGCGTGTGATAGTATATAAGAATAATTAATAAAATCTAAGGCCTTTTGTCCTTGATCTAATATTTGTCCATCAAATTGACCAATTTTTAAAAAAATTCCACTTATAAAAACTCCCAAGCCAGCTCCTAATTTTATGGAAAAAGTTGTTAATGAATAAATTGTTCCAGTAAGTTTTTTCCCATTTTTTTTAAAAGAAGAATCATCAATTTCTGCTATTATTGCATTTAAAACCCCTGTTTGAGGAGCTGTACCCAAAGATTTTAAAAATATACCCAATAAAAATAAAATAAATGATTTTCTTACAAGAGAGATAATTAAAATAAATCCCCCAAGCAAACCTATACTATGGCCTAATATTCCAGCATCTCTCATAGATAATCTTTTAGTAATCTTTGGTATAAAGGGAAGGGCACATATTATTGGTAGATAGGTGAAAATATTTATTGTAATAAGCCTATCTGTATTTTTTAAACTATATTTTGCAAAGTAAGCCATCATAGTTGATGAAAGAGCAATTGATAGGTAGGTGAAGATATGGAGAAAAAATATGAGGATAAAATATTTATTTTTAAGTAAAATTTTTATGCTTTGGAAAACTTTAAAATCACTTTTTATCTCTTCATCTTTAAGCTCTTTTACTGAAAATACAGGAATAAGTAAAAATATAAGGGCAATAATTGAATAAATAAGGGCAAGCTTTGACCAAGCTTTTTGTCCCTTACCAAAATAAACTATCAAATTAAGGCTATAAGAGTTTATAAAAACTATGGCTATCATGGCACAAAAATACCTAAAAGATCCCATCTCAACCCTATCTTCCTTATTTTTAGTGCAAAGGGCTGTCATAGCCGAATAGGAAATATTGTTCATAGTATAAAAAATTGTTCCAAGCAAGGAATAAATTAAAAATACATAGGCATATTTTCCATTTTGACTGAAATTATCTCTCACATTAAACAAAAGATAGGTAAAAATTACAGTCGGAAAAATTGAAATCAGATACCAAATTTTTGCCTTGCCCATTTTACTATTGGTTTTATCAATAATTCTTCCCATTATTATGTCACTTATTCCATCAAAAATTTTTGATACCATAAACAAGGACCCAATTATGGCAGGGTCAATTTTTATAATATTTGTGCAATAAAGCATTATAAAAGAAGATATAAAAGTCCAAGAAAAATTGGACCCAATATCTCCCAAGCCATAGCCTATTTTTTGAATTTTTTTCAAACTTTTTTCTCTTTCCATATTCATTCCTTAAATTTATAAAAATCCTTGCCAAATTTGACAAGGACCTTATTAATCAGCATGTGGGGAAATTTTCAAATCTAAAAACAAGTCATTATATAGTATTGTTCTTTCCTTGCCAAGGTTTTTAAAAACTTCCAACTTTTCTATATCTTCATCGTCCGGATACAAGGTCTTATCATCTCTTGCTTCTTTATCAATATATTTCATAGCCTTTTTGTTTGGAGTAGGATACCAAACATAATCTGCATTTTTTGCTGCAACTTCTGGCCTTAAAAGATAATTTATTAAGGCGTAAGCCCCCTTGGTATTTTTTGATGTTTTTGGAATAACCATGGTATCAAACCAAATATTTGATCCTTCTTTTGGAATCGTGTAAGAAAGATTTGGATTAATAGATTCTGCCATTGAAGCTTCCCCAGAAAATGTAATTCCAACATCAGCCTCACCTTGGGCCATATACATTCTTATCTCATCAGCAAGGATTGCCTTTACATTTTTCATAAAACCAACTAATTCATCCTTAGTTTGCCTTAAAACTTTCTCATCAGTTTCATTTAAAGATTTGCCATTTGCCAAAAGTCCAATTCCCAAAGTTTCCCTTGCTCCATCAAAAGATAAAATTTCTCCTTCAAATTTAGGATCCCACAAATTTTTCCAAGATGAAAAATCTTCTTTTTTGTACTTTTTGTTGTTATAAATTATACCAAAAGATCCCCAAAAATATGGAATTGAATATTGGTTATTTGGATCATATGATAAATTTAAAAATCTAGGATCTATATTATTAAGACCCTTTATTTTTGAATGGTCTAATTTTTTCAAAAGTTTCTTATCTTTCATCATCTCAACCGTATATTCTGACGGAAAAGCCAAATCGTAGGAAGTTTTTCCCTGCTCCACTTTTGCCATCATGGCCTCGTTAGAATCGAAAGTTTCATATATCACGTGATAGCCTGTTTCTTTTTCAAAATCCTTTATAATTTGAGGATCTATATAGTCTCCCCAATTATAAAAATAAATATTTTTTGAATCCTGGTCCTTTTCTTTTTCGTTTAATTTTTTTTGTCCCAAAAATAAAAGAAGACAAATAGTTAAAATTCCTATAAAAAATTTATAAACCTTATTCATCTTGCTCTCCTTTTTTCTTCTCTACTTTGTATGACATAATAGCCAATCGCCAAAATTAAGGACAAAATAAAAATCATGGTTGAAAGGGCATTTATTTCCAGAGAAATTCCTGTCCTAACTCTTGAATAAATTTCTACAGAAAGAGTAGAAAATCCTGATCCTGTCACAAAAAATGTAACTGCAAAGTCATCAAGAGAATAGGTTAGGGCCATAAAAAATCCCGCAAAAATTCCACTTGCAATATTTGGAAGGATAATTTTATTTAAAATAGTAATATCATTTGCTCCCAAATCTTCCGCAGCCTTCATCATATCAGAATTTAAGGCGTAAAGTCTTGGTAGAACCATCAAAACCACAATTGGAATCGAAAAGGCAATGTGAGAGAGCAAAACAGAATAAAAACCCATGGGAATTTTTATTAAAAATGAAAATAAAATCAAAAATGAGGCCCCCATCATTACATCAGGTAAAACCATCAAAACCGAATTTAGGCTTAAAACCTTCTTCTTTAAATTTTTATCCCTCATATAGTAAATTGAAATAGCACCAAGTGTTCCAATAATTGTTGCAATTAAAGACGACAAAAGTCCAATTATTAGGGTATTTATTACAATATTTATTAATCTTTCGTCCTCAAAAACTTTTTTATAATATTTTAGGGTAAAGCTTTCAAAAACATTCATATTACCCCCGCTATTAAAGGAATAAAAAATCAAAAATCCTAGGGGTAAGTACATGACTATAAATAAAAAAATCAAGTATAAATTTCCCAGTCTATTTTTTTTATTTTCCATTTTTGACCGCCTTTTTATTTAAAATAGAAATAACTCCGAACATCATAAAAATCAAAACCAAACCAATAGTCGATCCCATGCCCCAATTTTGAGTTACCAAATAATGTTCTTCTACTGCAGCTCCTAGGGTTATAATTTTATTTCCACCAATAATTCTTGTAATCAAAAACAAGGAAAGAGAAGGAATAAAAACAGCTTGACTTGCAGCCATTACTCCGTCCATAGAAAGGGGAAGAATTATTTTTCTAAAAGTTTGAAACTTACTTGCTCCCAAATCTTCGCTTGCAATTATATATTCATTTGGAATAGAATCTATAGCCCTAAAAATCGGAATTATCATAAAGGGAAGCTCAACGTAGGATGCAACCAAAATAAAGGCAGGATTTGTAAACAAAACCCCCTTACTTGCAAGTCCTAAAAATCCCATAATACTACCGTTTTTATTAAAAAGTCCAATAAAGGCATAGGCCTTTAAAACCAAATTTATCCAAGTTGGAAGAATTACCAAAAGCAAGATAAAATCTTTGTGCTTAGCCTTGGATAAAAAATATGAAAAAGGATAGGCCCAAAAAAGGGTAAAGGCTGTTATCAAAAATGCAGTAAGGATAGAATTAAAGGTCATAATCATATAATTTTTATTTGAAAAATAGGAAATATAATTGTTAAAGGTAAAATTTCCATAAATATCAAAAAATGATTGGTAAATTAATAGAAGAATTGGGGCAATTATAAAAATTAAAATCCAAATATAATAAATAGCTGATAATTTTTGGTATTTTTTAGCCATCATCTTCTCCTATAGCATATTTTTCCATTCTCTTATCAAAATCATCCTCGCTTTCGTTATAACGCATAACGTGGATATTTTCTGCATCAAAAGAAATTCCTATATCATCGCCCTCTTCAAAATTTCTTGTTGTATGAATTTTCCACCTAAAATCAGAAGAATCAAAACAAATTAATTCATTAAAAACTCCCCTGTACAAGATATTATCAATATTTACAACTATATCTGCCTCATCTATTGGGAGAATATTAATATCTTCAGGTCTAATTACAACTTCAACTCTTTCATTTTTATTAATTCCAGCATCAGAGCAAGCAAAAGTTTTATTAGACAATTCAACCTTATAATCATCAACCATCCTAGCCTTTAAAATATTACTTTCTCCAATAAATTGGGCAACATAGCGATTTATCGGTTCATCATAAATATCTTTTGGACTTCCTTGTTGGACAATTTCTCCCTTATCCATTACAAAAATCCAATCACTCATGGCAAGGGCTTCCTCTTGGTCGTGGGTTACAAAAACAAAAGTTATTCCAAGCTCCCATTGCAAATCACGAAGTAAGACCTGCATAGACTTACGAAGCTTCATATCAAGAGCAGACAAGGGCTCATCTAATAAAAGCACATCAGGTTTATTAACAATAGCACGAGCTATGGCAACTCTTTGCCTTTGCCCACCAGACATTTGAGAAATTTCACGTTTTTCAAAACCAGATAAATTAACCATATCAAGAGCTTTTTTTAACCTCTTTTTCTATAATTTTTTTATCAGTTTTTTTAATTTCAAGCCCAAAGGCAACATTATCAAAAACATTCATGTGAGGAAAAAGAGAATAATTTTGAAAAACAGTATTAACTGTCCTCTTATTTGCAGGTACATTCAAAACATTTTCACCATTTATATAAATTTCCCCAGAATTTGCTTCCAAAAAACCGGCAATAAGGTTTAAAATTGTAGTCTTTCCACAACCAGAAGGCCCCAAGAGAGTATAAAATTTTCCTTTTTCTAATTCCAAATCAACAGATTTTAATATTTCTTCATCATCAAAAAATTTAGAAACCTTCTTTAAAACAACAGAATATTTATTATCACACACATTATCACCCCCATAGTTTCTTTTAAAAGTATAACATAAAAGAAGAAAAAACACTCACAGAATAAAAATCACTTTATTTTTTAAAAAAATAAGATGGTTAATTAAAATTATAACCATCCTATTTTTTGACACATTGAAATTTAGAAGTATTCTTTATATATTTATTTTTAAAAAGCATCTCTTAAGATATTTGCCAAATCAAATTTTGTAACCAAGGCTGGATTTGTTGGTGTGCACCTATCGTTTAGGGCTGTAAGTGCCATTTTTTCTACAGCATCATGGTAAGATTTTTCATCAATTTTTCCAAGTCCTCTTAATTTTTCTGGGATACCAAATTTTTGATTCATTTCTTTTATCACTTTGATTAGGCAAGTGTAGTCCCTATGATTTAGTTCTTGAGCTAATTTATCTAATTTTTTCTAGCCTCTTCTGAATTTTTACAATTATATTCTATTACATAAGGAAGAAGTATTGCATTTAATCTACCATGAGAAATATGGAAAGTTCCACCAATTGTATGAGCTAGGGAATGGTTAATTCCAAGTCCTGCATTATTAAAGGCAATTCCTGCCATGTTTGAAACTTCTAGCATCTTTTCTCTAAGTTTTAGCCTATCCCCATCATCATAAACTTTTGGTAAAATTTCAAAAACTGTTTCTATGCAAGTTTTTGAAAAAGTATCAGTATATATTGATGCATTTTTGCTAATATAAGCCTCTATTGCGTGAGTAAGTACATCCATTCCTGTATCAGCTGTAATGAAATTTGGCACAGTTTTTGTAAATTTTGGAATTAATAGGGCATAATCTGGAAGCATTATATCATCTATTAATACTTTTTTATCATTACCAACTGTTACAACTGCAAAATTTGTAGACTCGCTTCCTGTCCCTGCTGTTGTAGGAATGGCTACAAAAGTTTTCTTTGTTTTTTCTTCATTATATATGTCATAAATAATAGCCTTGGTAGCATCGATTGCAGATCCTCCCCCAATTGCACAAATTAAGTCAGGATTTGAAGCCTTTAGGGCTTTTTTTCCTTCTTCAACTAATTCTTGGCTAGGGTCTGGTTTTATTTCACTAAAAATATCATAAGAAATATTTCTATCTAATAATCTTGTTACTTGGTCTATCATTCTACTTTCTACTACAAATGGATCTGTTACAAAAAATATTTTATTAACGTCTAAAGAATTTAAAATTTCTAGGCTATCATCTCCAACATTTATAGTAGGTTTTACTGAAAATGTCATTTATTTTCCTCTACTTTCATTTCTATGGGTATTAGTATCTCTGTTACATATTTTTTTTCATCTCTAAAAGTCCAAGAATCCACTACAAATCTTTCTATAACCTCGTCTGATAATTTATACCTATATTTTTTAGCCCAACTTCTAAGTTTTTCGTAGGATTTACTTAAATTTTCATATTTTCCAAAATGATAAATCGATCCATAAAATCCATCTTTTATAGTGAAGGTGATTTTCTTATCAAGAATTGGTTTTACTGCTTTTTGTATGTATAGACCCTTTATAGGCCTATGTTCCTTCTCATATTTTAATCTTTTAATATAAGAATCAAAATAAAACATAACAGGACCTGTTATCTTGTTATCCTTGCTTTTTACAAAATTTGCAAAGTCTAAATCTAAGACAGTATCTTCATAGTGAAAATCAAAATCCATAGGATAGGAAATTAATTCGCTTTCCTTAATGTATTTAATACTTGGAGTGTTGTTTCCAATTAAAAAAGCTGAAGATGCTTCTGATATTAACTCATTCCAATCTTTTATTATAGTTAATCTTTCTTCTAATCTTTTTATATCATTGCTTGTTCTTTTAATTAGTTCATTAAAAGTTCTACTAACATCATCATAATCTGCATTAAATATAAAATCTCTAATCTCATCCAATGAAAAATTCATAAATTGTAAGTATTTTATTATAGAAATTAAAAGGATAGTATCCTCTGTATAATACCTGTATCCGTTTTCTTTAACTAAGTCAGGTTTTATAAGCCCTATAGTTTCATAATGTCTTAAAGTTCTAGTAGATACATCCGCCTTGTTTGAAGCTTGACCAATGGAATATAATTTTTCTTTATTGATCATTTTTACTCCTTAATCATTTAGTTTTTTAAATAAGTACTTTGTATTTTCGTAAATACTTTCTTCCAAGTTATAAGAAGGATCTTTTATCATCTCTTCAATAGCCCACAAGCTTTTTAAAGACAAAGATGAAATTTCTGCTATATAATAGTCATTTGATGAAATCCTTTTATCCTCAGTCTCTTTTGGCCTTACTCTTAAGAGTTCCTTTGGAGTATCCGTTGACTTTAAGTTTAATATATTTTTAATATTTTCCAATAAATGAAGCTTAACTGGTGATAAGACTTCTAAGTTTTCTTTAATAGATACAAACTTATCCTTATCAGTAAATTCCATCATCCTGGCATATTTATCAAAAATTGGATTAAAAGAATTTTTTTCTGCTTCTTTTAAGTCTTCATATATATAATTTATAACTTTTTTATTATAGGCTAAGTATTGAGCAAGTCTCATAATAAAAAATTCTTTTGGTGAATCCTGGCACACTGCCCTGCCATTAATCCCCCTAATTTGATCAAAGTTTTTCCATTCAAAATCTAAAATCCAAGAAAGTTCATCAAAAATACATGATAAATTATAATCCTCAACTATATCTTTCATCAAGTTTTTATCAATATTTGTAAATAAATATCTCATATTAATTTCCTTTCACCAAATTAATGGCCCTAATTTGTGGATTTTTAATTGAATTTTGTATTTCAATTGCATGATTTAATAAAAAATCATCATCTGATCTAGTAATAGACCTATACTTTAATATATCTCTTACATATAGACTTAATTTCTCACTCAAATAAACAAGATCTTTTTTATCATTTGATAAGAAAAATTTATTCATATCCTCAAATAACTGGTCAGGATAATACTTAATTTGTACTAGTCTTTTGTATCTTAATTTATAATAAGGCATATAAACTTTTGCAAATAAAAAAAGCACTCCAAATAAAGCTTCCATAAACTCAGCCTTTGCAAAAAAAACTGCTGAAATATCACTTCTATCAAGAGACCTTTTTAAGTTATATTGTCCAGCTTGAGCCATTTGAAATAAATAGGCTGCAAGTTTTTTTCTAACTACATCTTCTGGATAAAAATCTAGTAAATATTTTCTATAATCTGAAAATAGACTACAATTATCTAAAAAAATTTCTCCATTAGTAACAGTAGCAAGGAAAGATTCTGGAATTTTTAAAAAATCTATATCCTTAATTGGAAACTTCCTATATGATGTGTATTTTTCATAAAAATCCTCTAAAGAAAATAAGCCCACTCTTTTATCTGAAAGCTTCGAATCAATTCTCTCATATCCTAAAAATTCCTTTGGTAATTTTTTGAGTACAGATTCAATTTTATTTTTATAAATTTTTACATCATCTTCTTTTAACCAAATGCAAAATCCAGGACCAAAATCATGATCTTTTGAAATATCATCATCAAGACCAAAACATTCAGAGCCCTCTCCTACAAGTCCAATTGATGCAATATCTAAAATTTCTGGACAAGTGTCTTTAAATATAGGATAGGCTATATCATTAAAATATTTTTTAGATAATTCAATTCCTTTCATGACATATCCCTTTGTTTTTTAGCTTGATTAAGGTTTTTAACTAAAATATCCCTTACTGGACCCTTACCAACAGTTTCATCAAACACTTCCAAGGCTTTTTCATAATAATATATAGATGTATAGTATTCTTTATTATTATAGTAAATATTGGCAGCTGTTGCATAAGCATTAGCCAAGTGTGGAAGTCTTAACTTATTTTTTTCATAATAAAATATAGCCTCATTGGCATTTACCAAGGCCTTGCCAAACTTCTTTTTGAGTATTAAAATCTCTGCAAGATTAATTTTAGATACAGCTATCTTTTCTTCATTTTCTATAATTTTTAGAGCATTTTCAATATCTTCTTGGGCTAAATCAAGCATATTTTTTGCCCTATAAGCCTGAGACCTATTATTATATACACTTGCCATCAAATATTTTGTATCTTCAAGTTCTTTTAAAATATTTTCAGTTTCATTTAAATTTTTAATAGCCATGTCATAGTTTTTAGCAACTATATCGCAGTTTGATATATTTATTAGAAGACTGGCATAATCTTTTGAAATAAATCCGCAGCTGTCTAACACTAATTTTTGTATTACTTTATAAATCTTATAAGCAAAGTCTGTTTGACCCTTTACTCTAAGAAAAGATGCGAGCTCATTACCGACAGCGATAATGGCTCTTTCATCTTTTAAACTTATAGTTTTAGAAAATTCTTCCATCAAAAATAGAATAACTTCCTTGCCATTTGATTTATTAAACTTTAGCTTTAAATCTTTATAAAAGTTTGATAAATCATATTTCATGATTCTTATTTATTTTTTGGTAAAATTGTTTCAACTTCTGTATGTGGTCTTGGAATTACGTGAACTGAAATTAATTCTCCAACTCTTTGTGCTGCTGCAGCTCCTGCATCTGTTGCTGCTTTTACAGCTCCTACATCTCCTCTAACTAAAACTGTTACAAGTCCTCCACCAACATGTTCTTTTCCTACAAGAGTAACGTTAGCTGCTTTTACCATAGCATCTGCTGCTTCAATACTTCCTACTAATCCTTTTGTTTCGATCATTCCTAAAGCTTCGTTCATTTTTTCTCTCCTTTATATTTTTTATTTTTTTATTAACTTATTTATTCACCTTTGAAGGCATTTACTAGTGAGTCTACCATTTCTTTTAATTCTTCTAGGTTTATCTCACCTGTTTCATTAAAGTTTGAAGATCTTTTTTCTTCTTCTGTTTTACAATTATTACAACCTGTTGAATATTCAAAATATTTTGGTTGATTTCCATAGTTTGGTAATGAGTTATTATTTATTGAGGAATTATTTCCGTGATATTTTTTGAATAATTCATCTTCTTCAACAAGTTTATCAGCATCTTTTACTCCATAAACTAATTTTTTGAAGTTAACAAGGTGTTTTGGACCAACATTTTCAGATACGCTTGATCCTCCCATTGTTCCACAACCTAAGGTTAAAGCTATTGGAAGGCCTGTTGTAAGTCCTGTTCCTCCCATTGTTCCACCGGTATTTACAAGAATTCTACTTGCTGGTTTTATAGCAAATTTTCTTGCAATTTCTTTATCTTCTGTATGTAGGCTCATTGTGTGACCTATACCATTTTCTAGAAGTTTAAATGAAAGATCGCAAGCTTCTTTCCAATCATTTACTGTGTAAAATCCTAGTACTGATGTTAATTTTTCATAAGATAGTGGATATTCTTTTCCAACTCCATATTGTTCACCAACAAGTACTCTAGTTCCATTTGGTATACTAATTCCTGCAGCATCTGCTATAACTTTTGCACTTCTTCCTACAAAGTTAGGATTCATTGCTGTTCCATTTCTAAATAATAAGGCACAAACTTTTTTACATTCCTCATCAGTCATGAAATATGCACCAGCTTTTTCAAATTCTGATACAACTTCTTGTCTATTTGATCTTTCAACAATAAGTGATTGTTCTGATGCACAAATTGTTCCATTATCAAAAGTTTTTGATGCCATTATATTTCTAACAGCTTTTTTGATATCAGCAGTTTTTTCTATATAGGCTGGAGAGTTTCCTGCTCCTACTCCTATAGCTGGTTTTCCAGCAGAATATGCTGCTTTTACCATTGCTGGACCACCTGTAGCAATGATTAATTTAACTTCGTCAGCATGCATCAATTCATTTGTTGCATCCATTGAAAGTTTTGTTAATCCTTGTACTATATTTTCTGGTGCTCCCGCTCTTACAGCCGCTTCATTTACAATCTCAATTGCTCTTGATGTACATTTACTAGCTTTTGGATGTGGACTAAAGATTATAGGGTTTCTAGATTTTATAGCAATCATTGAATTGTATAAAACTGTTGATGTTGGATTTGTTGATGGAACAATTCCCATTACCAAACCAACTGGATCTGCTACAGTAATAACTTGACCTTTTTCGTCAGCATCTACTATTCCTATAGTTTTTTGATTTTTAATTTCTTCATATAAAAGTCCACTAGCCATGTGGTTTTTATAAATTTTATCTTCTACTTTTCCAAAACCTGTTTCTTCTACAGCAATTTCTGCTAATTCTTTTGCATGAATTTCTCCAGCTTCTGCGATTGCTTTTATAATTCTATCAATTTGATCGAATGTATAATCTCTTAATTTTTTTTCTGCTTCAGCTCCTTTTCTAGCAAGATCTCTTGCTGCTTGGATTGAAGATAGATCAAAATCTAATTCTGCCATGCTTACCTTCTTTCTAATTTATTTTTATTATTCTTTGTGTGGTAAGATTGTTTCAACTTCTGTATGTGGTCTTGGAATTACGTGAACTGAAATTAATTCTCCAACTCTTTGTGCTGCTGCAGCTCCTGCATCTGTTGCTGCTTTTACAGCTCCTACATCTCCTCTAACTAAAACTGTTACAAGTCCTCCACCGATGTTTTCTTTTCCCATCAATGTAACGTTAGCTGCTTTTACCATAGCATCTGCTGCTTCGATACTTCCTACTAAACCTTTTGTTTCAATCATTCCTAATGCGTCTAATTGTGCCATTTTTTTAATCTCCTTTTTTTCTTCTTTTTTTACATTTTTATTTGTATTTTTATTTGTATTTTTTTTGCTTACTTCTGTCTTTACTTCTTGGTCTTTTGTAGCTTCAGTTTTCTTTGCTACTTCTTGTTTTTTCTCTGTCATCTAAACCCCTTATACTATAATTTCTATAAAGTCTTTAGGACCTAAGCCTAGAGCGTTGGCTTCCTCTTGATCAATGTGACAATCAAGATATCCATTATCTCCAACCCTAATACTTACATTTTCAAGTATTGCCGATCTTTCGCCTTTAGTTCTTATTGAAACTATATCTCCATTTTTAAATCCTCTTTCTTTTGCTTGAAGATTATTAAAATGAATATGTCTTTGAGCGACTATTGCCCCTTCATTTAAAATAACTGTTCCTGCCGGTCCAATTACTGTAACTCCTGGAGTGTCTTTAAGATCACCTGAGAGTCTAAGTACTGGTTTTATACCAAGTTTAAAGGCATCCGACCTAAGTATTTCTACTTGACTTTGTTTTCTTGTTGGTCCTATTACCCTAACTTTTTCTATACAACCTTTTTTCGCTGCAATTGTTACACATTCCTTACATGCAAATTGTCCAGGTTGTGATAGGCTTTTTATTGGTGTAAGTTTATATCCCTTACCAAAAAGAGTATCTAAGTCTTTTTGTGATAGGTGAATATGTCTTCCTGATATTCCTACAGGAACTTTATAAAGGTCTATATTAACTTCGTTTTTATTTTTTTATAATTATCTACTAAACTTTCTAACAACTGACTTAAATCATTCATCCTAACCCATCATCCTTTCAATATCTGATTCAGATAATAGGCCTTGTTCTATACCTTTTTTAAGAATCTTGTAAATTTGATCTTCTGATAAAACAGCTGATGATTTTTTACAGTCTTGACTTTCTTTAACTTCTTCTTTCTTTTCTTCTATATCATTTTTTTGACTCTTACAATCACATTTTTTAAATTCTATACCAAATTCTTTTGCTAGGTCTTTGGCAGCTGCTGTGATTATAGTATTATCATCGATATAGATTTCTTTTTCATTTTTGTTCTTTAAGACTTCTTCTTGACTTATGAGTCTTTTCATCAAAACCTCCTAGAAATCACAATCCTCGTCTATTATTCCGACTATAACAGCATCTACAGGAATTTTTTGATTTTGATTTTCCTCTAGGATTGCTCTTGCAGATGAGCCTTGGGTTATAATTACCCTATCTCCCCTACCAGCACCTATTGTATCTACTGCTACTATTTTTTATTTTCTCACTTCCATCTAAAATTTCTACTAACATAAATTTAAGACCGTTTAGTGAATCATACTTTCTTGTAGCCCATACATTGCCTATAAGTTTTGCGATTACCATATATCTTTTTCCTTAATTTTTTCTTCAATATTTCTTAGGGCGACCTTAACTTCTTCCATCTCTCCTATTATTGCGAGCATAATCATATTTTGTGGACATGAACCTCTAACATCTATAACTTCAACTCCACTAGTTTTATAAGCTATGTCACTTGCTAGAGTCATTTCAATTAATTTCCCCTGAACAAGTCCCATTGCTCCAGGATTTGTTTCGATTTTTAATTTTGATCTGTTTTTAACAATATCAAGTGTAGCTGGGCTTGGCGCCTTTATTAGTCTAATATCCATTTTTTTGATCCTCTATTAGTGATAAGGCTATGCCTATTGGTGTTACAAACATAGGGTTTGATGGTTTTAGAGTTTTTATATTTGTCTTTTTAGAAACATAATCTTCCATTCCACTTAAAAGTGCTGTACCACCTACTAAAACAATTTGATCAATTTCTTGGTCTTTACTTGAATTTTCAATTATAGAAATTATTTTATCTATAACAGGTCTTACTACAGGAAATATTTCCTTATGTTTAGAAAAATCTCTTTTTAATTTTTCTGCACTATCAAAGTCTATTTTATATGCTCCTGATAGGACTAATGAGAAATGGGTTCCCCCTGTAGGCTCATCTAAAACTTTAACTACTTTTTCATTTTTTATTATTGATATTCCAGTTGTACCACCACCAATGTCAACTACAGCTCCATTATCAAGATTTAATAATTTATTTGCAGCTGTTGGTTCGTCTAGGACTTTTTCTACTATAAAACCACTTGATTCAGCAACATTTTTAACGGCTCCACCGTCTATATTCTCTGTTCCTGGTGGTATAGCACATCCTGCAATAAGAAGTTCTTCTCCTAGTTTTTCTTCTAGTTGATTTTTTAACTTTCTTACTATATCGCAAGCTCCTATATAATCTACAACCATTCCATCCCTAACTACTTGAGCAAATTCATAAGCTCCTGCAACTGGTCTTTTGTCTTCATCAAAGACGCATAAGACTATAAAAGCAGTTCCTATGTCTATACCTGTATAGAGTTTTTTATTTTTGTTTTTATGGGCTTTTCTATTGATTGTTCAAAGTCTTTTATGACTTTATTTACATTTTCTAAATTAATAAGCTTATCCTCCTTTGCTAATGTTTATAAACCATTTATAAAGTCTAGAAGCTAATTTATCTATGAAATCTTCATTTTTTTCTTCTTTGATTTTATTAAGTTTCTCAATTGCTTCATCAATACTTACAAAGCTTTTAAGATATGGATTATCAAGGTTCATGTTTATGTAGATATTAATAGCCTCTTCTTTTTTACATTCTTTTTCCTCTAGGTCTATTTTTTCATTTTTATAAATTTTTATCGCTAAGTTATTTAGATAAGTTGCAAATTCATGATCAAAATCTCTTATTTCAAGTGCTAGTTTTTTAATTATTAGCACTACTTTCTTATCTAATTTATCATCATCCGATTTTTTAGAATCTGGATTATCCTTTAGCTTAATTTCTTCTTTTTTATTTTTTTAGGCTTTGACTTGTCAATTATGTCAATTCTAAAATCTAAAAGAAATTGTCTAGCTTGTGGAGTTAGCTTACTACCTTTTTCAATGATATATGAGTCAAAAGGGCTTTTTTTGTATTGGTATCTTAAATTTTCTTCTGTTATAAAAAGCATCTTTCATCCTCAATTTCTTTTATATATTTTCTTAACTTATCTAGACCCATGCCTTTTTTAATAGATATCTCAAATATATGATCACTTCCAATAGCCTCGGCTATTTGTCTTAATTTTTTACTTGTTTTTTATCATATAAGTCAATCTTATTAATTACAGTAATAGTTGGTCTAGTAAATGACTTGGCAAAGTTTGGTGGGAAATGACAATCTTTTTCTAGGTCTATCATGAAAATATTTACTAATGCTTGATTTTGACCAACCATAATCAAGGCACTATTTAAGTAAGGATTTTCAATATAGCCTTCTGAAACTTCAATAGTCTTATCTCTAAATTGCAAGTCTAAACTTTTTTTTGCTTTAAGGTCAACTCCTTCAATTAAGCTTGCTAGACTTGTTTTTCCCACCCCATCATTGCCAGCTATCAACCACTTTCTTCTCATGACTTTGTCACAGGACAAGAGGTAAATTTTAGCATGGATTCAAAAGTATATTTAACTGCCTCTAAGGACTGTTTTACACTTTCATTATCACCTTGTAAAAGTACGCATCCGTTGAATCTATCTATAAAACAAACTTCAACGCTTGCAGCCTTTGCTGCTACATCAGCTGCTATTATAGAACTTTCTGTTGGGGTTAGGGTCATAATTCCAATGGCATTTCCCTTATCCAAACCGATTTTCTCATTCACCGATGGATCGGGAGATGAAATAAGATGAAGAAGGGTTATTTGTTTACCTGGAACTGATTCTTGAACTATTCTTTGTAAATTTTCCATATAATCACCTAATGCCTTACTAAATTTACTTCAATTTTATTTTCATCAATCCATTTTTGAATTGCATCAAGTTGTTCATTTGATAAGGCAAATTCTCCTTCCATTTCACTATCCATTGGATAGTCCATATCGAGTTGTTCGTATTTTCCAACTCCATACCTATGATAAGGGAGTAAATCTATGCCATCAAAATTTTTAAAACATTTAAAATCTTCTAAAAAATCGACAACTGCCATTATTTCTTCATGACTATCATTTACGCCTTTTAAAATTGGCATCCTTACCCTAACTTTTTTTCCACTTTCGAGTAAATATCTTAGATTGGATAAGATTCTTTCATTATTTACTCCAGTCCAATATTTATGTTTTACAGGATCCATTTGCTTAATATCAAATAAGAAAATATCTACATGGTCTTTTATTAGGTCTAAAGATTTTCTTGGCATATATCCACAAGTTTCTATAGCTGTATTTATTCCATCCATATGACTTGCTTCGAGTAAGGATTTTAAACTTTCGGCTTGGGCACTACATTCTCCACCACCTACTGTAAGTCCTCCTCCACTCATCATATAAAAATCTTTATCTTCTTTAACAATATCCATCAATTCAGTTATTGTTTTATCTTCACCAACAATTTCTATAGCTTTTTGTAGGCAATTTTTCTCACATCTTCTACAACCAATGCATGTTATATCTCTATGGACTTTGTGGATGCCATTTTCCATATAATGAATTTTTTTAGGGCAAACATCTACACATTGACCACAATTTATACAAGCATTTTTTTTGATCATTACTTGATATTCGCTTTTTAATCCTTCAGGGTTGGAGCACCACTTACACCTAAGTGGGCAACCCTTGAAAAATATTAAAGTTCTTACACCTGGACCATCATGGACGTTGTATTTTTGAGTATTGAAAATTCTAGCAGTTCTTTCAATTCCTTCTTTTTTTGAATCTACATCCATTTATATTCCTTTCTAGTCTAGAAATGTTCTAGCATTGTACGGCTTATAATTTCGTCTTGTACATCCTTACATAATTCAACGAAGAATGCTGAGTATCCAGCTACACGAACAACTAAGTCTCTGTGTTTTTCTGGATGAGCTTGAGCATCTAACATGGTTTCATTGTCTAGGTAGTTAAATTGCATCTCACCATTTCCATACATACAAGCTGTACGTAATAAGGTTACTAGAGCATTTTCACCTTCTATAGAATCTAAAATTCCCTTTTGAATTTTAAAGTTGTGTACCATACCCATGTTCATTGAATCATTTGCCATTTTTGATACTGATTTAATGATTGCTGTTGGACCGTTAAAGTCAGCACCTTGTGTTGGTGATATACCATCAGATAATGGTGTCCATGCATCACGGCCGTTTGCAGATGCTCCTGTCATTTGTCCAAATGGTGTGTTGTTTGATATTGAAAGTGTTCCATGGCAAAGTCTAGAATAAAGTGTTCTATATTTAGCATGTTCTCTTTCTGTAAAGTTTATAATATCGTTACAAATGCTATCTGCATAGTCATCATCATTTCCATATTTTGGTGCATCTAAGCAATCTCTTTTAATTTGATCATAGCCTTTAAATTCTGCTTTTAATGCTTCATTTAATTGTTCTAGGCTATATTTTTTATCATCGTAAACCAATTTTTTGATTGCTGCCATACTATCTGCATAAGTTGCAAGTCCTGACCATACAACTCCTGGTCCGAAGTTATACATAGCTCCACCTGCTGAAACATCTTTACCATGTTCCATACAACCTTCATACATTACTGACATTAATGGCTTTGGTGCCATGTCTCTGTGAACTCTTTGAGAAATTGTTGTTGCAGCTGCTGTTAATTTTGTTATATATGAAATTTGTTCTTTTACAGCTTTTTCAAATTTTTCCCATGTATCAAAGTTTGATAGGCTTCCTAAATCAGGTGTTACTTGTTTTCCATACCAAAGTGGAACACCATGGTTAAGTGTTAATTCTATTGCTATTGGCCATTGTGTATATGAAGTTGATGTCCATTGATATAATCTTCCAGATTTTTGTGGCTCAACGCAACCCATCATACAATAATCTCTAGCATCTTCTACGCTTACTCCCTTAGCAAGCATCATTTTTATGTGAGTATCATCAAAGTGACAAGCAGGGAATCCCATTCCAGCTCTTACTACATCTACAATTTTTCTTAAGTATTTTTCTGGAGATTTTGTGTGAATTCTTGTTGCAAGTGATGGTTGGTATACTTTTACGTGTCTTACTGCATCCATTAATAGGTATGTCAAATCATTTGTTGCATCAGCACCTTCTCTTGTAACACCACCGATTGTCATATTTACAAATGGTTGGTATCCTGCAAAGAATTTAGATGATCCTTCGCTTGTTAACCACATCATCTCACTCATCTTTATTAACATACATCCTGCAAGCTCAAATGCTTGGTAGTCATTCATTCTTCCACTTTCGATGTCTGCTTTGTAGAATGGATACATGTATTGGTCAACTCTTCCTATAGACATTCCTGTTTGGTTTTCTTCAACTACTAGTAAGGATTCTATTGTCCAAACAGCTTGAATAGCTTCCCAGAATGTTCTTGGTTTGTTTGCTGGAACATAAGCATTTACTTCTGCTATTTTTTCCAATTCCATTTTTCTTTTTGGATTTGTTTCTTTTTGAGCTAATTGTTTTGCGTATTCGCTTAATCTTTTAGCATAAATCATTACTCCTTCAGTTGTTTCAATAACTGACTTGTAGAAGTAAATTTTATCTATATCTTCTGGATTTGAATAATCAAGTTTTTCTAAGTGATCTTTCGCTTCTTGTTGGATATCTTTCATTCCTTTTTTCATTAGAATTACGTCATATCCTGGGTTTGAATCTCCTCCTCCGTTTACTTGGTGGTAAGAACAGTCTGATACGAAAGATTCTCCTGATAATTCCCATACTCCTGCATCTCTATATTGGTCTTCACAAACTTCATCAAGACTTCTTCCTTCCCAGAATGGGAATAATACGTCTTTACAATATTGTTTATCTTCTTCTGAAATGTGGAATGGATCTTGAGGTCTATTTTCAATTGTATCTAATTCATCTCTTAGCCATCTCCAAGATATATCTGGAGAAAATGCTCCACTTCTTGGTGCTCCACAAGGTGAACCTACTATTAATTCATTATCTTGAATAACAAGTGGTGCTGTTTCACAATTTTTTCTAAAAGCTTTTGCTCTTAGTACATTCTTTGGCATTCCTGGATTTTCTCTTGTAAGTTCTGTTACTATTTTTGCCCTATGTAAGGTTATAGTTGGAACTTGTTTTAAAAAGTTTGCTTTTAGATCAACAAGTCTTTGTGTTGGTCCATCAGGAATTTGTGTTCCTTCTGATTGTATTCCTACATTTAAATTTGTATTGTTATTATCTTCTTTGTTTAATTGGTCTTGTACTTTTTCAAATAATTGACGTACACTTTCTTTTTCAGAATCTGACATATGCTCTGTAGCCATTGCCAATTTCTTAGAAAACTCTCTTAAGTCCATTTCTCCTCCTAATAATTTTTTTCTAATGAATTTAATATTTTTTCAAATAAATCTTTGTCTTTTTTCACTGTTTTTTTACTTAGAAAAGAATTTATATCTTTTTCATCGCATATACCAATTTCTCTAAATTTCATAAAGTGATTTGGTGTTAGGGATGTTTGATTTAATCCTTCTATTTTTTTAGTCGATAGGCTAAAACTTATTGGAAGATTAGTTCCTATTCCTACTGATCCTAAACCTGTTGGAGAATTTACTAGAACTCTTGCAACCGGTTTTTTTTTCTATAAATTGTTCTATTACATAGGAATCATTGGAATATATTGAAAGGCTTTGACCTTTTTTGTCATTTAAAATTAATTCAACACATTTTTCGCAAGCGTTTAACCAATCATTTTCAATATATAGGGAAAGAATAGGATTGTATTTTTCTTTTGAGTAAGGGCTATTTTCTGATACATAAGGTTTGGTAACTACTAAAATCTTTGTATCTGAATTAACCTTTATTCCTGCAATTTCGGCAATTTGTTTTGCACTTCTTCCTATAAGTTCCTTCCTGCAATTGTAATTTTTGTCATATAAAATTTTTTCAAGTTTTATATGCTCGTCCTTGCTTAAAAAAATATGCACCATATTCTTTAAATTTTTGAACGACTTGGTCATAGGCATTTTCCTCTACTACTACCGATTGCTCAACGCCTGGCAAAAGACCATTATTAAAGGCTTTTGAATTTATAACTTCACAACTTGCCTTATCTATATCGCAATCTTTATCTATAAATACTATGTTATTGCCTATTTCTGCTTTAAAAATTTGAGCCTGATCGTTTTGAATTTCTCTTTTATCTTCACTTAGAAGATTTTCTAATATGAAAGAAACTTTATCGCTTTCGTATAAGGTTTTTTCTCCTAAGTCAGAATTGTAGGTTAAGATATCTAAAAATCCTCTTGGATAAAAATCTTCTTTTAAGATTTTTTTAATATCTTCAACCATCTTTGTTACTGTATTTTCACATCTTGTATCACTTACTATAATAAGAGGATTTAGGGCCCTTATTGCAAAATAAATTGCTTGAAAACAAGTAAGTGTTGATAGGTATGGGGCTATAAATACAAGGCTAAGACCTTTTGAAAGGGCTACTTGTCTTGAATTTTGACCGCTTACTATGTCAAATATGTTAGGATAGAAATCTAGCTCGTTATCTAAATTATCTAAATAATATTTACCAAGCTTTATCTCATCCTCATATCTTCCATACGATGTTTCTTCAAAAGACATTTTTGCAAGTTGGTCTATGTTAGCTTTATAGTATTGTTTTATTTTATTTAATAGGTCATTTCTTTCTTCCTTGTCAATTTCAAGAAGAGATTCCTTAGAACTTTCTGCCTGCTCTAGTAAAATCCTAGCTTGTTGAACTGAAAGAAGATCTGTATCTATTACTTTCATAGTCCCCCCCTTATATCAAATTATCTAAATTATAAATTTCGGTTACTTTTTCTAAATCTGGATGTGGGCTTGGTATTACTAAAGATGAGTAAACTTCTGCTCCCATAGCTTCTACTGCCTTAACTCCTGCTTCTACTGCAGATTCAACTGCTGATACATCTCCTTTTACAAGTACTGAAATATATCCACTAGCTACGTTTTCGTAGCCTACAATTTCTACGCCACTTGCTTTTTCCATTGCATCTGCAGCTTCTAGCACATATACTAAACCGAAAGTTTCTATGCCTCCTAATGCTTGCATATTCACTCCTAATCTTCTACTTTATGAACTGATATTACCTTGCTTACATTTGTTACTGGTCTTTTCATAACATTGTGAGCTGTGATTTTCCCGATTTTTTCGCCTTCAGCTACTCCAGCTTCTACTGCACTTATACATGAAGAAACATCTCCTCTTACTATTACAGTAACAAGGGTTGATCCAATATTTTCATAAGATACAAGTTTTACATCAGCTGCTTTTAACATGGCATCTAGTGCCTTTATAGCTGGTAACATGCCCAAAGTTTCTATAAGACCTATTGCTTGTGATTCGTACTGCATAATTTCACCTACTTAATATAAGAATTTATAGTGTTTTTTTGATCTTCGCTTGCTTTGTAATATACGACTAATTCATCATCTATTAAGGTGTATGAATCTTCATCTACTAAGCCATTTTCCTTAGCTGTCATAAGACTTTCTATTATGTTAGCTTTAGTAAAAGCCTTATGATCTTTAAATTCATCTTCCAAAGCTAGATAAACATCATTTGCACTTGCCTTGTCTACATTAGTAAAATATTTTAATATTTCATAATTTAATGGTCTTCTCATTATTTGTTACCTCTTTTTAAATAATCAAGTGGATTTACACTCATTATGAAAATACCTAATGCCATAAGAAGTGATCCTACCCATGCTATTGGTGCTATTTCATAACCTGGATTTTTCAAAATTATTCCAAGTATAATCCAGCAGAAAAATGGTCCCCAGAAAGTATATGTACCATTACAAGCCATACCTAAGGCTGCACCGCACATTGAATTTCCCTTATACCAAAAAGCAAATGATATAAATGTAAAAAATCCACTGGCAAACAAGATTAAGATTGTTGGATCAGTTATAGCATTAACGAAAAGATTTGAAATAAGATGAATCCCGCTTCCTTCAATTACTCCAAAAATTGGTAAGACTATTAGTAGGTTTGTTAATGAAGATGTTGTTTGTCTTATTGCAATTCCTATTTCAGAATCAATCATTGATGTTCCAAATCCTGCTATAACTCCTTCAAGTCCCCAGCCAAAGGCTGCAACTATTGCAAGAATTATTCCTAAAACCATTCCATCTTTAACTTCTCCTGTAAGACTTGTTGCACCTATTAAAAGAGAAGATGCCAAGCAAATTACAATTCCTAGGATTGTTCTTGCTGATAATTCTTGTTTTAAAATTACTCTTCCAAGTATAGCTCCGATGGCAACATTAAGACCTGCTATTGGAATAACAACTGGTCCTCCCATTTGAACAGCAAGAATATATGTAACTCCTGCTATAGGTCCTCCGACTACAGCCGCAAATACCATAATCATTCCAGGTTTTGTTTTTAAAGTTTTTAGAAAATCTCCAAATTTTCCCTTAATTATTGAATTTGCTAAAGCCCAGATTGCCGATGTTAAATCATTTATTCCTGTTGCAAGTGTACCAAGAATAAAAGCTATGGTAATATCAGAAAGTCCAGCTTCGCCTGAATACCAATACTTCCATATTCCATATACTGTGGCTGTAGTAACTAATGCTGTGTAAAGTCCGTAATAAATACCAGATTGAATTCCAATATTTAATCCCTTGTTAAAATACTTTTTATCAAGTTTTTTCTTAGTGGATTCTGCTTTACTAACAGCATTTGAATAATTTTTTGTTTTTTCCACCACTTCGTCTCCTTTTTTCTTAATTTGGAAATATATAATGTTTTCCTTATCTAAATATTAACAATATACCTAACGTAAAAGTCAACTTTTTTTACTTGACCAACGTTTTCCGTTGAAATTATAGCTTTCTTTTGATATTTTTTTGTCATACCATGCTTAAATCTTTTATTTAACTCTAACCTATGCGTAAAAGTTTTTGATTTCTTTGCAGGTTTTTTTAGTTATTTTTTGAGATAAATTTTTATAAAATACATTAATTTTTTTAATATATTTTATAAAAATTTAAAAATTTAAGTCTTTTTATAATTTTCTATGGTCATTCCTTCATGTTTTTTGAAAACTTTAGAAAAATATGAGTAATCACTATAGGATAAATAATTTGATAGGTCAACCATGGTCATTTCCTCATTAATTATTATCTCTTTGCCTATATTTATTTTTAATAAATTTATGTAGTTGACAACTGTTATTTTAAAATTACTTCTAAAAAGTCTACTTAAATAAGCCTGAGATATGGCACAATTTTTTACTATATCATTTAAGGAGATGTTTTTGTATATATTATTATTTATATATATAAAGACATCTTCTAGTATAGAAAAATCTTTGCACGCCTTTACTTGATACAAGTCTTTTAAAAATTCAAAGGCTATTATGTCAAGAATTTTAGAATTAGTCATATTCTTTGAAAAATAATTACTAAGATTTATATTTCCTATTTTTTCCTTTATTAATATTTTTTCTAGGACAAACTCTAGCTTTTTTCTTTGTAATTTAGATGATTTATCAAGACATACTTCTTTTAGCTTAGTTTTTAAAATATCTAAGCTTTTTAAAAAGTCCCTTTCTTTTAGCTTTATATTAAATTCTGTCAAAAAATCATCCAGATTTATATTTATAGACTCTTCTTTTAACTTTATTAATTTATTTGTTATATCTTTTTTAGATATGGGTTTTTTTATAATGTCATTAAAATCAAGGTTTAATTTATTAATGTTTGCCAAGTTTATATCTCTTGAAAGTAGAAAAATTTTAATTTTTTTATTTTTTAATTTGATTTTTTCTATAAAGTTTAAAAATTTTGAATTTTGCATAGACACTTCTAATATTATTACATCAACATTATTTTTATCTATATGGGCTAGGGCCTGATCTATTGTGTTTTTTGTAATAATTTCTTTTGCCATCTTACTTTCTTCTAAAATTTTTATTAAGGTTTTTCTAGTTAAACTTTGATTGTTTATTATCATAAGATTAAACATTTAATCACCTATCTCGTATTTAATAAGTACTTGATTTTTATTATTTTCTTTGATTATTCTTAGTTCTTTGTCTTTACTATCTTCTATCGTATGTTTTATATAAGCAAGGTATGAAGAAATTTCTATAGACTCATATTCTGTCATGTAAGTCTTTTTTAATATCCCCATCGATTTTTCACCTAGGCCTATACCATTATCTGATATTTTTATAATAATTTCATTTTCCTTAGAACTTATATTAAGGTCCATATGATAAGGATCATCAAGGTATTTAAGGCTAATATTTGCCATTAAAACTGTATAAATAATTATAGGTCTATATGAAATAAGGAAGTTAGAAATTGACTGATCTACAGAGATATTGTAAGTAAACCTATCAGAATATTGAATTTTTTTTATTTCCAAATAAGATTTTACTAAATCAGAAATTTCATCAATAGGTAGGATTGCCTTATTTACAAAATTTATAGCAAAAAATACTAAATTATCAATATAAAAATTCATAAGATTTTTATCAGCTAATATGGAAAGGTTGGATAATATTTCTAATAAATCGTTTATTACATTTTTATTTATATTATTTCCTAAAACTTGTAATCTTTCCTCAAAATTTTTATTTGATTTTTCTAATAAGGAAATATCTTTTTCAAGAATACTAATATTATTTTTATAAGACTTCTCCATATTCCTTATTTGTATTTCTTTACTTATAATTTCTGTGATTATAAATTCAACTAATTTTACTGAATTTACAAAGTCTTGGTATTTTAATACTTTTCCTGAACTTAAGTCTTTTTTACTTTCTAAATCTTCTATTTTTTCATTGCCTAAAATCCATTTTTCTTCAATTTTTAAAATATCATCTGGTGGATTTGGACAATCTATTTGACCTCCTACTAGAGCACCCAAATAAGTATCGTCAATAATTATAGGAATTGCAACTTCCAACATATCAAAAGGACATAAATAAATTGAAGTCTTTTTGGTAACAGCTGCCCTGATAGCTCCTGAGGCATCTGATAATTCACATATGCGTTTGCAAATAGGATTTTTTCTTATACTTGCACAGTGCTTTGTGAAATTAGTCATTTTTGTTAGGGGCTCGCCCTTGTAGTCTATAGCTACAAAGGCAATGCCTGTAACATCAGATATTAACTTTTGTATTTGTTCAAGTTTTTCTTTTCCAAAAATTGATAAAAGATCTATACCATCTCTAATATCTTGGCTTGAATTTGAATGATTAGTCATATTTTCCATAAAAACCCCTTGTTTGTAATTAGCTACTTATCTATAATTTTACAATTTTTTTGCTAATTTTAAAACAAAGAATTTTATAATAGCCTATCTTATCGAAAATCCATCTACCAGAACACACCTTCTTTTTATGGCAAAATTTCTTGTACTTGTAGAGCCTTCTCCTGTCTTATTGGCTATAGTAAAGCTAACTGGATTATCATCTGAAAATCCTATCCCATCTAAGGATGAACCATTTTTTACGAATATACAAGTTTTTAACTCTTTTGCTGCTATATTCATCCTTCTTATACTGTTTGAATGAATACCTGCCGTATGATATAATCCTTGTTCTAAAAGTATAGCTGTATTTAAAGCCTCATCAAAATCACTTTCCCTAATCACTGACAAAATTGGCATAAGTTGTTCCTCTGTTGCTAGTGGATGAATTTTCGGCAAATCTACAGCTATTAATTTATAGTCTCCATCATTTTTGATGCCAGCATAATTTAAAATTTCTCCTACTGATTTTCCTCCAAAAAATTTATTTATTTTAAAGTCTTCAGTTAGGACAACCTTGGTAAGTTTTAACATATCTACTACATTATCTATGTAAAAACACCCCTGGCTGATTAAGGATTTTTTCAATTTTTCATATATAGCATCAACAACAACTATATTTTTTTCTGTAACACATAAGATATTATTGTCGAAACTTGCACCTTTAACTATTTTTCTAGCAGCATCATCAATATCTGCCGTTTCATCTACTATAAAGGTTGGATTGGCAGGGCCAGCTGAAATTACTTTCTTGTTACACTTATAAGCTTCCTTAGCAATATAGCTTCCACCTGTAACAACTAATAAGTCCAACTCTGGATGGTTCATTAGTTCATTTATATTTTTAATACTTAAATCATCCAAGCAAGTAACCAAATTTTCTATTCCAGATGATTCGATAATAATTTTATTTAAGAGGCCTGTCAAAAATTTAGTTACTTCAATAGCCCTTGGATGAGGACAAAGAACAACTGAATTTCCAGCTGCTATCATACCTATTACATTATTTATCACAGTTGCAACAGGATTAGTGCTTGGTAGCAAGGCAGCAGAAACCCCATAAGGAGAATATTCATATAGGGTCATAACCCTATCTTTGGTATAAACTTCCGATACTAAATCTTCTGTTCCTGGAGTTTTTTCAATGCTTAGTCGGATTTTTTCTTTCTTGTCATCCAATTTTCCCATATTTATTTCAGAAAATGACATTTCTGCCAACTTATCTGCATAGTTACTTAATGTTTTTCTTATATTTTCTATTATTTTTTCTCTATTTGCTAAACCAAATTCTCTATAAGACTTATAAGCTATTTTAGACTTTTCTATTATCTCGCATACACTACTGTAAACTCCTAGATTTGTCATGATTTTTTCCTTTTATTTTATAAAATATTAAAGTTAGTTAAATTTTAATTTTTTATATATAAGGAGTTGAAGAAGATACAGGTTCTTCACCTAGAGTTGACAATAACTTCTTACCTAAGTCAATAGATGTTTTTACAGCTTGTCTTACAGCTCCTGAATCTCCTGTAAAACATAAGATGACCTCGTTTGAAAAACTTGTTCCATGAGCAGGTGATGAGTATCCAACTATATCTACATTAGCTGCTTTAACTGCTGTATCAGCTAAAACTGTTCCTATAGCTGCAGGAGATCCTATTACCATTCCAAAACTTTTTCCTAATGGAGTACTGAAGGCTTTTTCAAGACAATAGCTTGCCCTTGCTGTATATTGAAATTCCAAATGACCTGCCTCATTTCCATAAACATCTCCAAAATATTTTGGTGTAGCTTCTAGGGCTATTTCTACAGCACGTCTTACATCAGAAACATCATCTGCTCCAAGATAAATTAGGACACCATGTCCTCCTCCACCTTTTGTATCTCTTGGCATTTCTATAGCAAGAACTTCTGTATTTGTAGCTTTTACAGCATCATCAACAGCCATTATTTGAGGACCAGCCCCTGTTCTTGAACCTATTATTCCAAGAGACCTGTATTTACCAAGGTTCATTTTTTTTGCAAGTTCAAAGTCAACACCTGCAATAACAAGTCCTATTGTATCTCCATCTGTTGTTCCAACAAATTCAGTAACACCAATGTCCTGATTAGATTTTCTTGGTTTTTTTTCTTTTTCTATATCATCAGATACTTGCCCGATGATTTTTTCTAGTAAATCTTTGTCCATTTTATCCTCCAATTTCACATATAAATCCTTCAGATTCAACTAGTTGTTTTAGCTTTTCTATATGCTTTTCATCCAATTTTCCTATATTTTTTAGCTTGTAATCTCTGCCCAAAAGTTCATATTTCTTTTCTCCATAATTATGGTAGGGAAGTATGTGGATTTCTTTTACTTTTGGCAAAGTTTTTATAAATTTTATCATGTCCCTATACTCATTTATATCAGAATTGACTGTAGGTATAGTTGGTATTCTTATTATTGTGTGTGTTATATCTTGAATTAAGTATGAATTTTCTCTTATGAGTTTATTACTTACTCCAGTCCATTTTTTATGGATCTCATCATTGCTAGCCTTGCAATCTAATAAGGCTAAATCAATGTATGGCATAACCTTATTTATAGCATCCTTACTTGCATAACCTTCAGTTTCAATTGCTGTATGCCAGCCTCTAGCCTTGCAGGCTTTTAATAGTTCCCTGCAAAAGTCAGCTTGCATTAGGGCCTCTCCTCCAGATAAGGTAATTCCTCCATTTGACCTATGATAATAAGATTCGTCCTTTTTTAATTCATTTATAACTTCTTCAACAGTCATATTTTTACCCTTAATTTCTAAGGCTCCGGTAGGACATATATTAGCACAGTCTTCACAAAGTATACATTTTTCCCTATCAATTAAATTTGGATTTGAAGGATCTAGGGCCCCTTGCTTGCAAGCTTTTAAACATAAATTGCAGTGTATGCAAAGCATTTTTCTATAAAGTAGCTCTCTGTTTGGATGCTGAGATTCTGGGTTAGAACACCATGCACAACGCAAAGGGCATCCTTTCAAAAAAACTATGGTTCTAATTCCAGGGCCGTCATTAATAGAGTATCTTTGAATATCAAATACAACACCTTGTTTTTTGTAGTCTATAGAATCCATAGCTGATCCTTACTACATTGTATGTTCTGTTCTGCTTATAATATCATCTTGTACATCTTTTGCTAATGTAACAAAGTGTGCTGAGTATCCAGCTACCCTAACTAATAAGTCTTTGTGATCTTGTGGATTTTCTTGAGCATCGATTAAAGTTTGTCTATCTATAACGTTAAATTGAATATGAGCACCCTTGTGATCAAAGTATGATTTTATTATAGATACAAAGTTTTTAAGCCCTTTTTCACCTTCTACAGATTTTGGTGAGAATTTTTGGTTGTAAAGTGTACCATTTGATGCTTGGAAGTGAGGAAGTTTTGCAACAGAGTTTGCAGCTGCTGTTGGTCCATTAGCATCCTTTCCTTGTCTTGGTGAAACTCCATCTGCTAGTGGCGCTCCTGCAAGTCTACCATCAGGTAAGGCTCCTACATCTTTTCCAAATAATACGTTTGCTGATACTGGATATATACCTGCTTGGAAAGCACCGCCTCTTGGGTTTGTATACTTATCTACCTCATCACAATAAATTTGTGCAACTCTTATTGCAAATTCATCGCATCCTTGATCATCGTTACCAAAACTACCAGTATTATCTAGAATTTTTTGGATTGTTTTAAATCTTCCTGTTTCATTTGCAGAGCATCCACAAGCTGATTGGTAAGAAGAGTTTTCTGTATTATTTAATTCAAGTTTTTTAGCAATTTCATCTACATCTGTTGTGTCAGAGTTTGATAAGATTTTCTTTATCGCATCATAAATTTCTGCTTCGGATAATTGTCCTACTTTTGCAGAAACACTATCTCCTCCACAAGGTCCTGGCATTATAGAATCTGTAAAGCCAAAGTTATTTTCTAAAGCTTCTTTTAATTCTTCAAGGCTTATTCTCTTATTTTCAAATACATTCTTTTCAATAGCATATAAAGAATCACCAGAATCTGCTACTCCAAATGCTTGAGGTCCTGTAAAGTTATATAAAGCTCCTCCTGATTGAGAAGATTTACCTCTTTTAATACAATCATCTACCAAAGCTGACATAAATGGAAGATTTCCTCTTTGCATGTGGGCATAATCTACACAGTTATCTGCCTCTGCTAGATATTTTACAAAGTAAGCCATTTGTTTTTCAAACGCTTCTATAATTTGTTCTATAGAAGTCATTTCTGTAATTTCTCCAGTTACAGGTCCTAATTGTTTTCCATTACACCTACCATTATTAAGTGTAATTTCTAAAACTTTTGCTGCATTAAAGAAAGCCGCATCGTGCCATCCTTCTGTTTTATGGCTTGCTTGTGGTTCAACACAACCTATGATTGAATAATCTCTTGCATCTTCAAGTTTAACCCCTCTTGATACCAAGTTTAATATTATTACTTCATCATTATAAAAAGCAGGTACTCCATAACCTAATCTTGAAACTTCACAAGCTCTTAGTAAAAATTCATAAGGAGAATTTTGGTGTACTCTTACTGAAAATGAAGGTGCTGGAAGGGCAACGTGAGATACAGATTCCATACACATATAGGAAACATCATTTGTAGCATCAAGGCCATGGATATCTTGTCCACCTACACATAGGTTTTGGAACATTGAATATCCTGCAAAAGCTTGGGCAGATACTTCATCTCTCGTCTTATTTATATCATTAAATTTAACCCAAATACAATCAACTAATTCTTGGGCAAGTTCCCTATCTATGCTATCATTTTTTAAATATGGATACATGTATTGGTCAAATCTACCTGGGCTTATTGAGTGACCATTAGATTCTATTTGTACCATCAATTGGATAAACCAGAATGATTGGCATGCTTCCCAAAATGTATCTGCTCCATATTCTGGAACTTTTTTACAAATATCAGATATTTTTAGTAATTCTTCTTTTCTTTTAATATCGTTTTCTTTATCAGCAAGCTCTCTTGCCTTTTCTGAATATCTGTGAGCAAATTTAATAGCAGCTGTATATGTAATTATAAGTGCCTTATAAAATTGCATTTTTTCTATAGTTTCAGGATCCTTATCGTCAAGTTTTCTCATAGCAAGAATAACTTCTTCTAAAACTCCCCTAAATCCTCTTTTTAAAATTTTTCCATAGTCTACAGTTACGTGACCTACTCCACCATAGAAATAATTTCCTACAGAAAATATACCATTTTCTATACAATCTTTAGCTTCTTGACTCATAAGAGAGTCTGCATATTCAGAATTTGTTTTTCCCTTCCAATATTTGAAAATTTCCTTTAATTCTTCTTTTGTTTCTTCTCTTATCAAAAATGGATCGGCAGACCTTGTTGCCATAGTATCAAATTCATCTGCAACCCATGAATATGAAAATTCTGGACACAAACCTGTTGATCTTGGTGTTTTTGTCAAAGAACCAACAACTAGTTCGTCTTCTCTTATTGTTACAGGTAGATTTTTAAAAAGCTTTTCACAAGCTTTGGCACGTCTTAGTATATTTGACATACCTTCTGTTTCTTTGTAAGATTCTGTTATTAATCTAGCCCTGTCTGCTTCAACCTCTGGAGTTGCGTTAATTATTACTTTTCTAAGTCTTTCAACTCTTTGTGTAGGTTTACTAAAGCCTCTTTCTATCATTTTTCCCTCCTAAAATCAGAATATTTCTTTATAAGGCGATGATATAATGAAAACGTTAATTTGTAAATATATTATTAAAGCTAAATAATTGCATTATTCAAACCTACATTTTTTGTAAACAAGTTTATTTTTAGGTTTTTTTAATATTTTTCTATAAAAATTTCTGTCTATATTCCTCATAACCAGAACATTTTATATTTTTTTGTATTATTCAATACTATTAATCCTATTAAAATTTTTACTTTCTTATATATATATTTAAAAAATCATTTTCTCCAATTTTTTAAACAATCTATAAGGTTATTTTTTTAGTCTTTCTAGTGAAATTTTTTTATATTCTTATCTACATCCCAATAAATTTCCCTATATTTTTCGTCATAAATTTTTAAAATTTCAGGCATAGACTCGCTCATTTTTTCCATTTTTTTAAATTCCTCATAATCTTTCCAAAATAATTTTCCTTCCCTATTATCTTCAATTAATTTGCCAGAAAAATCCTTTGTTTGGTATAAAAGTCCCACATCTTTTTGAAATTCGCCCTCATCATTTGTAAAGGTCCAAGTTATTATTCCAATAAGTTCAGGATTTTTTATATCCAGGTTTGTTTCTTCTTTTGCCTCTCTTATTACTGAATTTTCAAAAGATTCATTTTCTTCAACTTTTCCTCCAGGAAAGGTGAGACCTTCCCAGCCGAATTTTTTCTTTTTATCTAATACTAGGACTTTTTTATTTTTTTCATCGTAAATTTTTACCATGTTCATTAATCTAATTTTCATTATTTCTCCAATCCATAAAAAAAGGAAGCAAGTTTCCTTACTTCCCTTAAATTTATTTTCTTTCAAGTTCGATTTTTACAGTTTTATCATTTAATTCGAATTCTTCTGTATCAAGGTCTTTTACTTCCATTGTATCAGCCAAAGTTTCTTTTTTGATTTCTTCTTCAAATTCTTTTAGAGCATTTTTCAATTCATCATCTGCATTGTAGAAGATTTCAATTCTATCTGTTACTTCATAGCCGTTATCTTTTCTTAGGTTTTGGATTTTTGATACAAATTCTCTTGCGTATCCTTCTTTTTTAAGGTCCTCTGTGATTTCTGTATCTAATACTACAAAGACATTACCGTCCATCTCAACATCAAATCCATCTTTTGCTTGGATTCTTACGTCAAGATAATCTTTTTCAACTGTGTATTTTTCTCCATTTATTTCTATTTCTTGTGGAGAATTTTCAACCTTTTCTACAAATTCTTTTGCATCAACTCCAGCCAAGAATTTTCCAAAGGCTCCCACGTTTTTAGCAAATATTTGTCCAACTTTTCTAAAGTTTGGTTTTAAATAATAATCCATAAAGTCTGAAAGATCATCTGCAAATTCAACTTCTTTTATGTTTAATTCTTCTTTGATTAAACCTTTCAAATCGCCTATTGTGTCTTTAAATGATCCATCTACTATTATTTTTTCTAGAGGTTGGCGAACCTTGATTGATTCTTTTTCTCTTGATGCACGACCAAGTGTTACCATTTTTCTTACAAGGTCCATTTTTTCTTCTAATTTTTCATCAATTAAAGCTTCATTAACTTCATCTAGTTTTTCAACGTGAACTGAAAGTCCATTTGTTAGGTTTCTGTAGATTTCTTCTGATATAAATGGTGCTATTGGTGCTATCATTTTTGAAAGACTTAGCAAGACATCGTAGCATGTTTTGTAAACTGCTTTTTTAGATTCTGTTAAATCTTGGCTCCAAAATCTTTTTCTATTTCTTCTTATATACCAGTTTGATAAATCTTCTACTACAAAATCATTTACTAAGTGAACAACCTTGTTGTAGTCAAATGATTCCATTTGTTCATAATAAGCTTTTAATAGTGAATTTAATTTCGAATATAGCCACTTGTCGATTTCTTCAAGCTCTACATTTTCAAAGTTTCTGATCTCATCTATTTCTATATTATCTGTATTTGCATAAAGGGCAAAGAAGTTATATACATTTTCTATTGTTCTAAAGAAATTATTTTTAACTTCGATTAGACCTTTTTCATCAAATTTTGTAGGAACCCAACATGGTGATACATATAAAGAATAAAATCTTACTGCATCTGCCCCGTACTTATCAAATAATTCAAATGGATTTAGGGTATTTCCTTTTGATTTTGACATTTTTTGTCCATTTTTATCAACAACCAAGTCATTTACCAAAACATTTTTGTAAGGTGCTTTTCCTGTTATGATTGTTGAAATTGCCATGAGTGAATAAAACCATCCTCTTGTTTGGTCGATTCCTTCACAAATAAAATCTGCTGGGAAATAATTTTCAAAATCTTCTCCCTTTGCAAATGGATAATGAACTTGTGAAAATGGCATTGCTCCTGAGTCAAACCAAACGTCAATTACATCTGGAACCCTGTGCATTACTTTTCCACATTCTGGACAAGTTATTGTTACATCATCAACATAAGGTCTGTGAAGTTCTATATCTTCACTTATATCTTCTATTGCTTTTTCGGCCAATTCTTTTCTTGAACCGATTGATTCAACATGACCACAATCGTCACATCTCCAAAGATTTAGTGGTGTTCCCCAATATCTTGATCTTGAAATTGCCCAATCTTTTACATTTTCTAGCCAATTTCCAAATCTTTTATCTCCTATTGTTTGTGGATACCAATTAACCCCGTTATTATTTTCAACCATTTTTTCAGAAAGTTTACTCATTTCAATATACCAAGATGGTTTTGCATAATAAACAAGTGGAGTTTTACATCTCCAACAATGAGGATAATTGTGTTCGATTGTTTGTTTTTTATAAACTTTTCCCTCATCTCTTAAATGTAAGAAAATTTCTTCGTTTGTATCAAAGATAAATTTGCCCTTCCAAGGAGTTTCTGTAAAACATCCTTCAAGGTCAACTGGTTGAACAAATGGTAAATTATATTTTCTACCAAGTTGGTAGTCGTCTTCACCAAAGGCTGGAGCTGTGTGAACAATTCCTGTTCCGTCTTCTGCTGAAACATAATCAGCACAAGTTAAGAAAAATGCCTTTCCATCTACTTTTACATATGGAAGTAATTGTTCGTATTCAACATACTCAAGGTCTTTTCCCTTCATCTCTTCAACAACTTCATATTCATGATCTGCCATAACTTTTTCAAGCAAAGATTTTGCCAAATAATAATAACAGCCATCAGTCTTATCATTTACCTTTACATAGTCAAGTTCTGGATGAACTGTAAGAGCAACGTTTGATGGAAGAGTCCATGGAGTTGTTGTCCAAGCTAGGAAATATTCATTGTCGGCATCTTTTTTCTTAAATTTACAAATTAAAGTTATGGCCTTATCCATTTGATAGCCTTGAGCAACTTCGTGACTTGCAAGACCTGTACCACATCTTGGGCAGTATGGCATAACTTTTGCCCCTTCATAAATTAATCCTTTTTTGAAAGCTTGGTTTAATAGCCACCATTCAGTTTCTATATAGTCATTGTCCAAAGTTATATAAGGATTATCCATGTCATAAAGAAAAGCCATCCTATCTGACATATCTCTCCACATATCTGAATATTTAAAAACAGAATCCTTACATTTTTGGTTGAATTTTTCAACTCCGTATTCTTCTATTTGATCTTTTTCGCTAAAGCCTAATTCTTTTTCAACTTCAATTTCTACAGGAAGGCCGTGTGTATCCCAACCAGCTTTTTTCAAAACTTTATAGCCTTTCATGTTTTTATATCTTGAAGTCATATCCTTTAAGGTTCTTGCTATAACATGGTGGATACCTGGTTTTCCATTTGCTGTTGGAGGTCCATCAAAAATTATATATTCTTCAGCATCTTCTCTTGTTGTAAAAGTCTTGTCCAATAGGTCTATATCAGCCCAGTATTTGGAAAGATCAAGTTCTCTTTGTTTTGTGTTTTTAGTATCTAATGATTTAAAACTTGCCATAATTCCCTTTCTTTCTAAATAATAAATTATAATAAAAAAACGCCCCCAGAAGGGACGGTCCACCCAAAAATTGAGTATGAAGTTAACGCCTATCTTACGTAATAAACTAATTTTTTTCATTTATTAAGCTAAAAGATGATCTTCATAATAAAAAATGCATAGCCACTTTCACCTAAAGGCCTCTCTGTAAATTATTTTTTAAAACTACTCTTCTTTTAATTGCTTATATCTACTGACTAATTTACTATTTTTAAAGAAAAAAGTCAAATTGATTTTTATCTAAAAAAATAGATATTTATAAAACCATAAGCAAAGTTCCTGCTCCAATTAATATAGATCCAATAATAGATTTCATTGAAAGATCCTCACCCAAAAATAAAAAGGCAAGAATTAAAGTTAAAACTACACTCATCTTATCAATAGGTACAACCTTTGAAGCATCTCCATATTTTAAGGCTCCATAATAACAAAGCCAACTAAAACCTGTTGCAAGTCCTGATAAAATTAAAAATATCCAAGATTTTTTGCTAATATTATAAATTCCTGAAAATGATGATGTTATAAAAACCATTCCCCAGCTCATAAGTAAAACCACAAAAGTTCTAATAGCAGTAGCAAGGTTTGAATTTACTCCATCAATTCCTACTTTTGCCAAAATTGAAGTAAGGGCAGCAAAAACTGATGATAAAATTGCAAGTATTAACCACATAATATCCTCCTTCTTCTATTATAGAACTTTTGTGTACTTTTAAAAATCTAGAAAAATCTTTCTTCTACTCTTTCTTTGTTAATTTTATTTTTACAGATTATTGAAACTAATATGTTTAAAACTATATTTATTACAAATGCCCACAAGAATCCTGGTATATTTAAAGGTGATACTTGTAATATTCTTAGCATAAATAAAACTACTATTCCAACACTTATTCCAAAAGCAGCCCCCTCTTTTGTAGATTTTTTCCAATAAAGTCCCAAGATAAAGGCTGGCGCTAATTGGGCAAGGCCTGTGTAGGCTACATCTTGAACGACTTGTACTAATGCTTTTGGTGGATTTATTGCAATTAATGCACCAACTATTGCTATTATTACAATTATCATTCTAGATACTTTCATATTTTTCTCATCTGAAATTTCATTTTTCCTATTAAAGAAAATCAAATCTTGAGAAACTATTTGTGAACATGATAAAAGCATAGCATTGATTGTGCTCATTCCTGCAGAAATTGCTGCTGCCATTACTAGGGCTGACACCCACCAACTGCTGTATTTTGTCATCATTATTGGTAAGACTTGGTCTGATCTTTCGACTGCTGGAAGAAGATTGTGTCCTGCAAGTCCTATAAATAGGGCTGAAAATCCAAATATTAATATTTGTGATACTGGAACACTTATTGCTGATTTTGTTAGTGAATTTGTATCTTTTGCCATCAATGATTTTGCCCAAATATATGGACATAACCAAATTCCAAATGGCAAAACTATAAATTGCATAAACCAGTAAGGATCTGTGTATGTATTTTGTGGTCCTGGCCTTGATAAAAGTTCTGGGAAAGAATCTCTTGTTGTATGAAACAAGTTAACAACTCCACCAAAAGGATGGATAGCTATAAAGGCTGCTATAACAATTCCAACCATCAAAATTATGGCTTGAAAGGCATCTAGTAAAACTACTCCTCCTGCCCCACCGATTAAAACATAGAACAAGGAGAAAACTACAGAAATAATTAAGGCAAATTTGTAATCTAATAAGTCTCCTGTAACTACTGAAAGGGCTGTGGCATTTCCTACATATTGCATGGATAAAAATATCAAAGTCATCAAAACAGAAATGATTGATGCTATTATTTTTAAATATCCTGATTCAAACCTATCTTGAAAATAATCTCCAATTGACATATAACCGTACTTATTGGCTTGTTTTCTTATTTTATTTCCTAAAAAAATTACCATAAAGGCTACCCAAACTTGGCTAAGTACAATAACTATATAGGATATTCCGTGAGTATAATACATACCTGGTCCTCCTAAAAATGCAAAGGTACTTTGCATTCCTGCAATCATGGTAAGGGCCATAAGGAGTCCACCTACACCCCTGTTTGCTAGGAAAAATCCTTGGGCATCTGTTTTGGTTTTTCTTTTTTTAGAATTAAAAATTGTAAGTCCAAGCATCACAACCAGATACAAAACTATAATCAATAAGCTATAAAAATTTTTACTCATCTATTTCTCCTCATCTTTTTCATTTTTTACAAAATCATAAGCCACAAACAATACAAATATAAGGTTTAAAAACATCAATATCCACCAATAAAATAATGGAAATGGGATCCAACCAAATATGTAAGGTTCTGGACTTTTTGTAAAACTAAAAGGTATCATTGCCAAACACAACAAAACAGCGAATATAATTTTAATAATATTCTTTTTTTTCATCTCCTACCTCTTTTCCTAATATGCTTTCCAAACTAATTTTGGGCAAAATTTTTTTCTAAATTTTTCAATTTAGATAGTAACATACAATATTCTTTCTGATATTTTTAAAAAAATCAAAAATAGTTAGAAACAGATTTGCAAATATTTAATTTTTCTTTTACCTATTTTACACAAAAAATTCATATTTAACAAATTTTATTTAAAGTTTTTCAAAAAGTCCTCATATAGCTGATATTTACAGCTAAAAGAGTAATTTTATTTTGAAATCCGATTATGTTTTTACAAAATAATCACAAAATATTTGTTAAATCTTTTATAGACACCATATTTTCATTCACATACTTATTGAGTCCATCAATTATTTCCAATGATTTTTTTGGGTTCATAAATGTAGCTGTTCCAACTTGGACAATTGATGCTCCAGCCATGATAAATTCTAAAGCATCTTGCCAGCTTGTTATTCCTCCCATTCCCATTATAGGAATATTGACAGCCTTTGAAACTTGATGAACCATTCTTAAAGCCAAAGGTTTTATTGCAGGTCCAGATAAACCTGCATAGGTGTTATCAAATACAATTTTTTATTTTTAATATCAATAGCCATGCCTAAAAAAGTATTAACTAAAGATAAGCCATCTGCACCCTCATCTTCACAAACTTTTCCTAGATCTACAATATTTTCAGCATTTGGAGATAATTTTATTATTAATTTATGCTTGCATACTCTTCTAACTTTTTTAACCAAATCTCCTGCAATTTCAGCTTTAACTCCAAAATTCATGCCCCCATTTTTTACATTAGGACAAGATATATTCAATTCTATAAAATCTATTTTATAATCATTTAATAAGTCAGCTCCTCTAATGTAATCATCAATGCTGTGACCTGATAAATTTACTATATTAACTAAATTTTTGGAATTAACAAATTCTAAATGTTGGTCTATAAAACCTTTTATGCCAGGATTTTCTAAGCCAACACTATTTAATATTCCAGAAGGGGTCTCCCAAATTCTTATACCAGAATTTCCAGGACTTGGATTAATGGTAAGACCCTTACTAGAAATGCCACCTAGTTTTTCAATATCAAAACTTTCATTTAAATTTTCACCAAAACCACAAGTTCCAGAAGCTAATACAATTGGATTTTTAAATTCCACGCCAGAAAAGCTTGTAGCAAGTAAGTTATTATCCATAAAAATCTTCTCCCTTAAATATAGGACCATCTTTGCAAACTAACTTGTTTCCATTTTTTGTTTTGCAAGTACATACATAGCAAATTCCCATACCGCATCCCATCCTATTTTCAGCAGAAATATATAACTTTGCCTTGGTATTTCTAGTATCTTTGTAAGCATCTTCCATCATTTTTTCTGGTCCACAAATAAATATATAATCATACTTATTAAAATCTATCTTACCTGTCAATCTTTCATTTACTTTTAATAATAAATTATCAGAAACTGATTCAAGCTCGTCTCTAAGAATTTCTGATCCTCTTAGAGAAAAATATATGTCGACTTCATTTCCTATTTTTTTATTAAGCTTAGCTGCATAATATAAGGGCGCTATTCCTATACCCCCACCTATCATGGCAATTTTTCCTTTGATATTTGGAAAAGAACTTCCATAAGGACCTTCTAGGTCTATTTCATCATTGGCTTTTAGTTTATTAAGAAGTTCAGTCCCCCTTCCTTTTAATTTGCATAAAAAACTTAAACTTTCATCATCCCTATCATATACACTTATGGGTCTTGACAAAACAGGATACATATCCCATGACCTTAACATATAAAATTGACCAGCCTTTGCCTTATTTTTTTGTCTAATTTTTATAAGGTAATATTGATCATTAATTTTTATATTTTCAATAACTTTTGCCATATTTTCACCTAATCAAAAATCTTTCATCTACTCCAACTCTTGTTTTATCATCATTTAACAGTAAAGACACAAATATATACAATAAAATATTTATTAAAAAGCCCATAGAAAACCTAAAAATTTAACGAATAAAGTTAAAATCTTCTAAGGGCAAAAAATTATTATTCCTACACTTATTTCAAAAACTGCTTTCTATTTTGTAAATTTTTCCCCAATTATAGGTCATTTTTATAAACTACTTTTCCATCAACAATTGTATATTTGACAGATCCAAACAAAGGCTTATTTATAAAAGGAGAATTTGAAGACTTAGATTTAAAATCAGTGTAGGTAACTAATTTATCCTTATCAAAAATCACTATATCAGCATTTGCTCCAATTCTTATTTGACCTGCATCTAAATTTAAAAATCTAGCTGGATTATAAGTCATCTTTTCTAAAATTTTTTCTAAGCTTAAGTATCCTGGCCTTAATAAGTTTGTTATCGCTAGAGAAAGTGAAGTCTCTAAGCCTATTATTCCACTAGGAGCTTTTCTTATATCTTCTACATTTTTTTCTTCAAATGTATGTGGGGCGTGGTCTGTTGCTATAACTTCTATGGTATCATCTTTTAATCCCTCAATTATAGCCAACCTATCTTTCTCACTTCTTATTGGAGGATTCATCTTTGCCAATGTTTTTTTCTCTAAAATAGCTTCTTCGTTAAGGCTAAAATGATGAGGTGTAACTTCTGCAAATATATTTGCCCCCAATTTTTTCAAAGACCTAACGATTTCTACAGAATTTTTAGAACTTATGTGTTGTATGTCAATTTTTGCTCCCAAATCCAAGGCTAGAAGTCCATCTCTTGCAACCATTAAATCTTCACTTACATTTGGAGCCCCTTCAATTCCCAGTGATTTTGCAATTTGACCCTTGTTATATCCGGGATTTTTTATGAAATAATTATCTTCTTCATGAAGGCTTATTGTCATATCTAATTTTTTTGCTTCCTTCATTGCTTGAATCATTATTTCATAATCTTTAATAGGAATTCCATCATCAGTAAAAACAACAGCTCCAGATTTTTTTTAAAGAAGGCATATCAGTAAGCTCTTTACCCTTAAATCCCTTTGTCACTGCAGCTGCAGAATAAACTTTAATTTTTGTTTTTTCATTATTTCATTAACATAATTTAAAGTTTCTACATTATCAATTATGGGCTTTGTGTTGGCCATGGCTACTACACTTGTAAATCCACCTGCTGCAGCTGCATTTGATCCTGTTTCTATAGTTTCCTTGTGAGTTTGACCAGGTTCTCTAAAGTGAACATGAATATCTACTAGACCAGGGCCTACTATAAGTCCTTTTGCATCTATCACATTTTCATCTTCTAAATTAATTTTTTTTGAAATTTCTTTAATTTTTCCCTTTTCAATATATATGTCAGCAATTTCATTAAAGCCACTTTTAGGATCTATTACTCTTCCATTTTTAATTAACATTGTTTATCCTTTCTAAATATTTAAAAATTAAACTTCCGCCAACAACAGCATGGTCAAGATTAATATCTTCTTTTGGATTATGACTTATACCTTCTTTACATGGGATAAAGATTAGGTTGGTATCTACAATTTTTGAAAATATCATTGCATCATGACCTGCTCCACTAGGCATTATCAAATAATCAATATTATTTTCTAAAGATATCTTTTCAAACTCCTCTATTCCTTTTTTATTCATGTCTACTGCAGGAGATATAGGAAATTCTTTCAATTCATAGGATACATTCCTTTTGCTAGCTACTTTTTTTATTACCTTTTTTATTTTATTTCTCATCCTTTCCATAGAATCGTTTTCAATATCCCTAAAATCAATACTAAATTCAGTCTCTCCAGGAACAACATTCATAGCATTGGGATAATTTTTTATGTATCCTACAGTTCCTACACTGTGGTCATTTTCTAAATCTCCAATTCTTTCAATTTCTAATATTATTTCGGATGCTGCACATAAGGAATCTTTTCTTATTTCCATCGGTGTAGCACCAGAATGTTCTGCCATGCCTTTTATTTTCACTATAAACCTAGATGAGCCTGCTATGGTTGTAACTATGCCTATTTTTTATTTTTTGATTCCAAAACCCTACCCTGTTCAATGTGTAATTCAATAAATTTTTTAATATCAGAAATTTTACTTGGCTTGATAGAATAAGATTTTTCCTTAAAAATATCTTTTAGCATCTTTCCGTCCAAGGATGTTAAATTTTCTATATTTTTTTCATTTATACTTGATGTTATAAGCTTACTTCCAATCATTGAATACATAAAATTAGAAGATTCTTCACACCTTAAGGCTATTACCTTTAATGGTATATCAATATTTTTATCCTTTAAATAAATTAATAAGGCTAAACCAACTGCCACACCTAAGACGCCATCATACTTACCTCCTTGGACTACAGAATCAAGATGAGATCCTATATAATCATATTTGTCATATTCTTTAAAATAAGCATAAGAATTTCCAACTTCATCTGTATAAGTGTGTAGATTTTCTTTTTTTGCAATCTTTAAAAAGCATTCGTGCATCTTATCTTCAATTTGACTATAACCTAGCCTAGTTACACCCTTATTTTCTTCATTATTTCCAATTTTATTAAATTCATTCATTATATTATTTAAATATTTCTTGAATTCATTTTTTTCCATCACTATCATCGTCAATTTCCTCAATTTTGTTAAGTAAGTAATTAATAAAGAGAATTAAATTATCTTTAAATTTATAGGGACTATAGGAACATATTTCTTCAATCTTATTTAGCCTATATCTTAAGGTATTTTCATGGATGAAAAGAGCCTCTGAGGCCTTCTTTATGTTTAAATTATAATCATAATAAGTATGTAAAGTTTGGTACAAGTCTTTATTTAATTTGATTTTTTTATTTATAGTATCTTTTTTATATAAATTATTAAGCAAATCATAAACTGTAATATAGGCTTCAAGGTCCCTGTAATTAAAGTATTTTTCATTTAATTCAAGAATTTTTCCTATATTTAAGGCCTTAATCGAATCGAAATAAGCCATCCTAAGCCCATCTATTTTTTCATAAATAGGACTTAAGCCAAAATTATTCTTATTGATCTTTTTATCTTTTAAAATTTCTGAAATAATTTCATATTTTTCCTTTTCACATATCTTATTTTCAAAAAACACTATAAATGAAATTACATCCTTATTTTGAAGACTAATATACCTATATTCATTATTTGAAAGGCTAATATTACCCAAATTATTTTCCTTATTTTCATTAAATCCTGTAGTTGAAAATACAAAAACATAGCTATTTAAATCAAGTCCATAATATTTTGATTTTTTCACTAGATCCTTTTCGCTATAATAATCATAATCTTCAAAAATTAAATTATAAAAGACATTTTGAGCCTTAGATATTTTAACTTCGTCCTCATAAAATATGTGAGAGATTCCATTTATTATATCTACATATTTAATATCTAAGGGTATTTCAAACATAGCTAGTCCCAATTTATTAGCTTTATTAATAACTTTATCACTTATTTTATTTATATATATGCCTGTTTTTATTGCTAAACAAGTACAGCCATTTCTTTTTAACTTTTCTAAAATCTCTAATATTTCTTCTTCGGAGTCTCTAATTGAATAAAGAGAAGTAATAACTATAGAGTAGTCTTCTATCCATTTATATGTATCTGGCACCTCCATTACTGTAATACTGCTTACTTTATTATCCAAAAGTTTTTTATCTGTTAAATATTTTAATTCGGATAAGATAGATTCATGAATAAGATCAATTAATGTTAACATTTTTTTCTCCAATTATTACAAAATCTTAATATAACCTTTTCATATTGTAATCATATCACCATTTTATGGCTTCAACAATGTTGAAATTTACAATATATTCAGCTATTTTTTGTTTAGGAATACAATTTCTTTTACTTAGCTGAATAAAGAAATTGTAAATTCAATAATTTAAAACTAAAGATAAGGATAAAAAATAGCTTGCAATACTAAATAAAGTATTTCAAGCTTTTTTAATTTAAGTTTTATAAGCAAAAATTTACTAACTTAAATTTTTGGCAAAGATATTTTAAAATTAAGTTATTTATGAATTTTTAACCTAAACTTATCAATTGAAAAGTTATCCCAACTATCGACATTTGAAATTTCTAAGGCCTTTTCTAACATTTTTATATCAGATGTAAAATCTGACCTTAAAAAATAAAAATTTTCGTCCATAAAGGATAAAACTATACCATCAAAATCATTAAACTCTTCAATAAACCTAAGTTTTTCTACATCAAAATATTCATAGACTTTAATTTCAATTTTATCCAAGTTTTTATCGCTTATGGGATTAAATTTAAAATCAAAAAATCCTGCATTTACAGCCTCATAAATTATATCAAGGCCTACGTTTTCTTTTGTAGGATAAATTGAACCTGATATTCCTTTTAACCTTCCATCGATATTAACTTCAACCCTTATTCCATTTGATTTTTCCTTAAATTTGGGGTCAAACTCCCTCAGGTAAGTCTTATTTTCTAAATAATATTCTATAGATTTTTTTGCTAATTTTACATAATCATCCATTATAATAATCTTTCTATATCCTTTTCAATTTTTTCAGGCTTTGTTGTTGGTGCAAATCTTTTTACAACATTTCCATCCCTATCTATCAAAAATTTTGTAAAATTCCATTTGATTTTTCCACCGAGTATTCCTCCTTCTTCTTTTTTAAAAATGTATAAAGTGGATCTTCATTTTCCCCATTCACATCAATTTTTTGAAACCTATCAAATTTTGTTCCAAAATTTAATGCACAAAAAGAATCTATTTCTTGATCATTTTCTGGAGCTTGGTTAGCAAATTGATTGCATGGAAAATCTAAAATTTCAAAACCATCATGGTGATATTTTTCAAAAAGAGCCTCTAGGCCATCATATTGGGGTGTAAAGCCACACTTTGTCGCCGTATTTACTATCAGTAAAACTTTTCCCTTATATTTTTCAAGCTTTACATCTTCACCCTTATTATTTTTTACTACAAAATCATATATCATAACTTATTTTTCTCTCCTATTTTAATTTCTTTATTAATTTACCCAAATTTTAGCTAATTTATTGAATTTGGGGTAAATTAATTAGTAGAGAATAAATAATATATAAATTGATAAATTATAAAGGAGAAAAAATGTACGATTATTTAATTATTGGAAACGGTATTGCAGGATTAAAAGCTGCTGAAACTATTAGAAAAAAAGATGATCATGCTTCAATTGTAATTATTTCAAAAGCAGCTGATTATACTTATTGGAGAACAAAATTATCTGAATTAATTTGTAAAGATTTTACAAATGATGATATTTTGGTAAAAAAATTAGACTGGTATGAAAAAAATAATATTGATGTTAAACTAAAAAATGAAGTAGATAAGCTTGACCTTGAAAATAAAAAGGCAATACTTAAAAACGGAGATCAAATAGAATATGGCAAGGCTCTTATAGCAACAGGTTCTCATCCTTTTGTTCCACCAATCAAAAATATTGATACAGAAGGGGTTTTTGCTATCAGAACTGTTGATGATTTAAATTCTTTCAAAAACCACATCAAAGAAAACAAAAAAGTTATTATAATTGGTGGTGGACTTCTTGGACTTGAGGCTGCTTTTTCAATAAAAAATGCTGGATGCGATGTTCTTGTAATTGAAACTTTTGATTATATTTTAGGAAAACAACTTGATAATGAATTATCTTTAAAACTTGAAAAAGAATTAAATGAGGCAGGAATTGAAACATCAACTGGTAAAAACACATCAGAAATCCTAGAAAAAGATGGAAAAGTTTGTGGAATTAAACTTGATGATGGTACAGAAATTGAAGGTGGAACAATTTTAGTTCAAACAGGTGTAAGAAATGACCTTGATGTAGCTATAAATTCAGGCCTTAAAACAGAACGTGGAATTATTGTAGATGAAACTTTGAAAACAAGTGATGAGAATGTCTATGCAGCAGGAGACTGTATACAATTAGGACAAGCCACAATCGGTCTTTGGACAGCATCAATGGAAATGGGAGAAATTGCTGGAAGTAATATGACAGGTGATGATAAAACTTACCAAACACCAAAACCATTCTCATCCCTTCTTCTTGGAGACATAAAACTATTTTCAGCAGGATTTAATAAGGGCGAAGGAATAGAAGAAGTTAAAAAAGAAGACGGAGAAAAAGTTTATAAATTATTCAAAAAAGAAGGAAAATATTTGGGAGGAATCCTCTACAAGGATATCAAATTCCAAAATGACGTTAAAAAAATAGTATTTGAAGGAGAAGATCCAAAAAATACAAAACTTGGAAAAGAAATTTTTGGTATGTAAGAAAAAAGCTCTTGGCTAAACCAAGAGCTCATACTGTTGACAAATTGTATTTTCACCCATTTCGACCGAGTGCAACGAGCGGAGAAATCTCTTGAGATCTCTCCATGCGTTCGTTTCACTCACTTAGTCGAGATGGTACTTAGCTTAATTTTATTTCAAATAAAATATTATCTAATTTCATACTTTGTCTATGCTCTTAGCTCTTGGCTAAACCAAGAGCTTTTCTTAATTTTCTATAATCTCAATCGGACTTGTTTCATATACAAAAATCATTGAATCAAAAATTTCTTTTGGAGACTTTTCTATTCTGTATGAGTATGGGACAAATTTCATTACCCAAGTGTAGCCTTCGCCTAATGAGCCCATTTTTATTTTGAATCTAGGAGATTTTTGCTATCTCCATCTTTTACTTTTGAAAATCTAAATAATAGGAATTTTATAATTTTTGCCTGGTAGGCGAAAGGATCTGCTGATATAATTTTGTATTGTCCTTTGATTTTTTTGCTATAGTTTTTA
>NZ_ABXA01000019.1 GCF_000173355.1 Anaerococcus hydrogenalis DSM 7454
TGTAAAATGGTGGTGCAATTGCTATAGGTCACCCAATAGGAGGATCAGGAGCAAGAATTCTTACTACACTTTTATTCGAAATGCAAAAAAGAGATTCTAAAAAAGGTCTTGCAACACTTTGTATAGGTGGAGGAATGGGAACAGCTCTAGTAGTTGAAAGATAATAATTTTATATATAAAAATAGGTTGCTATAGATTAAATAGCAACCTTTTTTGTTTGTAAATATAAAACTTTAAAAAATAAAACTACTCAAAAAGAGTAGTTACAGAGCGTAGACATACCCTCAAGCACGAATATCTAAATCCAAAAATTGTTGATTTCTAAATTAAAAATTCTAAAATCGCAAACTCGTTGACGCTCGAACAGTGTGATTTTTACGAATTTTCAAATTTGAAATCAAATCAATTTTTCGTATGATATTCTTAGCATGAGGATTTGTATACTTTCAACAATCTAAAACTACTCAAAATGAGTAGTTAAATTTGATCTATTGATATTTGATTTTTTGTTTTTTCACGTTCTTTCATTTTTCTATTGTAGCATGACCTACATAAGGGTTGGTAGGAGTCTTGAGCTCCAATTTCTATCCTATCTTCATTATAAGATTTTCTAAATGAAACCCAGGCATCTTCTCCACAAGAAGCACAGATTGCATGGTGTTTTATTAATTCATCAGCAATTGGCATAAGTTCTTTTACTATTTCAAAAGGCCTTGCCTTATAATCCATATCAAGTCCAGATACTACAATTGTTATATGAGAATTCATAAGCTTAATAAAATAATTAACAATTTCTGATGGATCGTCAGGGAAAAATTGTACCTCATCTATTCCTATTGCATCAATTTGATTGTTTTTTGAATATTCAAAAATATCCTTAATTGAATTTATTTTTATAGCGTCAAGCTCTAGGTTGTCATGACTAACTATTTTTTCATCCTCATGTCTTGAGTCAACAGATGGTTTGAATGCAACAGTCTTGTAACCTGCGATTTTCATCCTATATAATTCGCGCCAAAGAGAAGTTGTTTTCCCAGAAAACATAGAACCGGTGTGAACAATTAATTTAGCGTTTTTTTTCATATTTTTCCTAAACATTGAATTTAAAATTGGTAATATCTCCATCTTTCATAACATAATCTTTCCCTTCCATACGAAGTTGACCATGTTCTTTTACTTTTGTCATATTACCATATTCTTTTAAGGTATCAAAGCTAACAATTTCTGCCTTTATAAATCCTCTTTGAATATCAGTGTGGATTTTTCCAGCAGCATCTACAGCTTTTGTTCCATTTGTTATAGTCCAAGCCCTTGTTTCATCTTCACCTGTTGTTAAAAATGAAATTAAATTTAAGGTTTTGTATGAATCTCTAATAACTTGATCGCAGCCGGATTCTTCAAGGCCTATCATTTCCAAAAATTCCTTCTTTTCTTCATCACTTTCAAGTTCAGATATTTCTTGTTCTATTTTTGCGCTTACTACAGAAACTTGGGCATTTTCATCTTTAGCAAATTCTCTAACTTTTTGAACAAATTCATTATCGTCTCCATTGTTTGCAACATCACTTTCGTCAACATTACATACATAAATGATTGGTTTTGTTGAAAGAAGTTGGTAGGATTTTAAAAGGGCTTTTTCATCATCATTTAAATTTAAAACCCTAGCAGATTTACCTTCTTCCAAAACTTCTTTAATTCTTTTTAATAATTCAACTTCACTTCTAGCAGACTTATCTGATTTTGCAACTTTTTCTCTTTTTACCAAAACTTTTTCTACAAGTTCAAGATCTGATAAGATAAGTTCAAAATTTATTGTTTCAATATCTCTTAGTGGATCAATTTTTCCATCAACGTGAGTTACATTTGGATCGTTGAAACAACGTAAAACTTCAACTATAGCATCAGTTTCTCTTATATTTGATAAAAATTTATTTCCTAAACCTTCACCCTTGCTTGCACCTTTTACAAGTCCTGCTATATCATAAAATTCTATGGCTGCAGGAACAACTTTTTTTTGAATTATGCATTTTTGCAAGATAATCAACTCTAGAATCTGGTACATTTACAAGTCCAACATTTGGATCTATTGTGCAGAAAGGATAATTTGCAATTTCTGCACCAGCTTTTGTAATTGCATTAAATAAAGTTGATTTGCCTACATTTGGTAGGCCAACTATTCCTAATTTCATTTAATCACTCTTTCTTTTTTATTCTTTATTTAGCATTATTTATTATATAGAAAGAGCTTAAAAAAAATCAATTTTTAAATTTTCTAACAATGGTATAATGTTTAAAAGACAAAAAATAAAGGAGAAATTATGAATATAGATCAAAAACTAGAAAAGCTAAGAGAATTAATGGCTGATAGAAAAATTGATGCATATATAATAAATACTTCTGATCCTCACCAATCAGAATATATTAGTGATTATTATAAAACTCGTGAATTTATTTCCGGTTTTACAGGTTCTGCTGGAGTTTGTGTAGTTACAAAAGATAAGGCAAGACTTTGGACTGATTCTAGATATTTTTTACAAGCAGAAAATGAATTGAAATTTTCAGAATTTGAATTTTATAAACAAGGCTTTGAAGAAGATCCAACTATGGAAGAGTTTTTGTTAGAAGAAGTTGGAGAATTTGGAAAAATTGGTTTTGATGGAAGCTGTTATTCTGTAAAAGATTATAAGTCTTTAAGTGAAAACATGGCTTCTCGTGCTTTGGTTTATGATATAGATTATATTTCACAAATTTGGGATGATAGGCCAAGTCTTCCAAAGGAAAAAGTTTGGGTATACGATCTTAAATATGTGGGAGAAAGCTTAGAATCAAAAATAAATAGATTAAGAAAAGAACTTAAGAAAAAAGATTGTGATTATAACTTTATAGGATCTCCAGAAGATATTTGCTACTTATTAAACATCAGGGGAAATGATGTTGCCTACAATCCGGTTGTACTTTCTTATTTGTTAGTATCAATGGATGAAATCCATCTTTGCATAGACCAAGATAAGTTAGATGATGATGTTAAAAATTACTTAAAAGATAATAAGGTAAAGCTTCATTCTTATGATTATATTTATACTTTATTAAAAAATATTAAGGGCAAAAATAGGATCTATATAGACCCTGAAAGAACTAATGTTGCAATTTTTGACTCAATAAATCAAAACGTTAGGATTACAAGTGGGATAAATATTTCTACACAAATGAAAGCTATTAAAAATGATGTAGAACTAGAAAATGAGAAAAAGGCCTATATCATTGATGGGGTTAATCTAGTTAAATTTTTCAATTGGGTAGAGGTGGGAACTAGCACAGGCTCACTAACAGAGCTTATAGCTTCAAAAAAACTTCACGATATAAGAAGTGAAAATGAATCATATATAGAAGATTCCTTTGAAACAATAGCAGGATATAAAGAAAATGGAGCTATTGTTCACTATGAACCAACATCACTTTCATCAAAAACTTTAGAGGAAAGATCACTTTTGTTGGTAGACTCTGGAGCCCACTATAAAGAAGGAACAACAGATATAACAAGAACAGTTGCCCTAGGAAAACTTACAGAAGAAGAAAAAGAAAATTATACACTTGTATTAAAATCTCATATTACCTTGATGAGTGCAAGGTTTAAAGAAAAAACAAAGGGTCAAAGACTTGATGCTATTGCAAAATATCCACTATGGAAGGCAGGAAAAGACTTCTTCCATGGAACAGGACACGGTGTAGGTTTCTGCCTAACAGTTCATGAAGGACCAAATAATATTTCTCAATTTAATGAGGTCGAACTTTTAGAAAATATGACAACTTCAATAGAACCTGGTTTATATATAAAAGATAAGCATGGGATTAGGATTGAAAGTGAAGTTTATGTAAAAAAAGATATAGAAAATGAATTTGGTAAATTTATGAAATTTGAGTGCCTAACCTATGTTCCTTTAGACACAAGACCAATCAATATTTCAATGCTTGATAAGTGGGAAATAGAATGGATTAATGACTATAATAAAAAGTGTCAAGAAGTTCTATCTCCATACTTAGAAGGTTCTGATCTTGAATATCTAATAGAAAGTTGTAAAGAAATTTGATGAATAATCAAATAAAAGAAAAACTAAAAGAATTACCAGACTTACCTGGTGTCTATATAATGAGAAATAGCCAAGATGAAATAATCTATGTTGGAAAGGCTATCAATCTAAAAAAAAGAGTAAGTCAGTACTTTGATAACAACCAAAACAAGGGAAGAAAAGTACTGGCTATGGTAAGTCATATAAATAAATTTGAATATATAATTGTAGAAAATGAAGTAGAGGCCTTAGTATTAGAGTCTAACCTAATCAAAAAAAATAGGCCAAAATATAATATTGTTTTAAGAGATGATAAGCAGTATCCCTATATTAAAATTACAAAAGAAAAATATCCTAGGATTCAAAAGGTAAGAAATGTAAAAAAAGACAAGGGCTACTATTTTGGTCCCTATCCTGATGCCTATGCAGTAAATGATGTGATAGAATTATTTCATAATCTTTATCCCTTTAGAACCTGTAACTTAAATTTTGATAAGGGGCAAAAGTTAGAAAGGCCCTGTTTAAACTATTATATTCATAGGTGTAAGGGTCCATGTGTTGGTAGGGAAAACGAGAAAAAATACATGGAAAATATGGCAAAGGTCAAAGATTTTCTAGAAAATAAATCTAATGAAATACCAAATTTGGTCATTAAAAAAATGAACAAGGCAAGCCAAATATTAGATTTTGAAAATGCTGCAAAATATAGGGACTACCATATGGCCCTATCAACCATTTCTCAAAAACAAAAAGTCACTACAACAAATGGGGATGATATAGATATAATAGCTATGTCTAAAGGCCTATTTTATGTAACTATGCAGGTATTTTTTATGAGGGATGGAAAAATTGTAGATAGGGAGCATTTTATAATAAAAGATGACTATAGGGAAAAAGAATCAGATATAATGGCATCATTTATGAAGCAATTCTACTTAAATTTAATGTATGTACCAAAAGAAATTTTGGTTCACAAATTGCCTTCAGAGCTAAATACCTTAAAATCATTTATAGAAAATAAAAAGGGTGGAAAAGTTACCATAAATTGCCCTAAACTAGGTAAGAAAAAAGAACTTGTTGATATGGCTTTCAGAAATGCAAGCGATATGATGAGAAAATACGAAAAAAGAATAGAAGAAAAAGAAAGAAAAAAACATTCTGGCCTAAATGGTCTAAAAGAAATTTTAAATTTAAAATCTATAGGAAGAATAGAAGCTTATGATATTTCCAACACATCAGGAGTCCAATCTGTTGGATCAATGGTTGTATTTCAAAATGGAATAGCTGAAAGAAAAGAATATAGAAAATTTAAAATAAAAACTATTGAAGGACCTGATGATTATCATTCTTTAGAAGAAGTATTAACAAGAAGATTTAATAGAGCGAAAAAAGAAATCAAAAACAATAATACCTATACAGGATTTGGGAAATTACCAGATTTAATCCTAATGGATGGAGGTAAGGGTCAGGTAAAATCAGCAAAAAAAGTACTAGCTGACCTAAACTTTTCCATAGAAGTTGCAGGCCTTGTTAAAGATGATAAACATACAACAAGGGCAATTATCTATGAAAACGAAGAAATACCAATTAAAAAACGTGACCCAGTTTATAAACTAATTTATGAAATCCAAGAAGAAGCTCATAGATTTGCCATAAATTACCATAGAAAATTAATGAGCCAAACTATGAAAAAATCAGAATTGGATAATATAAATGGAATTGGAAAAAGAAAAAAAGAAAATTTACTAAGACATTTTAAAACAATAAATAATATAAAAAAAGCAAGTTTAGAAGAGCTTATGGAAGTAGAATTAATAGGTAAAAGCCAAGCTCTAGAAATAATAAAATATTTTAAATTAAACAATTAAAGAGGAAAAAATGGGAAAAACAACAAGCGTAAAATTAAAGGATGTAGTTGATAGACTAGCTTTAGAAATAGTCCATAAATCTACAGATTATGATGAAGTTATAATACAAAGCCCTGATATTAACAGACCAGGGCTGCAGTTGACAGGATACTTGGAAGAATTTCCATACAAAAGATTGCAAATAATAGGAAGTGTAGAATATACTTATTTAACAAGTCTTGATAATAGGATGCAATATGAAAGATTTAGGGGGATTTTATCTTATAAAATGCCAGCAATAATTTTTTCTTATAATGCTGGTTTACCAAAAGATATTCTAGATCTTGCTGATTATTATGATATTACAATTTTAAGATCAAAGCTTCCTACAACAAAATTGACATCTATAATTTCTGAAGAGTTGGAATATATTTTTGCAGATAGAACCCAAATGCACGGTGAATTATTAGAAGTGTTTGGTGTTGGTGTACTAATACTTGGAGAAAGTTCAGTAGGAAAAAGTGAAACTGCTCTAGATCTTGTAAATAGAGGACACAGACTTGTAGCTGATGATGTTGTTGAACTTGCTTCATATGATAATAAAGTAGCAGGCCAAGCTCCTGAAAATATAAGACACTACACAGAAATAAGAGGTCTTGGAATAGTAGATGTAAGAAGACTCTACGGAACAGGATCAGTAAAAGTATCTACAGATGTTGACTTAGTAATTGAGCTTGAACACTGGAGAGAAGATTACGAATACGATAGGCTAGGGCTAGATGATCATTATACAGAAATTTTAAATGTAGAGATTCCAAAAATTTTAATCCCAGTAAGAGCTGGAAGAAATTTAGCTATGATTATAGAAGTAGCTGCAATGAACCAAAGAGAAAAATCAATGGGCTACAATGCAGCAAAAGTTATGACGGAAAATTTATTTAAGGAAAGTGGCAATGATAATTAATTTGTGAAAATATTTGATATTTGCTTGACTAATCACGATATTATGATTATAATTTTATATAGTGTTAACGATAATTGATTCATATAATTTTTAGGAGGTCTTAAATGACAATTAAAAGAGCTATGAAGACTATGGATGGTAATACAGCAGCAGCTCACGTATCATATGCGTTTACAGATGTTGCAACAATCTATCCAATAACACCTTCATCACCAATGCCAGAAGCAGTAGATGTTTGGGCAGCAAACGGTAGAAAAAATATTTTTGGTAGACCAGTTGAAGTAAAAGAAATGCAATCAGAAGCTGGTGCAGCAGGAGCAGTTCACGGAGCACTTGCAGCGGGAGCACTTACTACTACATACACAGCAAGTCAAGGATTATTATTAATGATCCCTAATATGTATAAAATTGCTGGAGAAAGATTACCAGGTGTATTCCATGTTGCAGCAAGAACACTTGCAACTCACGCACTTTCAATATATGGTGACCACTCTGATGTTATGGCAGCAAGACAAACAGGATTTGCTATGCTATGCTCAGGTTCAGTTCAACAAGTAATGGACTTATCACCAGTTGCTCACTTAGCAGCAATAGAAGGAAGAATTCCTTTCTGTAACTTCTTTGATGGTTTCAGAACAAGTCACGAAATTCAAAAAATCCAAGTATGGGATTACGATGATTTAGCTCCATTAGTAGATATGGAAGCTGTAGATAGATTCAAAAATGAATCATTAAATCCAGAAAGACCAAAAACAATAGGTACTTCTGAAAAGAATATCTTCTTCCAAAGAATGGAAGCATCAAACCCAGCTTATACTGATATTATTGGAATAACAGAAAACTACATGAACAAAATAAATGAATTGATCGGAACAAATTACGGTTTATTCAATTATTATGGTGCAGATGATGCAGAAGAAATCATCATTGCTATGGGTTCTGTTTGTCAAGCAGCTGAAGAAGCAATTGATAAATTAGTAGAAGATGGTAAAAAAGTTGGTATGGTTGAAGTTCATCTTTACAGACCATTCTCAAAAGAACACTTATTAAAAGCTATACCAAAAACAGTTAAGAAAATAGCTGTACTTGATAGAACAAAAGAAAAAGGTTCAATCGGAGAACCATTATTATTAGATGTTAAATCAACATATTATGATGTTGAAGATAAACCAAAAATAATCGGTGGTAGATATGGTCTTTCATCAAAAGATACAATACCTGCAGATATTGAAGCAGTATACAAAAATCTTGAAGGAGAAATGAAAGATGACTTCACAATTTCTATAGTTGATGATGTAACACATAAATCTCTTGATAGAACTGATTTAAGAATCAGACAAGAAGGAACAAGTAGATGTAAATTCTGGGGATTCGGATCAGACGGAACTGTAGGTGCTAATAAACAAGCTATCAAGATTATCGGTGATAATACAGACATGTATGCTCAAGGTTATTTTGACTACGATTCTAAAAAATCTGGTGGACTTACTGTATCTCACTTAAGGTTTGGTAAAAATCCAATTAGATCAACATACCTATTAGATGAAGCTGACTTTATTTCATGTTCAAAACCAGCATATGTTAATCAATATGATTTATTAGATGGACTAAAAGATGGTGGTAGATTCTTACTAAACTGCCCATGGTCAGAAGAAGATCTTGAAGAACATTTACCAGCAAAAATGAAAAGATATATTGCTGAACACAATATTGATTTCAACATTATAGACGCATCACACATAGCAGAAAATATAGGACTTGGATCAAGAACAAACATGATCATGCAATCAGCATTCTTCAATCTTGCAAATGTAATTCCTATAGATGAAGCTGTTAAATATTTAAAAGATTCTATTGTTAAATCTTATGGTCACAAGGGTGACGATATTGTAAACATGAACTACAAAGCTGTAGATCAAGGAATTGATGCAGTAGTTAAAGTTAATGTTCCAGAATCATGGAAAGATGCAAAAGATGAAGTTAAAGAAGAAAAAGAACTTCCAGATTTCATTAAAAACATTGTTAAGCCAATGATTGAACAAAAAGAAGATGAACTTCCAGTTTCAGCTTTCAAAGATAGCACAAATGGAGACTTTGAACCAGGTACAACAAAATACGAAAAGAGAGGAATTGCTCTTAACGTACCTGAATGGCAAATAGATAATTGTATCCAATGTAACCAATGTTCATATGTTTGTCCACATGCTGTAATTAGACCATTCTTAGTAACAGAAGATGAAAAAGCTAATGCACCAGAAGGATTTGAAACAAAGAAAGCAATTGGTAAGGGAATGGATGGATATGACTTCAGAATCCAAATTTCACCACTTGATTGTACAGGTTGTGGAAACTGTGCTGATGTATGTCCAGCTCCAAAGAAAGCTCTTCTAATGAAACCTTTCGAAGAAGAAGTTGAAAAAGAAAAAGATAATTGGGATTATGCAAATGATGTAGTTGGATACAAAGAAGATGTTATGGATTCAATGACATTAAAAGGATCTCAATTTAAACAACCATTACTTGAGTTCTCAGGTGCTTGTGCAGGTTGTGGAGAAACTCCATACGCTAAACTTGTTACTCAATTATTTGGTGATAGAATGTATATAGCTAATGCTACAGGTTGTTCATCAATTTGGGGAGCATCATCACCAGCAACACCATACACAACAAATGCTTGTGGACAAGGTCCAGCTTGGGGTAACTCATTATTTGAAGATGCTGCTGAATATGGATATGGTATGAAACTTGCTGCTGATTCAAATAAATTACTTCTTGAAACATACATGAATGAATTTAATGAATTAGGAAGCGATTCAGAATTAAGTGAAGCATTTAAAGCTTGGTTAGAAGGAAAAGAAGATGTTAAGGCTTCAAAAGAAGCAACAGCTAAGATTCTTAACCTTGAAGAAAAAGCTAAAGCAGTTAGCGATGAAAAAGCTAAAGACTTATTACACAAAATTTATGCACTAAAAGATTATATGATCAAAAAATCAGTTTGGATCTTTGGTGGTGACGGATGGAGCTATGATATCGGATTTGGTGGAGTAGATCACGTACTTGCTAGTGGAGAAAACATCAATATCTTAGTATTTGATACAGAAGTTTACTCTAATACAGGTGGACAATCATCTAAAGCTACACCATTATCAGCAGTAGCACAATTTGCTGCATCTGGTAAAAAGGTTAGAAAGAAAGACCTTGGTTTAATGATGACTTCATACGGATATGTTTACGTAGCACAAGTTGCTATGGGTGCTAACCAAAACCAAACAATAAAAGCTATGAAAGAAGCAGAATCTTATGATGGACCATCTCTAATCATCTGCTATGCACCATGTATCAACCACGGTATCAGAATTGGTATGGGTAAATCTCAATTTAGAGAAAAACAAGCAGTTGATGCTGGTTACTGGCACTTATGGAGATTCGACCCAAGACTTGCTGAAGATGGAAAGAATCCATTCCAATTAGATTCAAGAGAACCTAAGGAATCATTCCAAGAATTTATCCAAGGAGAAGTAAGATACTCTTCACTTAAGAGATCATTCCCTGAAACAGCTGACCAATTATATCAAGAAGCTGAAAAAGCTGCTAAAGATAGATACGAAACATATAAGAGATTAGCTGGAAAATAAGATAAATTAATATAAAAAAATTAAAGGATGAGCTTGCTCATCCTTTTTTTTGTGCAAATGTTAAAATGAAAAAAGATTATAATATTAAAATCTCAACAAAATTATAATAATTTCCTATTTATGGTATAATAATTTATATATTTAAAATAAAATGGAGGAGTTTATGGCAATTAAGTATAAAAACAATTACGGTAAAATTAGTATATCAGAAACAGTAATTGCAAATATTGCTGCATCTTCTGTTATGGAATCCTATGGAGTAGTAGGTCTTGCTAGCAGAAGCACAAAAGATGGATTATATAAACTTTTAGGCATAGAAAATATGAATAGGGGCGTAAAAGTTGTTAGAAATATAGATGGAAGTGTAAGTATAGATATATCATTATTTTTAAATTATGGTGTAAGAATTGCAGTTGTATGTCAAAATATTATAGAAAATGTTAAGTACAATGTTGAACATTCTCTTAATGTTGGGGTATCAAATGTTAATATTTTAGTTCAAGGAATTAGAAGTTAGGTGGAAAATGAAAAAAATCGATAGTAATAAGTTCAAAAGCCTTATTATTAAGGCTTTTGAACTGCTTAATGAAAAAAGAGACGTCGTTGATAGTTTAAATGTGTTTCCAGTTCCAGATGGGGATACTGGTACTAATATGACTATGACTATGAAATCTGGTGTTGAAAAAGTAAAACAGACTGAGTCTGATTCTTGTTATGATATAGCTAAGGCCTTAAGTCAAGGTACTTTGATGGGAGCTAGGGGAAATTCTGGTGTTATCTTATCTCAGCTTTGTAGGGGTATGTCTAAAGCTTTAAAGGGCAAAGATATAATTGATGCAAATGTAATCAAGGATATTTTTGCGACAGCTAACAAAACAGCTTATAGGGCTGTTATGAAACCTACAGAAGGTACAATTTTAACTGTTTCAAGACTTATGGCTGAAGAGGCTGAAAGTTCTTTTGAAGATAATATTGATATAGATAAATATTTATATAAAATTATTGGGGCAGGCCATAAAGCTTTGCTTGATACACCAAACTTACTTCCTGTTTTAAAAGAAGCTAAGGTTGTAGACTCTGGTGGACAAGGATTAATGTTTTTACTTGAAGGTGCTCTTAAGGCATTAAATGGAGAAATAAGCATAGAAACTGACTTATCAGAAATTGAAATCGAGGATTTACCTTCAAAAGACTTCAATGTTGATTTAACTATAAGTGTTGATGAAGATAAGAAGGATGATTTAATTGAAAAAATCAACCAATCTTCTACATCATTAACTGAAGATTTTGATAATGGGATTTTAAAACTTTCTTTTGATTGCGATGACATAAAAGATCTAATGGATATTGCAATTGATTTTGGACAAGTTTTATCTATGAATGTTGAAAATACAAATCCTGAAGTTCTTAATGATATTAAACTTAACAAAAAACCATCTAAAAAATATGGTTTTATAGCAGTATCTAGAGGGGATGGATATGATAAGGTATTTGAAAGTTTGAACGTTGATAAGATTATATCTGGTGGTCAAACAATGAATCCTTCTACTGAAGATATTTATAAGGCAATAGAAAAAGTTGATAGTGAAAATGTAATAATTTTCCCAAATAATAAGAATATTATTATGAGTGCAAAACAAGCCTGTGATTTGTCTGATAGGACATGTAGGGTTGTTGAGACTAGGTCTATTCCAGAATCATTCTCTGCTCTTTTATCTTTTGATGAAGATGAGTCACTTGATGAAAATATGGAAAATTTCAATGATGCAATAGAGGATGTAAGAGTTTTGGAAGTTACTATTGCAGTTAGGGATACTAATGTAAACAATGTTGAAATTAAAAAAGATGAATTTATTGGAATTGTTGATAACAAAATTGTAACTAGCAAAAATACAATTGAAAGAACAGCCAAAGAAACTTTAAAAAATGCTGTTGATGAAGATACTTCCTTGATTACAATTTATTATGGAGAAGATGTTGAAGATAAGGACGCAAAAAAACTTCAAAAATACGCTCAAAAGAAATTTAAAGATAGTGATGTTGAATTAATTTATGGTGGTCAACCTTTATATTATTATACAATTACCTTGGAGTAGTTTAGATGGATCTTTTAGATCTTAAAGGTTTAGGAAAAAAGAAGAAAGAATATTTAGAAAAATTATCTATTTATAAGGTAGAAGATTTATATAATTATTATCCAAGAGAGTATGAGGATAGGTCAAAAAAATATGATTTATCCCATGGTCTTGATGGAAATAAACATTATTTTGAGTGGAAGATAGAGTCGAAAGTATATACAAATTACAGTAAGAAGTTTTCTATTTCATATCTTTATGGAAGTGAAAATGATAAAAGAATAAAGATAGTATTTTTTAATGATAAATTTTCACCAAGAAAACTTAAATTAGGACAAATTTATAAGTTTTATACAAAGATAGTAAAAAATGGATATGAGTATGAATGTCATAATCCAGAATTTACTGATATAGATGATGGTAGAATTGGAAATATTGTGCCAATTTATCCTCTTACAAAATCTATTACTAATAAAAATTTGTCAGATTTTATTGACCAAGCCTTAAATTTTTTTGATCAAAATGAAATATTACTTGATAAAGATATTCTTGATAAATTTAGTTTTTCTGATAAGCTTTCTAATTTAAAAGAAATACACTTTCCAACTAGTCTTGATAGGTTAAAAAAAAGCAAAGTCTGAAATTAAAATTATTGATTTTTTAAAAGAATTAATTTTTATCTATGCTATGCAAAAGGAAAATTCGTATCAAGACTTAAATTTAAAATTTGATTTGGATAAAATTTTAAATAGCTTAGATTTTAAACTTACTAAAAGTCAATACAATTCTCTTAGTGAAATTCTTGATGATTGTTCTAGTTCTAATATTATGAATAGACTTTTGTGTGGAGATGTTGGCAGTGGAAAGACAATTGTCGCTCTTATTGCAATGATTATTTTCTCACTTAATTCTTACCAAGCCTGTATGATGGTTCCAACAGAAGTTTTGGCTATCCAACAATTTGAAAAAAACAAAAATTTGATTGAAAGTTTTGGACTAAGGGTAGAATTGTTAACTTCTTCTACTAAAAATAAAGATTCAGTAAAAGAAAAAATTAAAAATGGTCAAATTGATATTGTAATTGGAACCCATGCCTTAATTGTTGATGATGTTGAGTTTAAAAATTTGAAGTTAATAGTTGCTGATGAGCAACATAGGTTTGGGGTTAGGCAAAGACAAGCTTTATATGAAAAGGGAAATAAGGCAAATTATCTTACCATGACTGCTACTCCAATTCCAAGGACCTTATTTTTAAAAATGAAAAATTTACTTAGCCTATCACAAATTACGGAATTACCCAAAGGAAGGGGCCAAGTTATTACTGAATTAGTACTTATGTCAATGGAAGATTCTTTATTTTCAAAAATTAGTAATTTTTTAAATCAAGGTAGACAAGTCTATGTAGTTAGTGATTCTATAGACAGTGAAGATGAAAATTCTGTAGAAAATTTATATAAACGCTATAAAACTAAGTTTACAGATAAAAGAATTGAAAAACTTCATGGGAAATTAAAGGCAGATGAGAAAGAAAATATTTTAAAAGAATTTTCTGATGGAAAAATTGATGTTTTAATTTCTACAACTGTAATTGAAGTTGGAATAGATGTCTCAAACGCTAATTGTATGGTAATTTATAATGCCAATAATTTTGGCTTATCATCCCTTCACCAATTAAGAGGAAGAATTGGAAGAGGAGAACATGAGTCTTTTTGCTATTTAGTAAGTAAAAAGATAGATCAAAGAAGTAAATTAAATATAATTAAAAATTCTAATGATGGATTTGAGATTGCTAAAAAAGACTTAAAATTAAGGGGTGCTGGAAAAATTTTATCTACAATTCAGCATGGGCGAAACTTAGATGAGATTAATTATTTTAATTTAAAAGAAGATGAAATAGATCTTTGCTTTAAAATTTTTACCTACCTTAAAGATATAAAGTTTGAAGGTGTAAATTTTTCTTATTTAGAAAAATATTTTAATATAGATAAAAGGATAGTACTTAATTAATGAGAGTAGTTGCAGGAAAATATAAAGGATTTAATTTAAAATCTCCAAAGGCAAATAATTCAAGACCAACAGATAATAAGGTTAAAGAAGCAGTTTTAGCTATGCTTTATCCTTACAAAAATGATTTTACAGCCCTAGATTTATTTGCCTGTACTGGTCAAATGGGCATAGAATTTTTATCACATGGTGCAAGGGAAGTTGTTTTTGGAGAACTTAATAATTCAAATTATAAAATACTAAAAGAAAATATAGAAAAAATTGCTTGTAAAAATGCCTATGTAATTAGGGGAGATTTTAGGAAAGTTTTGGAAATTTTACATAAGGAAAACAAAACTTTTGATTACATATACCTAGATCCTCCCTATAAGGAAGATTATTTGAAAATAAGCGTTGAGACTTTATTAGACTACCATTTAATAAATAATAATGGTATAATAATAAGCGAATCAGATAGGAATATTGATTTTTCTTACATAGAAAATTTACAATTAATTAAAGAAAAAAAATATGGAAGGAAGATCGTAAAAGTTTATTGCTATGAAAGTGATATATCCAGGTAGCTTCGATCCGATAACAATCGGACATTTAGATATAATAAAGAGACTTGACCAAATGTTCGACGAGGTAGTCGTTGCTATATTGATAAATGAAGCCAAGCACTCTCTTTTTTCAATTAAAGAGAGAAAACAATTAATAGAAGAAGAAATTAAAGAAAATAAACTAAAAAATGTGAAAGTAAAAACATTTGAGGGTTTGTTGGTTGATTTTGCAAAAAAAGAAAATTCTAAGACAATAGTTAGGGGAATAAGGGCTGTTACTGATTACGAGTATGAGATTAATATTGCTCAGTTTAATGCCAACCTTTATCCAGGATTAGAAACAATATTTTTACTTTCTAACCCAAAATTCTCGTTTATAAGTTCGAGTGGAATAAGAGAGCTAGCTAGTTTTGGTGGAGATGTATCTAAATTTGTATCAAAAAATGTAAAAAAAGCTATATATGAAAAAAATAAACTAGGAGGAAAATAATGGCAAATATTAATGAACTTATTGATGAAATTGAAGATATAATGGACAATGCTAGTTCTGTTCCATTTTCAAGAAAGGTATCAGTTGATCCTGATGAAATTTTTGAAATAATTAGGGATATGAGAGATTCTTTACCAACAGAAATTAAAAATGCCCAATGGATTAATGATGAAAAAGATAGAATTTTGCAAGAAGCTGAAAATGAAGCTAGGTCAAAGGTTGATAATGCAAATAATGAGATAAAAAATTTCAAAGAACAAGCTAAAAGTCAATATCAAAGAATGATTTCTGAACACCAAATCACAGCTGAGGCAAGACAAGAAGCACAAAGAATTTTAGAAGAAGCAAATCAACAAGCAAACAGTATCAAACAACAATCATACCAATATGTTGATCAATTATTCTCAAAATCATGCGATAATTTTAATCAACTAGCTCAATCATTGGAAAAAATAGAAAACATATACTAAATCAAAAATAAAAAAATCCTCTATTTATTAGAGGACTTTTTTATTGTAATTTTTTGAGTAAAATCGCTGTTCATATTTCTATTTATTAGGAAAGAATAAAGGTTAGATGCCTTTATCATTTGATCATAGATAATTTTTTCATTATCTTTTAATTTTTTTTCATCTTTTTTTTGTATTAAAATTGAAACAGCCTGGTCTTTGAAAAATCGAGTAGATTTTTTATTAAAGGCTAAAACTTTTATAAAATTAATTTCTAGATTATTAAAATCTATAGTATTTTCCAATAAGTAATTTATCATAAGTCTTTTTATTCTTGATTTTGTAAACCTTAAACTACTTGCTTCATTAATAAAATCATTATATAAAAAGTTTTTTTCTGCTAATTTTTTTAAGTAGTTATCCATACCTTCTTCATAGCAAAGAATATTGCTCATATTTATATCTTCAATTAATATTTTGTACCTAAAAAGTTCATATAATCTTTCCATATCTGGAAAATTATTGTATTGGTGTTTAAATTTTTCTATATTTTCCAAAGATGATTTTGGAAGATAAGATTTTATATTCGAATTATTTATATTATTTCTAATAGCAGTAGATGATGCGAATGTTTTCTTATCTAAATTTTTATCTTTATTCATTGACTTAATTCTTTTAATTGGAATGGCCTTAATTTTCGAATTAGAGTTTTTTAAAGCTCTTACATATTCTAGAGCTAAAATATTATTGGCAGAAAAAAATTTTTGATTAAGGGCATAAGTTTTTGAAGCCTCATAGGATGCCTTGGAAAATGATAGGCCCTTATCCAAAAAATATTTTGTTTTTTTATCTATATTCTCATTATTATTCAGTATGTTTTCAACTGATTTAAAAAAATCTTCCTCGCTAATATTTTCTATACCAAAAGCAAGATAATCAATTTTCAATTTATCTAAGATTTCAATATTTTTTCTAGCAAATAAATTTGCGGATTGTAATGAAATAAATGAAGGCATTTCAATAATTAAATCTGCAGAAATCATAGCAGAATCTGCTCTTTTATATTTATCTATCAAAGAAGGTTCACCTCTTTGAACAAAATCTCCACTCATTATTGAAATAATAAGGTCAGCATTTGTTAGCTCTCTTGCTTTTTTTTGTATAAAATTGTGACCATTGTGAAATGGATTATATTCGGAAATAATTGCTAATTTTTTCATAAAATCACCTAAGAACATTATAGCAAATTAGAAAATTAAGTGAAAAATTATTTCTAATTATTACATATTATTACATAATAATTTAAAAAATTATTTAATAGTGGTATAATATTATAAAAAGACCGAATTAGGAGGACATATGATATCAGCAAATGATTTAAGAAAAGGAATAACTTTTGAATACGATGGGGATGTTTACCAAGTAATTGATTTCCAACACGTAAAACCAGGAAAGGGAGCTGCTTTTGTTAGGGCTAAGATTAAGTCTGTTATGCAAGGTGGAAATAAGGATGTAACTTTTAACCCAAATGAAAAATTTGAACAAGCAATTATTTCTACAAAAGAAATGCAATATTTATATAATGATGGACAATTATATTATTTTATGGATCCAGAAACATTTGAACAAATTCCTGTAGACAAGGATGCTGTTGCAGAAGCTATTCCTTACATAAAGGAAAATGATACAGCTACAATGAGATTTTATAAAAATAATCCATTCTCTATTGAAGCACCAAATTTTGTAGAGCTTGAAGTTGTAAAGACAGAACCAGCTATTAAGGGAGATACAGCAACAAATGTAACAAAACCTGCAGAAGTTGAAACTGGAGCTGTAATAAATGTACCAGTTTTTGTAAATGAAGGTGACGTTATTAAGATAGATACTAGAAAAGGGGAATATCTATCAAGAGTATAAAGGAGAAATAATGACAAGAGCATTTAAATATGGAAGTGTAAAGATTGCAAATGAAACCATTGAAGCTATTGCTAAAAAAGCTTGTGAGGAAATTAATGGTGTAGTTGAATCAAATACAAAATCCAATAAAGAAGCAAAAAAAGATACAAAAATTTCTGTAGTAAATGGTTTTGTAATTATAGACTTAAATCTTGTTCTTAGTGCAGACGTAAATGTTAGAAAAACAATAAAAAATGTTCAAGAAAATGTAAAAAGACAAGTTGAAACTATGACTGGCTTATCTGTAAAGAGAGTTAATGTCGAAGTGAATAGTTTAGTAATATAATGAATAGAGCAAAACAAAGAGACTGGGTCTTTAAAATAATATTTGAAAATCAAATTAAAAATATTGATGATATAGATCAAGCTATTATAAATCATGACTTAGACTTAAAAAGAGATTCTTTTTTATTTCAGTCTTTAAAATCATATATTGAAAATTTTAAAAATATAGAAGATATACTTATTAATCAAATAGGTTTATCTTCTTTAAAAAGACTTGCTAAGGTTGATAGGGCAATTTTATTTTTAAGTGTAAATGAAATGAAATACTTAGATATCCCTGTAAGTGTATCTATAAATGAAGCTGTGAATATTTCAAAAAAATATTCAACAAGCGATGGGTATAAATTTATTAACAGTGTTTTAGGAAAAATTGCAGAAAAGAGTAATTAATTGAAATCTTTGAGTGTTAAACAATTTAACCAATATATAAAGACTTCTTTAAAACTTGATCCCTTATTTCAAAATGTAAGTATAAAAGGTGAAATAGCTAATTATAAGATATCTCATAATCATATTTATTTTTCATTAAAAGAAGATGAAGAAATTATAGATTGTGCGATTTACTATTATGAAGATAAGGATTTAGGAGTTTATAATAATGGAGACGAAGTTATTGTAGAGGGTAATTTGATCTATAATAGCTTTTTCTCCAAAATTTCTATTGCTGTAAATAATATTGAAAGCAAAGGATTATCTGAAGACTATATAAAATTTTTAAAACTTAAAGAAGATTTTTATAAAAAAGGTTATTTTGACCAAGAAAGAAAAAAATCAATAAGTTCCTATCCAAAAAACATAGGACTTATAACATCAGATAAATCAGCAGCTATTGTTGATTTTATTTCGGTTATTAATAAGGAAATATCGGATATAAATATTTATCTTTACCCTGTAAAAGTTCAAGGTCTTAGTGCCAAAAGTGAAATTATTAATGCCATTGATATTTTGGATGAAAAAAAATTAGATGCAATAGTAATAACACGAGGTGGTGGCAGCAAGGAAGACCTTAAAGTTTTTAATGAAAAAGATCTAGTAGAAAAAATTTACAAGGCTAAATCTCCGATTATATCAGCTATAGGACACAAAATAGATTTATCTTTAACCGACTTAGTAAGTGATGTGTCCTTACAGACACCAACTGAAGCGGGATCTTATTTAGTGAGAAACTATAAAAAAATTAGGGATAAGATAAATGACTTGTTTATAAATATTAGAAAGACCTTAAATAGGAATATAGACTTAAAAGAATTAAAATTAAGAAATCTAGGGGATAAATTAGAATTATATAAAATTGAGAATTTATTAGAAAAAAAATCAAATGATTTAGATCTATTATTTGATAAATTTAATAAAACTATAGAAAATGATATAAGACAAAAAGAAAATAAAATTTCACTTTTAAAATATAGGCTTAATTCTATAAATTCAATTTTAGAAATCAAAAAGAAAAGTATTTATATTAAAGACTTAGAGGATAAGTTAATTTATTCTAGAAATAGCTTAAAAAACAAGGATAAGGTTAAAATAGTATTTAGTGATGGAGAAGTGAAAGCTGAGATATATGATGGATAATTCATTTGAAGAAAATTATAAAAAAATGGAATCCTTGTTAGAAGATTTAGAAAAAAACAAGGATAATCTCGATAAGAGCCTTGAAATTTACAAAGAGGCAAAGGAAATTTATAATACACTCAACGAGAAAATTAATGACTACAAAGCAAAGGTAGAAGTAATAAATAATGACTAATATGAACAAAAAAGAATTTGATAGGATATTAAATACTGACAAAAAAATTATAGATCAAGCTATGAAGGAAAAATTTGTGGATGATAACCCCTTAAATGAGGCCTTGATTTATGCAAGTGATTCTGGCAAAAGAATTAGACCGATTGTATTTTTAGAAACTTGTAGGATGCTTTTAGGAGATAAGTTAGATAAAAATATTATTGATTGTGCCTTATCACTTGAAATGGTTCATGCTTACTCCTTAGTACATGATGATATGCCTTGCATGGATAATGATGATTATAGAAGAGGAAAATTTACAGTTCATAAAAAATTTGGAGAAGACCAAGCTATTCTAGTTGGCGATAGTCTTTTGTCATTTGCCTTTGAAAATATCTTAAACTTGAGTATAGAGGACCAACGTTTTCTTAAACCAGCAAGGTATTTGGCAAGGGCATGTGGAAAAGATGGAATGATTAAGGGTCAAATTTTTGACATAAAAGCAAATAAAAATGAAAATCTTTCTTACATTTTGGATGTTTATAAAAATAAAACTTCAAGATTATTTATGGCAGCTTTAATGATGGCGGGTTTATATTGTCAATTAGACGATGAAAAATTAACAAAACTTGAAAACTACGCTTATTATTTGGGGATGGCCTTTCAATTACAAGATGATATTTTAGACAAATATGATGAAATAGAGTTAAATATCTTATCTTGTATTTCAATGGATGAAGCTAAAAAATTATTATTAGATTTTAATGGAAAGGCAAAAGAAAATATTAAAGATTTTGATAATAATGATTTTCATATTTATTTAATTGACTATTTAACAGAGAGGATCAAATGAAAAAATATACTAGACAAAGACTTATTTTAGATATAATTCAAAATAATGAAGTTAAAACACAAAGTCAACTTTCAAGATTACTAAGAGATCAAGGAGTTGATGCTACTCAAGCTACAATTTCTAGAGATATAAAAGAGCTTAGAATTTCCAAAGTTCAAACTGACGATTATGAATACAAATATACTGTTATAGATACAGTTTATGATTCCTTGAATGAAAGAATGGAAAAAATCTTTAAAGAGTCAGTCTTATCAGTTGAAAGATCTTATCAACTTGTTGTTATAAAAACTATTTCTTATACAGCAACAGTGTGTGGGCTTTTTATAACAAATGCAAAGCTTGAAAATATTGGTGGAATAGTAACAGGACTTGATACAATTTTTATTACACCGAAAAATCTTGATGACATTGACGATTTAATAGAAACTTTAAGAAGTATGGTGAAGTAAGTGTTAGCTGAGTTATTTATAAATAACTTTGTAATTATCAAGAGAGATCATTTATTTTTTGATAAGGGATTTAATGTTTTTACTGGAGAAACTGGTTCAGGTAAAAGTTTAATCTTAGATGCCATAAATATAGTTTTGGGGAAAAGAGCTAATAAAGATGTAATTGGTAAATTTGATGATAAAACTATAATAGAGGCTGTCTTTATATTGGACGATCAAACATTAAAAAAATTAGAAAATAAAGATATTATATTTGATGATAATAAGCTTATAATTACTAGGACAATTTCACAGCAATCTTCTTCAATTAGATTAAATAATAGGGCTGTTAATCTTTCTTTGGTAAAGGAAATAGCATCATTACTAATTGACATTTATAAGCAAGGTGATTCTAATGTTTTTATGGATAAGGATAATTACTTAAATATTATAGATTCTTACCAAAAAAATGATCAGTCTATTTTTCTAAAAGAAGAAATTAAAAGTCTATATAATAAAAAAAATCAACTTCTTAAAAAATTTGATGAATTTAACCTATCTCAAGAAGAAGTCTTAAGGGAGAAAGAGCTTATAAATTATCAACTTGATGATATAGAACAAATTGATTTAGAAAATATAGATGAAGAGGCAATCTATCAAGAATATAAAAAATTAAATTCTGTAACAGAACTTAGAGAAAGTATAGAAAAAAGTGAAGAGCTAATTTCATCTTTTGATTATGATCAAGCTACAATTAGTTCTCTTTTGGCAGGTCTTTCTTCAAATCTATCAGAATTTTCATCTATCGATAAGGAAATAGAAGATGTAAATGAGAAGATAAATACAGTTATAGACCTAGTAAATGAGATTTATTCAGATTTGGATGGATTCAAAGATAGCTTAGATCAAAATCCAGAAAGATTGTATGAACTTGAGATGATAAATCAAAAAATATTTGATTTAAAGAGAAAATATGGCAACGAAATAGAAGATATTTTAAAATATCATCAAAAAATTTCTTTGAGATTAAAAGAACTAGAGAAAATAAGTGATTTCAAGAAAAATATCAATAAGGATATAGAAAAAATAGACTCAAAATTGGAAGAATATTCCAAAAAATTATCATCAATCAGAAAAGAAAAATCAATAAATCTAGAAAAAGAAATAAAAAAGAAATCCAATCTTTAAACATAAAAAATGGAGATTTTAAAGTTTTATTTATGGAAAAAACTAATATAGATTCTGATGGAATTGATAACATTGATTTTTTAATAAAAACCAACAAGGGTGATGATTTAAAATCACTATCTTCAACAGCTTCTGGTGGTGAAATTTCTAGGATTGTACTTTCTTTTAAAAAAATATTTGCAGATTATGATAAAATAGATACTATGATTTTTGATGAAATTGATCAGGGTATAAGTGGAAGGACTGCACAAATTGTTGGTGAAAAGATACTAGATCTTTCTAAAAAAAGACAAATTATTGCAATTAGCCATTTACCACAAATTGCTTCTTTATCAACAAATCATATTTTAATTGAAAAGTATGACCAAGATGATTTGACAATATCAAATTCAAAGAATATAAAAGATATAGAAAGAACAAAAGAGATTGCAAGACTACTAGCAGGAGTTGACATAACCGAAAAAACTATAGAATCTGCTAAAGAAATGCTAGATATGGCAGAGAATTTAAGAAGAGGAAACTAATATGGATAATTATGAAAAAACAATAAAAGTTGACAATATTTATGAGGGTAAGATTCTTTCCCTAAGGGTGGAAACTGTAGAGATGTCTGATAAAAAATATTCAAAAAGAGAAATAGTTGACCATATGAAAGGGGTAGGAATAATTGCTTTTGATGGAGAAGATTCCATTTATTTGGTTCGCCAATATAGAAAAGCAGTTGATGAATTCACCTTAGAAATTCCAGCAGGTTTGGTTGAAGCGAATGAAAAACCAATTGAAACTGCCAAAAGAGAATTGCAAGAAGAAATTGGTTTTAAACCAGTAGATATCGAATATTTATTTGATATGCATGCATCTCCTGGATTTACTAATGATAAATTGTCTTTCTTTTTAGCGAAAAATTTAGAAGAGTCTAAACTTGAAGAAGATGAAGATGAATTTTTAGAAAGTAAATCTTATAAAGTAGATGATGTTTATAATATGGTTATAAACGGTGAGATTACTGATGCAAAAACTATAATTGCAGTTTTATATGCAAAAAGATTTATTGATGAAAAATAATAGTTTAAATATTGATCTAGAGGTTTACACAGGTCCATTTGATGTCTTGTTAAAACTTATAGAAAAACAAAAAGTAGATATTTATGATATTAAAATAGAAGATATAACAAGCCCTTATATGGAGGCTATCAAAGAAATGGATATACCTCTTGGACAATTAAGTGAGTTTATTTATATATCTTCTATTTTGTTGTATATAAAATCAAGTAAGCTAATGCCAAAAGAAAAAGATGACACAATAGAGGAAGATTTTATTTCATATTTAATTGAATATAAAAAGATAAAAAGTGTTGAGGATGATTTAAAATTTTTGGAAGAAGAATCGAAAAAATTTTATACTAAATATCAAGAAGACTTATCCCAATATAAAAACGAAGATGAAATAATAAGTAAAGATGTAAATATATTAAAAAATGAATTTACAAAATTAATTAAGGCCTACAAAAATGAAAAAATTGAAAAACCAGACCTTATTAAGACAATAAAAAGACTAGATGTAAATGATTATATTAAAAAAATAAGAAATACATTAAAATTTTCGACATCAATTAGGTTAAATTCAATTATTGATGAAATAAAATCTAAGGCTTCTTGCATCGGAACTTTTTTGGCTCTCCTTGAGCTAGTTAGGCTTAAGGAAATTTATTTGGAAGAGGAAAATATAAATGAATTTTTGATAATAAAAAGGGAAAAAGATGAATAGATATTATTTAAAGGGAATAATTGAAGAAATTTTATATATATGGGGAGACCCAATAGATATTGATGATTTATCAAAAATAATTTTTGATGCAGAGAAATCTGAAATAAGAAATGCTCTTGATGAAATTATGGCAGAAAGAAATGAAAAATCAAGTGGACTTCTTATAAAAAAATATGAAAATAAGTATCAGTTTTCTACAAGGGCTGAACACGAAAAATATATATCTAATATTGTAAAAAAATCCGATAAAAAACTATCTAATTCATCCTTAGAAACTCTTTCAATCATTGCCTACAAACAACCAATAACAAGGGCAGAAATAGATAAAATAAGAGGGGTTAAATCTCAGTCAACAATAGATAATCTACTTGAAAAAAAGTTGATAAAGGAAAATGGTAGGCTTGATAAAATTGGAAAACCAATTATTTATGCCACAACTGATTTATTTTTAAAATATTTTAATATTTCGACTCTTGATGATTTGCCAAAAATTGATCAAGAAGTGTTGGGAGAGTTTGATGAGAATCAATAAATATATAGCAAAAGCAGGGCTTGCTTCAAGAAGAAAAAGTGAAGAGTATATAAAAAAAGGCTTAGTTTTTGTAAATGGTAAAAAACTAGATGATTTATCTTACCAAGTTAAGGAAAATGACCAGGTTAAAGTTATGGGCAAGCTCTTAGAAATAAAGGAAAAATTTTATTATAAATTAAACAAACCTATAGGCTTTATTTCATCAAATTATGATCCTCATAACAAAAAAGACTTAAATAGTTTAGTAAAAATTGACCATAGATTTTTTTGTGCTGGAAGGCTTGATAAGGACTCCCATGGTTTAATGTTAATTACAAATGATGGAAAAATAACAAATAAATTAATTCATCCAAGTAAAAAAATAGAAAAGACCTATATAGTTAAAGTTGATAAATTGCTTAATAAAGACGATGAAGCTCTTTTTAGAAAGGGTATAAAACTATCAGTTAATGAAAAGACATCTGATGCAAAAATAAATTTAATAGATGAAAATAGTAAAATATATGAGGTTATTATTCATCAAGGATTTAATAGGCAAGTAAGAAGGATGTTTTTATACTTTGGATCAAAAGTAATAGATTTAAAAAGAATAAAAATTGGACAAATTGAGCTAGGAAAACTAGAAGATGGAAAATATAAAAAGCTTAATAAAAAAGAGTTAGAGTATTTAGAAAGTTTATAAGAAATATGGATATAGGAATAATAGGAGCAGGAGCTGCAGGAGTATTTACTGCAATAAATGCTAAAAACAAAAATAATAAGGTAAGCATAATTGAAAAAATAAGCAAATAGGTAAAAAATTATTTATAACAGGAAAGGGCAGGTGTAATATTACAAATGCCAAATTTTTTGATGAATTTCTTGATAATATTGTTGTAAACAAAAAATTTATGTACTCATCTTTTACTAACTTTGATAACTATGCACTTATGGACTATTTAGAAAATAAAGGTTTAAAACTTGTAGTTCAAAGAGGAGATAGGGTATTTCCAAAAAGTGAGAAATCAAGTGATGTAATAAAATTTTTTGAAAATTTAATTACAAAAAATCATATAGATTTAAAATTAGACGAAAAAGCAGAGAAAATAACAAAAGATGAAAAAGGAAAATTTCTAGTAAAAACAAATAAAGATACTTATAGCTTTGATAAGCTAGTTATAGCAACTGGAGGTCTTTCCTATCCTTTAACTGGATCTACTGGTGATGGATATAAATTTGCCAAAGAATTTTCTCATAATCTTATTGAAACAAAGCCTGCTTTGTGTCCAATAAAATTTAAGGATAAGGACCTAGATTCATTAAATGGAATTTCTTTAAGAAATGTTTCATTAAATGTTGAAACAAAAGATATGAATTTTAGTGAGTTTGGCGAAATGCTTATAGGTAAAGATTTTATTACAGGTCCAATAGTTCTTACCATGTCTTCATTAATAAATAAAAGCCAAGTTAAAGGTTTATATATAGACTTAAAACCAGCACTAGATTTTGAAAAGCTTGATAATAGGCTGGTTAGAGATTTTGAAAATGATTTAAACAAGGATATAGTAAATGTGTTAAAAAATCTTTTACTAAATGCCTTTGTAGAAGTAATCTTAGAAAGAGCAAAAATAGATTTTCATAAAAAGGTAAATCAAATAACAAAAGATGAAAGATATAAATTAATAGATGTAATAAAACATTTTAAATTAGAGTTTAATGGATTAAGCCATGTAAAAAATGCAGTAGTAACTTCTGGGGGAGTTGATTGTAAGGAATTAAATCCTAAAAATATGGAATCAAAAAAAGTTTCAGGCCTATATTTTGTAGGAGAAGTAACAGATGTTGATGCTCTAACAGGCGGATATAACCTACAAATTGCCTTTTCGCAAGCCTATGCCTGCGCTGAAGATTTAAGGAGTTTTAATGAATAATTTTATAATAGCTTTAGACGGTCCAAGTGGATCAGGAAAAAGTACAATTGCAAATTTATTAGCAAAAAAATTAAAAATTTCATATTTAAATACCGGCTCTATGTATAGGGCACTGACCCTTTATTTTTTGGAAAATAATATAAAAAAATCTGATGATTTTGACAAAAATATTCTCGAAAATATAAATATAGATATAAATAAAGACAAGGTATTTTTAAATGGAGAAGATGTAAGTAAAGAAATAAGAGATAAGGAAGTTACTGAAAATGTATCTTGGGTTTCATCAATGCCAGAAGTTAGGGAATATTTGGTGGAAATGCAAAGAAATATTTCAAATAATAAATCAATAATTTTGGATGGACGTGATATTGGTACTGTTGTTTTTCCAAATGCTAAATATAAATTTTATCTTACAGCCTCATCCTTCGTTAGGGCTAAAAGACGTTTTGACCAAAAAGAAATAGATAAAAGTTTCGAAGAAATTAAAGAAGATATAGAAAAAAGAGATTATTTAGATTCTCATAGGGAAATTTCTCCTTTAAAAAAAGCTGATGATGCAATAGAAATAGACTCTTCAGATTTAACAATTTCTCAAACAATTGATAAGATAATAGAAAACATGGATAAAGAAGATGTTTTATAGGTTTATTTATTTTTTGATTAGGCTTATAGTAACGCCTATCTATAGAATAAAAGTACATGGTATTGAAAATATACCAAAAGATCAAAAATATATTATTTGTGCAAATCATAAGTCTTTACTTGACCCTGTTTTTGTAGCCTTAGCTGTAAACAGACAGGTTCACTTTATTGCTAAAAAAGAATTATTTGAAATACCAATTTTAAAAAGTATTTTAAAAAAATTAAAAGCCCTACCTGCCCAAAGAGATGGAAAAGATTTAAGTGTGTTAAGAGATTCTATAAAGTTAATAAAAGAAGGAAAAATTTTGGGAATATTTCCTGAAGGAACTAGAGTAAATGAAATAAAAAGAGAAAATATAAAAGATGGGGCAGGATATATTGCACTTAAATCAAAAACAGATATATTAACAATAGAAATTATCTCTTCTTATAAACCATTTTGCAAAACAGACTTATATATAAAAAATCCTGTAAAGGTTGAAAATTTTAAAAAATATAAATCAAAAGATGCAATGGAAAAATTAATGGATGAAACTTATGAGAAGATGTATGAAAATCATAAATTTCTAAGAAAGGTTTAAGATGAAAGTAATTGTAGCTAAAAATTCTGGATTTTGTAATGGAGTTAGAAGAAGTGTAGACCTTGCAAATAAAGCAAGTGAAAAAAATAAAAAAACTTATACTCTAGGTCCCTTAGTCCATAATCCTACTCAAGTTCAAATGCTTGAAGATAAGGGCGTTGGAGTTATTGATGAAAATGAAGTTATAAAATTAAATGATTCCCAAATTGTAATAAGAAGCCATGGAGTTAGGGAAGAATTAAAAGATAATATAAGAAAAAATCAAAATAATGTAATAGATGCAACTTGCCCTGTTCTTATCAACATATATAAAAAAATAAAAGAGAAAGAAAATGAGGGATATAAGGTAGTAATTGTTGGTGATAAAAATCATCCTGAAATAAAAGCTATGGCATCTTACATAAATGATGGTATAATAATAAAAGATGAGACTGAAGCAAAAAATATTACAAATATGTCAAAACTTTATGTTGTTAGTCAAACAACAAACAGAATTGATTTTTTTGAGAATATTGCTCATGAGTTAGAGAAGACGAATGATGATGTAGTAATAGAAAATACAATCTGCAATGCGACTAGATTAAGGCAAGAAGCATGTAAGAGTCTTTCAAAAGAAGTTGATTGTATGGTTGTTGTTGGTGGTTTTAATAGTTCGAATACAAACAAGCTTTATCAAATAGCACAAAAGTATTGTAAAAATGTTCAAAGAATAGAAACTGTTAAAGATCTACCTTTGCAAAAGCTCTCAAATTTTAATATAATAGGGGTAATCGCTGGTGCATCCACACCAGATAAGGTTATCGAGGAGGTAGTTAATAGGATGGATGATTTAACAAATGAAGAATTAATGAACAGCATTGAAGATAGTATGAAAAAAATATATCCAAGAGATGTTGTAAATGGAACAATTATTGATGTGAAAGATGATGAGGTTTTTGTAGATATTCAATATCGTGCAGACGGAATCGTAAAACTTGACGAAATGACTGAAGAAGAAAAAGAAAACCCAAAAGATCATTTCGAAGTTGGCCAAGAAATCGAAGTTTATGTAATTAAACTTGATGATGGCGAAGGTAACGTAGCTTTATCTACTAGAAGAGTAGAAGGAATGAAAAATTGGAAAAACCTAAGAGAAGCTTTTGAAAATGATCAAACAGTAGAAGGTGATATTACTGGATCAAACAAGGGTGGATTAACAGCAAGAGTTATGGGAATCAACGGTTTTGTTCCAGCAAGCCAAATTGCACCATATTTTGTTAAAAACTTCAAAAAATTTGTAGGAGAACATTGGGATCTTAAAATCATTTCAATTGATGAAAGAAAAAATCGTCTAGTTTTATCAAGAAAAGATATAGTTGAAGAAAAACTTGATGAACAATGGGATGAATTAGAAGAAGGCCAAGTAATCACAGGTAAAGTTGCAAGACTAACTGACTTTGGTGCTTTCGTAGAAATAGGAAGTCTTGATGGATTACTTCACGTTTCAGATATAGCTTGGACAAGAGTAGAACATCCAAAGGATGTTTTAAATATCGGAGATGATATTGAAGTTAAAATATTAAAACTTAACAAAGAAAAGAACAGAATTTCTTTAGGAAGAAAACAACTTTTAGAAAAACCATTTGCAGAATTTACTAACAATCATGAAGTTGGTGATGTTATAAATGGAAAAGTTGTTAACTTATTAGACTTTGGTGCTTTCGTAGAAGTAAGTGAAGGTGTTGAAGGTTTAATCCACGTTTCTGAAATTTCATGGGAACATGTAGAAAAACCATCAGATGAACTAACAGTTGGTGACGAAGTAGAAGTTAAAATCTTAAGCATCGACCCAGAAGAAGAAAAAATTGGTCTTTCTATCAAAGCTTTAAAAGAAGCTCCAGAAAGAACAGAAAGAAAACCAAGAAAAAATAATAACGAAGAAAACAAAAACAGATCTAATGCAAAAGCTAAAAGAAGAGCTGAAAAGAAAGAATCAAATAACGAATTTGGTGATAATGATTTAAATAACAACATTGGATTTGCTATAGAAGAAGTACTATCAGGTATTGAAATAGAAGACGAAGATTCTACTGAAGAATAATATTTGATAAATTACAATTATACAAAAAGAGATGGGTAAAATCATCTCTTTTTTGGTTCTAAGGAGATATATGCAATTAAAAATTAATGAAAAGTATAAGGATTATTTTAAAGGCAAAAAATATAATATAACAACTTTTGGTTGCCAGATGAATGAACATGATTCTGAAAGAATATCTTATATTTTAGAAGATTTAGGTTATACACTGACAGACGATAGAAATGAAGCTGATTTTATTTTATTCAATACTTGCTTGGTAAGAGAAAATGCAGAACTAAAATTATATGGGCAAGTTAGCAGTTTAAAAAAATTAAAAGAAGAAAATCCCGAAAAAATAATTGCTGTGTCAGGCTGCATGATGCAAACAAGTGTTGCAAGGGAAGTTATTGAGAAAAAACATAAAGAAGTTGATATTATTTTTGGTACAAAAAATATTAATTCCTTACCAGATTTATTATTTAAATATCTAGAAGCAGGAGAAAGGGTTATAGATGTATCTGAAGATAATGTTAAAGATGATTATGTAAATTACAACAGTAAAAATAATTTCCAAGCTTATGTAAATATAATGACTGGATGCGATAATTTCTGCTCTTACTGTATAGTGCCTCAATCAAGAGGAAGAGAAGAAAGTAGAAGACCATCTCATATTATAGAAGAGATAGAAAATTTGGTTAATAATGGTTACAAAGAAATAACCTTACTTGGGCAAAATGTAAATTCTTATGGAAATAAATCTGATTTTAATGTAACTTTTCCAGAACTTTTAGAAAGATGCGCTCAAATAGAAGGACTAGAAAGACTAAGATTTACAACAAGCCATCCTAAAGACTTATCTGATGATTTGATTAGGGTAATTAAAGAAAATGATAATATTTGCAATTATTTCCACCTACCTATGCAGTCAGGTTCCGATAAGGTTCTTAAAGATATGAATAGAAAATACAACAAAGAGCAATATCTAGAAAAGGCTAGAAAATTAAGGGAAGAAATTCCAAATATAGCAATTTCTACTGATATTATTGTAGGCTATCCTACAGAAACGGAAGAAGATTTCCAAGAAACTTTGGATGTTTGTAGAAAAGTTGGTTTTGATACAGCATTTACATTTAAATATTCACCAAGACCAAAAACAAAAGCAGCAAAACTTGAGACGATTGATGAAAAAATAGTTCAAGATAGGTTTGATAGATTACTAGATACCTTATACCCAGTATTTAATGAAAAAAATAAAGAATATGTTGGGAAAGTTGTTGATGTTTTATTAGAATCAGAAAGTAAAAATAACAAGAATGTACTTACTGGAAGGACAGATACCTTTAAGCTAGTTCATGTTGAAGCTGATAAGAAATTAATAGGACAGATTGTAAAAGTAAAAATAACTGATAACACATCATTTACCATTTCTGGTCATTTAGTTTAAATAAAAAGAAAGAAGGCACTATGAAGGCTTATGTAGTTAAAGCAAAAGCTAAACTTGGTAAATTGCCTAAAAAAGAAACTTGTAGAGATTTATTATATGAAGATAGTTTGGAAAGAAAGTTTGATATAATTAGAAATAATAATAGTGAAATACCTAATTTATCTTCTAAAAAAGATTTAGAAATCTTTCTTTCAAATAAACTATACGATGACTTGTATTCTTTTTTGAAATTTTTAAAAGGTGAAGAAAAGGAATTTTTCATAAAATATATTTCAAAATTTGAATTACAACTTATGCAATTAATAGTTCAAGCTATTATTAACAATCATTTAGATGACAGTTTAGATATTATAAAAAGAGAAAAATTTTCACATGATATAAATGTCTCAAAGGATGATGATTTTGAAAGTTTTGTAAGAAAGTCTAAATCAAGTAAGTATTATAGGACTCTTTATCCATTTTTAAATGAAAACATAGAAAAGAAGTCTATTATATTTTTAATTTCAAATTCTTTAAATAAATTATATTATAGACAATTACTTGAAGAGTCAAAGAAGTTACCAAAGAATATTGGCTTTGAATTAAAAGATTTTGTAGGTAAGCAAATAGATATTTTTAATATAGAAATGTTATATAGGTTAAAGAGAAACTTCTCTCTAAATAACTATGAAATATTTAATTATTTAATTGAGGGGGGTAAATATTTAAGAACAAAAGACTTGAAAAAATTATCAAGTTTAGATTTTAATAAATTTAAAGATGAGATTTTAAAAACAAATTATAAAGACTTATTTCTTTCTACCTATAACTTTTACAAGGCTAAAGAAGATTTGTTAAGTGAAAATTCAAAGAAATTATCAAGTTCTAAATATGACTTGTTAAATTTAATTTATATAGTAGATATGATGACAATTTCAAATAAAAATATTATAAGTATATTAGAATTTGATGAAACATTTGATAAGGATGAAAAGAAACATTATATAATAAAGAGGTGATAATATGGCTGTCGAAAAAATGCACTTGGTTAATATTATGGCAAGGCTAGATAATCTTGATGATTTTTTAGAAGATTTAATAGATATTGATGAATTTGACCAAGTTGATGCTTTTAGACAAATACAAAACAGAGAATTTTCGATTAGAGCAAGTGAAGAAAATATTGAAAAAACTGAGGACTTTAATGATCTTGAAAGTTTTGATAAAGTAGATACTTCATTTATAAATAAACTTGAAGATATAAAAGATTTTCTAAATTTAGATGATTCTAAGGGCGGCAGAAGAATTAATGATGAAAAACTTAAAAATTTGCTAGAAATATTTGAAGAGAATATTGAAAAGAAAAAAGCTTTAGAAGAAAGAAATGACAAACTTGAAGAGTATTTAAACAATTTGCAAGCTCTTGAAAATGAAGAAATTGATATAAATAAAATAACAAGCTTAAATTATTTCGATTATAGGCTTGGAGAAGTTAGTAAAGATGGAAGATTTATCTTAAAAAATAACTATGAATCAATCCCATCACTAATTATTCATTTACAAAAAAATGACCCTGATATAGAAAAAAATAAAGAGGCCTTAAAAAGTATTTATAGCATAGATGATGAAACTTCTAAGCTAAGAAAAGATACAGATAATATCATAAAAAATGAAAAAGATAATGTAAATAAAGTAAGCTTAGAATTGTCAAAAGATTACGATAAAAAACAAAAGAAGATGCTAATAAATTCTATGATGATATATTAAAAGAGGCAGATTATAAGAATAAAGAAATTGAAAGTTTCTATGAAAAGCAAAAAGTAGAAAGTGAAAAAGTATTTAAGGCTAAGAAAGAAAACTTAGTTAAGGAATTTTTCAAAAAAATTATTGAATAATAAAGAAAGGAGGTTTTATGAATTTATTAGAAAAATTTGGCTTTAAAGATAGGTCAAGAAATAATCGTGACCAATCTATAGAAAGTGGAAATGAAGATTATCTATTAGTTTATCCAAAAAGTGTAGAAGATGAAGTAAATAGGACTATATCTTCGCTTGGCTTTATTGACAAGGATATACCAGATGGCAAAAGTATTGATGAAATAAAAAAGAATATGAAGATAATAAGTCTAAACTTAAAGAAATAGACAATAAACTTAAAAAAATAAAAGATGATAATATCGATGATCTTAAAAATTTACCTAAAACCATAGATTTTTATAAAAAATCATCAAAGCTTAAGGATAAAATGTTAAAGGGTCGAAAATATTTTTATTTATCAGGGTGGGTCCCAGAGTCTAAAATACAATTAGTTAAAGATACAGTCGACAAGTATGAAGATAGCTTAGTCGACCAAAAAAAAAATAGCCAAACAATAGCTAATCCACCTACAAAGTTAAAAAATAATAAAATAACTAGGCCTTTTGAATTCTTGGTAAATATGTATGGAGCACCAAATTATAACGAAATAGATCCAACAGGGTTTTTTGCTATAACTTATATGCTCTTATACGGAATGATGTTTGGAGATTTGGGCCAAGGATTAGTATTTGTTTTAGCTAGTTTTTTGATAGAAAAGAAAAGTAAAATTTTCGGTCAATTAATTAGAAGAATTGGTTTTTCAGCATCGTTTTTTGGCTTGATGTATGGTTCTGTTTTTGGTATAGAAGATTTGATTCCAACAATTTTAATTAAGCCTTTTGATAATATAATTAAAGTTTTGATAGCATCTGTTGCTTTTGGTGTAATATTGATGATAATAGCCTATATTTTAGGAATTTACAATAAGCTTCACAAGCAAAAAGATTTTGAAGAAGGTGTATTTGGCAAAGAAGGATTTGCAGGATTATTGATGATGATTTCATTTATCTTAATAATTTTAAATATAGTCAAAGTTAATCCTATGCCAATGACAGTTTCAATTATATTATTAATTTTATCAATAGTAATGATGGTATTTAAACAACCTATTTCAAGAAAATTATTAGATATTTATCCAATATATGACCAGTCAAGTTCTGATTATTATATAGAGAGTTCCTTTTCAATTATAGAGGCTCTACTATCTGTATTTTCAAATCTTGTATCTTTTACAAGAGTTGGAGCATTTGCCATAAACCACGTAGGCTTATATATGGCATTTGAAGTAATGAGCAAACTTGTAGGTGGTGGATTTATTGGGATAATAATTTTAATCTTAGGAAATATTTTAATTATAGGTCTTGAAGGTATGATCGTATTTATTCAAGGTTTAAGACTGGAATTTTACGAAATGTTTAGTAAATATTACAAGGGTGATGGACAAAAATTTAGTCCAATTAGTAAATTATAAGGAGAAAAAAATGATTTTAGTTTCAATATTAGCATTAGCTTGTGTAGTAATGACAATTTATTCAGGTTTATACCTATTAAAAAATAACGAAGATGCGTCAAAAGATAAAATAAGAAAAGCATTAAAGATTAATTTATCAACATTTGTTCCAATAATGGTTATGATATTAGTTTTAGTTTTACCAAATGGTGTAAAAGCTGCAGCAGCAGGATCTGCCAGTGATGCCGGAAATGGTTTAAAATATATTGGTGCAGCACTTTCAACAGGACTTGCAACAATAGGAACAGGATATGCAGTTGGTCAAGTAGGATCAGCAGCTTTAGGTGCAATTTCAGAAGATGCGTCAATTCTTGGTAGAACAATAATTTTCGTAGGACTTGCTGAAGGTATTGCAATCTTTGGTGTAATTATTTCAATAATGATTTTATTTGCTTAAAATGAAAGCAAAAATTATAACAAATGATATGTCTTTACTTCTAGGCTTTAGGCTTGGAGGTATCGAAGGTGTCATTGTAGAAAAAGAAAATGAAATATCTGAAAATTTTCAAAAACTTGCCAAAGAAAAAGATTTGGCCTTAATTATTTTTTCTAAATTTTGTTATGAAAAAATAAAAAAAGAAGTTGAAGATTATAGGGTAGATAACGCTACTCCTTTAGTAGTAGTTTTAGATTAGTAAAGGAGACTTAAATGCTAGATTTAAGTGCAAAAATTTCTAGTTTTAGAAAAATGGTCTGGTCAAATGAAAAAAGAAAAAGTGAAAAAGAATTATATGAATCTACAGATTCATCTTCTAAAACTTTAAATGAAATGAAAGATCGTTTAGATAAAAACTATAGGAAATATATAGAAAAGAGAAAAGAATTTGCTAATTCTAGAAAGAATGAAAAAATAGCAAATATATCTCAACATAAAAAAACTTCATATAATAAGTTTAAGGAATCTTTGTTAAATCAATTAATTGATGAAATCAAAGATGAATTAATTGAATATAGCAAAAGTGAACAATATAAAGAAAAACTAAAAAGTGAAGCAAGTAAAGTTTTTAAAAAACTATCAGAGGATAATCAAGATTTAATTTTATGTGTAAAAAGATCTGATCAAGATCTGTTTGACTTTGACACTGATATTATAGATGATTCAAAAATTGGAGGCTTTGTAATAAAAAGCAAGGATTTAACCTATCAATATGATTATTCTTTAGAAAAAAAATTAGAAAACTATAAATACGAAATCGGAAGTAAATTTTATAAAATAATTTCTGATGAATATGAAAAGGAAATGGAGGATGAAAATGACTCCAACAATTAAATCTATAAATGGACCTGTAATTCAAGCGAGAAATGCATCATCTTTAAAAATTAGAGAGATGGTTACAGTTGGCGATTTAAAACTAATTGGTGAAGTTGTATCTATTGATGGAGATCTTGCTACAATCCAAGTTTATGAAGATACATCTGGTTTAAAAGTTAATGATGAAATAATAAAAACAAACAGGGCCTTATCAGTTAGACTTGGACCAGGAATGATTGGGAATATGTTTGATGGTATCCAAAGACCTCTTGATAAGATCAAGGCCAAGCACGGATCTTTTATTCCATCTGGACTTGGACTTTCAAACCTAGATGAAGAAAGAAACTGGGATGTTAAAATCAAAGTTAAAAATGGAGATAAAATTAAAGTAGGTCAAATTTATGCCACAATAGATGAAACATCAGTTATTGAACATAGGTTAATGTCAACTGTTGATGGAGAAGTAATAGAAGTTGAAAAAGATGGAGAATTTAAATTAGAAGATACAGTTGTTAAGGTGAAAACAGATAATGGCATAGAAAATTTAAAACTTTACCAATATTGGCCAGTAAGAGTTCAAAGACCTATAAAAAGATCTAAACCATTAAGTGAACTTTTGTTAACAGGTCAAAGAGTATTAGATATTTTCTTTCCAATAGCAAAGGGTGGAACTGTTGCTATTCCCGGTGGTTTTGGAACAGGAAAGACAATGCTTCAACACCAATTAGCCCAATATTCAAATGCAGATATAATTATTTATATAGGCTGTGGAGAACGTGGAAACGAAATGACCCAAGTTCTAGAAGATTTTCCAGATTTAATTGATCCAAATACTGGAAGAGGTCTAATGGAGAGGACTATTCTAATAGCTAATACTTCTAATATGCCAGTAGCAGCAAGAGAAGCTAGTATTTATACAGGAATAACTATGGCAGAATATTTTAGAGATATGGGCTATGATGTAGCCTTAATGGCAGATTCTACTTCAAGGTGGGCAGAAGCCTTGAGAGAAATATCTGCAAGACTTGAAGAGATTCCAGCTGAAGAAGGATATCCAGCTTATCTTGGTTCAAGACTTTCACAATTTTACGAAAGAGCTGGGGATTTTGATAACTTAAATGGAAGTCATGGGTCTGTAACATTAATTGGAGCAGTATCTCCAACAGGAGGGGATTTTTCAGAACCTGTAACTGAAAATACAAGAAGGAGTGTAAATGTATTTTTGGGTCTTGATAAAAACCTTGCTTATTCTAGACATTATCCTGCTATAAACTGGTTAACATCTTATTCAAATTATTTAAATCAAATGGCAGGCTATTATGAAGACTTAACAGGTGAAGATATTGTTTTGTTAAGAAATAGCATGATGGAAATTTTGACAGAAGAAGAAAAACTACAATCTATTGTAATGTTAGTTGGTAAAGATTCTTTATCAAATAAACAAAAAAATCTTTTAGATGTAGCAAGTATGTTAAAAATTGCATTTTTGCAACAAAATGCCTTTAACGATATAGATAAGTATGTTCCACTTGATAAACAAATTCAAATGCTTAAGGTTATAAAAAATTACTATAAACTTTCAAACACAGCTATTGATAAGGGAATTTCCTATAATAAAATTTATAATAAAGGCTTAATAGCAAAAATTAATTCCATGAAATATGATATTAAAAATGATGAACTTGAAAAATTTGTTGAATTAAATAATAATATTCGCTCATATTTTCAAACTTTAGAAGAAGGTGAAGAATGAGAAAGCAATATACAAGGATTAAAAAAATAGAAGCATCAATTATTGAACTTGAAAAAGTTGAAGATATTGCCTATAACGCTGTTGTAAAAATAAACACTTTGGGTCAAAATTTTATTGGTCAAGTTGTAAAGATTGATGATGAGACTGTAACTGTAGAAGTTTTTGGAAACACCCAAGATTTTTCTTTAAATGATATAGTTGTAGAATTTGAAGAAAAACCATTGGAAATTCCTTTAAATGAATCTATTTTAGGAAGAACTTTTAACGGTATAGCAAGACCAATAGATGATGGTGGAGAAATTTATTCTGATAAATTTTATTCAGTTGAAGGAAATCCGCTAAATCCTGTTGCAAGAGAGTATCCAAGAAACTTTATCCAAACAGGTATTTCATCTATCGATATTTTAACAACTCTTATTCGTGGTCAAAAATTACCAATTTTTTCTGGATCTGGTATGCCACACAATGAAATTGCAGCTCAAATTGTTAGACAGGCAAAATTAAAAACTAATGAAGATTTTTGCTTTGTTTTTGCAGCAATGGGAATTAAAAAAGATGAAGCTATGTTTTTTGAAGATGCCTTCACAAAGGCCGGTGTTAAAGATAAGGTTGTAATGTATGAAAATTTGGCTGATGATCCAATTATGGAAAGATTAATAACACCTAAATGTGCACTAACAGCTGCCGAATATTTGGCCTTTGAAAAAAATAAACATGTTTTGGTAATAATTACTGATATAACTTCTTACGCAGAAGCTCTTCGTGAAGTTTCTTCAATTAGACAAGAAGTTCCTTCTCGTAAAGGATATCCTGGATATTTATATTCAGATCTTGCAAGTTTATATGAAAGAGCTGGTATGATTGAAGGAGTTAATGGATCAGTTACCTTAATTCCTATTTTAACCATGCCAAACGATGATATAACTCATCCTATTCCTGATTTAACTGGATATATCACAGAAGGACAAATTGTAATTGATAGGATGCTTGACCAAAAAGGAATTTATCCACCAATTAATGTTTTGCCATCTTTATCAAGACTTATGAAGGACGGAATTGGTGAAGGATATACAAGAAAAGATCATGAAGATCTTATGAACCAACTTTATGAATCTTATTCAAAAGTTCAAGAAATTAGAAATATTTCACAAATTGTAGGTGAAGATGATTTATCCGATGTTGACAAGGCATACTTAAATTTTGGTAAAGAATTTGAAAGTAGGTTTTTAAGTCAAGATCCTTATGAGAATAGAAGTCTTGAACAATCTTTAGATTTAGGATGGAATATTTTGAAAATTTTACCAATCGAAGAAATTCATAGGGTAAGTCCAGAAAACAAAGAAAAATTCTTGGGTGATAAAAATGACTGAGACAAAATTTGCTCCAACAAAGGCAAATTTAATGAAGGCCAAAAGTCAACTTGACTTGATTAACGAGGGTTATGATATTCTTGATAAAAAAGAAAAGCCTTGATTGGTCAGTATAATGCAAAAATAAACCAAAGAAATGAATTAAATAAGATTGTAAATTCTTATATTAAAGATGTTAAGAAAAATATTAAAAAGGCTATAGTTACTACTGGGGAAGATAGGCTAAAATCAATAGCCTTATCTGTTCCGATAGATAATTCCATATCTTTAAAAGAGAAAAAATTTATGCAAACAAAAATTTTTGAAATTAGTTTTGATGAAAAGAAATTAGACTTGTCATATTCATTAAATCTAACAAATTCTTTGTTTGATGAAGCTCTTATTTCTTTGAATGATTTGAAAGAAAAGGTATATAAATTAGCAGAACTTGATACAACTATTAAAAATTTGGATACTGAAATCAAAAAAACTTCAAAGAAGGTAAATTCTCTAGAGAAAGTACAAATTCCAAATTATAAGTCTATAATAAAGTCCATTTCAGGTCAAATAGAAGAAAGAGAAAGAGAAGAATTTTCTAAAACAAAAATGGTTAAGGATAAAAAAAATTCAAAAAGGTAAATGATATATCATTTATCTTTTTTTATTGGGTATATTTATAAAAAAGATATATAAGGAGGATTTATGGATAAGATAAAAAATGATATAGAGGCAGCTTGTCTTGAAATTCTTGATAAAAGCCATGCAAAAGAAGGAGATGTTTTTGTTCTTGGCGGTTCTTCTTCTGAAGTTGTAGGTTATAATATTGGATCTCATTCTAGAGAAGAAGTAGGAGAAATAATTGTAACAACACTTCTTAAAATTTTAAATGAGAAAAAAATTTATCTTGCAGTTGGAGGATGTGAACATATAAATAGGGCTATTGTAGTTGAAAAAAACCTTGCCATAAGAGATAGGTATGAAATTGTATCAGTTGTACCAAAAATTCATGCTGGTGGATCTTTTGCTACAGCAGCTTATAAAAACTTTAAAGATCCTGTTGTTATAGAACATATAAGTGGAGATTTTGGTATGGATATTGGTGATGCAAATATAGGTATGCATATAAAATTTGTTCAAGTTCCTCTTAGGTTAAGTGTAAAAAATATTGGTTCAGCTCATTTGACTGCCCTTAAATCAAGGCCTAAATTAATTGGTGGGATAAGGGCAAGATATGAATAATTTTTAAATTTAAAATAGCTTTGCAATTTGCAAAGCTATTTTTTTTATATTATTAAATTTAATTGTCTCATACTCGCTTGTATCTTCTATATCATATGATGATTTTTGCATTGAAGCCGAAAGGGCAAGTCCAATATTTACAAAACAAATTAGTAAAAATGTTCCTCCAGATGAGAAAAATGGAAGAGGTATTCCAGTTACCGGCATTAAACCAATTGTCATCGCAACATTTTCGAATATATGTATAAAAAACATTGCACAAATACCTGAAACCATAAATGATATAAAAGAATTTTTTGAATTCTTGCTTATAATTAAAAGTCTATAAATAATTATAACAAAAGCTACTAGCATAAGTACAGCTCCAATAAAGCCTAGCTCTTCTGCAAGAACTGAAAAAATATAGTCAGTTTCCTTCTCAGGAATATATCCATATTGGGCTTGGGTACCCTTCATATATCCCCTTCCGGTAAACATACCTGATCCAATTGCAATTAGCCCTTGTTGTTGTTGCCAACCACTTCCTGATGTATCTCTTGATGGATCTAAGAAATCATGGATTCTGTCAGCCCTATAACCTTCTAGATTTAATAGTAAAATTAAACCAAATACTCCTGCAAGAAGGAGGAGGGAGATTATCCATTTCCAAGAAAGACCAGCTAAAAATAACATCACTGCTATAAAAAATATATATACCATGGCTGTTCCAAAATCTGGCTGCAACAAGATGAATAAAATTGGAAGACCTGCAAAAACTATAGTAAATAATAATCTTTTAGGGTCATTAATATCATCTTTATATTTTTCTAGATAAGCAGAAAGGGCAAAAATTATACCAACTTTTGTGATTTCGGATGGTTGTATTTGGATAGGTCCTAAAATTAACCAGGAATTAGAACCCCATTGTTGCTCACCTTGTCCTAAAAATATGGTCAAAATCAAAAGGGCTAGCGAAATTCCATAAATCGGATAAGCTGCTTTTTTTATGACATCCATATCCATAGTACAAATTAAGATTATAAAAATAAATCCTAATATAGAAGCAAATATTTGACTTCGAATTTTTAAAATATTTCCAGAAAATGCCGAATAAAGGACAATTAGTCCATAAATACTTAAAAAGGCAACACTTAAAAATAAGGGCCAGTCAAATTTTTCAAATTCTTTTTTCTTTAAATTAAACATTTCATCACTCCAATTCAAAATTAATTATATAATAGAAATAAGTATTCTTCAATTAATATTTTTCCATAAAGGGGTATAATGATATCCGGTAAAGAGGTGATAGTTATTTTAAATAAGAAGCAAATTAATGAAGTAATAGAAAGACTCGATAATTTATATCCAAACTTAGAAAAAAGTTTTCTTGACTTTACGACACCATTTGAGCTATTGGTTGCTACAATTTTATCTGCCCAATGTACTGATGTAAGGGTAAATAAGGTTACAAACCATATGTTCAAATATGCTAATAAGCCAGAAGATTTTTCAAAAATGGATATAAAAGAAATAGAAGATTATATTAAAACTTGCGGATTATATAAAAATAAGGCAAAAAATATAAAAAATGCATCAATAATGCTAATTCGAGAATTTGATGGAGAAGTTCCTTCTAACATGAAAGATCTCATTAAACTTCCAGGAGTTGGAAGAAAAACAGCAAATGTTGTAATGAGTAATGCATTTGGAATTGATGCAATAGCTGTGGACACTCATGTTCAAAGAGTTTCAAATAGGATAGGCCTTGCCCACAGTAAGGATGTTTTAAATACAGAAAAAGATCTTAGAAAAAATTTACCTAAAGAAAAATGGTCCAAGCTTCACCATCAAATAATTGCACATGGAAGAAAAATATGTAAGGCAAGAAATCCCCTATGTGAAGAATGTGACCTAAGAGATTTATGTGAAGATTATAAGGAGAGAAAATGATAAAATTATTTGCTATGGATTTGGATGGAACAAGTCTAGATAGTAATTCAATATTACAAGAAAAAACAATAAAAGCTTTAAAAAAACTTGATGAGAACGGAATAAAATTCGTATTTACATCAGGAAGGGCAACCCCATCAGTTAGATATTTAATGGATTTGACAGGACTAGATAATCCCATGGTTACTAATAACGGTGCCTTGGCTTTTATAAATAAAGAAAATTTAATATATGAAAATCCTCTAAAACACGAAGAAGTTAAAGAATTAATTAATTTTAGCGAAAACAACAAGTTTTTTTATCAATTTTATGATAAAGATACTTACTATTCAAATAGGATATGGCCAGAAAGATTTGATCATTTAGAAAATAATTCTTCATATGGAATGAACTTTCAAGTAAATTTCTCATTTTCTACCAATCCCTTAAAAGAATTGGAATTAAGAAAAGATTCTGCCTTTAAATTTCAGATATTTCCAGATATAAAAAAACCTGAGGAAGAAAGAAAAATTCTAGAAAAAGTTTCAGATATGGGACTTTATCCAACAACATCAGCCTATGGAATGATAGAAATCATGCAAAATAATGTTAATAAGTATAGGGGTTTAAGTGAGATTGGAAATCTTTTGGGTATAAGTAAAGAAGAAATGGCAGCAATAGGTGACCAAGACAATGATATTCCTATGTTATCTAATGTTGGCTTATCTTTTGCTATGGGAAATGCAATTGATGAAGTTAAAAAAATATCTGATTATATAGTATCAAGTAATGATGATTTTGGTCTTGTAGAAGCCATAAACATAGTTTTGGAGAAAAATTCTAATGTTTAATATTGTTTTAATTTCACCAGAACACCCGGGAAATGTAGGAAATATTTCAAGAACCTGTGTTTTGACAGAATCAAGATTACACCTTATAAGACCCTTTAAATTTGATTTTTCTAATAAAAGTTTAAAAAAGGCAGGGATAGATTATTGGGATAAACTTGATTTAGTAGTACACGATTCCTTAGATGAATTTTTTACCTATGTTAAAGATAAAAATATTTATTTAATTGAAACAGGCAGTGATAAAAATTATGCCGATATTTCCTATAAAGATGGAGATTATTTCATATTTGGTAGAGAAAAAGAAGGAATTGAAAAAGAGATTTTGGATAAATATAAGGAAAAAATTTATACAATTCCAATGACAAAGAAATTAAATAGGTCCCTTAATTTGGCAAATTCTGTTGCTATAGTACTTTATGAGGGACTTAGACAAAATAATTTTAAAATATAAAGAGGTGGTTATATGCTAGATGTAATAATTATTGGAGCAGGTCCTGCTGGACTTACTGCAGGTTTATATGCAGGTAGAGCTAAATTAAAAACATTGATTTTAGAAAAAGATATTTCAGGTGGACAAATTGCTACAACAGAACATGTAGAAAATTATCCAGGATCAATGAAAGGTGCTGGTGGACTTGCCTTATCTGAAAGAATGGAAGAGCAAGCAAAGCAATTTTGTGATATAAAATATAAAGAAGTTACAAAAGTCGATTTAACTAGTGACATAAAAAAAGTTTACACAAAAGATGAGGTTTATGAAGCAAAAGTTGTAATCTTATCAACTGGTGCAAGTCACAGGAAATTAAATGTAAAAGGTGAAAAAGAATTTGCAAATCTAGGAGTATCATACTGCTCAACATGTGATGGACCATTTTACCAAGGACTTGACATTTATGTAGTAGGTGGTGGTGAAGCTGCTCTTGAAGAAGCCTTATATTTAACAAAATTTGGAAAAAGTGTAAATATAATTCACAGAAGAGAGGGCCTTAGAGCAAGTCAAACAGTGATTGATAGGTGTAAGGAAAACGAAAAAATTAACTTTTTACTTAACTATACAGTAAATGAAATCAAGGGAGATACTGAAGTTAAGGAATTAATTTTAAAAAATACTCAAAATGGAGAATTAAAATCAATAAAAAATGATGATAATAGTCCAATTGGGGTATTTATATATATAGGCAATATCCCACAAACTGATTTGTTTAAAGATCAAGTAAAACTTGAAAATGGTTATATACCAACTGATGAAGATATGAAAACAAATGTTAAGGGAGTATTTGCAGTTGGAGATACCAGAGTCAAAAAAATTAGACAAATGGTAACAGCAACAAGTGATGGATGTATTGCAAGTGAGATGGCAAACAAGTACATCGAAAATGGCGAGTGGTAGACAACTTGACAAAAAAACGACAATTAGTAAAATAATTATTGTAAAACACATTGAAAAGCACTTAGGAGGAAATAATGACAACAAAAGTAGCTATTAACGGATTTGGAAGAATTGGACGTCTTACATTAAGAAGAATCTCTGAAGTAGAAGAAAATATCGAAGTAGTTGCAATCAACGACCTTATTGATAAAAAAGGTTTATTATATGCATTCAAATATGATACAGCTCAAGGAAGATTCAACGGAGATGCTGAATTAACAGAAGATGGATTTAAAATCAATGGTAAAGAAATAAAAGTATTTGCTGAAAGAAATCCAGAAGATTTACCTTGGAAAGACTTAGGTGTTGATATAGTTCTTGAATGTACAGGATTCTTTACAGAAAAAGAAAAAGCTGAAGCACACATCAAAGCTGGAGCTAAAAAAGTTCTAATTTCTGCACCAGGAAAAGGTGACTTAAAAACAATAGTATATGGTGTAAACCATGAAATTCTTGATGGATCAGAAACAGTAGTTTCAGGAGCAAGCTGTACAACAAACTGCTTAGCACCAATGGTTAATGTATTGAAAAATGAATTTGGATTTGTTTCAGGACAAATGTCAACAATCCACGCTTATACAGCAACTCAAGCTATCCAAGATACACCAGCTACTAAAAAAGATTTAAGAGGTGGTAGAGCTGCAGCACAAAATACAATTCCAGCATCTACAGGAGCTGCAAAAGCTGTAGGTAAAGTACTTCCAGAAGTTGAAGGAAAAATTGATGGATCAGCATTAAGAGTTCCTACAATAACAGGATCAATCACAGAACTTTACTCAGTTCTTGAAAAGAAAGTTACTGTTGAAGAAGTTAATGCAGCTATGAAAAAATACTCATCAGATGCATTTGCTTATACAGAAGATGATATTGTATCAAGCGATATAGTAGGATACCCAGCAGGTTCAGTATTTGATTCTCAACTTACAAAAATAGTTGAAGGAGCAAATGGAACTCAAGTTGTTAAAACTGTTGCATGGTATGACAATGAAATGGGATACGTATCTAACCTAGTTAGAACACTTGATTACTTAGCAAATCTTTAAGAGTTAAACGGGCGAGATATTATTCTCGCCTTTTTTAGAGGAGAATTATGAATAAAAAAACAGTAAATGACTTAAATGTAAATGGAAAAAAAGTTCTTGTAAGAGTTGACTTCAATGTTCCTTTATCAAAAGAAAACAACGAAGAAATTGCTGATGATACAAGAATTAGAGCAGCTCTTCCAACAATTGATTACCTACTAGAAAATGATGCTAAGGTAATCCTAATGAGCCACTTAGGTAGACCAAAGGGAGAAGCTAAGCCAGAATTTGCTCTAAAACCTGTAGCAGATTGGCTAGAGAATCACTACAAAGATAAATTCCACTTCTTCCCAAGCCCAGAAGTAGTTGATGACAAAGTTAAAGAAGAAGTAGCAAATCTTAAAGAAGGTGAAGTTTGCCTAATAGAAAATACAAGATATGTTGCTGGTGAAACAAAAAATGATCCTGAATTTGCTAAAAAGCTAGCATCTCTTGCAGACCTATATGTAAATGATGCCTTTGGAACAAGCCACAGAGCACACGCATCTAACGTTGGAGTAGCAAGCATTCTTCCTTCAGCAGTAGGCTTCCTAATAGAAAAAGAAATAGACGTAATGGGTAAGGCACTAGAAGCCCCAGAACACCCATTTGTTTCAATCCTTGGTGGAGCTAAGGTATCTGATAAGATTGGGGTAATCGAAAATCTAATAACTAAAGTAGATACAATCCTAATAGGTGGAGGAATGGCTTATACCTTCCTCAAAGCTCAAGGAAAAGAAATAGGTAAATCTCTTCTAGAAGAAGATAAGATGGATTTATCACTTGAATTAATCAAGAAAGCTGAAGCTAACAACGTAGAAATTCTACTACCAGTAGATGTTGTTATAGCAGATGAAATCAAAGCAGGTGCTGAAACTGAGATAGTTGATATTGACTCTATACCAGAAGATAAAGAAGCCCTAGATATAGGACCAAAAACTGCAGAACTTTTCTCATCAAAAATTAAAGAAGCTAAGACTGTTGTTTGGAATGGACCAATGGGAGTATTTGAAATAAAAGAATTCGCAGATGGTACAAATAAGGTTGCAGCAGCCCTTGCAGAATCAGATGCAATTACAATAGTAGGTGGAGGAGATTCTGCACTTGCAATTGAACTTGCAGGTCTAAAAGATAAGATCACTCACGTATCAACTGGTGGTGGAGCAAGTCTTGAATTTTTAGAAGGAAAAACTCTACCAGGAATAGATTGTATTGACGAAAAATAAGGAGTAAATATGCGTACACCAGTAATAGTAGGAAACTGGAAAATGAATATGACACCTAGCCAAGCAAAAACTTTGCTAGAAGAGTTAGTAAAACTTGACCTTGATGAAAGTGTTGAGAAAGGTGTTTGCGTACCAGCAATTGACCTTTTACTAGCTAGTGAAATATTAAAAGATTCTGATATAAAATTTGGTGCTGAAAATATGCACTATGAAGAAAGTGGAGCTTACACAGGAGAAATTTCTCCAACAATGTTAAATGATATTAAAGCTGATTATGTAATATTAGGACATTCAGAAAGACGTGAATATTTCAAAGAAGACGATGAATTAATTAATAAAAAAGTTCTTTCAGCTCTAGATCATGATATAACTCCAATTCTTTGTGTTGGTGAAACTTTAGAGGAAAGAGAAGCTAACAAACAAGAAGAAAAAGTTAAAGATCAACTTGAAAAAGATCTTAAGGGAATAGAAGGTTCAGATATTACAAAAGTAATAATTGCATATGAACCAATTTGGGCTATAGGAACTGGAAAAACTGCCTCAGCTGAAGATGCTGATGATATGTGTTTATTTATCAGAAACTATATAAAAGAAGCTTTCTGTGAAGATTGTTCTCAAAAAATAAGAATTCAATATGGTGGATCAATGAAACCAAATAATGTTAAAGAACTTTTAGCTAAAGAAAATATTGATGGTGGTCTTATTGGTGGAGCAAGCCTTAAGGCAGAAGATTTCGAAAAATTAGTTAATCATAAAAAATAATTTAAATATAAGGAGAATAAGATGAGCTTAATTACAAGTGTATATGCTAGACAAATTTTAGATTCAAGAGGAAATCCAACTGTAGAAGTTGAAGTTACAACTGAAGAAGGCGGATTCGGAAGAGCAAGTGTACCATCAGGTGCATCAACAGGTGAATGGGAAGCTGTTGAACTTAGAGACGGTGACAAAGATTATTATTTAGGAAAATCAGTTCTTAAAGCAGTAGAAAATGTAAATGAAATTATTGCTGAAGAATTAGAATTCACTTATGATGTTTCTGATCAAATCGGTGTTGATAGAGCAATGATTGAACTTGATGGAACAGAAAATAAAGCAAAATTGGGTGCAAATGCAATCCTAGGTGTTTCTTTAGCAGTAGCAAAAGCAGCAGCTGATGAACAAGGCGTTTCATTATATAATTATATCGGAGGAACAAATGCAAAGCTTCTTCCAACACCAATGATGAATATCTTAAATGGTGGAGAACATGCTGATAACTCAGTTGATATTCAAGAATTTATGATTTTCCCACTTGGAGCTGAAAGCTTTGCTCACGCTTTACAAATTGGTGCTGAAGTATTCCACAATCTTAAAAAAGTTCTTTCATCAAAAGGCTACAACACAGCTGTAGGTGATGAAGGTGGATTTGCTCCAAACTTAAAATCAAATGAAGAAGCTCTAGAAATTATCTGTGAAGCTATAAAAGAAGCTGGATATGAACCAGGAAAAGATGTTTATATAGCTATGGACTGTGCTTCAAGTGAATTTTACAACAAAGAAGATGGAAAATATCACTTAGATGGAGAAGGTACAGTTAAAACAGAAGATGAAATGATAGACTGGTTAGAAGAATTAGTAGAAAAATATCCAATCATTTCTATCGAAGATGGTTTAGATGAAAATGACTGGGAAGGATGGGCAAAACTTACACAAAGACTTGGAAACAAAGTTCAATTAGTAGGTGATGACTTATTCGTAACAAATACTAAAAAACTTGAAAAAGGTATCAAAGAAGGAGTTGCTAACTCAATTCTTATAAAAGTAAACCAAATCGGTTCATTAACAGAAACACTAAATGCTATTGAAATGGCAAAAGAAGCAGGATATACTGCAGTAGTTTCTCACAGATCTGGTGAAACAGAAGATACAACAATTTCTGATTTAGTAGTAGCTGTAAATGCTGGACAAATTAAAACAGGAGCTCCATCAAGAACAGATAGAGTTGCAAAATATAACCAACTTCTAAGAATAGAAGATGAATTATTTGATACAGCACAATTTAAAGGACTAAAAGCATTCTATAATATTAACAAATAATTTTATAAAATGGTAAATAGAGGGGTAAAATATTATTAAGCCCCTCTTTTTTATTGTAATAATTATCTTTTTATGATATTATAAAATAGTATGAAAACGGAGGTGTCAGATGACAACAGTATTATCAGTATTATTGATGATAGCTTCTGTAGTTTTGGTTATAGCTGTAACCTTACAAGAACCAAAAACTGATGGGCTAGGAACACTTGCTGGTCAAGAAACAAATGTTTTTGGTAGAAGCGCTCACAGATCAAAAAATGAAATGTTAGACAAAGTTGTAATTTTTGCTGGTGTTGTCTTATTTTTATTAAGTACAATACTACTTGCAATAAGCTAAGGGGTTTAGTAGAAATTTTTAATTTGTTAAGCAAGTTAAAAAGGCTTTTACTAGCCTCTTTTTTAATAGGAGAAAAAATGAATTTTAAAGATTTAATTTTAAATATAGTTAATGATGAAAATTACAAACCAATGACTATTAAAGAAATGTTAAAGTACTTGGATTGTGATAAATATATAAAAAAAGATGTAAAAAAGATAATAAAAAAGCTTGCTAAAGATAATGAAATTAAAATAAGCTCAAAAAAGAAAATTCACCCTTTAAGCACAGAAGATAAGTCTTTGATTGGTCAAATAAATCTAGCCCAAGGTGGATATGGATTTTTTATTTCTGACAATAAAGACTTTAAGGATGTATTTATTTCAGCCAATAATCTTAATACTGCCAATAATTTGGACAGGGTTAGGATTAAAATAATAAAAAATAAGGAATTTGGTAAAAATGCTGAGGGAAAAGTAGTTGAAATTATCGAAAGAAATTCAAATAAGATAGTTGGACTTTATCAAAAAAATAAGGGATTTGGTTTTGTAATAAGTGATTCTAATAATATCACATCTGATATATACGTAGATGAAAAAAATTCAAAAAAAGCCAAAAGCAATGATAAGGTTCTTGTTGAGATAATAAATTACCCCAAAAAAGGATCGCCTGAAGGTAAGGTTATAGAAGTTTTAGGAAACAAAGATGAGGCAAATGTGGATTTGATTTCTATTGTAAAATCTCATGGTCTGAAGGAAAATTTTTCTAAAAAAGTAAAAAAAGAAGCGGTTTTTATTGAAAAAGATGTGGACTTGTCTAAGGTTAAAAATAGAGAAGATTTAAGAGATCTTTTTACAGTTACCATCGATGGTAGGGATTCAAAAGATTTTGATGATGCAATATCAATAGAAAAAGATAATGAAGATTATATACTCTATGTACATATAGCTGATGTAAGTCACTATGTAAAAGAAAAAAGTGAAATTGATAAAGAAGCCTACCAAAGAGGAAATTCAACCTACCTATATAATTTAGTACTCCCAATGTTACCAGAAGAGTTATCAAATGGTATTTGTTCACTAAATCCTAATGAAAATAGACTTTCTTTAAGTTTAAAGATGAAAATTAATGATAAGGGTAAGGTAATAGACTATAAGATATATAAGGCTCTTATAAGGTCTAATTATAGATTAGTCTATGACGATGTAAATGATTATTTAGATTATAATAAAAAAGTTTATGATGATGAAGTTTTATTAGAGAAATTGGATTTATTTAATGACTTATATAAAATTTTAAAGAAAAAAAGAGAGAAAAGAGGGTCTATAGATTTTAATTTTACTGAAAGTCAAATCGATGTAAGTAATCAAGGCGATGTTTTAAATATTTCTTTATTTGAAAGAGGATCTGCAAATAAGATGATTGAGGAATTTATGTTGGTTTCAAATGAGACTATAGCAAGTTTATTTGCCTTCATGGATTTTCCATCAATTTACAGGATTCATGAGAAGCCAAAAGAAGAGAAGGTAGAATCTTTTAAAAATATTTTAAATACTCTTGGATATAATATTAAGGGAAAAGAACTTCATCCAAAAGATTTTCAAGATATCTTAAAACAAATAAAAGGAAAAGATGATGAGAGTCTTATTAATATGTTGATGCTTAGGACTATGAGAAAGGCAAAATATACCAATTATAGAGATATGCACTTTGGTCTTGCCACAAAATATTATACACATTTTACAGCTCCAATAAGAAGATATCCAGACCTTATTGTCCATAGATTGGTTAAAGATTTTATTGATAATAAATTGGAGTCTATAAACCAAACCTCACTTGAAAAGAAGCTTTCAAAATTTGCCGAACACTTGTCTATTACAGAAAGAAATAGTGAAGATTGTGAAAGAGATGTGGAAGATCTTTATAAGTGTAAGTACATGAAAAAATTTATTGGAGAAAGATTTGAAGGAATTATTTCATCAATAACAGATTTTGGTATCTTTGTAGAATTAGAAAATACTGTCGAAGGTTGCTTTATGTATAAGTTTTCTGATAGTCATTTCGAATATATAGAGGATAAACTAAGCTGTATTAATATAGACAAGAATAAAAGATATAAGATTGGGCAAAAAGTAATGATAGAAGTTAAAAATGTCGATCTAGATAAGAGAAATATTGATTTTGATTTGATGGAGGGATAATTTGAAAATATTAGCAAACAATAAAAAAGCAAGGCATGATTATTTTTTGGAAGAAAAATATGAAGCTGGAATTGAACTAAAAGGAAATGAAGTCAAAAGTATAAGGGAAGGGAAAGTTTCAATTAAAGAATCACATGTTGGAGATTATAAGGGCGAATTATTTATCTACAATATGAACGTCACTCCTTATAAACAATCATACGAAAAAAATATTGACCCAATTAGAACTAGAAAACTTTTACTTCATAAAAAAGAAATTGATAAGCTTATAGGAAAAGTTTCTCAAGCAGGATATACAATGATTGTGAATAAAATTTATTTAAAAGAAGGACTTATTAAAGCTGAGATTGCCCTTGCCAAGGGTAAGAAAAATTATGACAAGAGAGAAACAATTAAGAAAAATGATGCTAAAAGAAAAATAGAAAGAGCACTCAAGAATTATTAATATTATGGCATATATAGAATTAAAAAATGTATATAAATATTTTAAAGTTGGGAAAAACAAGATAGTTGCTAATAATGATATAAATCTCTCAATTGAACAAGGGGAACTGATTATAATAGTAGGAGCTAGTGGAGCAGGAAAAACAACTCTTTTAAATATGATTGGTGGAATGGATACATTAAGCCAAGGAGAGATTATAGTAGATAAGAAAGAATTATCTAATATGAATGAAAAAGATTTGACCAGGTACAGAAGAGATGATGTTGGATTTGTTTTTCAATTTTATAATTTGATTCCAAACCTTACTAGTATTGAAAATGTTGAGCTTGCAAGTGAAATTGCAAAAGATAATATGGATGCGAGTAAGGCCTTGGATGAGGTAGGACTTTCAAATAGAAAAGATTCTTTTCCATCACAACTTTCTGGTGGCGAGCAGCAAAGAGTTGCAATAGCAAGGGCTATTGCAAAAAATCCAAAACTCTTATTATGTGATGAGCCAACCGGAGCACTAGATTATAAAACTGGAAAATCAATTTTAAAATTACTACAAAATACAGCTAAAAATCTAAATACTACAGTTATAATTATAACCCATAATGGAGCTATAAAAGATATAGCAGATAAGGTGTATGAGCTTAAGGATGGTAGAATAGTAAATTCATATAAGAATGAAAATCCAAAAAATGTTGAAGATATAGAGTGGTAAAATGAAAAAAAATAATTATTATAAGTCAATTTTTAGGGATATAAAAAAGACTAAGGGAAAGATTTTTTCTATATTTATAATGATTATGCTAGCTTCTATGGTTGTGGTTGCTCTTTTTATGACTGGACCTTCTATGAGAAAAACTCTAGGAAAAACTTTAAATAAAAATAAGCACCCAGATATTAGTATAAGGGCAAGTTATGGAATAAAAAATGAAGATAAGTTAATAATCGAAAAAGATAAGGATATAGATAAGATATCTTATAGAAATAATCTCGACTTGTACGCAAAAGATAAGCTTGTATCAGTTAAATCATTTGATAAAGATATAGAAAAATTAAATATCATCGAAGGTAAAAAAATATCTAATGATAAGGAAATAATCTTAGATAAATTATATAAAGATGATTATAAAATAGGAGATTATATCAGTTTTAAAGCACTTGAGGATGATAAAATAAATGATTTATTAAAAAATAAAACTTATAAGGTAGTTGGTTTTGCAAATTCTTCTGAATATTTGATGGAAGATTTAAGAGATATGTCTATAAAGGGCAAAGAAATGGTCTATGGATTTGCCTATATCAATAAAAATAATTTTAAAAAAGATCAGATTAGCCAAGTTGATATTACTTATAAAAAAACGAGAAATATGGATAGGTTCTCTGAAAAATATAAAACTTACGTGAAAAATAAGAGAAAGAATTTAAAAGAAGATTTTAAAAACCGACCTAGCCAAGTACTAAAGAAATTAAAAGACGATACTAATAAAAAACTTGATAAAAAAGAAGATGAATTAAATGATAATGAGAAAAAATTAAAAGATGAAAAAAATAAGTTAATTGACGCTAATCAAAAATTATTAGATGGTCTTTCTGCTTATAATAAGGCAGAAAATGAATATAAAACAAAAATTCTAGGTGGAGAAAGGACCTTAGCTAGCTCAAAAAATCAAATCGACCAAGGATTTAAAAATTAAATGAAGGAAAAATAGCCTATAAAAGAAATTTAGATTCATTTAATAAAAATATAGGAGAAAACGAGAAAAAACTTGAAGTTTCCAAAATAAAATTAGATGAAGGATATAAAGAAGTAAATAAAAATTATGATGAAATAATAGCTAATAAGTCTTTAATTGAAAACAGTTTTTCAGATAAAAAAACTTCTTTAGATAATTTAGCAAAAAAAATTGATGATGAAAATTTAAGCTTATCTAATTATGAGAAAAGCCTTGACGATATAAATTTAAAGATCCAAAATGTAAGCATTAAATTAGAAACACTTTCTAACGCTAGTGATAATAATTTGAATAAAGACCAAATATTAAAGTTAAAAAATGAGTTAGAAAGTTTAAATGAAAAAAAATCAAATTTATATTTTAAGATTGAAAAAAGTAAGAGACTGATTTCAGCTTTAAATTCAGAATATAAAAAAGGAAAAGAAGAATTTGACCTATCTTATAATAAGGCAATGGAACCAATAAATGAAAATTTAGGAAAGTTAGATAAGGTAAAAAGTGATTTAGATAAGAAAAAATCTCTTTATGAAACATCTATTAAGAAATTAAATGATGAAAAAGACCAATCATCTAAAAAATTAAGCCAAGCAAAAAAAGAACTTGATAAAAATGAAGAGAAATTAAATAATTCTTTAAGTTCATACCAAAAAGGACTTAGAGAATTTAATTATCAAAAAGAAAATGGAAAAAATCAATTAGCTAAGAATTTTAATAATCTTTTAGAAAATCAGAGAAAATTAGATCAAGCAAATAAAAAATTTGATGAGGAAGCTAAAAAGGCCCGAAAAGAGATAGATGGAGGATATAAAAAAATAAAAGATGCAAGAGAAAATCTTGTAAATTTAGTTGATCCTACTTATGAAATTGATGATATCTTTTCAAATAAATCCATCGATACTTATTATAAAAATAGCTTAAATATGGATGAATTATCTAAAGTTTTTCCTACATTTTTCTATTTTATAGCCCTTTTAGTCTCCTTAACTACTATAAAAAGATATATTGAAGAACAAAGAGTTCAAAATGGAACCTTAAAGGCTTTAGGTTATAGTAATTTTGATATAGGAAGAAAATTTTTTATCTATGCCTTAATTCCTACAATTTTAGGCTCTATCTTGGGGTGTATCATTGGAAAATATTTAATTTGTAAGATTATATTTAATGCTTATTCATCAGGATTTGATATTTTATCCTTAGATTTTATTAACTCTTTTTGGATAGCCTTATTTACTATATTTTTATCTACTCTTTTAATTTCTTTAACAGTTTATTTTACAAGTATAAGTGAAGTAAAGGAACAAACTGCAGATTTACTAAGGCCAAAAGCTCCTAAAAAAGGCTCTAGAATATTTTTAGAAAAAATTAAGTTTATATGGACAAGACTTTCATTTATGACAAAAATTACCTTTAGAAACTTATTTAGGTATAAGGCTAGAATGTTTATGACGATTTTTGGTATTGGTGGGTGCACAGCTCTTTTATTTTTCGGTTTTGCAATGACAGATTCTGTGAAAGATACTTCAAAAATTCAAAGAGGACAAATTACTAAATATGATTACATTTCACTTTTTGATGAAAATGTAAAAGAAAGTGATAAAAAATCTTACCAAAAAATATTAAATGATGCTAAGTCTTTAAAAATCTTATATAAGAAAGTTGATGTTTCCACAAAAAAGGGAAATATGAAAGTTAACTTAATAGTATTTGATGATGTATCAAAAGTGGATAAATTTATTAATATAAGAGATAAGAAGAAAAATAAAATTGATTTTAACGATAAAAGTGTTATAATCAGTAAAAATTTATCTAAAAATATTAATTTAGATAAAGATTTAGAATTTGACTTAGATAATAGGACAAAAAAAGTTAAGGTAAAGGATATTTCTGAAAACTATATAGATGATTATATTTATATGTCTAAAGATGCCTATAAAAATATATTTAACAAGAATGTAAGTTTTAATGGAGATATAGTAAAGTCTGACAAGAAAACAAAGGATAAAATTTTGTCTAATAAAATTAGCCAGGCATTAATAGAGCCAAATAAATTTTATGAAAGAATGGATTCTTTAATGGCAAATTTAAATTTGGTAATAGCAATAATAACCTTAGTTTCAATGATACTTGCGGTAGTTGTTTTATATAATTTAACTAATATTAATGTTAGCGAAAGAAAAAAAGAATTAGCCACAACAAAAGTTTTAGGATTTTACCCTAGAGAAACAACAGCTTATATTTACAGAGAAACTTATATTTTAACAATCTTAGGTATAATTCTTGGTTATATTTTAGGATATATAATGTTAAGGTATGTTTTAAATGTAGTTGCACCAGATGGGATTTTTATTTCAAACAAAACTCACTTGTCATCATATGTAATATCAGCCTTTATAACCCTATTTACTTCATTTTTAATAATGATAATTGTTCATTTTAAACTAAAAAAAATAAATATGGCGGAAGCAATGAAAGCAGGCGAATAAAAAGCATTCGAGCCTGCTTTTTTATGTGTTATAATTAGTAAAGGTGATTATATGAAAATAATATTTTTAAGACATGGATTAACAGAATCAAATAAAGAATGGAGATTTTCTACTCCTGAAACTAGACTTGCTAAAAATGCAGGAATTGACCTTTGTAAGAGTAGGGAAAATTTAAAAAAATATAAGATAGATAAAGTTTTTACATCAAAATTAATAAGAAGTCAGGAAACTGCAAAATTTTTGGGATTTGATAAATCCATTGAAGATGAGAGATTAAATGAATTAAATTTTGGAGACTTTAGGGGACAAAAAGTTTTGGATACTAGAAAAAAATATAAAGATTTCTATGAAAAATTAAAAAAAGATCCTTATACAACTAGATATCCCAATGGTGAAAGTGTAGAGGATTTGGTTAATAGATTAAATGATTTTATGGAAGAACAATCAACTTTTGATGGAAATATATTATGTGTAAGTCATGGTATAGCTATTAGGTCTTCATTGTTTACAGTTTTAAAAGATTTAGATAATTTTAAAAATTTTTGGATAGACAATGGTTCACTTACAGTGTTTGATATAAGTGATAATAAAAAAATGATAGAGTGCGTGAATTTAATATGAAATTTGCCCATATTTCTGATATACACCTAGCAGATAAGTTAAGTTTTTCTTCTAAATATAGTAGGCTTATTAGAAAAGTTAGATGGGATAGTTTTGAAAAAATCCTTAAAGATAACCAAGACAAGGACTTTTTATTAATTTCTGGAGATCTTTACGAAAGAGATTTTTTTACTTTGAAAGACTACCAAAAATTATTTGATCTTTTTAGAGATTTTAAAAAAGATATTTACTATATTTGTGGTAATCATGATTATATTGACTCAAAAAATGAAATATTTTTCTTAGATATCCCATCCAATCTCCATATTTTTTCTAGTCATAGAATAGAATTTTTTGAACAGAAGAATGTAAGAATTTATGGGATTTCTTATAAGGACAGGATATTTGATAAAAGATTTAACTATAATATTAATTTAAACCATGATTATTTTAATATTTTTTTAGGACATGGTGAATTTGACCAAATAAACTCTTCATATATGAATCTTGATTTGGAAAAAATTAAGGAAATGGGATTTGACTATGTTGGTCTTGGACATATCCATAAAAGAAAGTCTTTTTCTGATAAGATTTTTTATGTAGGAAGTATAGAACCTTCTAGTTTCAAGGATAAAAGTGAATTTGGTTACAATATTTTTGAAGATGGAAGGGTGAAGTTTATCAACTTTTCACAAATGAATTTTAAAGAATTAGACCTAGATTTAAATGATTATAAAAATTACCAAGACTTTGAAATATATTTAGATAAGATACTAGATAAAAAATATAATTTTCTTACTTTAAATCTTTCTAATTATGATAAGATTTTTATAAATGAAAAAAAACTAAAAGATAAGTTGAATTTATCCTATTTAAAAATAAATTTTTTAAAAAATAAGGATTATTATTTTAATATGGCAAAAATATATAATAATACTTTACTTTCAGATTTTTATGAAAGTATTAAAGATTTAGATATGGATGATGAGATAAATAAAAGATGTTTAGAAATTGGTTTTGATGCTATTTTGAGGAGCAAAAATGAATAAAATATTCATCAAAGAAATAAATTTAATATCTTTTGGTAAATTCCAAAATAAAACTATCATTTTAAAACCGGGTTTTAATTTAATTTATGGAAATAATGAAAGTGGAAAATCAACCATATCTGACTTTATTGAGGGTATATTTTATGGCTTTGATGTAGGAAATAATAAAAGAAATTTTTCCTATAAGAAAGAAAAATATAAGCCGATAGGATCTTATAAATATGCTGGTAATATTATTTTATCTTCTGATGGTAAGGATTATAGGATTGAAAGAAATTTTGAAGATGGATCTTATAAGATACATGATTTATCTACGAATAAGGAAATTGAAAGCAAAAAGTCTAATCTATCCTATCCTGGAGAATATTTTTTGGATTTAAATTATAGTTTATATAAAAGTATAATAGATAATTATCAAATGCAAAATATTGATAAGGATTCTAAGAAAAAGCTTGTTGATTTTTTAAAAAATCCGTCTTCAGATCTTGTGTTTTCTCAATTAAAAGCTGTCGAAAATATTGAAGAAATTTTAAATAAAATAGGAAGTCCTAGAGCTTACACTAAACCTTTTGCAAAAAATAAAAAAGAATTAGAAGAAAAATATAAAGAGATTGAAAATATTAAAAATATCAGAAGATTCTATAATAGCGACATTGTAAAATTAAAAAAACAAAGAGAAGATATAAATAATATTAAAAATATCCTAGAAAAGTTAAAAAATGATAGGGATAATTACAGAAAATATAAGGCTAATTCAAATTATATTGAATATAAGTCTAGGAAAGACTCCTTAGCTTTATTAGATGAGAAATTAAAAAAGTACAGAAAATTTGAGACTATAGATAAACTTTACTTCGAAAAAGTAGATGATCTTTTAGATAGAAAGGCTGAATTTTATAGAGAATCTAATAAAAAAAATAATTATTCTTTGCTTATAATTTCATCACTTTTATTAATAGTTTCAATATTTACTAAAAAATATTACATTTTATTTTTTATTATTCCTATTCTTATATATTATTATTTTAAAACTAAATCAAAGGATATAAATAAAAAAGAAGAAATTAATAATCTTAATATAAAAATCAGTAATGAGTTTTCTAAAATTTCAGTTTCTACAAAATCTCTCTACGAAAAAGCAAAAGAAGACTATATGGAATATGAAAAACTTATAATTGAAAGAGATAAAATTTTAGAAATATTAAAAATTCTTGAAAAACAAGAAATAAGTGAAGATATAAGTGAATTTGAAATTGAAGATTTTAACATTTCAAAAATTGAAGAAGAAATAAAAAAATATGAAAAATCCTATAGCACTTTATTAGATAATAATTTAAAACTTGAAAAAAAATTAGCAAGAATAGAAGATGAAATTTCTAAAGAAATTGATTTAGTTGATGATATAAATAAGTTAAAAAGGGAAGAGCAAGAATTAGAAATTAAAATAAAAGCATCTAAGAAGGCTATAGAATTAATAAAATTAAATGAGAATAAATTAGATCATAATAGGAAGAATATTTCTAATCGTATAAGTGAAATTATTGGTCAAATTTCTATGGGAAAATATATAAATATAGGATTAGATGATAAGCTAAACCCAATTATTTATAATGAAAATAATGAAATAATTAGCTTAGATAAACTATCTGTGGGATTTTTTGACCAGGTTAATTTTTCCTTAAGATTTTCAATTTCAAAGGATATAATAAAAAATTCTTTTTTGATTTTTGATGATGCCTTTATAAATTATGACAATAAGAGATTAAGGACTGCCTTGTTATATTTATTAGATCTTTCAAATCAATTTCAAATGATTTATTTTACTTGCCATGATAGGGAAGAAAAAATATTAAAGGCTGAGGGCATAGAAATAGAAGTAAAGGATATGGATAAGATATGATTTATGCTATAGCAGATTTGCATCTTGATTATACCGAAAAAAAGTCAATGGAAATATTTGGAAAAGCTTGGGACAATTATCAAGATAAAATTTTTAATAATTGGAATAAAATTGTAAAAAAAGAAGATACTGTACTAATTTCTGGGGATATTTCCTGGGCTATGGATATTGATAATGCCTTTATTGACCTTAAAAAGCTTGATCAACTAAATGGCAGAAAAATAATGCTGAAAGGAAATCACGATTATTGGTGGCAATCCTTAAAGAAATTGAATGACCTTGAATTAGAAACAATAGATTTTTTACAAAATAATTCTTTTTTTATAGAAGGTTATGATATTTGTGGAACTCGTGGTTGGATTAGTAGGGATAACAGTGAATTTACTGATCACGATGAAAAAATTTTTAAAAGGGAACTTCAAAGATTAAAAAATTCTTTAGAATATAACAAAGAAAATAAGAAGAAAATTGTGATGCTTCATTATCCACCCATTAATAGCGATAAGACTTTAAATGAATTTTTTGGAATTTGCAAGGATTTTCAAGTAAAATGTTTGATATATGGTCATCTACATGGACAAGGGCACAAACAGATTATTGAAGGTATAGTAGACGATATAGAAATAAAATGTGTGGCAGGAGACTATATAGATTTTTTGCCAGAAAGGATAAGTTAATGGATAGAGAATTAGAAATCAAAGTACTAAAAATTGATGTAGAAGAAATGAAAAAGAAATTAGAAGAAAAAGGGGCAGAATTTATTGGAGTAGAAATTCAAAAAAACCATACATTTGCACCAAAAAATGCTAGCGAATTTTCAAATGGTTATTTGAGAATTAGGGAAAAAACCTTAAATGACAAAAGAGAAAGAACTGAATTAACCTTTAAAGAATCTGTAGACAGCAAAGATAAGGTGAGGGTTAATAATGAATATACAACAACAATTGATTCAACTTCAAACATGATTAAAATTTTAGAAGAAATTGGTTTAGTAGAAAAATATGTTGGAGACAAAGAAAGAATTTCATATTCTTACAAAGGACAAAAATTTGATATAGATATTTGGTCAAAAAATGTATATCCAGAAGCCTACATGGAAATTGAATTTACCAACTTAAACTTGATGGATGAGATTTTAGATGAGTTTGAAATAGATAGAGAAAATGTTACAACAGAATCAATTAACGAATTAATAGAAAATTACAAATAGTTGTTGACGTATAAAAACTCCTTTGGTATAATAGAAAAAACAAAAAAAGGAGTGTCAAATGCTAAAGATTAAAAATTCGCCTAGTGCAAAAGATTTATACAAAAATGATTTAATTGAAATATTTAATTTAGCAGAAGACATAATTAAGAGTCCTCTTCAATTTTCCAATTATTTTAATGGGAAGTTGTTAGGGACTCTTTTTTTTTGAGCCTTCAACTAGAATAAATTGTATTTTTTAAATCATCTATGTTAAAAAATGAGAAAGGAATATTAGAATATGACATTAATGGAAAGACTTTATAAGAAAGTAGAAAAAAATGGTTTTGTATGTGTAGGACTTGATACATCACTTGACTACATACCAGAAAAAATGAAAGAAAATAAAAGCATATGTGATCAATTATTTGATTTTAATAAGGAAATAATAGATAACACTAAAGATGTTTGTGCAATATATAAATTACAAATAGCATATTATGAATCATATGGAATAGAAGGTATGAAAGCTTACAAAAAGACCCTATCCTATTTAAGTGAAAATGACCTTTTATCAATAGCTGATGTAAAAAGATCTGATATTGCACAAAGCGCAAGTCAATACGCAAAAGCACATTTTTCAGGAGACTTTGAAGCTGATTTTATGACCTTAAATCCATATATGGGAATGGACTCAATTTCTCCTTATTTAGAATTTATAAAAAATAATGACAAGGGAGTATTTGTCCTATTAAGAACATCAAATCCAGGTGCAAATGATTTTGAATGTTTAAAACTAAAAGATGATAGCAAATTATTCTATACCATAGGCGATAAGTTAAAAGAATTAAATGATAAATTTGTAGATAATTCTGGGTATGGTCCAATAGGTCTTGTAGTTGGTGCAACTCATAAAAAAGAAGTTGAAAAAATAAGGAAAAGATATAAAAACATGTTTTTCTTAATACCTGGTTTTGGAGCACAAAAAGCAGATTCTTTAAATGTATATAATCTTTTAAACTCTCTAAATGGAGGAGTCGTAAATTCATCTAGGGCTATTCTTAAAAATTATATGAATTATGAAGATGGCCAAGATAAGGTAGGTTTTTATGCAAGAGAAAAATGTATAGAAACAAGAAAGGAAATCCAAGATAATGCAATCTTATAGGGATGCTAAGCTAATATTTAATAAAAAATAAAAGATGATATTTATTTTTGTAAAGTAAAAACAAAATTAAATGCAAAACCTGGTCAATTTTTTATGTTAAGGTGTGATAGTTTTAGAAACTCACCCCTTCTTTCAAGGCCCTTTGGCGTATGTGATCAAGATGATGAAACCATGTCTTTTTTGTACCAAGTTAAGGGTGTGGGAACAAAAATTTTAAGTGATTTAAAAGAAGGATCTAAAGTAAAATTATTAGGTCCTTTGGGTAAGGGCTTTGAAATAAAAAAAGGGAAAAAAGCAGCTATAGTTGCTGGAGGAATTGGAATTGCTCCTCTTTTATACCTTGCAAAATCCCTAGATCAAAAAGCAGATTTTTATGCAGGTTTTAGCGATGAGGAATATTTTACAGATTATTTTAAAGATTTTGTAGAGAAAAAAACCGTAACAATTGATAAAAAGATAAAATTTTTATTACTGATAAAATAGATACAGAAAAATATGACATTATTTATGCCTGTGGTCCAAATCCAATGCTAAAAACTCTTTCAAGTAAAAATAAAAATACTGAAATTCAAATTTCTATGGAAGCTCATATGGCTTGTGGGATAGGAGCTTGTCTAGGCTGTACGGTTGAAAATTCTAAGGGTGAATTTATTAGAGTTTGTAAAGAAGGACCAGTATTTGATTCAAAGGAGATTTTCTAATGAGTTTAAAAGTAAATATTTGTGGGATTGAATTTAAAAATCCAATAATTGCTGCAAGTGGAACTTTTGGTTTTGGAAAAGAATTTGCAGAATTTATCGATTTGAATAAACTTGGAGGAATTTCTTCAAAAGGATTAACCTTACATAAAAATTTAGGAAATAAGGGGATTAGAATTTATGAAACTGCTTCTGGAATTATGAATTCAATCGGTTTACAAAACCCTGGAATTGAATATTTTATAAAAGAAGAATTACCATTTTTAGAAAAAAAAGATGCTGTTACAATTGCAAATCTTGGTGGACATAGTGTTGAAGATTATGTTAAAGGCTGTGAACTTTTAGATAAAACTAGTGTTCCAATTATTGAACTTAACATATCTTGTCCTAATGTAAAAGAAGGGGGAATGGCTTTTGGAACAGATCCCATGAAAGCTTGTGAAGTAATTGAAAAAGTAAGAAAGACAACAAAAAAAGTATTGATGGTAAAACTATCACCAAATGTTGGAGATATAAAAGAATTTGTAAAAATTGCTGAAAACTCTGGTGCCGATTGTATTTCTTTAGTAAATACCTTTAATGCAATGGCTATAGATGTTGATAATAAAAAAGCAGTTTTTGAAAATAAAACAGCAGGACTTTCTGGCCCATGTATAAAACCAATAGCCTTAAGAATGGTATATGAAGCAAGTAAAGCAACAAGCTTACCAGTAATTGGCATGGGTGGAATTTCAAATTATAAAGATTGTTTGGAATTTATTATGGCAGGAGCAAGTGCTGTACAAGTTGGAACTAGTAATTTTGTCGATTTTAATACTATGACAAATATAATTGAAGATTTAGAAACTTATATGAAAAAAGAAAAATTAAATTCATTAGAAGAAATAAGAAATATTATTTAGGAGGAATAAAATGGATAGAACTATAGAATTATTAAAAAAATCAGATGCACTTTTGGACGGACACTTTTTATTATCAAGTAGTAAACATACAAGAAAATATATTCAATGTGCAAAATTAATTGAAAATCCTGTTTACTGTCAAGAGGTTGCCGAAAAAATTGCCCAAAGAGTAAAGGAAGCTGGAATAAAAGTTGATTTATGTGTAGGACCTGCTATGGGTGGAATAATTATAGCCTATGAAGTAGCAAGAGCCTTAGGTGTAAAGGCAATTTTTACAGAAAGAGTTGATAATATAATGACCTTAAGAAGAGGATTTGATATAAAAGAGGGAACTAATGTAATTATTGTAGAAGATGTTATTACAACAGGTAAATCTTCGTTTGAAACAGTAGATGTTGTTAAAAAATACGGGGCAAAAGTAAATGCTTTAACATCTATTGTAAATAGGTCCTCAGTAGATGAAATCAATGGTTTTAAAGTACTATCAGCTACTAAATTAGAAATTGAAACCTTTGATCCTGATAAACTTCCAGAGGATTTAAAAGATACACCTGCAGTAAAACCTGGCTCTAGAAAATAAGATTTGCAAGAAAGCACAAGGAATGATATAATAATTGTAACAGTTTTGTTACTATTTACATATCAAAAAAAGGATGAGAAATGATAAAAAATAAAAATCTTAAAATATCATTTTTATCTCTTTTAGCAATAATCCTTGTGCTTGTTCTATCAACAGGACTAGAAGGATCGTCTTTTGCTGCAAAAAATAAGGACAAAAGAGATAATTTGATTGGTGGAGTAAATGAAATTAGCAATGAAACTTTAAGTTTAAAACAATCTAGATTAAAAAGATTTGAAAAATTAGAAAAAGATTTAGAAGAATTAAAAAATAATGATTCTGATAAAATTAGTAAGAATTCAATGTTATATTTAACAAATAAGACCAATCTAACAGCAGAAGAGCTTGAATATGGTCTTAAAAATACAAATTTACAAGGTCTTGGAAAAGATTTTAAAAAAGCTGAAGAAAAAAATGGAATAAATGCTATTTTACTTATGGCCATGGCAAAACATGAAACGGGAAATGGACATTCATATCTTGCTAAAGAAAAAATAATCTTTTTGGTTTTAATGCTATTGACCAAGATCCAATTAATGCAGCAACTAAATTTAAAGATAAGGGTGAGTCAATAGCTCACGTAGCTAAATTTTTAAAAGAAAATTATTTAAGTGAAAAAGGAAAATATTATAATGGAATTTCTACAAAAGCCATAGGAAAACTTTATGCAAGTGATCCAGAATGGTCTGATAAGGTTGATTATATGATGATAGAAGTTTCCAAAAATATAATTTCTGAAAAATAGACTACAACAAATAAGTTGTAGCCTATTTTTTTTGCATATTTTTAAATTATTTTTAAAAGACAATAGACTAAGTGACTGATTTTCTGTTATAATTTTTTCATGAGTATAAAAGAAAATTTAATTATAAAAGTTGCAAAATTTAGTAGATTTTTACTAAAAATTACAAACCATAAGGCAACAAGCCTTCCTGGTAAAATTGCTTATAATCTTGATAAGGATATTTTAAAAACTTTAAGCGAAAATACCAAATTTATATTTGTAACAGGAACAAATGGAAAGACAATGACGACACATTTTATTTCTAATATTTTAAGAAATCACTACAATCATGTTTTTACAAATGATTCAGGTTCAAATATGGTACAAGGCATAATAACAAGCTTATTGGATAATGATAAAAATGAAAATACAGTAGCAGTCTTGGAGGTAGATGAGGCTAATCTAGTTAGGGTAAGCAAATTTTTAAAACCAGATTATGTGGTATTGACAAACATTTTTAGAGATCAAATGGATAGGTTTGGGGAAATTTATAATGTTTATAAGAAAATATTAAGTGGTCTTGAAGATGTGGAAAATGTGAAAATAATTGCAAATGGAGATCTTCCGATTTTTTCCTATGATTCATTAAAAAATTATAAACCTATTTATTATGGAATTAGGGAAGATAACAAGATTTCTAATTCTTACAATTTAGATGCAGAATTTAATAGTGATGGAATTTTATGCCCAAAATGTAATAGTGTTTTAAAATATGACTTGGTAAATTATTCTTCTCTTGGGGATTTTTCTTGTCCAACTTGTGATTTTCATTCTCCTAAATTAGATTATAGGATTAATGAAATAATAAGTATGGAGGCGAATTTTTCTAAATTTATAGTTAATGGTAAGAAGTACGAAACACAAATTGGTGGATTTTATAATATATATAATGCCCTAAGCGCAATTTCTTTAGCAAATGAATTAGAAATTCCCTATGATAAAATATATAATGGTTTGAAATTACAAGAGCATGTTTTTGGTAGGCAAGAAGTTATTGATATAGAAGGTAAGGAAGTAGTTATTAACCTAGTTAAAAATCCAACTGGACTAAACCAAATTATAAATCTAATGCTTCTTGAGGATAAGCCAATTAGTCTATATTGCATTTTAAATGATAATTATGCTGATGGTAAAGATGTATCTTGGATATACGATTCATATTATGAGAAATTAAAAATATTAGATATAAAATCTATAAAAGTATCGGGAATCAGAAAGGCTGATATGAAAAGAAGACTTGAAATAGCAGATATTTTTGATGGCGAAATTAAAGAATTTGATTATGAAGATGAAATTTTTGAAAAAATAAAAAAAGAATCAAGTGATAAAATATATATTCTTTCAACATATACAGCTATGCTTAGACTAAGAGAGGTATTAAAACTCAAATGATTATAAATATTTGTCATTTATATGGAAATTTATTAAATACTTATGGAGACGTTGGAAACGTAATGGCCTTAAAATATTTTGCCCAAAAAAAAGGTCACCAAGTAAATGTAGATGTAGTTAGCTTAAAAGATGATTTTGACTATAAGAAATATGACTTTGTATTTTTTGGTGGAGGTCAGGATTATGAACAATCAATTGTTGAAAAAGATTTGGAAGATAAAAAAGAAAATATAGTAAAATATATAGAAAATAATGGACTTTTCCTAGCTATTTGTGGGGGCTACCAATTGATGGGTCAATATTATTATGATGCCTATGATAATAAAATTGAGGGACTTAAAATTTTTGATTATTATACAAAAAATCAAGAAAATGCAAATAGATTTGTAGGAAATATTGAGATTAAAGATAATAAAAACGGTCAAATTTATCGTGGCTTTGAAAATCACGGTGGAGTAACTTTTTTAAAGAAGAAGGAAAATGCCTTTTCAAGTGTAATAGAAGGAAATGGAAACAATGGAGAAGATAAAACAGAAGGATTTAGATATAAGAATACTTTTGCTTCATACCTACATGGGCCACTTCTAGCTAGGAATGAAAATCTGGTAAATACTTTCCTAGATATTATAGAAAATAATAAAAGTTAATTAATAAATTTTAATTCACTTTAATAAACTATTGCACTACATGCAAATAGTTGATATAATGTATCTGAAAAGCAAAATATATAGTAAATTATAGGAGTTTAAATGAAAAAAGATATTGAAATTGCAAGAGAAGCTGATATTAAAGATATAGATCAGATAGCTGCTTATCTTGGAATTGATGATTATGAAAAGTACGGAAAATATAAGGCGAAAATTAAACCAAATTTTGAGAAGAAATCAGATTCAAAACTTGTTTTAGTAACTGCTATATCTCCAACACCTTTTGGTGAGGGAAAAACTACCATGAATATTGCCTTATCAATGGGACTTAATAAGTTAGGTAAAAAATCAATTTCTGTTTTAAGAGAGCCATCTTTGGGACCATCTTTTGGTATCAAAGGGGGAGCTTGTGGAGCAGGTTATTCTCAAGTTATACCAATGGAAGATATTAACCTACACTTTACTGGAGATTTTCATGCAATTACAAGTGCTGTAAATTTAGTATCTGCTATGATTGACAATCACATTTATCAAGGAAATGAAAAAAATATTGATTTGAATAACATTGTCTGGAAAAGGTGCGTTGACTTAAATGATAGGGCGCTAAGAGAAGTTGTAGTAGGTCTTGGTAAAAAAACTAATGGTATAGTAAGGCAAGATGGTTTTGATATAACAGTTGCAACTGAAATGATGGCTGTATTTTGTCTAAGCAATGACCTATTTGACTTTAAGAAAAAAGTATCAAAAATGATAGTTGCTTATGATTATGAAGGTAATGCTGTTACAGTTGAAGATATTAAGGCAACAGGCCCAGTTTGTGTTTTGATGAAAGATGCCTTAAAGCCAAATTTATGTCAAACTTTAGAAAATACACCAGCTATAATTCACGGAGGTCCTTTTGCAAATATAGCTCATGGTTGTAATTCTATAATCGCTACAAAAACTGCTCTTTCTATTTCAGATTTTGCAGTAACAGAAGCAGGATTTGGAGCTGATCTTGGTGCTGAAAAATTCTATGATATAAAATGTAGAAAGGCTGACCTAAAACCAAATATGACTGTTGTCGTTGCTACAATAAGAGCCTTGAAATATCATGGGGGTCAAGATTTAAAAAATATCGACCAAGAAAATATTGAAAATCTAAAAAAAGGTTTCAAAAATTTACAAACTCACCTTGAAAATTTAAAAAAATTCTCAAACAATATTGTCGTTGCAATCAATAAATTCGATCAAGATACTCAAGAAGAATTAGATACCTTAAAAAATCTTGTTGAAGGCTTATCATTAAAGGCTTTTGAATGTGATGTTTATCATAAGGGAAGCCAAGGATGTCTAGATATATGTGAATATATAATAGAAAATAGCAAAAATGACAATGACTTCAAAGTATTATATGACGAAAATTTACCAATCGAAGATAAAATTGAAATAATTGCAAAAGAAATTTATAGGGCAAGTGGGGTTAATTATTCTAAAAAAGCCTTAAATGAAATTAAGAGAATTAATAAATTAAATTCAAATAATTTACCAATATGTATTGCTAAAACTCAATATTCACTTTCTGACGATCCTAAAAATTTAAATCCAGATAGCGAATATGAGATTACAATCAATGATATAAGATTAAATCAGGGAGCAGGCTTTATAGTAGCTCTAACTCAAAATATCTTAACCATGCCAGGACTTCCAAAAAGACCTGCTGCATATGATATAGATATTGATGATCAGGGAAATATCATTGGATTATTTTAGGAGATAATAATGACAGATTCAAAATTACAAAGCAAAGATTTAGACGAATTTTTTGACGCTATATTGATGTTAAAAGATAGAGACGAATGTTACAAATTTTTTGAAGATGCTTGTACAGCTAGGGAACTTCAATCAATTTCACAAAGATTACAAGTTGCAAAACTATTAAAAATTAGAAAAACTTATAGTGAAATCGAAGAACAAACTGGAGCATCAACAGCGACAATTTCAAGAGTTAATAGGTCCCTACATTACGGAACAGATGGATATGATCTAGTTTTAGAAAAACTTATAGCAAATAATCTAAAAGAAGAAAAAAATAAGTAAAAGTAGTAGAAACGAATTTATCTTTATTGATAAGTTCGTTTTTTTAATATTTCATTTATTAAAATAATTAGTAATTTAATATTGTCTTATCCGTAAATCTTAGAATACTTATGCACTTGTGGTATAATTAATAGGATGAAAGGAAGTGAATGATGGACTTATCTAATTTAAATGATAAACAAAAAGAAGCAGTTTTACATGAGAAAGGACCTTTACTCGTAGTTGCAGGAGCTGGTAGTGGAAAAACAAGAGTTCTAACAACTAGTATTTCTTATTTGATTAAGGAAAAATTTGTAAATCCAACTAATATATTGGCTATTACCTTTACTAATAAGGCTGCAAATGAAATGAAAGAAAGAATATCAAATCTTTTAAATGAAGATGTTTCTCACTTATGGATTGGTACATTTCACTCCATTTGTGCAAGAATACTTAGGATGAATATTAACAAAATTGGATATGACAATAATTTCACCATATACGATACAAATGATCAAAAAACTTTGGTAAAAGAAATAATTAAAGATTTAAATTACAAGGATGAAATAAGTCCGAAAGAAGCTTTAAATGTAATTAGCTTTTGTAAAAATAAATCTATAAGTCCAGAGGAGTTTTTAAATATAAACACTTTCTATGCCAAACAAGAAGAATATTATAAGATATACAAAAATTATGAAAAAAAGAAATTTGAATATAATTCTTTAGACTTTGATGATTTAATCTTAAAAACTTTGGATTTATTTGCAAGTGACCCTAATACTTTAAAATATTATCAAAATAAGTTTGAGTATGTATATGTGGATGAGTATCAAGATACCAACAAGAGCCAATACGAATTAATAAAGGCAATTGGAAAATTACACAATAACATAACGGTAGTTGGGGATGCAGACCAATCAATTTATAGTTTTAGAGGAGCTGACATTAATAACATTTTAGATTTCGAGAAGGATTTTAAAAATGCTAAAACTATAAAACTTGAACAAAATTATAGGTCAACTTCTAATATTATAAATGTAGCAAATAAACTTATAAGAAATAACACTGAAAGAAAAGATAAAAATTTATGGACATCTCAAAATGATGGATCTGAAGTTTTGTACAAGAAATCCTCAGTAGAATCAGAAGAAGGAAAGTTTGTAATAGACGAAATTAATTCTTTACTAAATGATGGATATAAGTTAAAAGATATGGCGATTTTATATAGGATGAATGCTCAGTCAAGAATTTTTGAAGAATATCTTATGAAAAATCTTTTAGATTATAAGGTTGTAGGTGGTCTTAAGTTTTATGATAGAAAGGAAATAAAAGATTTAATTTCTTATCTTAAAGTTCTAGTTAATCCTAAAGATGATATAAGCTTAAAAAGGATTATTAATGAACCAAAAAAGGGAATTGGAAATAAAACTATTGAGAATTTAGAAAAAGAAGCAAGTAAACTGGGCTTTTCATTAACAGAGCTTGTTTGTGATCCTTCTTTATTTTCTAATCTTCCTACTAAGTTAAAAACTTCATGTGAAAAATTCTATAACCCCCTATCTGAAATCTTTGATAATTATGAGGATTATAAAATAGTTGACTTGATTGAGGAAGTTTTGGATAAGAGTGGTTACATTAAGGCTTTAGAGGAATCTTATTCTGTTGAAAATAGGTCGAGAATTGATAATTTAAATGAATTTATTTCTTCAGCAGCAGAATACGAATCAAATAATCCTGAAGATAATATACATGACTATCTAGAAAATTTATCTCTTTTATCAGACCTTGATAAAACAGAAGAAAGTGATGATTCAATATCCTTAATGACAATTCACTCAGCAAAGGGGCTTGAATTTAAGGTGTGCTTTGTTGTTGGAATGGATGATGGTTTATTTCCATCAAAAAGATCTATAGATGAGGGAAACATCGAAGAAGAAAGAAGACTATGCTATGTTGCTATTACAAGGGCTATGGAAAAATTGTACTTATCTAGTGCTGAAATAAGAAGACAATTTGGTCAGGCAGTATATTATAAACCTTCTAGATTTTTAAGTGAAATAAAATCATCTATAAAACAAATTGACCAGGATAAAACTCCAGCCTATTCTCCTTATGTAAAGATGAGAAGTAATGAGGCTTATATGAGAGATAAGGCAAGAGAGAGTGTTTTGAAGAAAAACACTGTTAAGGAATCCTCAAAAGAAGAGTTTAATATTGGTGATAAAATAATCCACACTAAATGGGGAGAAGGAATGATAGTTCAAATAAAAAAATCTGATGATGGTAATGAACTTGTTGTAGCCTTTGATAAAAAAGGCTTAAAAAAACTTAATCAAGATTATGCACCAATAAAAAGGATATAAGATGGATAGCAAAAATAAAATAAAAATAGATGAATTGATAGATAAGATTAATGAATTAAATTATCACTATTATACCTTAGATGAACCTATAGTTTCTGATGGTGAATATGATAAGTTATACGACGAGCTTAGAGAACTTGAGAATTCTACTGGCTATATCAATGCTTTTTCTCCAACTCAAAGAGTTGGGGGAACAATCTTAGATAAGTTTGAAAAGCACTTTCATATTACAAGACTATATTCCCAAGACAAATCTCAAAATATAGATCAGTTAAAAGATTGGATTATAAGGACTAAGAAATTAAGAGACCAATATAATAATAGTCATGATGATAAGTTAGAGAAATTAGAATTTCTTACAGAATATAAATTTGATGGTCTAACTATAAACTTAACATATGAGAATGGATTATTAAAAACAGCATCAACTAGGGGAAACGGTATTGTTGGAGAAGATGTTACAAAACAAGTTTTAACTATCCCAACTATTCCAACAAAGATAAAAGAAAAGTCTTTGCTTGAAATTCAAGGAGAGGCTGTGATGCCCTTATCAAGCCTTAAAAAATATAACGAAGAAAATGAAATTCCATTAAAAAACGCAAGAAATGCAGCTGCAGGTGCTATTAGGAACCTAGATACTAGTCAAACTAGAAAAAGAAATTTAAAGGCTTATTTTTATCAAATTTCTACTAACTCTTTAGATTTTAAAACTGAAGAAGATAAGTTGAATTTTTTAGAAGAACAAAAATTACCAGTGTACCCTTACAAAAAATTAATTAAAAATTTTGATGAAATAGTTAAAGAGATAGACTATATAAAAGAAGAAAGACATCATATTGATGTTTTGACAGATGGGGTAGTTATAAAGGTAAATGATGTTAAAACTCAGGAAGTTTTGGGCTACACAAATAAATTTCCAAGATGGTCAATAGCTTATAAGTATGATCCTGAAGAATACACAACAAAACTTTTAGATGTTGTTTGGAATGTAGGAAGAACAGGAAAAGTTACCCCATCAGCAATTTTGGAGCCTGTAGATTTTTCAGGAGTTACGGTACAAAGAGCAACCTTAAATAATTACGATGATATTTTAAGAAAGAAAGTAAAGATTGGATCACAAGTATTTATAAGAAGGTCTAATGATGTAATCCCTGAAATTTTGGGAGTTGTTGATGAGAACCAAGAAAATACTGTAGAAATTAAAAAGCCAACAAAGTGCCCTTATTGTCACAGCGAATTGATTGAGGGAAATGTTCATATCTATTGTCCAAACTCTATTTCTTGTACCCCTCAATTAAAGGCAAGGATGGTACATTTTGCATCTAGAGATGCAATGGATATAGAAGGTTTATCTGAAAAAACTGTTGAATTATTTATCAATGAGCTAGATATTAAAGAGATTTATGATTTATATGATTTAAAATATGAAGATTTAATAAATTTGGAATCATTTAAAGAAAAAAAGACAAATAACTTATTGCAGGCTATAGAAAATAGTAAGAAATGCGACTTAAATCACTTTATTTATGCCATTGGCATACCAAATGTTGGTGTCAAAACGGCAAGAGACTTAGCTGAGAAATATAAATCATTAGAAAATTTAAGAAATGCTAAAGAAGATGACTTAGTTGAAGTAGAAGATATAGGCGAAAAAACATCTCATGATATAGTTGAATTTTTTAATGATAAAAATATAAAAGAGTCAATAGATAAATTACTTGAAAAAGGTATTAAAATTAAAAAAATCGAAGAAAGTGAAGTATCTAATTCCTTAGAAGGTATGAAAATTGTAATTACAGGTAGTATTGAAAATTACAAAAGAAATGATATAAAAAAACTTATATTAGACCATAATGGAGATGTTACTTCTTCTGTTTCTAAAAATACTGATCTTGTATTATGTGGAGAAAAACCAGGAAGTAAAAAAGAAAAAGCAGACCAGTTAGGTATAAAAGTTTTAGAAAATGAAGAATTATTTGAATTTATAAGAAAATTAGAGGAGGATTAAATGGATAAAAATGAAGTTTTTAGAATTTATAAACTAGCAAATCTTGATTTATCTAACCAAGATGTAGAATTAATTTCTAATAAATATAATAAGATTTTAGATTTTATTGACCATATTTTTGATGTTGATTGTAAAGATGTAAAAATGACTGAAATGTTGGACAATCATGAGGCAATTTTAAGAGAAGATATTCCAGGAAAATCTCTAGATAGAAAAGATGCTCTTAAAAATGCTAAAGATACTGAGTATGGTTATTTTAGGTTGGATTGGAGACTTTAAGGAGCAAGTATGGATATTAAAGAAACAATTAATAAATTTAAAAATAATGAAATTTCAGTATATGATAATACAAAAAATGTCTTAGAAAAGATAAAAAATGACCAATATAATGCCTATATTTCTATAAATGAGAAAGATAGTTTAGAAAGGGCAAAGTACTTAGATGAAAAATTAAAAAATAAAGAAGAATTAGGTTCCTTATTTGGAATAGCAGTTAGTGTCAAAGACAACATTTCTTATAAGAATATGAAAATGACCTGTGCTTCAAAAATACTAGAAGATTTTAATCCTGTTTTTAATGCAAAAGTAGTTGAAAATCTATTAAAAGAAGATGCGATTATTATTGCAAAAACAAATATGGATGAATTTGCAATGGGAGGATCAGGAGAAACATCATACTTTGGTCCAATAAAAAATCCCTTAGACGAAAATTTAATTCCGGGTGGATCTTCTTCAGGCTCAGCAGTAAGTGTTGCAAAAGGAGATGTACTAGTATCACTTGGAACAGATACTGGTGGATCAGTAAGACAACCTGCAAGTTATTGCAATATTATAGGATATAAACCAACATATTCTTTAATGAGCAGGTCTGGAGTTGTTTCAATGGCTAATAGTTTGGACCAAGTATCATTGTTTGCTAAAAACGTAAAAGATTTAAGAACAATAGCTAACACATGTCAATCTCCAGATAAATTTGATATGACATCCTGTCTTGAAAAATATGAATATAAGGAAGAAAATTTTGATTTTTCAGGAAAGAAAATTGCAGTTATCAAAAATGAAAATAATATTTATAATTTAGATAAAGAAGTTGAAGATGATTATAAACACGCAATAGAAATTTTAAAAGAATTGGGAGCTGAAATTATTCCTATTGATTTAAAATATTCTAAATATGCAAATGAAGTTTATAATGTAGTAATGAGTTCAGAAGTTTCAAGCAACCTATCAAGATTTGATGGTATAAGATTTGGTCATCAAACTGATGAATACAAAAATGTTGAAGAATTATTTATTAAAAATAGGTCAGAAGGATTTGGAGAAAATGTTCAAAGAAGAATAGCTCTTGGAACAATGTATCTTTCAAGCGAAGATGATCAAAGAATTTATAAACAAGGATTAAAGTTAAGGACATTAATAGTTGAAGAATTTAAAGAAATATTCAAAAACTATGATCTTTTGATAACACCAACTACTGTAGATTTACCATCTAAATTAGGAATATATGTTGATGATCCTTTGAAGGACTTTACTTCAGATATTTTTAATGTTTGTGTCAATCTAACTGGATCTTGTGGAGTGTCTATTCCAGTTAGAAAGGGAATATCTGGAAGTATTCAAATTATTGGAGATAGGTTTAAAGATAATGATATTATAAATGCTTGTGAAACTTTCGAAAGGAAAATAAATGAAGACTAGAACTATTATAGGATTAGAAATTCACGTAGAATTATCTACAAAAACAAAAATGTTTTGTTCCTGTAAAAATGAATTCGGTGCTGTACCAAATACAAACACATGTCCAATTTGTTTAGGTCATCCAGGAACTTTACCTTTAATAAATAAGGAAGCTGTAAGATATGCAATAAAAGCAGGTCTAGCTTTAGATTGTGAAATTAGACAAAGTATGAAAATGGATAGAAAAAAATATTTCTACCCAGATCTTGTAAAGGGATATCAAATAACTCAACAAGATGAACCTTATGCTATCGGTGGCCATATTATTTTAAGTGATGGAGATGAAATAAGGTTAAATTCAATTCATATGGAAGAAGATACAGCAAAGTCAAATCACGATGAGAATAACAACACCCTAATGGACTATAATAGGGCAGGTCTTCCACTAATAGAAATTGTAACTGAGCCAGATATGAAATCAGCCAAACAAGCTAAAGAATTTGTAGAAAAATTAGCCCAAACTCTAAGATTTTTAGACGTGTCAGATTGTATAATGGCAGAAGGTCAAATGCGTTGTGATGTAAATATAAACTTGGAAAATCTTGAAACAGGCGAAAGAACTGCAATTTCAGAGATTAAGAACTTAAACTCTATAAAAGCCATCGAAGATGCCTTATTATTTGAAACTGATAGGCACAAAAAAATGCTAGAAAATGGAGAAAAATCTGTAAAGGAAACAAGAAGATGGGACGATGATTCTCAATCTACAATTTCTATGAGAACAAAAGAAACTGCAAATGACTATAGATTTTCTATAGAAGCAGATATTCCAAGGATTGAACTAAGCAAAGAATTTATTGATGAAATAAAGAATAATTTACCAGAATTACCAGAAGCAAAAGCAAAAAGGTATATTAAAGAATACAAACTTTCAGATTATGATGCAGGTCTTTTGTCAAATGATAGGAAATTAGCTGATTTATTTGAAAAAACAAATGAAATAGTAAAAAATCCTAAAGAAGTTTCAAATTGGATACTAACAGAATTATCTAGAAGACTTAATGAAAGTGAAATTGAAGCAGATCAAATGAATTTATCTATTGAAAATTTTGCTAAGTTAATTAATTTAGTTTTAGATAATAAAATAAATAATAATGTTGGTAAGAAACTATTAAGAGAAATCTTTGAATCAAATGAAGATCCTGAAAAGCTTTCAAAAGAAAGAAACTTACTTCAAATTTCTGATGAAAATTTCTTAGAAGATATTGTCAAAGAAGTCTTAGAAGAAAACCAACAATCTGTTGAAGATATTAAAAATGGTAAAGATAGGGCCTTTGGATTTTTGGTGGGTCAATGTATGAAAAAAACCAAAGGAAAAGCCAATCCACAACAAGTAAATGCATTGTTGAAAGAAAGAATAGGAGAAATTTAAGAGCAGGCCTTGTGCTGCTCTTATTTATTATGAATATATTAATTGAAAATGTTAAAATCCTCACAATGGCAGATGGGGAAGTAATAAAAAATGGAAATATTTATATAGAAGATAGAAAAATAAAAAAAATAAGTAAGGAGAAAATTGGATTTTCATATGATAAAAAAATCGATGGAGAAAATTTTCTTGCTATGCCAGGCTTTATAAATGCCCATACCCACGTTGGGATGAGTTTATTTAGAAACTATAGTGATGATGTTGAACTTATGGATTGGCTAAATAATAAAATATGGCCACTAGAGGATAAGTTAACTGAAAAAGATGTTTACTGGGCTTCTTTATTATCACAATCTGAAATGATAATGACAGGGACTACCACTTTTGCAGATATGTATTACTATGAAGATCAAACTATAAAAACTTTAGAGAAATCTAAAATGAGAGCACAAATTTCAAGAGGATTAACTCTTGAGGATGAGAATTTTTCAAAAATAAAAGAAAATATTGATCTTTATAAAAAATATGAAAATAGTCAAGATGGAAGAGTAAATATTGCTTTAGGTCCTCATGCTGTTTATACAACAGATAAAAACTATTTGAAAGAAATATCCAAAGTTTCTAAAAAATATAATATGCCAATTCATATCCACCTATCTGAAACAAAAATTGAAAACGATGATTGTATAAAAAGATTTGGCCAAAGTCCAACAGAAGTTTTTGAAGAATGTGGTATATTTGAAAATAAAACAATTGCAGCTCATGGGGTCCACTTATCTGATAGGGATTTAGAAATCTTGTCAAAATATGATGTTTCTGTAGTCCATAATCCTTCAAGCAATTTAAAACTGTCATCAGGATTTTTAGATTGCACAAGAGTTATTAATAAAGGAATAAACTTAGCTATGGGAACAGATTCTTCAGCTAGTAACAATAATCTATCCATGCTAAAAGAAATTTCAATAGCATCCCTTGTTTCTAAATATGAAAATCCTAAAAACTTAAGAGCATTTGAGGTTTTAAAAATGGCAACAATCAATGGGGCAAAGGCTCTAGGTATAGATAAAGAAACTGGTAGTTTAGAAGAAGGAAAGTTAGCTGATATTATTTTGATTGATTTAAATAATCCAAACCATACTCCACAAAATAACCTTATATCATCACTATCATATTCAACATTTGATACTGATGTTTCATATGTAATAATAAATGGCGAATTGGTATATGATAATAAAAAATTTGTTAATTTAGATATAGAAGAAATAATGAAAAATTCAAAACTAGCCTTCGATAATTTAAGGAAAAGGAAATGATAGGAATAGATATAGTAAATATAGAAAAATTAAAAAATAAATTAGAAAAAAATAATTTTGATAGTAAAATATTTACTGATAATGAAATTCATTATTCTAGAAAAAAAGAAAATTCTATTCAAACTTTTGCTGGTATATTTGCAGCAAAAGAAGCTATAATTAAGGCTTTTAACCTTAATTTAGCCTACATATTAAGAAAAAAAATTGAAATTAGACACATAAATAATAAGCCAGAAATATATATAAATGGTAAAAAATCAAAAGCATCTATTAGCATAAGTCATGATGGAAATTACGCTGTAGCTGTTTGTACAAAAAATGATGAAATTTTTAAAATAGATAATGACATAAAAAATTTAATAAAAAAAAGGCCAGAGTTTGGTCATAAGGGTGATTTTGGAAAGGTTGCTGTAATTGGTGGACAAAAAGGAATGGCAGGTTCCGTTTATATGTCATCACTCGCTTCTCTAAGATCAGGCGCTGGACTTTCATATATAATATGTCCTTCATCAATTTCAGATATTTTACAAATAAAGTCAACAGAAAGTATAATAGAAGAAGTAGATTGTGATTATTTTTATAATGAAATAAATATAGTAGATAAAATTTTAGATTTAAGCAAAGGAAAAGATGCGATAGCCATTGGACCAGGTATGGGCGAAGGAAAAGATTTAAATCAATTAGTTAAAGCAATTTTAGATAATTACCATAAAAAAATTGTAATAGATGCTGATGGGCTTAACTGCCTAAATAACAATATACATATAATTGATGGAAAAGAAAATATAGTCTTAACACCACACGAAATGGAATTTTCAAGAATTTCAAGACTTCCATTATCATATATTAAAAAAAATAGGGAAAAAGTAGCAGTTGATTTTGCAAAAAAACATAAAGTTATTTTGGTTTTGAAGGGAAAAAATACAATCGTAACAGATGGAAATAGATTATACATAAATAGTTCAGGAAACTCTGGTATGGCGACAGCTGGTAGCGGTGATGTGCTTACTGGGATATTACTTTCTAATCTTTGTCTTATGGATACCTTTGAGGCTGCTGTTTTTTCAGTTTATATCCATGGTTTAGCTGGAGATATTTACGCAAAAAATAATTGTGAAGATTCTTTAATTGCTAGTGATATTATAGAAAATTTACCAAAAGCCTACAGGTTAATGAGGTGTTAGAATGCAAGAAAATTATTTGTTAGTAGATTTAGATAAAATATTAAATAATATTAAATTAATAAAAGAAAAATCAATAAATTCAAAAATTTGTGCAGTTTTAAAGGCAGATGGATATGGTCTAGGAGCTTTAGAAATTGCCAAATACATTAATGATCAAATAGATTACATAGCGGTAGCTCAATTTAAAGAGGCAAAATATTTAAGAGAAAATGGGATAGATAAACCAATATTGATTCTTGGATATTTGCCTATAGATAAATACAAGGTATGTTCTAGCCTTAATATAGACGTTGGAATATATGACTTAGATTATGCAAGAAAAATAAATGAAAGCATACTTGATACAATAAATTGCCATATACTTCTAGATACTGGTCATACTAGACTAGGCTTTAGAGATTTTGAAATAGAGAAAATAAAAGAATTAAAAAAATTTAAAAAGCTGAATTTTATAGGAGCATTTTCTCATTTTGCCACTGCAGATGAAAAAGATTTAACATACACTAAAATTCAATACCAAAAATTTACATACATAATAGAAAAAATAAAAGATGATTTTGATTTAAAGTTAGTGCATATATCAAATACAGCAGCTTCTATGGAGTATAATTTTAAATCCGATTTATTAAGACTTGGTATTGGAATATATGGAATTTATCCTTCGGATTATATAAGAGAAATATCTAAGATAAAATTATGTCAAGTTTTTGAATTTAAAGCTCAAATTTCTTTTATAAAAGATGTTAGAAAGGGCACAAGCATATCTTATGGTAGAACTTATATTGCTCCAAAAGACATAAAAGTTGCAACTGTTTCTATTGGTTATGCTGATGGTTTTAAAAGATCATTCTCCAATATAGGAGAAGTTTTGGTTAATGGAAAAATAGCAAAAGTTGTGGGAAGAGTTTGTATGGATCAGATAATGATAGATGTAAGTGGAATAGATTGTAAAATTGGTGATTATATTACCTTATATCCAGATATATATAAAGAAGCAAATAAAATACATACTATAGCTTATGAGTTAATGACATCAATTTCAAATAGAGTTCCTAGAATTTATAAGGCTAACAATAAAATTATAGGAGATAGAAATGAAAGTTAAAAGAGGAGATTTATTTTATGCTGACCTTTCTCCAGTTGTAGGAAGTGAGCAAGGAGGAGTTAGGCCTGTTATTGTTGTTCAAAATGATATGGGAAATAAATACTCTCCTACTATTATTATAGTTCCAGTAACTAGTCAACTAAAAAAATCTAAATTGCCAACTCACGTTACCTTAAGTGGAAATAAATTTGGTCTTCCTAAAAATAGCGTAGCATTATTAGAACAATTAAGAACAATTGATAAAAGAAGACTTAGGGATAAAATAGGATCTTTTGATAAGTCCATAATGTTAAAAATAGATGCAGCCATAGCTATTTCTGTAGGGATAGAGTGATGAGAGCAAAAATAAAAAATATTCTAATTATATTTCTATCACTTATATTTATATTTCTTTTAATAAATACTAAAGAGGATAAAGGACATAAAAATTTACAAGAACTAGAAATTAATTACATAGACGTAGGTCAGGGAAATGCAGTTTTAATACAGTCAAATGATAAGACTCTTTTAATAGATGGGGGAAACAGGTCAAATAGTTCATATTATTATAATTTTATAAAAAATAAAAATGTAAAGAAAATTGACTATATGATAGCTAGCCATTATGACGAAGATCATATTGCAGGCCTAATATCAATTCTTGAAAATTATGAAGTTTCAAATGTTTTATGTCCTAATTATAAAAAAGATACAAAAATATATAAGTCTTTTAAAAAAAGTTTGAAAAAATCCAATGCTAATATAATTTATCCAAAAAAAGGAGATAAATTTAATATTTCAGATGCTAAAATACAAATATTATGGCCAAATGAATATAAACAAGGCGTAGATAATGATAATTCTATTGTTGTAAAGTTAAGATATGGTAATATGTCTTTCTTATTTCCAGCAGATGCCAGCATAAATGTTGAAGACCAATTAATATATAGTGGATTTAACCTAAAAAGTGATGTGCTAATGCTAGGTCATCACGGTAGTAAATACTCAACTTCTAAGCAATTTTTAAAAGAAGTTGACCCTAAGTTAGCAGTTATTTCTGTAGGAAAAAATAATAGATATGGCCACCCATCAAGTAGGGTTTTAAAAATTTTAAATGATAAAAATATTAAAATTCTTAGAACAGATAAGGATGGAGATATAAGTATAAAATGTGATGGTAATAAAATTAAAATAACTACAAAAAAATCAAACAAAAAATAGCAAGATAAAATAATTATCTTGCTATTTTTTTATTCAGAAATACCAGCTATCATTTTAGCTAAATAATCTGAATCTCCACTACCAGTTACAATAACTTGATCATTTTCTTTTATATCTGAAAGTACATATTCTTTAACTTGGTCAAAAGTTGGAAGATATTTTGCACTTTTTCCTTTTTCTACTAAGGCATCAACAATATCCTTACTTGATATTGATGGATCAAACGGCTCTCTAGCTGCAAAAATATCAGTAATGATTACCTCATCAGCATCATCAAAACAATTTACAAATTCATTAAATAACCTTTTTGTTCTTGTATAAGTGTGTGGTTGCCAAACGCATATTAATCGACCCTTGGTATGTTCTGCTAAGGCACTTAAATTTACTTGAATCTCTGAAGGGTGATGACCATAATCTAATATAATTTTGCAACCATCAATATTTCCTAATAACTGCATTCTTCTTTCAAGTCCTTTGTAAGATTGAATGCTATTTTTTATTGTTTCAATATCAACTCCACTTTCTAAGGTAGAAATTATTGCAGCACACGCATTATTAATATTATGTCTACCTAAGATGGATAGTTCAAAATGCTCAGTACTTCCGTCTTTCATAATTAAATCAAATCTAGGTTTTCCATCCTCATCAAAAGTAATGTTAGTCGCATTATAATCAGCATCTGGATTTTCTTGACCATAAGTAATCAATTCTCCTTGAACAGAATCAATAACTAGCTTATTATTTTCTTCATTTAAATTTAAAATAGTTTTAGAATTTTCATCTTGATTTTTTAAATAACTTTTAAAAGTTTCAATAATATCATTTAAATCCTTATAATAATCAAGGTGGTCTTCATCTATATTTAAAATAATTCCTATAGAAGGATAATAGTATCTAATATTTCCTTTGTATTCACAAGCCTCGGTTACAAGAATTTCTTCATCACCAACATGAACATTTCCTTCAATCTCATCTAAGTCTCCTCCTAATAAAATTGTAGGATTTTTTGTTGAATTCATAAGAATTTTTGAAATCATACTTGTTGTTGTACTTTTTCCATGAGAGCCTGAAACAGCAATAGAGTTTTTGTAATTTTTCATTAAGCCGCCCAAAAATACTCCTCTAGTTACAACAGGAACTCCAAGAGACCTTGCCGCAATTAATTCTTCATTATTATCAGAGATAGCATCGGTATAGATTACCAAATCAGGGTTTTTAATATTTTCTTTTTTTTGACCAATTACATAATCTATACCATTTTTATCCAAGTGTCTACTTGTTTCAGAAATAGATAGATCAGAACCAGTCACATTATATCCATTATTTTTTAATAAGATAGCAATACCACTCATTGATATTCCACCAATTCCAATCATGTGTATATTTTTATATTTATGATCATTTATATTAAATTCAAACATTGATTCTCCTTTTTAAAATAAGCTTATATCATTAAAATATTATACCATAATTAAAGTTTGATAACCATTTATAAATTTATTTAAGAATTTTGAAAATTTCATAAATTGACACAGGAGTTATAAAATGATAATCTTTATTTATAAACAATAGTTAGAGAGGTTATTAATGAAATATATAATAGGTAATGATCATGGTGGAATTGATCTTGTTGATAGCGTTGAAGAAAAGCTTTTAGAGCTTGGGCACGAAGTAGAAAAAATTGGAACATACACAAAGGATTCTTGTGATTATCCAGATTTTGCCAAAGAAGCTTGTGAAAAAGTTTTATCCAATCAAGCGGATTTTGCTATTTTAATTTGTGGTACAGGGATTGGAATGAGCCTTGCTGCAAATAAATTTAAGGGAATAAGAGCAGCTTGTGTATCTGATGTATTTTCAGCAAAAATGTCTAGAGCCCACAATAATTGTAATGTTTTATGTTTTGGATCTAGGGTTATAGGATCTGAAGTAGCTAAAATGATTGTGGAAGTTTTTGCAAATACAAAGTTTGAAGGCGGAAGACACAGCAATAGAGTAGAAAAAATTACAGAAATAGAGGAGAAAAATTAATGTTTAATGAAATAGATAAAAAGGCAGTAAATGCCCTTAGATGCTTATCAATAGCACAAATTGAAAAAGCAAATAGTGGTCACCCAGGTCTTCCTATGGGAGTAAGTCCTATGGCTTATGTTTTATGGAATAAGGTAATGAATGTAAATCCTAAAAAAAGCGATTGGCATAATAGAGATAGGTTTGTTCTATCTGCAGGTCATGGTTCTTCCATGCTATATTCCTTATTACACTTATCTGGATATGATTTGAGTATTGAAGATTTAAAAAAATTCAGACAAATTGGATCAAAAACTCCAGGCCATCCTGAAAGAAAACATACTGATGGCATTGAAGTAACAACAGGACCTTTAGGACAAGGAATTGCAAATGCAGTAGGTTTTGCAATAGCTGAAAAACACCTTGCTTCATTATATAACAAAAAAGATTTCAAAATTGTAGACCATTACACTTATGCAATTTGTGGTGATGGAGATCTTATGGAAGGTATTTCATATGAAGCTATGTCGCTTGCTGGCCACTTAAATTTAAATAAATTAATTATCTTACACGACTCAAACGATATTTGTCTTGACGGAAATTTAAATACATCATTTTCTGAAAATATTGAACAAAGAGTTAAAGCTCAAAATTGGAATTATATAAAAGTTTCTGATGGAAATGATTTGGATGAAATTTATAAGGCTATTAAAACAGCAAAAGAGAATAAAAATGGACCAACTTTTATTGAAGTAAAAACAATTATAGGATTTGGATCTAAAAACCAAGGAACAAATAAGGTCCATGGTGCTCCAATAGGTCAAGAGGATTTTGCAGAGGCAAAAAAAGCATATAATTGGACAGATGATGATTTCCATATTTCAGATGATGTTTACGATATTTTCAAAGAAAATATAATCAAAAATGGAGAAAAAGCCTATTCTGATTGGGAAAATTTATTAAATGAATATAAAGAAAAATATCCAGAAGATTATAAAGAGTATATAAATGGATTTGAAAGAAAATTGCCAGAAAATTGGTTAGACCAAGTTAAAAAATATTCTCCAGAAGATGATAGTTTAGCAACTCGTGCATCTGGTGGAGAAATAATTCAAGACCTAGCAAAAGTTACTAAAAATTTCTGGGGTGGTAGTGCTGATTTATTCTCATCAAATAAGACAAATATAAAAGATAGTGAAAGATTTTCAGATAAAAATCCTGAAGGAAGAAATATTTGGTATGGAGTTAGAGAGTTTGCAATGAGTGTTATTGCAAATGGTATTGTAGCTCACGGTGGTACATTCCATCATGTATCAACATTTTTTGTATTTTCTGATTATTTGAAGGCAGGCCTTAGAATTTCTGCTCTTTCACATATACCTGTAACATATGTATTAACACATGATTCAGTTGCAGTTGGAGAAGATGGACCAACACATCAACCAATAGAACAATTAGCTATGATTAGATCCATTCCAAATACAATTATGCTAAGGCCAGCAGATGCTAATGAAGTTAGACTTGCTTGGAAAATTGCATTAGAAAGCAAAGATTCACCAGTTGTTATTGCACTTACACGTCAAAATGTTAAAAATCTTGAAGGAACAAAAGATTTAGAAGATATTTCCAAAGGAGCATATATAATCTCTGATACTGATAAAGAAATTCCAGATGGTATCTTAATAGCAACAGGTAGCGAGGTAGAATTAGCTTTAGAAACAAAAGAAGAATTGAAAAAATCCAATATAGATGTAAGAGTTGTATCTATGCCATCAATGGAATTATTTAGAAGTCAAGATAATGATTACAAACAAAAAGTTCTACCAAAAGAAGTTGAAAACAGAGTTTCTATTGAAATGGCTACATCTTTTGGATGGAGTGAATTTACTGGAGATAAGGGCTTAAATATTTCAATTGATAGGTTTGGTATATCTGGAAACTTTAAAGATGTGAAGGAAGAATTAGGTTTTACAAAAGAAGAAATTTCTAAAAAATATATACAAAAATTTAATTAAATTTAAAGGCGAGTTTAACTTGCCTTTTTATTTTTAAAAAATTTAAAAAGTGATATCATATTATTAGAAATATTTAATAAGGAGTGATTATGACAATACCAACACCACATATTTCAGCAAAGAGCAAAGAAGAAATAGCAAACACTGTTTTAATGCCAGGAGATCCTCTTAGAGCTAAATATATAGCAGAAAATTTTCTTGAAGATGTAAAACAATTTACACAAACTAGGGGAATGTATGGATATACTGGATATTATAAAGGAAAAAGAGTTTCAGTTATGGGTAGTGGGATGGGAATTCCATCATCAATGATATATTTCAATGAATTATTTAATTTCTATGATGTTGATACAATAATAAGAATTGGAAGTGCTGGAAGTATGCAAGAAAATATTAAATTACACGATATAGTTCTTGCAACTAGTGCATGTAGTGAATCTTCAATTAATGATAATTTATTTGGCAATATTCATTTTTCACCTACACCTGATTTTAATCTACTATTAGAGGCTTACAAAAAAAGTCAAGATTTAGGATATACTACTCATTGTGGTCAAGTACATTCTTCAGACCAATTTTATAATGATATGGATCCAAAAGTATTTGAAAACTTACAAAAATATGGAGTTTTATGTGTAGAAATGGAATCATATGGTCTTTTTACTGTAGCAAGAAAATATGGAAAGAAGGCTTTGGGAGTATTTACAATTTCTGATTCCTTAGTTTCTAATGAGTCAGATAGTGCAGAAAATAGGCAAAGTGCTTATACACAAATGATGACACTTGCTTTAGAAGTTGCACCAGAATAAGGAGTATAAATGTTAAAAAATATAATACTTGCAGCTGGAGAAGGTACTAGAATGAAATCTAATACCTCTAAAGTTATGACTAAAATTTTAAATAGGGAGCTTATAACTTATATAGTTGATGCTTGCTCATTTGAAAATTCTAAAACAATCATTATAGGTGGAAAAAACAAGAAATTACTAGAAGAAAAATATCCTAACCTTGAAATAAAGGAACAAAAAATAGGGGATGATTTTCCTTATGGTACAGCTTATGCTGTTAGTATGGCGGTTGATTTAATTGATGAAAATGATGATTGTCTTATTTTAAATGGTGATATTCCACTTATAACAAAAAAGTCTTTAGAGGATTTTATAAATTTTCATAAAGAAAATAATAATAATCTTACTGTTATGTCTACAAAAATTGATAATCCAACTGGATATGGAAGAATTATTAGAAAAGATAATAAATTCCAAAAAATTGTAGAAGAAAAAGATGCAAGTATAGATGAGAAAAAAGTTAATGAAATCAATGTTGGCATCTATGCTTTTAAAGGAAAAGATTTAAAAGAATCCTTGAAAAAAATAGATACAAATAATAATTCTAATGAATATTACCTAACAGATTGTATCGAGATTTTAAACAATGAAGGCAAAAAAGTTGAATCTTTTGTAGCTGATAATCCAGATCAATTTTATGGTATTAATAATAAAAAAGAATTAGCTAATGCTGCTAAATTATTAAGAGAAAGAATTAACGATTATCATATGCTAAATGGTGTAATTATCGAAAATCCTAGTATAGTAAATATTGAAAAAGGTGTAAAGATTGGAAAAGATACAATAATCTCAGGACCTTGTAAAATTTTAGGAGATACAGAGATTGGAGAAAATTGTATTATAGAGGGATCATCTAGAATTGAAGATTCTATTATAAGGGACAATGTAAAAATCGATAATTCTGTAATTGAAAAATCTTTTGTTGATCAAGGAACTGACATAGGACCATTTTCACATTTAAGACCTAAGGCTAAATTAGGAAAAAATGTTCATATTGGAAATTTTGTAGAGGTTAAAAATGCCAATGTTGACGAAGGAACAAAAGCTGGGCATCTTGCATATATTGGAGATTGTGATCTTGGAAAAGATATAAATATAGGATGTGGAGTAATTTTTGTAAATTATGATGGTAAATTTAAGCATAGGTCAAAAATAGAAGATGGTGCTTTTATAGGATCTAATTCTAATATAGTAGCACCAGTTCATGTAAAAAAAGAAGGGTATATTGCTGCAGGATCAACTATAACTAAAGATGTTGATGAAGGTGTACTTTCAATAGAAAGAGCAGAGCAAAAAAATATACCTGGATACGTTGAAAAAAGAAAAAAGAGATTTAGAAAAATTAAAGGAGCAAAAATAAAAATGAGTGAATCTACAAGTTCAGCACATATTAATAGGGGAGAAATGATATTATTTGCAGGAAATTCAAATCCAGATTTAGCAAAAGCAGTTGCTAAATCCTTAGGTCTTGAATTAGGTAAAGTTGAAGTAAAAAAATTTGCTGATAGCGAAATAAATATTAAAATAAATGAAGCTGTTAGAGGTAAGGATGTCTATATAATTCAACCTACTTCTTATCCTACAAATGATAATCTTATGGAATTACTTATAATGACAGATGCTTGTAGAAGAGCTTCTGCAAAATATGTCAATGTTATAGTTCCTTATTATGGATATGCAAGACAAGATAGAAAAACAAGAGGAAGAGAACCAATTAGTGCAAAACTTGTAGCTAATTTAATTACAGTATCTGGGGCTGATAGGGTAATAACAATGGACCTTCACGCTGGACAAATCCAAGGATATTTTGATATACCAGTAGATCATTTTTCAGCTGTTAAATTACTATCTTCTCATTTTAAAGAAGCCTATAACAATCCGGATGAGTATGTTGTTGTAAGTCCTGATTTAGGAGGGGTTACAAGAGCAAGAAAATTTGCAGATTCTTTAAAATTAACAATAGCAATAATTGAAAAAAGACGTCCAAGACCAAATGTATCAGAAGTAATGAATGTTATTGGGGACTTTGAAGGTAAACACTGCATACTAGTAGATGACATGATTGATACCGCTGGAACTATATGCAATGCAGCAAATTATTTAAAAGATCATGGTGCAAAAGATGTATCAATAGCTGCAACTCATGGAGTATTAAGTGGGGATGCATGTAAAAAATTAGAAAATGCATGCGTAAAAGAAGTTGTAATTACAGATACCATTAAAATTCCTGAAAATAAAAAAATTGGAAAAATAAAACAAATGTCAATTGCTCCTTTATTAGCTGAGGCTATACACAGAATAAATACGAACGAATCAATCAGTGGTTTGTTTGATGACGAGATTTAGGATATGTATTATATTGTAGGCTTGGGCAATCCTGGAATGCAGTATGAGAATACAAGACATAACGCTGGCTTTATAAGTATAGATTATTTAGCTAGAAAATATAATATTGATGTAAGAAAAATTAAATTTAAATCTTTAATTGGCCAGGGAGTAATTTCTGGCCATAAAGTTATGCTTGTAAAGCCTCAAACTTATATGAACAATTCAGGTGAAGCCATAAGAGAAATATTTAATTATTATGATTTTGACCACGATAAATTAATTGTTATATATGACGATATAGACATAGACTTTGGCTCAATTAGGATAAGAAAAAAAGGTTCAGCTGGTACTCATAATGGAATGAAATCAATTATTTATAATCTTCAATTTGATGATTTTCCTAGGATAAAAGTTGCTGTTGGCAAAAAGCCAGAGTATATGGATTTAGCAAATTTTGTCCTAAGTGGATTTTCAAAAAAAGAAGCAAAAATAATAGAAGAGGAAGTTATGCTTTTAAGTGATGCCATTGAAATGATTCTTGAAGAAGGCATTGATAAAACAATGAGTATATATAATGCAAAAAGGTTAGTTGAAGATAATGACTAATCTTTTGAAAGAAATTTATAACATCAGCCAGGTTAGGGAAATAATAGATAATTATACTAAAATTTCACCTGTTTTTTTACATGGATTAACTGATCAAAGCAAAGCACATATATTTTCTACAATTTTTAAATACACAAATAAAACTATAGTTATTATTTGTGAAAACGAAAAAAAAGCACAAGTAATGTGTGAGGATATTAATTCTATAGTAGAAGATAAGTGTATGTATTTTCCTTCAACAGAAATAAATTACTATAACATTAAAAACCTAGAAAAAAATAATCAGATTTTACGACTTGAAGTGTTAAGTAGAATTATAGGAGATGATAATTTTATAATTACGACAAGTTTAGATGCACTAAGAAATAAACTAACACAAAAAAAAATATTTGAAGAGAAATCTTTTAAAATAGATATTGATAATGAAATTGATATTAAAGAAATTAAAAATTCCTTCATAGAATTAAATTATGATTTTACAAAATTAGTTGAATCTAAGGGAGAATTTTCTATAAGAGGGTCAATAATTGATTTTTGGCCAATAGAGTATGAAAATCCGATTAGAATAGAATTATTTGATACAGAAATTGACTCTATTAGATTTTTTGATAAAGATAGTCAAAGATCTTTAGAAAATATTGATGAGATTTTGGTAAGACCAACTAAGGAACTTATTTACGAAAAATCGGATTATGAAAAATCAATTAAATTAATTAATAAAGATATAGATAGTTTGTCAGATAATCTAGGAATGTCTAAGTTAAAGGACAAGTATAGTCAAATTGTATCTTACTTAAAGGATAGTTTATATATATCTAATGATGATTTAATAAGTCCCTATAGAGCTGATAATTTTGATGATTTTTTTGATTATATAAAGAAAGATTCTATTTTTGTATTTGAAGATTTAAATAGGTCTATTGATAATTTTAATGACATTATGGATAAGTTTAATCTAGATTTAGCAAATCAGATGGACAACGGAGAGGTTTTTTCTACTTTTAAAAACATTAAAATTAATATAGATGAAGTTTATAAAAATATTAAATCTTATCCCATTATAAATTCCGCAAGCCTATTGAAAAATAATAATTTTATTAGGGCAAAGAAAATTATTGAATTAAAATCCATAGAACAAGAAAATTTTAATAGGAACATAAGTAATTTTGTAGATAATATAAAAACTCTTATAAAAAATAATGAGAAAGCATATATATTTGCATCAGACAAAAAATCTTTAGAAAATATTAAAGAAATTTTTGATGAAAATGAAATAGTTAATTATAGCTTAGATTTTGATATTGAAGATGATAAAAATAATGTATATTTAAGCGATAAGAGTCTTTCTAGAGGATATATATTTACTAATTACAGAATAAATACCTACACACATAGGGATATTTTTGGAAAAGAAAAACATAAAAATAAGAAGAGAAAAAATAAAGCCCTAGGTGCTAGAGATATAATAAATTATTCTGATATAGAAATAGACGATTATGTTGTTCATGAAAATAATGGTATTGGTATCTACAAGGGAATTAGCCAGATTGAGGTCAATAATACTAAAAAGGATTATTTTGTAATAGAATATCAAGGTAATGATAAGGTATTTGTACCTGTTGACCAAATGGATTTGGTTAGTAAATATATTGGGAATAAGGGTGATAAACCTAAAATTTCATCTTTAGGCAGTAATCAATGGAAAAAGGCTAAGCAAAGGGCCAAAAAAGCTGTAGATGAGATAGCTGATGATTTAGTTGAATTATATGCTAAAAGATCTAAAGCAAGAGGCCATGCTTTTGCAAAAGATACACCTTGGCAAAAGGAATTTGAAGATTCTTTTATTTATGAAGAAACTGATAGTCAATTAAGGTCTATAGATGAAATAAAAAATGATATGGAAGATATTAAACCCATGGATAGGTTACTTTGTGGGGATGTAGGTTATGGTAAAACAGAAGTCGCCTTGAGAGCTGCCTTTAAAGCTGTTATGGATGGATACCAAGTTTGTTTTTTAGTACCTACTACTATACTTGCACGTCAACATTTTAAAACTATGCAAGAAAGATTTAAATACTTTCCTATAGATTGTGCTATGTTATCAAGATTTGTAAGTAAAAAAGATCAAGAAAAATATATTCACAATTTAAAATCGGGAAAAATTGATATTATAGTTGGTACTCATAGATTACTGTCAAAGGATATTAAATTTAAAAAATTAGGTCTTTTAATTATTGATGAAGAGCAAAGATTTGGAGTTAGGCACAAAGATAAATTAAAAAAATTAAAAGAAAATATAGATGTTTTAACCTTATCTGCAACTCCAATCCCAAGAACTTTGCAAATGTCACTTACAGGAATTAGGGATATGTCAACTTTGGATGAACCTCCAGAAAGAAGACAACCTGTAAATACTTACGTTTTGGAGTATGATTTTTCTATTATTAAAAGGGCTATTGAAAAAGAGCTTGATAGGGATGGTCAGGTTTATTTTGTATACAATAGGGTTTATAATATTGATAAAATTTATAATCATTTAAAATTATTAGTTCCAGATGCAAAAATAGAGATAGCTCATGGACAAATGTCTGCGAAAAGTCTAGAAAAAATTATGGAAGATTTTGTTAGTGGTGAAATTGATATTTTGCTTGCAACTACGATAATAGAAACAGGAATGGATATACAAAATGTAAACACAATTATAGTTTATGATTCTGACATGATGGGACTAAGTCAACTTTATCAATTAAAAGGTAGAATAGGCCGATCATCCAGATCCTCTTACGCATATTTTACATATGCTAAAGGAAAAGTTTTGACTGAAATAGGTGAGAAAAGACTTAAATCTATTAAAGATTTCTCTGACTTTGGTAGTGGATATAAAATTGCTATGAGAGATTTAGAGCTTAGAGGTGCTGGAAATATATTAGGTGAAAGTCAAAGTGGTCAAGTTGAGGCCATTGGATATGATTTATATGTAAAATTTTTGCAACAAGCTATTGATAAGGCTAGTGGAAAAGATATTGACTCAATTAAATTTAATGATGTTTATATAGATATAAAAATTGATGCATTTATACCAGAATCTTATATCGAAGATCCTAGCCAAAAAATTCAAATGTATAAGAGAATATCAAGTATTGAAGATTTGGAAGATTATAGTTTATTAGTTGAAGATTTAATTGATAGGTATGGGGATATTCCGGTAATGGTTGATAATATTATGTATGTATCATTAATTAAATCTATGGCTGATAAATTGGGATTTGATCAAATACGAGAAGTTAACGGCGAGATAAGAATTTCATTTAATGATAGAAATAAGTTTTCTTTTGAAGAATTATCTCAAATAAATGAAGATTATAAAGGTGAATTAGCCTTTGATTTATCGGAGAATCCTGCCTTTAAGTTGCCTAATAAGAATACAAAATTGATAGATTGCTACGAATTATTAAAAGTTATTAAAAATATTAAGGAGAAATAATGAATAAAAAAATTATAGCCTTAGTTTTAGCTACAAGCTTTTTGTTTAGTGCTTGTGCTAACGATAATGCTAAGGATAAAAATGACAAGGGATCAAATGAAACTCAAACATCAGAATCTGCTAAGAAGGAAGATTTACCTAAAGATGCAGTTGCAGTTGTTGGTGGAGAAAAGATTTCTAAAGAATCTTATAAAGATGAAATGAGTTTTTATTCTGCTATGCTTGCTAGTCAACAACAATTAAAACCTTCTATTGTTCAAATGCTTATTCAAGATAAGCTTATAGCAGATGATATGAAAAAAAATGACGTAAAAGTTGATGATAAAGAGCTAAATGATAAATTTTTACAATATATTCAACAATTTGGTGGTCAAGAAAAATTTGATAAAATGCTTGAAGATTATAATATGAGCAGTGATAAATTTAAGGAAACTATAAAAAAAGATCAGATTTATCAAAAACATAGAGAATGGTTTGAAAAGAAAAACCCAGTAAGCGATAAAGATATTAAGAAATATTATGATGAGCATAAGGATACTTTATCTCAAGTAAAAGCTAGCCATATCTTAGTTGAAGATGAAAATACAGCTAAAGAAGTTAAGAAAAAATTAGATGATGGTGAAGACTTTGCAAAACTTGCAAAAGAATATTCAAAAGACACAGCAAATTCTGCTAAAGGTGGGGATTTAGGATACTTCACTAAAGATAAAATGGTAAAAGAATTTGCTGATAAAGCCTTTGCTATGAAAAAAGGTGAGATTTCAGATCCTGTAAAAACATCATATGGCTATCATATAATTAAGGTTGAAGATAAAAAAGATAATCCTGATGCGTTAAAAGAAGAAATTTCAAAAGCTTTAAACGATAAAAAATATGCTGATTACTTAACAGATTTATTTAATAAAGCCAATGTAGTTACAGAAGATGGTCCTCAAAAGAAAGATGCAAAAAAGGACGCAAAAACATCTGATTTAAATAAAGATGAAAAGAATACAGAAAGTTCTAATACAAAAGAAAACAATAATAGCAATAATTAGTCTGTTTTGTTTAATCTTAGTATCTTGTTCATCTAAAATTGATAAAAAAAATAATGTAGCTTATGTTGATGGACAGGCAATTTCAAAAAATCTTTATGAGAAAGAATTAAGTTATTATCAAAAATTTTATTTAAAAAAATACGGTAATGACTATCTTGATAAGAAGACTAAAAATGGCCTTACTAATTATGAAAGATTAGAATCTGAACTTTTAGACTCTCTTATTCAAGATCAAATAATGATAAATGATTTAAGAAAGAATAAGGTTAAGATAACCAAAAATGATAGTTTGGAAGTAATAGAAGATTTGTCAAAAAAATCTATGTCCAAAGATTCACTAATTGAAAATGTGAAATCATTTGGGGCTGATGAAGATGAGTTTGATGAAATATCATACATGGATTCAATTAGAAAAAAGCATATGGATTATTATTTTTCTAATGATGATACTAAGGACTCTGAAATAGTTGATTATTTTAAAGAAAATAAATTTTTACAGAAAAAATATAAGTATGATTGTTTAATTTTTGATAACGAATCAGAGGCAATAAAAATAAGAGCCAATATAAAAAACTCACAAGATTTTAAAAAATATCTAAATTCTAAAGTTAGAAATTATGATATATACAGGTCAGACTTTGTTTATAATGATGATTTTTTATTAAAAGAATCATCATTAAAAAAAGCTGATCAAATTAGCAAAATTTTTAAATATAAAGATTCATACATCATTTTGATGATAAATTCTGTTAATCAAAATGAAAATGATTTGTTAATTGACGCAAAGAAAATTTATTTAAAAAATGAATATGATAAATATTTAAAAAATCTTATAAAAAACTCAAATATCAAGCTTTTTATTTGATTTTTGCTTGAAATATATAAATTTTATATGTATAATCTAACTTAGAGTTAAGCAGAATAAGATTAAGATTGATTTATAAGGAGGATATATGAATAAATCAGAATTATTAGTTAATATCTCAGAAAAAAGTGGACTTAAAAAAGTTGAAGCTGAAAGAGCTTTAAATGCATTTATTGAAACAGTAACAGAATCTCTACAAAAAGAAGAAAAAGTTCAACTTGTTGGATTTGGAACATTTGAAACAAGAGACAGAAAAGCTAGAGAAGGAAGAAATCCTAGAAAACCTGATGAAGTTATTAAAATACCAGCATCAAAAGCTCCAGTATTTAAGGCAGGTAAAACTCTTAAAGAAGCTGTTAATAATAAATAATTATTTACTTATAAATTTTAAAAGCCCAGCTTGGCTGGGCTTTTTTGATGTCTTATTTTATTTTTTTGTATAGTTTATCTGGCTTTTCATCCATATCAACAGTAATAGTATTAAAGTTTTCATAATAAACCATACCAAGCTTTGCACCTTTTGCTTTATTTACATTTTTTTTCTCTGTATAATCAACATCTACCTTTAAAGAATTTGCTTGGGAAGAGTTAATCGCTGCAAGATAAGATGCAGCTTTTATATCATTTTTATTTAATTCATTAGTTTTTAAAATAACGTGACTTCCTGGCGCATTTCTTACATGGAAGAAATAATCATTTTTTCCTGCTAATTTTAAAGTTATATAATCATTTTGCCTAGAATTTTTTCCTACAAAAATATCACTATTATCTATAGTTTTAAATTGCATAGGCTTAGATTTTGTTTTCTTATTATTTTTATTCTTACTTGTTCTTTTTATTATTTTATTTTCGATTAACTCATCTCTTATTTCATCTAAATCTTTAATGCTTTCACTTCTTTCTACAAAATCTGACATTTGATTTAGATAGTCTAAGTATTCATTTTGTTTAGGTAGGTCAATTTTTGCAAAGTCGATAGAATTTTTTATCTTTTTATATCTTTTATAATAACTATCTACATTTTCCCAAGGATTTTTTCTATCATCTAAGCTTATCTTTATATTTCTATTGTCATCATAGAAATTACTTAAATTTATTTCTTTATCACCCTTTTTTATTTTATTTATATTCGCTGCTAATATATCACCTTTTTTCCTATAGGAGTCCATAGATTTTTCTTTTGATATATTTTTATTTAAGATTTGAATTTTCTTTTTTACTGATTTTTTTTTGACCATTTATTTTTCTTTCTATATTATTTTTTATTTGTCTTAGCCTATCGTTTGACCTATTAAATTCATAGAAATTCTCTATAGCTTGGCTTAAAGACTTACACTTAGTTTCTTCAAATGCTAAAGATTTTAATTCAAAAGAATAAAACTCCTTATATTTTCTATTGTCTTTATAAAGGCAAGGATTATAGGAATTATTAATTAAGTCATCTCTTAACTTATAAAGATTTTCATTTAAAAGTCTTTTTTCATCTTCGCTTACAAGTCCCCAGTTTATTCTAGGATCAATGTTTGATCTAAATAGCAATTCCTTTGCTACAGTAGGGGAAAATCCTAGATAATTCTCGTAGAAAATTTTTTGCGGTATTTGGCTATCAGGTAAATTTTTATCTAGACGTAAGATATCTTTTGAAAAATCTTTGTCTAAAATATTTATCTTATCACTTTCGATAAATTTGTACTCAAGTCCGGGAAGAATCTCTCTAACTGATGACATTTTAAAATTCACCCTTTTAATTGAGTCTATTATTTTATATTTATCATCAGTTAAAATTATATTTGAATACTTTCCCATTATCTCAACAATTAATTTATTTGAAACATCAAATCCCATTTCATCAACTGAAGAAATTTTAAAAACAATTACCCTATCTAATTTATACTGATCTATACCTATAATTTTGCTTTGGCTTAGATGTTTTCTTAAAACCATGCAAAAATTCGGTGGTACTTCAGGATTTTCATATTTCTTTTCTGTTATATGAACTCTTGCCTCATTATTATTAGCACTTAGTAATAATTTATAAGTTTTACCAAAAGAATAAATATTTAATATAATATCATTTTTTGATGGCTGGCTTATCTTTTGAATTTTCGCACCCAATAATAATTTTTTTATCTCGAAAGTTACGGCTCTGGTTACTAAACCATCATAACTCATTTAATCACCTCTTTATTTTGTATATAAAACTATTATATCAGAAGAATATACTTGAACTAAATTTTTCCATAAAGTAAAATAGAACTAATAAGGAGGCGCGATGAAAAAAGGATTTTTATTAGTAATATCTGGTCCTTCCGGTGTAGGAAAGGGAACAGTATTGCATGACCTTATGAATACGCAAAAAAACTTAGTTTATTCGGTATCTGTTACGACTAGGAAACAAAGACCTGGTGAAATAGAAGGAGTAAGCTATTTTTTTAAGAGTCATGAAGAATTTGAAAAAATGATTGAAGAAGATAAATTTTTGGAGTTTGCTAAAGTACATGATAATTATTATGGAACTCCAAAAGAATTTGTTGAAGAAAAAATCAATGAAGGTAAGATAGTAATTTTGGAAATAGATGTTCAAGGAGCATTGAATGTTAAGAAAAATATTGACAATGGAGTATATATTTTTCTAGCGCCTCCTAGCCTTAGTGAGTTGAAAAATAGAATTGTCAATAGAGGAACTGAAACAGAAAGCGACATAAATTTGAGAATGTCAAATGCGAAAAAAGAATTATCTTATATTAAAAATTATGACTACTTGGTTGTAAATGATCATTTGAATTCAGCAATTAATTTGGTTAATGAGATAATAAATGCAGAAAAACATAGAGTTTTTAGAGAAAATATAAATTTTGATAAGGAGTAATTATGAATAATCCATCTTTTAAAGATTTAGCAGAAATAAGTTCAAGTAGGTATGAGATTTGCATGATGGCGGCAAAAAGAGCAAGAAGAATTGTTAATGGTTCAGATTTTTTAACTAAAGATCACGAAGATAAGCCTGTTACTCAAGCTTTACATGAGATAATGGAAGGAAAAGTAAAGAAAAATGATTAAGGGTAAAAATATTCTCCTAGGTGTTAGTGGGGGAATTGCCGCTTATAAAGTCTTAGAACTTTGTTCAAGCTTAAAAAAAGAAGGTGCAAACCTAAAAATTATTATGACTAAGGGGGCTTGTGAATTTGTAAGTCCTTTGTCATTTGAAACTATGGGTAAATGCATTGTTTATTCTGATATGTTTGAAGGCCACCATGATAGAGTTTATCATATTGATTTACCAAAATGGGCAGATGTATTTTTGGTAGCTCCATTAAGTGCAAATACACTTGCAAAAATGACTTATGGAATAGCAGATAATATGCTAAGCGCATCTCTTTTGGCTTGCGATAAGGATATAATTGTTGCACCTACTATGAATACAAATATGTTAAACAACAAGGCTACTCAAGAAAACCTTAAAAAAATTAAAGAAAGAGGTATACATATTATAAATCCTAATTCAGGTCTTCTAGCTTGTGATACAAGAGGAGATGGAAGAATGGAAGAGCCTGTTAATATTGTTAAATATCTAGATTATTATTTTACAAAAAAGATTTGAGTGGTAAAAAAATTGTAGTTTCAGCAGGTCCAACAGTAGAGCCTATTGATTATGTTAGATTTATCTCTAACAAATCTAGTGGAAAAATGGGATATAATATAGCAATCGAAGCTTTTAAAAGAGGGGCAGATGTAAAATTAATTTCAGGTCCTGTAAATCCTATAGATACGGATGGGATTGATAAGATAAATATTAGAACAAATGAAGAGCTTAAAGATGCTATTGAAAAAGAATTTGATGATTGCCATGCCTTAATAATGTCAGCAGCACCAACTGATTATAAGGTAAGAAATGCTAGTGATAAGAAAATAAAAAAAGATGGCAATAATTTAAATTTAGAATTAATAGAAAATATTGATATTTTAAAATACTTTGGAAATAAAAAAAATAAACAAATTTTGATAGGCTTTGCTGCAGAAACTGATGATTTAATAAAGAATGCAAAAATAAAACTAGAGTCTAAAAAAGCAGATTATATTATAGCTAATGATTTGAAGAAAAAAGGTGCAGGATTTGATGTTGATACCAATATAGCATCTATTTTGTCAAAAGATAAGGTAGATAAGTTAGACTTAATGTCAAAAAAAGAACTAGCAAATAAAATTTTAGATCTTTTGGTATAAGGTGATAACTTGTATTGTTTTGTAATACTTGATAATAAAAGTAGATTTTTAGATCAATCTTTCACTTATCATGTGCCAGAAAAATTTGAAAATAAAATACAAAAAGGGATGAGGGTTATAGTCCCATTTGGCAAAGGCAATAAGAATACTATTGCCTTTGTTTATGATTTGGTGGAAAATTTAACAACAGAATTTAAAACTAAGGATATTTTAGAAATTGTAGATTCAAAAGCTCTTGTCGATGAAGAGCTTATAGATTTGGCTTTTTATATGAATAGGCGCTATCTTTCTCCACTTAGGTCTTGTGTTAGGCAGATACTTCCGCCTGGAAAAATTGACAAGATAAAAGAATATTATTATCCAAGTAAAAATTTAAAAAAAGATGATGAATTTTATGAAGTTTTCAAAAATAAAATTACAAAGAAAAAAATTCTTAATAAATATAATATAGATGAAGATTTATTAAATCAATATAAGAAGAATGGACTCATAAAAACATCTTTTGATATAAATTCAAATCAAAAAATTAATTATACCTATATTTTCAATTTAAAAAAAGATTATGATGATAAAAAATTACCATCAAATGCCAAAAAACAAAAAGAGATATTAGATTATTTGAAGTATCACAAGGATGTTGAATACAAAGAACTACTAAAAAACACTAAGTCTAGTAAAAATTCTTTGGATTCCTTAATAGAAAAAGACTTATTAGAAATAAAAAAATTGAAATAGATAAACAAATTATAGGTAAGGTTAAATACTATAAAAAACCTGTATTAACTGATGAACAAAATAAGATTATAAAAAAAATAATGGATCAACCTAATAAATCTTATTTGCTAAAGGGCGTTACAGGAAGTGGTAAAACCGAAGTGTTTTTGCAAATTGTAGAAGAAAATTTAAAAAATGGCAAAGATTCAATAATTTTAGTTCCAGAAATTTCCCTAACTCCACAGACTATTGAGAGGTTTCAAGGTAGGTTTAACCAAAAAATAGCCATACTACATTCAAGACTTACTCAAAAAGAGAAGTTTCAACAATGGAGAATGATAAAAAATGGTGATGTTAAAATTGTTGTAGGAGCAAGGAGCGCTATTTTTGCACCCTTTAAAAATCTTGGTGCTATTATTATTGACGAGGAGCATGATAAAAGTTATATCTCATCACAAGATCCGAAATTTCATACAGATGAGCTAGCTTTATTTAGACAAAAATATAATAAAGCTACTTTAATTTTTGCATCAGCAACACCATCAATAAAAACTATGACCAAAGCTTTAAATGGACAAAATAACTTAGTTGAATTAAAAAATAGAGTAAATGGGAAAATGCCTAAGGTAGAAATAGTTGATATGAGAGAGGAATTAAAGAAATCAAACTATTCTATGATTAGCTCTTCATTATATGATAAAATTTTAGAAAAATTAAAAATAAAGAACAAATAATCTTATTTTTAAATAAAATTGGTCATAATTCTTTTACATTTTGCAGAAATTGTGGCTATGTTGTAAAATGTGAAGCTTGTGACGTAGCTATGACCTTCCACAAAAATGTTTCGAAATTAGTTTGTCATTATTGTGGAAGAACTAAAAATCAGCCAAGAGTTTGTCCTGTATGTGGATCAAGTAAAATTAAAGAATTTGGAGCAGGTACTGAAAAGCTAGAAGAAGAAGTTAAAAATTTATTTCCTGAAGCAAACATTATAAGAATGGATTCTATGACTGCAAAAGACAAATCATCTTATGACAATATGTATAAGTTGATGAAAGAAAAAAAGGTGGATATATTAATAGGAACCCAAATGATTGCTAAAGGGCTTGATTTTGAAAATGTCACCTTAGTTGGAATTATAAGTGCAGATTTATCTTTAAATATTGATGATTATACTGCCTATGAAACAAGTTTTGAGCTTATAACACAAGTTTCTGGTAGGGCAGGAAGGTCCAAAAAACAAGGTCAAGTTATTATTCAAACTTATAAACCTGATAACTTTGTAATAAATGCAGCAAGCAAAAATGATTACCAGTCATTTTATAATTATGAGATACAGGCTAGAAAAGCCTTTGAATACCCACCTTTTGTAAATTTAATTACTATAAAAATTTTAGATAAATCTAGGATTAAATGTATAGATATTTCAAAAAAAATAAAATATTATCTAGATTTAGAATATAAAAAAAATTTTAGGCTGAAAATTATAGGCCCAAACCCATGTAAAATATCTCGTATAAACAATAAATACAGATATAATATTATTATAAAATTAAAAGACTCACAATTAGAAGATGTTTCTAGTTTTTTAACAAGACTTAGAAAATATTTTATTAATAAGAACAAAGATACAAGTATTATAATAGCTTTAAATCCGAGTGATATAAATTAAGGAGAAAAAATGTTTGATTTTTTTTAAAAGAAAAAAGAATGAAAATGAAAAGCAAGTAGAGAGTGAAATAATAGAAGAAGTTGAGAAAGAAAATCCATTAGAAGAAAATGAAGATGAAAATATAAGTGAAGATATAAACAATACACAAAATAAAGAAGATGAAGAAAAAGAAATAATAAGTGAAGAGAACGAAGAAGAATTAGGCTTTTTTGAAAAACTATCTAAGGGTCTTACAAAAACTCGTGAACAATTCTCATCAAAATTAAAGAATTTATTTACAGCAAATGTAAAAATAGATGATGATTTGTATGATGAATTAGAAGAAATTCTTATATCAGCAGATATAGGAATGCAATCAACTATAGAAATTGTAGATGAGCTTAAAGATAAAATAAAAGAAAGATCCATAAAGAATGCTGATCAAATTTTTCCCCTATTAAAAGAAATAATGGAAGATAAACTAGATGAAAAAAATCTTGATAACGAGCTTTTAATTTCAAATGATAAGTTATCAGTTATACTTGTTATAGGAGTAAATGGGGTAGGAAAAACTACAACTATAGGAAAACTTGCACATAATTTAAAAAAAGAAGGACATAAAGTAACCTTAGCAGCTGCTGATACATTTAGGGCTGCAGCGATTGAACAATTAGATTCATGGGCTAAAGAATCAAACACACAAATGATAGCTCACAAAGAGGGATCTGACCCATCCGCAGTAATTTTTGATGCTATACAAGCAGCAAAAGCCAATGGTTCAGATGTTTTGATTTGCGATACAGCAGGAAGACTTCATAACAAAAAAAATCTAATGAACGAGTTAGAAAAAATTAATAGGACAATTTCAACTCATGCTAATAATGCAAATAGAGAAAATCTATTAGTTTTAGATGCAACTACAGGACAAAATGCAATAAGTCAATTAAGAGAGTTTAAAAATGTTTGCGAAATAACCGGCTTAATTTTGACAAAATTAGATGGAACTGCAAAAGGTGGAGTGATTTTCCCACTACAAGTAGAACTTGAAGTGCCTGTTAAGTATATTGGAGTTGGTGAAGGCATAGATAATTTGGAAAAATTCGATTCAAAATCATTTGTCAAAGCCATGATAGAATAAACTTGTAATTAAATATCATTTATGGTATATTATTTTAGTACTATGCACATCTTTGGATAGATTTTTACGTTGCTAATATTAATTAGTTTAAAATTTAGTAGAAAAAGATGGAAGAAATTAAACGGAGGTAGATAATAATGTCAGTAGTATCAATGAAAAAATTATTAGAAGCTGGTGTACACTTTGGACACCAAACAAGAAGATGGAACCCTAAGATGAGTAAGTTCATCTTCACAGAGAGAAATGGAATCTATATTATAGATTTAGCAAAAACATCAAATCAAATTGACAAAGCCTATGAAGTAATAAAAGATATTGCAAGTGAAGGCGGAAGCATTTTATTTGTTGGAACTAAAAAACAAGCTCAAGATTCAATTGAACAAGAAGCTAAAAGATGTGGTCAATATTATGTATCTAACAGATGGTTAGGTGGAATGTTGACAAACTTCAACACAATAAGAAATTCTGTAAATAAACTTAAAAAATATGAAACAATGGAAGAAGATGGAACATTTGATCTTTTACCTAAAAAGGAAGTTCTTCAATACAACAAAGAAATGGATAAACTAGAAAAAAATCTTGGTGGTATCAAAGAAATGGAAGAACTACCAGATGCTTTATTTGTAGTAGATCCATCTAATGAACAAATTGCTGTTCATGAAGCTAAAATTTTAGGAATCCCAGTTATTTCAATTGTAGATACTAACTGTGATCCAGATGTTGTAGATATTGCTATTCCAGGAAATGACGATGCTATTAGGGCTGTAAAACTTATTACATCAGTAATGGCTGATGCTGTTATAGAAGGTAACCAAGGTAGTGAGTTTGCTGTAAATGAAGATGACTTTGAAGAAGTTGAAGAAGAATCTGTAGACTCAGTAGAAGAACAAGAAGAATCTATTGAAGAATAATTAGGAGGATATTATGGCAGTAACTGCAAAATTAGTAAAAGAATTAAGAGAAAAAACTGGCGCTGGAATGATGGATTGTAAAAAAGCTTTGACAGAAACTGATGGTGATATTGATCAAGCAGTCAAATTACTAAAGGAAAAAGGACAAGCTACTCTTGATAAAAAAGCTGATAGAATTGCAGCTGAAGGAGTTATTGGTTCATACATTCATAATGATAAAATTGGTGTTATTGTTGAAATCAACACTGAAACAGATTTCTCAGCAAATACAGATGCAGTAAGAGAATTTGCTAGGAATATAGCTATGCATATAGCTGCTTTAAATCCACTATACATCTCTGAAGAAGATGCTGATGAAAAAGATGTAGCAGAACAAAGAGAAATATTAATAAAACAAGCTATGAACGAAGCTAATGATAATATGCCTGAAGACAAAAAAGAAATGATAGCTCATAAAAAAGTTGAAGGTAGACTTAAAAAATATTTCAAAGATGTATGCTTATTAGATCAACAATATATTAAAAATCCTGATCTTACAATTGAACAATATCTAAGAGATACTGCAAATAGTGTAGGAGAAAATATCAAAATCAGAAGATTCGCTAGATTCGAAGTTGGTGAAGGATTAGAGAAAAAAGAAGAAGATTTCGCTAAAGAAGTTCAAAGCCAAATGAACGCTTAGTAATTTTTAAGAAAGCCCCAGGGGCTTTCTTTTTTTATGTGAAATTCTTAGCGTTTTACTATGAATTAATTGAAAGATTTATTTTTTCTAATATAATGAATAAGATAAAAATGAAATTTTAAATTAGCATTTTAAAGGAGTTAAAATGACAATAAATACAAATTCAAAAGAGTTAATTGGAAACACACCCTTATTAAAATTAAATTCCTTAAAAAAAGAAGGTAGAGCTGATATCTATGTAAAAGTTGAAAAAAACAATCTTGCAGGTTCTATAAAAGATAGAATTGCACTTTACATGATTGAAGAAGCTGAAAAATCCGGAAAATTAAAAAAAGGCGATACAATTGTTGAACCAACAAGCGGAAATACAGGTGTAGCTTTGGCAGCACTTGCTGCAGCAAAAGGATATAAATGCATTTTAACTATGCCAAGTTCTATGAGTATAGAAAGATCTAAACTTGCAGAAGCATATGGTGCTGAAGTAATAAGAACTACAGAAAATGCCTTGCAAGGTGCTGTAGATAAGGCGGTAGAATTATCAAAAAAAGATGGATACTTTATGCCTGATCAATTTTCAAACCCAGCAAATATCAAAGCTCACTACGAAACAACAGGTGTAGAGATTTTGAATGAAATTTCTCCTGATGCATTTATTGCTGGAGTTGGAACAGGTGGAACTGTAACAGGTGTTGGTAAAAGATTAAAAGAAAATAATGAAAATGTTAAAATTTATGCTATCGAACCTGCAGAAAGTCCACTTTTATCTGGAGGTAAAGCTTCAGGTCATAAAATTCAAGGAATTGGTGGAAACTTCATTCCTAAAAATTTAGATTTTGATGTAGTGGAAGGAATAGTTGATGTAAAAAGTGATGATGCTATTAAAATGTCCAGAGAACTTGCTAAAAATGAAGCTTTAGCTGTTGGAATTTCATCAGGCGCAAATGTATTTGGTGCTATAGAAATAGCAGATAAATTAGGAGAAGGAAAAGCAGTTGTGACAGTCTTACCAGATACAGGTGAGAGATATTTGTCTACACAATTGTATGACTTAGATTAATATGACATATGAAGAATATAAAAAAGAATTAGTTGAGGCGGCTCTTTTAAAAGACCCTGCCTTAACTAAGGCTGAAGAAGCAATTAAATTTTCTCCAGGTATTAAGGCTTTGTTAGCCCATTACAAGGCCCATAAATTATATTTAGAAGGTGAATTTTCAAAAGCTAACGAAATTAGTTTAAACGCTAGGAAAGAAACCGGTATAGAAATTCATCCTGGTGCAAAAATTGGTAGAAGATGTTACATAGATCATGGAATGGGTGTTGTAATAGGAGAGACTGCTGAAGTAGGCGATGATGTTTTAATGTATCATGGAGTTACTTTGGGTGGAGTTAAAAATGAAAGGGTAAAAAGGCACCCAACAGTAGGTAATAATGTTTTAATCGGTGCTGGAGCTATTTTGTTGGGAAATATTACAATTGGTAATGATTGTAAGATAGGCGCTAATTCTGTTGTACTTGCTGATGTTCCAGATGATTGCACAGCTGTAGGTGCGCCAGCAAAAATTATTAAACATAAACATAATTAAATTATAAAGGGACTGTTTTAGACGAATTTTAAAAATAAGTTTAATTAACAGCCCTTTTATTTTAAGGGGTTAATATGTATAAAAAATTTAAATGGTTTATAGACTATTATAAAAAAAATTATATAATTGGGATTATATTTCTATTGCTTAGCGATGTAGTTTCTCTATTTTTACCATATATAATCGGAAAATTGATTGATTTGATTTATCAAGGCTCAATTGATATATATTATTTTACAAAAATAATAATATTTACGATTATAATTATCATTTTAAAATATTTTCTAGCCATGGGCTGGTCTTATAATGTATTTAAGGCTAGCGGTAGTATAGAATATCTTACTAGAAATAAGTTGATGAAAAAATTTCTTGGTCAATCACAAGAATTTTTTGAAAATAATTCTACTGGATCTTTAATGGGAAAGTCTACCAATGATATAACACAAATATCAATAATGGCAGGATATGGTACGTTATCTTTGATTGATGCTACAGTTCTTCCTTTAAGTATAATTTTGGTTATGATTTTTACCATTGATTTAAGACTCACCCTATTATCAATTTTGCCCTTACCTTTTATTGCTTTAATTTATTTTAAAATAGGTGATAAGATATATGATAAATCAAAGAAAGTAAACCAAGCTTTTGACAAATTAAATGATACTGTTTTAGAAGATGCAGAAGGAATTAGAATAATTAGGGTTTTTAATATTGTAGAAAATAGAAGAAAATTATTTTATGAAAATGCAGACAAGCTAGCTGAAAATAACATAATTTTAGCCAAATATCAGGCTTTGCTTGCACCTGTTGAAAGAATTATTACTTCATTAACTTTTATTATTGCAATAGGATTCGGAGCATTCCTTATGAATTTAGGACAAATTAGTATAGGCCAAATAGTTTCCTTCACTTATTACCTAAATATGCTAGTTTGGCCAATGTATGCCTTGGGCGATTTTATAAATTTAAAACAACAGGCAAGTGCATCCATGGATAGAATTAATGAAACATTAGAATATAAAGAAGATATTATAAATTCAAGTAATAAAAAAAGTTTAGATTCTCCAGTAAGTATAGAATTTGATAAGCATAGCTTTAAATACCCAAGTTCAAAAAATAATATTTTAAATGAAATTTCTTTAAAAATAAAAGCTCCAACTTCGCTTGGTGTTTTGGGGAAAACTTCTTCAGGTAAAACCACTCTAATAAAGCAATTATTAGATATATATAAGGTTGATAAGTCCAGTATTTATTTTAATGATGATGTTTCATCTGATATTTCCTTTAAATCTTTTAAAGAAAAAATTGGATATGTGCCACAACAGCATATGATTTTTTCAGATACTTTAAGGAATAATATTTTATTTTCTAACGAAAATGCAAGTGAACAAGAACTTTTAAGAGCTATAGAAATAGCTGACTTTAAAAAAGATATTGATGGGTTTGAACTTGGATTAGAAACAGTAACTGGGGAAAAAGGTGTTTCCCTTTCTGGTGGTCAAAAACAACGATTATCTATTGCGAGAGCTGTTCTAGACAATCCAGAAATTCTTATTTTAGATGATGCTATGAGTGCAGTTGATGCTAACACTGAAAAAAATATATTAAATAATTTAACTAAATATAGAAAAGATAAAACTACAATTATCATAGCTCACAGAATTAGCCAAGTTCAAAACTGCGATAATATAATTGTTCTTGATGAAGGTGAAATTTCAGAAATGGGGAATCATGATGAACTTATGAAAAATGGAAAATGGTATAAGAAACAATATGAAGATCAGATTTTAGGTGATAATAATGAACAGTTATAAGAAAAAAGAAAGTTATACTAGATTAAGAAATTATGCTTTAAATGAAAAAAAATATTTATTTATAGGTTTTATATTTTCTTTTTTGCGTACAATTTTAGAAATAATCGGACCTATGATTATAGCCTATCTTATTAATAAAGTTTTAAAAAATAAGATGACTAACAAAGATTTTAAAATTATTACCTTATTATTATTTTTATATTTTATTGTATTTGTATGTTCAGGTATTCTTTTAAATAGATCCAGGGTATACTTTCAAATTTCTGCAAATAATATTGCTTCAAAAGTACAAAAGGATGTTTACGATAAAGTATCTACATTTCCAATTTCATACTTTGACAATCTTCCCTCTGGAAAAATTGCATCTAGAATTACTAATGATACCAATAAATTAAAGACTATGTTTCAACTACTTTTTTCTGATATAGTAAACGCAATAATATTAATAGTTGGTCTATATATTACCTTGTTAATTACGGATTTTATTGCAGCTATAATGCTTTTAATCCTTATGCCAATAGTTTTTATAATATTTAAAACCTATTTGAATAAGACTTATACTTACACTAAAGATATAAAAATCTATACAGCAGATATAAATGCTAAAATTAATGAATATATACAAAACATGGAAATAATCCAAGTTTTTAATAGGGAAAGTTTTATATTTAAAAAGTTTGATAGGATAAATAAGAAAATTTATAATATAAATTTAAATCTATCCAAGTTAAGGTCCTACTCGGGCTATAGGGCTATGGATATCATTCAATTTTTAGCCATAATTATTGTCTTGATATATTTTGGCGTAGGATCAATTACAAACATATATTTTGTAACAATCGGATCTTTGTATATGGCTATAGATTATACTACAAAAATATTTAACAATATTAACACAATAATAATGAGATTTGGTGATGTTGAAGATGCTCTATCATCAGCTAACCATATATTCGAACTTATGGATATGGATTCTTTAGAAAAATTAGAAAAGAGAGAAGTAGATTTAAGTCAAGATATTAAATTTGAAGATATATATTTCTCGTATGCAAATGATGATGTAATAAAGGGATTATCTTTTAATGTAAAAAGTGGATCGTCTATAGCCTTTGTTGGGCAAACAGGTTCTGGTAAATCAACCTTAATAAATCTTTTATTAAATTTCTATTCTCCTAGAAAAGGAAAAATAAGCATTGGTGATATAGATATTAATAAAATAGACAGAAACGACTTGAGGAAAGATATGGCAGTAGTTTTGCAAGATGCTTTCTTATTTAAAGATACAATCAAAGAAAATATAAGTATGGGTGAGAATTTTACTGATAAAGAAGTTATAGATTCATTGAAAAAAGTGGGAGGAGAAAAACTTTTACAAAGAGGGATTGATAGTCAAATATTAGAAAATGGATCAAATTTAAGTCAAGGTGAAAAACAACTTATATCTTTTGCAAGAGCTTATATTAGAAATCCAAAGATTTTAATATTAGATGAAGCTACTTCTAATATAGATACAGAAACAGAAAATATAATCCAAAGAGGAATTAATGAACTAAAAAAAGATAGGACAACATTTATTGTAGCTCATAGACTTTCTACTATTAAAAATGTTGATAAAATATTGGTATTGTCCCATGGAGAAATTTTAGAAAGCGGAAATCATCAAGAATTGATGGATAAAAATGGTCTTTATAAAAAAATGTATCTAAAGCAAATTAAGGAGAAATAAATTTAGAAAAACTTTTTCGTATAATTATAGATTTATGATATAATTAATTACAGGATGTAAATCCAAAAAATAGGAGGTGATACTATGAATTTAAATCAAATTATTCTATCTGTCGCCTTCATAATATTAGCTTTTTTTATAGGCTATCTTTGTAGAAAGAAAATAGGTGAATCAAAAATCTCTTCTGCAGAAGACTTATCTGCAAGAATTATTGATGAAGCGAATAGGGATGCTGAATCCCTAAAAAAAGATGCACTCATAAGTGCAAAAGATGAAATTTCTAAACGAAAACTAGAAAGTGAGCAAGAAATAAATAAAAAAAATAATGAACTTGCTACTAAGGAAGGTCATCTTTTAAAGAAAGAAGAAAGTCTAGATAAAAGATCCTTATTATTAGATAAGAAATCTGACGAAATCTCTAGTGACCAAAAAAAGTTAAAACAAAAAGAAGACAGAATTGAGAAACTTATCGAAGAACAAGAATTGAAGTTACAAGATATTGCAGGTCTTACAACAAATGAGGCCAAAGATATTTTACTTCAAAGCTTAAAGAATGATGTTGTTCATGAACAAGCTAAGATTATCAAAGAATTTGAAGAAAAAACAAAAAATGAAAGCAAAAAATTAGCTTCAGAAATCATAGCAACAACAATTCAAAGATACGCGGCCGATGAGGTAGCAGAAAGTACTGTTACTGTAGTATCATTACCAAGTGATGAAATGAAAGGTCGTATTATTGGAAGAGAAGGTAGAAATATAAGAGCCTTTGAACAGTTATCAGGAACAGATTTAATCATTGATGATACACCAGAGGCTGTAGTAATATCTGCATTCGAACCAATCAGAAGAGAAATTGCTAAAGTTGCATTGGAAAGATTGATACTTGATGGAAGAATTAATCCTTCAAGAATCGAAGAAATGTTAATGAAGGCAGAAGATGAAGTTGAACAAAGAATAATTGAAGATGGACAAAGCGCTATTGAGGAGTTAGGAATACACAACCTTCATCCTCAACTTGTAAGACTTGTAGGAAAACTTAAATTTAGAACTTCTTATGGACAAAATGTTTTAAAACATTCTATAGAAGTTGCAAAAATTGCAGGAATGCTTGCTCAAGAATTAGGTCTTGATGAAAAAGATGCTAAAAGAGGTGGATTACTCCATGATATAGGAAAAGCCATTGACCATGAGGTTGAAGGTACTCATATATCAATTGGAGTTGAGGCTGCAAAAAAATATGGTGAGAATAAAAACGTAATAAACTGTATACAATCTCATCACGGAGATGTGGAAGCAAATTGCATAGCTGCAATTTTAGTACAAGCATCAGATGCTATATCAGCAGCAAGACCTGGGGCAAGAAGAGAAAGCTTAGAAAATTACATTAAAAGGTTGGAAAACCTAGAAGAGATAGCTAATTCATTTGATGGAATCGAAAAAACTTTTGCTGTACAAGCAGGAAGGGAATTAAGGGTGATGATAAAACCTGAAAAGATATCAGATGATCAAATGGTTGTAATTGCTAGAGAAATTGCACAAAAAATTGAAAATGAATTAGAATATCCTGGTCAAATAAAAGTTAATGTAATAAGAGAGTCAAAAGCAATTGAATATGCAAAATAGAAGAGGGGGTTGACCTCTCTTTTTTGTTACAAAAAAGTGTCAAATTTATTTCTGTTTATTATAAATGAAAATACTAATCAAAGCCTTGACATTATCAGATTTAATTTATATAATTAACATATATAAGCAATAATAACGATACTGAGGAGTGAAAATATGAAACAAAATAAAAACAAGAACATTACAAAAATTACAAGCGGGGCCTTGGTTTTACTTTTAGCGAGTGGATGCTATATTGGTAATTCAAATGCTGATTCCGAAAAAAATATAAATGAAGTAAAAAATGCTATTGTCGATCCATCAGAAACAAAATCAGAAGAACATAATTCAATTACTAAGGCATTAGAAAATTTAGGTGCAAATAATAAAGGTATAGAAAATACTCAAGAAACAAATAAAAGTAATTCTGAGTTAAATACTTCTAATAAAAATATAGCTGAAAAACAAGCAGAAGAAACAACTAACGTAGAACCTATAGATCCTCATGAGGATTCTAATAATAAAGATGAAGAAAAACAAAATAATATAAATAAAGGTAATAATAAAGAAAACCAAGCTGAAAACTCTGAGTCTCAAGCTTCTAAAACGGATCAAAAAGAAGAAAAACAAAAAGAGGCTGAGAAAACAGAAGATAATTCTAAATCTGAAGATAATAATCAAGGTAATACTGTGATTAAACCTTCACAATCTGATAAGGAAGAAGATAAACAAAACGAAAATAAAAAACCAGAAAATAATCCTAAAACTAAAGATGAGAATAAAAATACTAACTCACAAACAAACAATACTTCTAAAAGCATTCAAAATAAAACAGAAGTTCAAACTGTTCCAGGACAAGGTGACGATCAAAATTCTAAAAAATTAAAAAGTGAAATAGCTGGTGAAATAAATAATATCAAAGCTTTAGTTAATGATGGAACTTGGAGTGATGAATCTGTAAAGGCTGCAAAGGCAAAAATAACAAACTTAGAAGCATTTTTACTTAAAGGTGATTTAAAAGATAAAGACCTAGCTGAAGTTAAATCTGCTTTAAATGATATACAAATAAATGTATTAAAGAAAAAAATAGTAAAAGAAACAAATGTAGTAAAAAATGATGATAAAAAAGTAGTTTCTAATGAAAAATCTAATAAGCTATCTCAAAAAACAGTTATCAAATCAAACACAGATAACGTTCAAACAGGAGTAGGTTCATTATCATCTGTACTTCTTACATTAGGTTCTTCAAGTTTAGCTTTATTTGCAGGTAAAAAAAGAAAATAATAAAATCATTTAGCTAATAATTTAATTTATTAGCTAATATTTTTATTTTGAAAGGATATATATGACAATAAAAAAATCTAAATTTATACTTTCATCTTTCATAGCCTTAACAACTACTATTGCCACTAGTAGTATTTCTTTGGCTGATGATTCAGAATACCAAGATAAGGTTTATGAAGTATATGAAAAGTATTCAGAAAATAAAGAACAAGTTAATAAGGGTAATAATAGTAAGGATCAAAAATTAGAAGAAGCTGAAGAAAGTAATTCTAAAACAAATGAGGATTTGAATAACGAAAATACTCAAGAAAGTGTTAATTCTAATCTTAGTGAAAATTCTATTAATAAAACTGAAGAAGATGATAGTTATAAAAAGGATTCTAATCTAGATAATAAAACCTCAGAAATAAATAGTAATAATATCTCCAATGAGGTTGAATCAACAAATATTGATAAAGTTGAAGACGATAATTCTAATCAAAAAGAAAATAACGATGAGAATGAACTTGATCTTTCTCCTGAAGTAAATCCTGCAAGTTTTAGAAGTGTCTCTAGTTATCAATCTAGATCTTATCGCTCAGCAAACAATTATATAAATACTTATAATACAAAAGATGAATTTTTGACAATGCTACAAAGCCATGCTGAATTAGCAAAACAATATAACATTTACCCAGAAGTAATGATGGGACAAGCTATACTTGAGTCAGGCTGGGGACAATCAAAACTTTCTAAACAAAGTAAGAATATTTTTGGAGTAAAAGTACCTAATAATGAAAAAGGTCAAGGAAAAGGTGATCTTTACGATACTTATGAATATATAAATGGTAAATATGTAAAAGTTAAGGCCGAGTTTAGAAGATTTAACACCTATGAAGAAAGTATTAGACAATACTTACAATTATTAAGTGGTCCTTATTATTCAAGATACGGAGTAAGTAGTGCAAAAGACTATAAAGAACAAGTACAAAGAATAAAAAATGCAGGATATGCTACAGCACATAATTATGTTAGCTCTGTACTAAATGTTATAGATAAAAATGTTTTACCTAAATATAAGCAAAGCCAAACCTCTGCTTCCACTTATTCTAGACTAGCAAAAAAATCATATCCTAAAAATTCCTGGGTAAACAAAGGTAATGACAGATATTATACCGATCCAAATGGAAACTTTATTGGTGATGGAATATATAAAATTGGATCCAATAAATATTATTTTACAAATGGTGGAAAATTAAAAACAAATACAAAAATCATCACAAATATTGGCGCTTATATTATTAAATCAAATGGAATTATGTCACCTATTATAAATAGATGGATAAGAGCTAATAGTGATGACTATCATACCGATAGCCAAGGTAAGCTTAATAAAGGAATATTTGTAATTGAAAATAAATGTTATTCATTTGATTCTGTACTAGGAAAATTAGAAAAAACAAAATTTTTAAGGAAAATAATTATATTTATGCCTCTGACAGTAGCGGAGCAATAAATAAAAGATCTAATACTAGAACAGTTATAGGAAATTATGAATATTCAACTGATTCAAATGGTAAAATAGTTAAATCTTTAGATTTAACGAGAAAACCTGAAGTTAAAATTTTAACTTCATATTTAAGTAATGGTAAAGCTTATAATAAATTTAGTAATAATACAGTTCAATTAGCTAGAAATGCATGGGTAAATGTTGCCGGTAAAGATTTTAGAACAAATTCAAACGGTAGTGTATTATATGGTATTCACAAAATTGGTAACCATTATTACCACCTTACCTATAATGGAATTTCAAAAGGCTACAAAGTTTATGTAAACAAACAACTATATTCTTTCGATAATACTGGTAAAGGATACTTAGTATCTAGTAATTATACTCCAGTAAGAGATTTGGATGTAGCTATTGGATGGATGAAACAAGCTATGAACTTCCACTATAAATATAGTATGGATTGGCAAAAGAGAAATCAAATAGGCTATGCTGACTGTTCTTCTGCTGTTTATAGAGCTATGAAACATGGTGGTTTTATTTCTAAAAATACTCCTAATGGAAATACTGAAACATTATTTGAATTAGGTAGAAGAGGACAAATTTTAAAACAAATATCTGAAAATGAAATTAGATATGGTGATATATTTGTAGCTGGAGTACCTGGAAAATCACTTGGTGCAGGCGGCCATACAGGATTCATCCTAGATAGAAATAGAATCATTCACTGTAACTATGCAGATTATGGAGTTTCAATAACTCAAAGAAAAGGTAGAATGGGAGATACTAAATATCCTGTTAGATATTATAGGTTAGTTGGAGCAAGATAAGACTTTATAAATCGTATGCGTGAAATATAGCATGCGATTTTTTTATTATAAATTAATATAAAAAATTAAATAATTTTGATTAATACAATTGCATTAGTGAAAATATAAAATCGCTTAAATCGCAAATTAGAGCCTTATAAAATTATTGATTTTTGAGATTCGATTAATAATGGAGTAGAGTTTTACAAATTTTATCAGTTTTCTTATTTAAATTTACAAAAAGACTTAATGTTACTTATTTTATAAAATTAAAGCTAGGATAAGAATATAGTCTTGGGGAGTGATATATTAACGGAAGAATTATTGCACAAAATAATAATTTTGTGCAATAATTGATATTTTTTCTTTTTATGTTAAAATTAATCGTAGTTAAGTTAGTTAGGAGATTTTATGAATATTTCAACACCATTAATTTTAGATGATTACTTATCTTATTTAAAATCAATCAGAGCCTTATCGGAAAAAACTATCAGCGAGTATCGATACGATCTTATCAACTTTATTTATTATCAGATTTTAAGAAAAGTATATTATAATGATAAGCAAAATTTAAATAAGGATATTGAAGATGAAAATATCAACATCAATAAAATATTTAATAAATCTTTTATAAGTGATATTAATATTCAAGATATGTATTCTTACATATCATATTTAGATAACGAATTAAATGATAATGCTTCTACAAGATCTAGAAAAATTTCTGCTTTAAGGTCATTTTATAAGTATTTGCACCAAGAGATTGAAATGATTGATAATAATATAACAGAAAAATTGAGAAATCCAAAAATTCAAAAAAGACAACCAGTTTATCTCACTTTGAGCGAAACTGAACTCTTACTAGAAACAATAAATGAGGAAAAAAATGAGTTTTTAAGAAATAGAGATATGGCAATTGTTTTTACCTTTCTTACAACTGGCATGCGTTTATCAGAGCTTGTTAGTGTTGATTTAAATGATATTAAAGATGATCATTTTACAATAATTGGTAAAGGAAATAAAGAAAGAACCATATATCTAACCAAAAATTGCATAGATTTAATCGATAATTACATTATGATTAGAAAAAATTATTTAAAAGATATTAAAATTAATGCCCTATTTATTTCAACAAGAAAAAAAAGGATATCTAATAGGGCTGTTCAATCTACCGTTGATAAATATTTGAAAAAGGCAGGATTTGATACAAGAGTCTATTCTACTCACAAATTAAGACATACAGCAGCAACTCTTATGTATAAATATGGAAATGTTGATATAAGAGCTTTGAAAGATGTTTTAGGTCATGAAAGTGTATCAACTACACAAATTTACACTCACTTGGATAATGAAGATTTAAAAAGAGCTGTAAATAAAAATCCTTTATCAAACTTAAAAATATAAGCCCCAATTTTGGAGCTTATATTTAAGAATTTATTTTTAAAGACTTTTGGTCTAAAATCTTATTATCCATATATTTTTCAAGAACTTTCATTAGGGCTAACTTCCCATGAAATTTATTCAATCCACCTTGAAGATAGACTGTATACGGCTTTCTAAGAGGTCCATCACAAGATAATTCTGAAGTAGCTCCTTCCACAAAGCCGCCTGATGACATTATTACCTTATCTTCATATCCAGGCATATCATCAGCAATTGGTGTTAGATTACAATCAACACTACAGGATTCTTGTATTGCCTTAGCAAATAATTCCAGCCTCTCACTAGATTTTAATTTTATAGCTTGAACTATATCACTTCTTGGGTCATCCATTGTTGGAATTATTTCAAAACCTAAATTATCAAAAGCTTGAGCAAATAATAAGGCTACCTTAATAGATTCTATTGTTGTTTTGCTTGAATAGTATAGACCTTGTAAAACACCTCTTGTAGTTCCAAAACTTAGCCCCTCATCTTTACCTATTCCTGGTGCTGTCAATGTATTAGAGCAGTATTCTACCAAATGTTTTTTTCCAGAAATATAACCACCAGTAAGAGCAATTCCCCCACCGAGATTTTTTATTAATGATCCAGCAATAATATCTGCACCAATTTCTATAGGTTCTTTAGTCTCAGTAAATTCTCCATAGCAGTTATCTACAAATATAATTACATCTTTATTTACCTCACGAATAGCTTTAATAGCTTTTTGAATTTCTTCTATACTAAAAGCTCTCCTATTTGTATATCCAGTAGATCTTTGGATCATAACTAGCTTTGTATCACTTTTTAGTTTTTCTTTAATTTTGTCGTATTGGATCTCTTGATCATTTTTTAAGTCTATTTTGTCATATTTAATACCCTTAGATATTAAATTACCTTTTTTATTTCCTTCGATACCTATAACTTGCTGTAAAGTATCATAAGGATCTCCATTAATTGATAGTATTTTATCACCATAATTCAAAAGAGAAAATAAAACTAAGGAAATGGCATGAGTTCCAGAAACTATATTCGGCCTAACTAAAGAATCCTCTGACTTAAAAATTGATGAAAAAATTGATTCTACAACCTCTCTACCTATATCTGCATATCCATAACCAGTTGCAGAATTAAAATGTATACTTGATAGATTATTTTCATTAAAAGCTTTTAAAACCTTAATTTGGTTGTATTCACTAACTTTATCAAGTTTTTTAAATCTTTTTTCTAAACTTATATCAATTTTTTCTACATATTTTTCAATATTTTCATCTATATTATAAAATTTATTATAAATCATAAGTCTCCTTTGTTAATTTTTTAATATACGACAAATTTTCTTCATCTGAAAACTTATCCCTATAAATAGGATAAGAGAAATCATAAGCTAAGTATTTTTTCATCCATGTTATTTGCCTTTTTGCATAACGCCTAGTATTTTTTTTGATTTCATCTAATAAAATTTCTTTTGAGTATTCTCCTTCAATATAAGGGAAAAATTCTTTGTAACCTATTGCTTGAAGAGATTTAGAATTTTTACTCAAAGAATATTTTTTAACTACATCTCTAAATTCCTTTTCTAATCCTTGATCAAACATTAAGTCAACTCTTTTGTTGATTTTTTCATAAAGAATCGCTCTGTCATCATAGTTTATAAAAAATAATAAGGGATTGATTTCTTTATTCAGCTTTTTTTTCACCTTTTCTTATTTGGCTAGGCTTTTTTCCACTTAGTTCATAAGTTTCTATAGCTCTTACTATTCTTTGAACTTCGTTTGGATGGTATTTCTCTGCTGCTACTGGATCAATTTTTAATAATTTTTCATAAATATAACCATTCCCATAAGTTTTTGCTTCATTTTCTAATTTTTTTCTCAAATTCTCATCTTTTTTATATGTTCCATAATTCATATCAAAAATTATAGAATCTATATAAAATCCAGTTCCACCAGCAATTATAGGGAGTTTATCCCTTGAATTTATATTCTTGATCAAATCCCTTGCTAAATCTTTAAATTCACTTACTGAATAGTCTTGGTCAGGGTATTTTAAATCCAGGCCATAATGTTTGATACCACCCATCTCAATTGATTTAATTTTATTTGTACCAATATCCATTTCCTTATATATTTGTTGGCTATCGGCAGAAATAATTTCACCATCAAATTCTTTTGCTAAATTTATTGCTATATCACTTTTACCACTTGCTGTAGGACCTGTTATAATCAAAACTCTATCTGTCAAAATATTTCTCCAATTCATTTTCCTCTATTGCAATTATAGTAGGCTTACCATCGTATGTTTTATATGGATTTTCAGATTTATTTAATTTATCTATAGTAGCATATGCCTCTGATTCATCAATTTTATCACCTTTTCTAAAGGTATTCTTATTTATTAAAGAAGAAAGTTTTTCTTTAAATAAATCTTCTTTTGAATCATCAATATCTAATAGATTATAGAAAAACTCAAGATTTTCAGGATTATCAAAGACAATAGGTACTGATCTTATTATTAATTTATCAAAGGAAAAAGTATCTATTTCAAATCCTAGTTTTTTAAAAACATCTTTTTTTTCTATATACTTATTATATTCTTCGAGACTAACTTTTATAATTTTAGCTTCTAATAATTGCTGTGAATTCATCTGATTTTTTTTAAAATTTTCAATAAATTCGTCAAATTTTATCCTTTGATCTGCTCTTCTATGGTCTAATAAGAGGATTTTATCTAAATTAATAAATAAAGAATAACGATTAAAGATACTAGTCTTATATAACAAATTTTTAGTATCAATGAAATTTTTGTTTCTCTTATCTTCTAATTCTTTGGAGACTTTCTTTTTTTCTTCTTTTTCTATGAAATTTAGCTCTTCTACTTCAAAAAAATCATCATGGGTATCACTAATACTTTTATCATCAATATTCTCTTTCTCGTAAGAATTTTTTTCTTCATTTACCTTATTATATAAGTTTAATACCTCAGCATAGTCATCGTAAAAGTTTAATTCTTCCTTTTGATCCTCTGGCACTTTTACTTTTTTAAAATCAGAATTCTCATATAATACTTTTGATACATTATCTTCTAAAAGTTCTATTAGATTATCTTCATAGGTAAATTTAATTTCTTTTTTATTGGGGTGAATATTTACATCAATATTATTTGTATCTGTTTTAATAAATAAGAAAAAAGCAGGATATCTTTGGTTTGGAATTGATGATTTATATTTACTTTCAACAGCCTTACTTATATTATTATTTTCAATCAACCTATTATTGACAAAAATATATTGAAAAGACCTATTTCCCCTATAATAATTTGTATTTGAAATATAACCACTAATGTTATATAAAGAATTTTTAGCCTTTATTTTTAAAATATTATCCTTTAGATTTTCATCGATAAGATTTATAATTTTATCTTTTAAGCTATCATTTTCCAATGTTTGAAAAACTAATCTATTATCTTTAATAAATTTCAAAGAAACATTCTCATAACCTAAGGCTAGAGCTTGGATAATTTTTGAAATTTTATTCGATTCATTTATATCAGAACCCAAAAACTTTCTTCTAACTGGAAGATTTGAAAATAAATTAAATACTTCTATACTTGTTCCATTATTTGTTGCAATAGAACTTTTGGATCCAATTTTTCCATTTTTAAATTCTAATTTTTTACCTATTTCTTGATTTGATGTTTTAGAAACAGCCTTAACATCAGCACAAGAAATAATTGATGAAAGGGCTTCTCCCCTAAAACCTAAAGAAAATATCCTATAAAGGTCTGAAAAATCTTTAATTTTTGAAGTAGCATGTCTTTTAAAAGCACGTATAAAATCATCTTCTTCAATTCCGACACCATCATCTGTAACTCTAATATATGATTTCCCGCCATTTTTTATTTCAACTATTATATTTTTTGCATCTGCATCAATTGAGTTTTCAACTAACTCTTTAATAATAGAAACAGGAGATTCTATGACTTCTCCTGCTGCAATTTGTTCGATAGTTTTTTCATCTAATTCTATGATTTTCATCATATCTCCTTAATATTTTCAATAAGCTTGCTTAAAACATTTATAGCTTCAAGAGGTGTAAGCTCATTAATATTTATAGAATCAATATTTTCTTTTAACTTATCCACCTTTATCTTATATATATCGTCAATAGTATTATTTACAATATTTGTGCTATTTTTAAATACCCTGTCATCTTCATCTAGTTTATCCATAAAAATTTTAGCGTTTTCAATAAGTTCATCTGGTAAACCTGATAGTTTTGCAACCTCAATACCATAAGACCTATCAGTTTTACCTTTGGATATTTTTCTTAAAAATACCAAGTTATTATCTTCTTCCAAAATATCTATCTTTAGATTAACTACATTATCAAGCTTATTTTCAAGTATGGTAAGCTCATGAAAATGTGTAGCAAAGACAGTTTTTGCTCTTTTTTTCTTACTTAAATAATCAACAAGACTCATAGCAATAGATAAACCATCATCAGAGCTTGTTCCCCTACCAACTTCATCTAATATTATAAAGGAATTTTCTGTAGAATTTTTTAAAATATTACTAACTTCATTCATTTCGAGCATAAATGTTGATTCACCTTTTGAAATATTATCGCTCGCTCCAATTCTTGTAAATACCTTATCACAAACCGAAATACTTGCACTTTGACAAGGGACAAAAGATCCCATTTGAGCTAGAATAATAATAATTGCCATCTGTCTCATATAAGTTGACTTTCCAGCCATATTTGGTCCTGTAATAATTTGAATTAAATTATTATCCTCACCAATATCTGTATCATTTGCTATAAATTCATTTTCCTTTAAATTCTTTTCAATTACAGGATGTCTTCCATCTTTAATTTTTATAGTATTATCATTGGTAATTATAGGTTTCTTATAATTATTTTCTATAGCAAGTTTTGCAAGGGAGTTTAATGAGTCTATTATCGAAATTAGTTTAGACAAGTATTGAAGTTTTTTGGTATTATCTAAAATAAATTCACGAATTTCTCCAAAGATTTTATATTCTAATTCATTAATCTTATCACTGGAGCCAAGAATTAAATTTGATAGTTCTTCAAGCTTTTCTGTAGTATATCTTTCCTGGTTTTTTAAGGTTTGTTTTCTTATATAATAATCTGGAACAAGGTGTGTATTTGCCTTTGTTACTTCAATTGAATATCCATTATTTTTATTATAATTTATTTTTAACTTACTAATTCCTGTTTTTTCTTTCTCATCTTTTTCATAATTTATTAAGTCTTTTTCAGCAGATATTGATGACTCTTTTAACTTATCTAGGTCATCATTAAATCCTTCTTTTATAATTCCACCTTCAGTAATTACAATAGGTGGATCATTAATTATAGACTTATCTAAAATTTCATAAATATTTGAGACATCAGGTATGTTTTTAGAAAAACTTACTATATCTTTATTATCTAATTTAGAAAGATATTTCTTAAATTCTGGGATATTTCTTAATGAAGTTTTTAAGGAAATGAAATCTCTAGCATTAGCTCTTTGATAAGAAATTTTTCCAATAATTCTTTCCAGATCATATATATCATCAAGATAAAAAGTAATCTTATGAGATATATCAGTATTCAAATAAAAATATTCAACTAAATCTAATCTTTTTTCTATTTTTTCTTTATCAATTAAAGGTCTTTCAAGCCATTCATTTAAAAGTCTTGAACCCATAACTGTATCAGCCTTATCAATTAATTTGAATAAAGAATTTTCCTTACCTTTTTTATCTATATTAGTATGAAGTTCTAAATTTCTTCTTGTATTAGCATCAAGTTGCATATAAGAAGAAATTTCAAGAATTTCAATCTCATTTAAATGAGCTAGATTATTTTTATGATATCTATAAATATAATCAAGTAAATTTGAAATAGCTATTAAGGATATTCTTAAGTTTTTAACTTTTTCAAAATTTCTCCCACCTAAATGATTAAATACATTTTTACTTAAAGACTTATAGTTATCTGTTTCATCAATCTTATTTATTAATGTTTCCTTATTTAGGTCTAAATAATCCAAGACTTTTTTATTTGTAAAATTAGAATTTATAATAATTTCGGATGGAGATATTTTTTCAATCTCATTTATTAATTTATTTGCACTAGAATCTTTATCACTTTTTATTTCAAAAGTCATCAATTTTCCAGTAGATATGTCAGCAAAACATGCCCCTATACCAAACTTACTCTCAAAAATTGACAATAGAAAATTATTATCTTTCTTATCCAAAGATTCTAAATCTACAACAGTACCTGGACTAATAACCCTAGTAATAGCTCTTTTAACCAAACCCTTTGCTTTTTTAGGATCTTCAACTTGATCACAAAGAGCAACTTTATATCCATTCTTGACTAATTTATTAATGTAAGTATCAATTACATGATGAGGAACTCCACACATAGGAGCTCTTTTATCATGACCACATTCTTTTCCTGTTAAAGCAAGCTGTAAGGTCTTGCTGATAGTTATAGCATCAGTAAAAAAAGCCTCATAAAAATCCCCGACCCTATAAAGAAGCAAAGAATCCTTAAAATCATTTTTTACATCTACATAATGCCTTAACATAGGCGTTAATTTTTCATATTTAAACTCTTGGTCCATATAATCACATCCTTAAAATCTACACTTAACATCTTATATTGTACCATAAATATAGTAATTTAGAACTCTTGCTTAAAATTTAAATTCAAAAAAATATGCAAAAGTTATTTTGCTTTTATCTAAGTTCTTACTACAAAATTATTGTATACATAATACTTGATTGTCAATCCCTTATATATATTTTTTTAAAAAAACATTTGTAAAAGGATATATCTTCTTATTTCTATAATATCTAGTCTACTGGCTGGTATTAAGTCTTGATTAAATTATTATTCATCAAGTAATTTGTTTAAGGAGCTTATAAATTTTAATATTATTAAAATTTTCTTTAATTAAATATTTTCACTAACTTTATGAAATCATAATATTATAATAAACTTGTATCTACGAATTTAAAAATATTATAGAAAGATATAAAGTTAAAAAAATAACCCATGAAAAACCATGAGTTATTTAATATTAATTGTTTGTATATTTCTAATCCATTTACCTGAATCTTTATCTTGTTTATCTAAAGCAAATAAAACACCCAATTTTTTATTATATTCAATATTAGGTTTAGAATCAATTTTATATACTAATATAACCCTATTTACCTCTAAGGCAGTTTCCATACTCAAACTTGTTTTGTTCCCTTTTTGGTCTGAAAATTCAATTACATTATTAAGATTAGGATTAATTTTTTCTTTTTTTAGTATTTTTTCTATAGCTACACCTGTCAAAGTAAATTCTTCACCATTTTCTAATGTAACTTTACTTTCAGTTGCTCCTAATTTTCTTAATTCTTTAAGACTTAAGGAATCAATCTCATTATCATTATTTTTTACGACAATTATTTCATTATCATATGAAGATAGATTTCTATTTGATAAAAAATCTAAAGCTTTAGAGAATAAAAAAAGGCCAATAACTATTACAAAAACCAATAAAATTAGATTATATTTATTTTTTCTATATAATTTTAAGAATGTATTATTATTTTTACGTCTCCTCATTATTTTCCGGTTGAACCGATTCCACCTTCTCCTCTTTCACTTTCACAAAGTTCATCAACTCTTTCTATTTGTACTTTTTCATAAGGTTGGATAACCATTTGGGCAAGTCTCTCACCGTTTTTTATAGTTTGGCAATCATTTCCAAAATTATAAAAGAATAATTTTATTTCTCCCCTATAATCACTATCAATAATTCCAGTTGAATTAGCAAGCATTAATTGTCTTTTAACACCTGTTGAAGACCTAGGATAAATAGCAGCAAAATATCTTTCAGGAATTTCAATATGCAATCCTGTTTCAATTTTTGCTATCTCTCCTGGTTTTATTATAATATCATTTTTATTTGAGGAATATATATCCATACCTGCTGAATACTTTGTTTTATATTCTGGCAAATTATTATTTGTTTTTATTTTAAGAATTTTTTTTGTCATAAACACTCCTATCTATTTGTACAACTTATTTTACCATATTATCATATAATTTAAAATGTAAATTCTTTTTAATATTTTTAAAAAATTTGTTAATAATAAAATTGGTTAATTTAAAGACAAAAGGGTATAATAAAATTAGATTCTAATTTTTAAATTAAAAAGGAGTAAAAAATGTCTGACGAAAAAAATATTACAAATGAAAATCAATACAGAGGAGACAAAGAACTCGACAAAAAAACTAGAGAAGCTAATAAAAATGAAGGTGGCGAATCTTTAGATAAAAAAGATCATGCTGATCAAGAAAATTTAAGAAGTATATCTGACGAAGCTGATGAAAACTCAAATGTTGGTGCAGAAGCTAGAAGAACTAGAACAGATATATCTGAAAATCCTTCAAAAGATAAATAATTATAATTTTAGGCTGTAAAATAATTACAGCCTTTTTTATTTGTTTTAATATATATTTAATAGATTTTTTAATATAGTTAATTAAACTAGAAATCTACTTATTTTTTATAGTAATTATTCCCGAACATTCAGAAACTTTTTTAAATTTCATTTCTGGAAAATATGATTTAAGCTCATTAATAACAATATATATTTCATCTTTATCCCAATCATCTTTAGTTTTTATCATACATTTATTATGTTCATTACGAGTTAAAAACATAATGTCTCCAATATATATGCATCCACCTTTTGCTAACTGTTTTTGTAAATTTTTCAATAATATAATTTTATTCTTATCAGTAAGATGATGAAGTGAGTATGTGGCAATTATTGCATTATATTTATTTTCCAATAATGGCTCAACTAATCCTTTAGAAAAATCTCCATAATAAAGCTTAGCATCAGGCATTTTTTCTTTAGATATTACTATCATTTTTTTAGAAAAATCTTGTCCATAAATTTTACAGCCAGATTCATATAATTTTGATATTAAGTTTCCCGTGCCAAATCCTATATCCAAAATATTATCATAAAAATTATTTAATATATCCTTATAGATTTCATGTATTATATTATCATATCCTGCAAACGGATAGGAGCCTTCATTATCAGAAATTTCGACACTTTTATCATAATTATCAGCCCACAAATCAAAACCTTTATTATTTAACAATTAATTCTCCGAATAATTTTTTATGTTTCATTATTATACCTATTATATTACAGGATAATATATTAATCTTCTTTAATTTTACGTCTAACCATATCGCCTTTTTCAAGTTCATGGTCAATTTTTATATAAACAATTTGCTTAGCTTTATTTGCTACTTCTATATCTGAACCATTTGAATCTTTCATATTATCAATTTTAAATTTAATAAATTCAGGACTATTTCCAAAAATTTCTACTTCATCTCCTAGAATAAATTTGTTTCTTTCTTCAAGCTTTGCAATTTTGTTTTCTTTATCATAATCTAAAACAACAGCTATAAAATCATATCCCCTAATATATGATGAATTTTCATAAATTTGTGAATCTGAGTCAGCCTTTTTATAGAAAAATCCCTTTGTAAAATGTCTATGACTAGCTTTTTTTATTTCATCTAAATATTTTTTAGCTACTTTTTCATCAAAAGAATCATTATAATAAGCATCGATGGCTTGTCTATAGCTTCTGATAACTGTAGCAACATAAAATACAGTTTTCATTCTTCCTTCAATTTTAAAAGAATTTATTCCTGCTTCTATTAGCTTATCAATTTCATCAATAAGGCAAAGATCTTTTGAATTCATTATAAAGGTTCCATTTTCATCTTCACCTATTGGATAATACTCACCAGGTCTTTTTTCTTCTTGAATAGAATACTTCCACCTACATGCATGAGCACAATCTCCTCTGTTTGCATCCCTTCCTGTCATGTAATTGCTTAAAAGACACCTACCAGAATATGATATGCACATAGCTCCATGAATAAAGCATTCAATTTCTAAATCTTTTGGAACATTTTTTCTAATTTCAATTATCTCTTCAAGCGATAATTCTCTTGCAAGAATAACTCTTTTAGCTCCAAGTTTATACCAAAAATTAATAGTATGTGAATTTGTAACAGAGGCTTGAGTTGAAATATGAAGGTCAATATTTGAGTTTTCTTTTGCTATATTAAATATTCCAGGATCAGAAATAATTAAGGCATCTACTCCTATTTTTTCTAAATATTTAATATAATCAATTATGCCTTCTAAATCTTTGTCATGTGGTACTATATTCATAGTTACATGACACCTAACATTATTTTTATGAGCATAATCTACTGCTTCTTTTAGTTCATTTTCATCAAAATTTTTAGAATTTTTCCTAAGACCAAAATTATTTCCTGCCAAATATACAGCATCTGCTCCAAATTTAATTGCAGTTTTTAGTCTTTCCATATCACCTGCTGGTGCTAATAATTCAACTTTATCTCTCATCAATTCTCCTTGTACTTAAACTAATACCATCGCCTATTGGTATTATGCTAGTAATATATTCGTCTAAATCTGTAATATAAGATAAAAATTTTCTCAAATTTTTAACTATAGTAATATCTCTTTTATCTACAATATTATCATTTGCGATTTCACCCCTAAAAAGGATATTATCACAAACTATAATCCCATTTTTATTTAATAAACTAATTGATTTATCAAAATAATATTTATATTGTGACTTGTTTGCATCAATGAAGACAAAATCAAAGCCTTGATTAATATTATTCAAGGCTTTTTTTGCATCCATATTTATTATATTTATATCTTTACCATATTTTTTAAAATTAGATTTAGCTATTTCGTACATTTTTTTCACTTTTTTTCTATTGTAGTTATATTTGCACCTGTATATTTTGAAAAAAGCAGAGAAGAATAGCCAATAGCAGAACCTATTTCTAAAATATTTTTTGGTTTTTTAATTATAAGCAAGCTTTTTAAAAATTCTTTAGTTTCTAACTTCATAATAGGAATATTATTTTCAATTCCAAATTTTCTTAATTCTACAAAATCTTCATCGATATAAATATTATTTAAATAATCAACTATATGATTATAATTAATATTCATTATTTTCTACTTCTGTAAGAACTGGTAAAATCATTGGATCTCTTCCAGTTTGATTATAAATATAAGATTTAAGTGATTCTCTAATTTGATATTTTATTTGACTAATTGCATGTATATCTTTCTTTTGACATTTTTTCATTGTTCTAATAACAATATCTTTAGAATTTTCTATTAAATCTTGATTTTCTTTAACATAGATGAATCCCCTAGAAACTATTTCAGGATTAGAAAGAACTTTTTGGGTATGTTTTTCTATAGTCAAACTTACTACTAACAAACCATCTTCTGATAAGTGTTTTCTATCTTTTAAAACAATATTACCAACATCACCAATTCCAGAACCATCAACTAAGACATTACCAGCTTGAACCTTACCATTTATTCTTGCACCTCTTTTAGTAAATTCAAAGATATCACCATTTTGACCTACTAGTACATTATCTTCGTTCATTCCCATATCTATTGCTATTTCTTTATGTTTTTTTAATTGTCTTGGTTCACCATGGGCAGGAATAAAATATTTTGGTGTTGTAAGTTGGTGCATTAATTTTATCTCTTCTTGGCAAGCGTGTCCTGAAGCATGAACTTTTGCTAATGAATTATAAATAATATTACAACCTATTTTAGTTAAGTTATTAATAGTATTATTAATTGACATTTCATTTCCAGGTATTGCTGAAGACGATAAAATAACAGTATCGGAAGAATTTAAATGAACTTGTTTGTGTTCATTATTTGCCATTCTTGTTAGAGCTGATAAAGGTTCGCCTTGTGTTCCTGTAGATAGTATAACTATTTGATCATCAGAATAGTCTTTTAGATTTTTTATATCAATTATTGTATTCGATCTTATTTTAATATATCCTAAAGAAGAAGCTATTTTTACGTTGTTAAGCATTGATCTTCCAGATAATGCAACTTTTTTGTTATACTTCTCAGCAGCATAAATTACCTGTTGAACCCTATGAAGGTTAGATGCAAATGTTGCAACAACAATTCTTCCTGGTGCTTGACCAAATAAATTTATAAAAGTTTCACCTACTTTTTTCTCACTCATTGAACTGCCCTCAATTTCAACATTTGTTGAATCAGAAAATAGGCACAATAGTCCCTTTTTTCCAAGAGCAGCAAGTTTTTGAATATCTGTAGGTTCTCCATCTATAGGTGTAAAATCCATTTTAAAATCGCCTGTAAATAAAATTGTACCAATTGGAGATTTTACAGCTATTGCACATGAATCTGGAATTGAGTGGCTTACTCTAATAAATTCAGCGCTTAAATCACCAACTTTTACTGTATTATTTACATTTACCATCTTTAGTCTATTTGGATTAAGTCCATGTTCTTTAAACTTGTTTTCTAATAGACCTTTTGTAAGTTTAGAGCAATATACATTTGTATCTATTAATTTTAAAAGATAAGCTATAGCTCCTATATGATCTTCATGACCATGTGTTATAAAAATCCCTTTTAATTTATCCTTGTTTTCTTCAATATAAGTAAAATCTGGTATTACTATATCTACACCTAGCATGTCCTCATCAGGAAATGTCAATCCACAGTCAATCATAATCATTTCATTTTTATATTCTACAACTGTGCAGTTTTTACCTATTTCGCCAAGTCCACCCAATGGGATGACTTTTAATTTATTTTGCGTTCTCATTTTTACTCCTTAAATTATCTTCACATTCGGAGCAAATACCATAAATTCTTAGAGAATAATAATCTAGCTCAAAATTATATTTATCTTTTAACGTTTTTGCTAGCTCATCATTATCCAATATTTTTTCTTCTACAATTTTTCCACAGTTAGTACAAATTAAATGATCGTGATGATCATCTTTTGGACCTATTAACTCGTAGGTGTTTACAGAATCTGTAAACTCTTGTTTATTAACTATTCCTAAGTCTTCAAAAATATTTAATGTTCTATAAACTGTTGCAATGCCAACTTGTTTATTATCTTTATGAACTATGGAAAAAAGTTCTTCTGGTGTTAAATGCTTTGAATTAGAATTTTTAAGAGCATTGAATATTATTTGTCTTTGCTTAGTAAATTTATGACCATTTTTTTCAAATACTTTTTTTAATTGTTCAATGTTCATTACTATCTTCTTTCATATCCTCGTATATTTTAACTATTTCGTCTAACTCTCTATCATTACTAATAGCTTTAAAACTAATAGAATCTTTATCTTTTATCATTTCCAAAATCAATATAAAATCTTCATCTATAGGTTCCAATGCTGCATAGTCTTTGTCGTCTACTCCGAATGTATCTATTATATTAAATTCGACTTCTCTATTATTATCATCGGTTAAAATTATCTTATCCATTACTTCTCCCATCTAAATAGGTTTGTAAAATAAAAGATGCGGCAATTTTGTCTATATATTTTTTTCTATTTTCGCGCTTGACACTCATATCCATCAATACTTTATCTGATTGTATGGTAGTCATCCTTTCATCCTGGTATTTAATATCAATATCAGTTTCTTTTTTTAGTAAATCAACAAAAGAAATCACCTTCATGGCTTGAGGTCCTAAGGTGTTATTCATATTTTTTGGCAAACCAATAATTATTAAATTAACTTCTTTATCTTTTATTATATCTACTAATTTCTTAATATCTAAACTAGTTTTTTTCTTTTTATTGTTAAATAGGCTTGGGCTGTGATAAAAAATGGATCACTTATAGCAACTCCTATTGTTTTATCACCCAAGTCTAGTCCCATTATTCTACTCATTTATATAATAGTTTAATATTTCTTCAAGTATGGTATCTCTATCAATTTGTCTGATTAGTTTTCTAGCATTGTTATGACCAGTTATATAAGTAGGATCTCCACTAATTAGGTATCCTATTATTTGATTTGTAGGTTTATAACCTTTGTCTTCTAGAGCCTTATATACTTCTGTTAAAACTTCTCTTATATCAACTTCCTTTTCATCTTGCGGATTAAATCGCATAGTTTCGTTGAAATTTTTGTCTGACATAATTTCTCCTTATATTAATTCATAGACTTTTTTTTAGAGCTTCATCTAATTTAGAGATGTCTTTACCTCCTGCTTGAGCAAAGTTTTTCTTTCCTCCGCCATTTCCACCTGTTATTTTACTTACTTCTTTAACTATCTTTCCTGCATTATAACGATTTGTTAGCGAATCTGAAACTGAAGCTGTAAATACAATCTTATCATTATTTACAGTAGCAAATACAACAATTAGATCCTTATATTTTTCTTTAATTCTTTCTTCAAAGTTTCTTAGAGTATCAAGATCTTCATTCTCAAATTTATGAACTAGTAGTTTAATTCCATTAGCATCTTGGACTTCATTTTCAATATCTTTGTATACATCTTTTTCATTAAATTCTTTTAATTTTTGAATATCTAATTTAAGATTTTTAATTTCTTCATTTAATGATTCAGCTTTTGATAAAATGTTTTTAGGATTTGTTTTTAAAACTTTTGAAACTACATTAATTAAGCCTAAATTACTATTAAGATAATCATAAACTTTTCTACCAGTAATTGCTTCAATTCTTCTTATTCCAGAAGCAGCTGAAGATTCTTGTAGAATTTTAAACATTAATACTTCAGAAGAATTATTAACATGACAACCTCCACATAATTCAATGGAATAGTCATCAATAGAAACTACTCTTACCATATCTTTATATTTATCTTCAAATAAGCCAATAGCTCCTAATTTTTCAGATTCTTTATATGGCATGATTTCTTTTTTAACTTTTAATTGTTGTCTGATTTTTTCATTAATTTCATTTTCGATTTTTCTAATTTCATCATCGCTTAAAGCATTAGGATAGGTAAAATCAAATCTAAGTTTTTCTTCATCTACCAAAGATCCTGCTTGTTTTACATCTTCATTTAAGATGTTTCTTAAAGCTTGGTCAAGCAAATGTGTTGCAGTGTGATTTCTGGTGATATCAAGTCTTCTTTCTTTATCAACTATAAAGTCAGCTTTAGCTAAGTTTAAATCACCATCAATAACTTCCACATAATGAATAATTATTTCATTTTTCTTTTGAACATTATAGACTTTAGCTTTTGCACTATCAGTAATAACCAATCCAGTGTCAGCTACTTGTCCACCACCTTCAGCATAAAAAGAAGTCTTATCACTTATAACTATACCCTTATTGCCTTCTTTTATAAAGCTAACTTTTTCTTTATCATCAAATAATCCTATTATATTAGCCTTTACTTCTAAGTCATCATAACCAACAAATTCAGTCTTATCAAATTCATCAATGTTTATTGAATCCAAAGACCAACCAGCATCTGATTTTCTTGCATTTCTTGCTAGATTTCTTTGATTTTCCATTTGTTTATCGAATTCTTTTGTATCTACTTTCAAATTATTTTCTGTAAGAATTTCTTTTGTTAAATCAAGCGGAAAACCATAGGTATCATATAGTTTAAAAGCTTCTTTTCCATCAAGAGTATCTTTATTTTTATCCCTTAAATCTTTAATATATTCATTTAAAATATCTAGACCACTATCTATAGTATTTTGGAAATTAGCTTCTTCTTTTTTAATTACACTTATAATTTTGTCTTTCCTGTCTACTAACTCATCATACTCATCTTTATATGAATCAATAACACAATCAATTACTGATGATAAAAATTCACCTTCAATTCCTAATAATTTTCCATGTCTAAAAGCTCTTCTTATGAGTCTTCTTAGCACATAACCTCTTTTTTCATTAGATGGTTGAATTCCATCTGATACCATAAAGGTCATTGCCTTAGCGTGGTCAGCTATCACTCTTATTGAAATGTCATCTTTTTTATTTTCTTTATATTTCTTATTTGATAATTCTTCTATTTCTCTTATAATATTTTGATTTACATCTATTTCAAAAATATTATCTTTGTTTTGCAATACCATAGCCATTCTTTCAAGACCCATACCTGTATCAATATTTGGATGGAGAAGTGGTGTATATTCTTTATTTATATTTTTATTAAATTGGGTGAAAACTAGGTTCCACACTTCCATAAAACGATCTGAATCGTCATTTCCTGGCTTATTATCATTTTCATCAATAGCCTTTTCTACTCCTCTATCAACAAAAATTTCAGAGTCTGGTCCACATGGTCCTACTTCAAGTTCCCAAAAATTATCTTCTTTTCCAAATCTTAAAATTCTATCTTTTGAAAGTCCTATTTCTTCATTCCAAATTTTATATGCTTCATCATCATTTTCATATACAGATACCCACAATAGGTCCTTATTAATTTCAAGATTTTCTGTTAAAAACTCATAAGCCCAGTGTATAGCTTCTCTTTTAAAATAATCACCAAAAGAAAAATTACCAAGCATTTCAAAGAAAGTTCCATGTCTTTCTGTTATTCCTACTCTTTCAATATCACCAGTTCTAATACATCTTTGTGATGAGGTAGCCCTGTTGTTTTTCATTTTCTTTTCGCCTGTAAAATATTTTTTTAATGGTGCCATACCTGCATTTATTAAAAGTAAAGAATCATCATCTTCAGGTATTAGTGAAAAAGATTTTAATACTGTATGATTTTTTTTTGATCCAAAAAAATTCAAATATTCTTTTCTTAGTTCGTTCATTCCAAGTTTTCTCATAAAATTCTCCTAATTATAGTTTTTCATTTACCATATCTTTTATGGTGATAGAATTAACAGCATTGTTAATAGCATCGTCAATTTTTGCAAAAACATAATAAGCTTCACACTCTTCATTATTGCAATTATTTCTATCAGCAACACATTGGCTTGAGGTCATTTCTCCTTCTAAGGCTCTTAAAACATCACCAACTGTTATATCACTAGCGGATCTAGAGAGCTTATATCCTCCCTTTGCTCCTCTAGCCGATATAACCAAATTATTTTTTTTTAATATTCTTATTAATTGTTCTAGGTAATTTTCAGGTAGCTTTAAAGTATTAGAAATATCAGAAACTGAAATATATCCATTATCTTCATTTTCTGCTAAATAATGTATAGCCCTAAGTCCATACCTACCTCTAGTTGATAATTTCATATTTTCTCCTCAATCTATTACTATCATATCTTTCATTGCTTCAAAATATTTATCCCCAATTCCAGACACATTTTTTATATCGTCAATTTTATTAAATTTATTTTTTTGCCTATATTCAATTATAGCATCAGCCCTTTTCTCTCCTATGTTTGGTAGTGTCATAAGAGAGTTCTTGTCTGCACTATTTATATTGATTTTTTTATTTTCATTTGTATTAGTAGGTGTGACTAATTGATCTTGTGTTTGGTTATTTTCTTGATTGTTTTTATTTGGAATTATTATGTGCATTTGATCTTCTAATTTCATTGCCAAATTAATTCTATTTATATCGGCATTATTTGTAAGACCACCTGCATCATTAACTAAGTCTTCAAGTCTGTAGTTATCTTTAATATCGTAAACACCAGGTTTGTTAATCTCTCCGCTTATATGTACTTTCATAGTTGCATTATTATTTTCTATTTTTTCTCTTGTTTCTTTATTGCTTAATTGATTAGATTCAATAGAAACTGATGAACTTGTATTTTCAAATACAAGTTCATCTTTTTTTTGGTTATTTACAAAATTTCTAGACAAAATAATAACAATTCCAATTATCAAAGCTATTATAAGCTTATCTTTTTTGTCAGCTTCCATAAAACACCTCAATCAATTATAATTTATGACTCCCATAAATCTTCAATATTATAAAACTCTCTTTGGTTTGATGTAAAGATATGAACAATTATATCTCCACAATCCATGAGTATCCAATTTCCTTCTCTTAATCCTTCAACTGATAAAACATCAAATCCTTCTTTTTTTTAGATTTTCTTCAATATATTCAAGCAAAGCTTTATTTTGATTTATAGAATTTCCTGTTGCTAATACAAAATAGTCTGCAACAGATGATTTATTTTCTAAATCAATCACTTTTATATCGTAGGCTTGCTTGTCTTCTAAAGTTTTAACTATTATATCTAATTTACCCATTTTTCTTCCTTAATAAATAATTTCTAGCTTTTATTGTTAGAGGAAAAATTATATTTTTCCTATCTATAAGTGACTTAATAGTTTCATCTAAACTAAATAAAACTGCATCATCTAGATTCTTAAAAGCTAATTCTCTTAATTTTTCAACACCTTTATAGTCTCGTTTTTCTTCGCATGCATCAGCTAAAAATATAATTTTTTCTAAGTCAGTCATATTTTCTCTTCCAGTAGTATGGTATTTAATCGCATTTAAAATCTCTGTATCTTTAATACCATATTCGTATTTAGCAACTATTGGTCCTAAAAAGGAATGAACAACTGCTTTATTTGTGATAATTTCATTAGAAAAATCACAATCATCCTTGTATTTTTCTAAAAAATATTCTTCATTGTATTTAGCACAATCATGTAAGAGAGCAGCCGTTTCAACTTTTTTTTCATCTATTCCATTATTAAGTTTTAATGCCATATCTTTAACCCTTATTACATGATTAAATCTTTTCTCTCCTATATCATTTTTAAGCTTATCTTTGTACTTAGAAAAATCAAACATATAAATTCTCCCTATTAATTATTTCAATAACTTTATCATTTACTAGATATTTAATACTCTTTTTATCTTTTACTAAAGATCTTATAAGAGTTGATGAAATATCCAAAGCTATATTATCAATTAAGTATATATTTTTATTATACTTTTTTATTTCATTTATTTCCGATAATAAAGAAGAATTTATTTCGCTGTATCTTTTAAAAACAATCAAGTTTTCTTTTAATATTTGTTCATAATTCTTCCATTTTTTTATATCTAAAAATGAATCCTCTCCTATTATAAAATAAAACTCATCGTCAGGGTATGTTTTTTTAAAATAATCTATTGTTTGATAAGTGTAGTGAATACTATTATTTCTATAATCGTAATCATTTATTTCTATCTTATGATTATCTTTTACAGCTTCTCTCACCATCTTTAGTCTAATGTTTATGTCTGTTTTTTTGTTTTGTAATTTATGTGGTGGATTTGAATTTGGAAGAATATATATCTTATCCAAATTCATAGCGTTGATCACATTTTCCATTATAATAAGGTGTCCTATATGGATTGGATCAAATGTACCACCAAACAATCCTATTTTCATTATAAATTAATTTTTTTATTGTTTTTGCTTTCCCTATAAATGGTAAAAATATTACCTAAATGAGAAACAAATTCACAATTAAGTTTTTCAATTGCTTCGTCTACAATTTCGTTATTATCATCTAAATTATTATTTAAAATTTTTATCTTTATAAGCTCTCTTTTCTCTAAAGCCTCATCAATTGCTTCTATAACTTCATCAGTCAATGAATTTTTTCCAATATTAATTATAGGCTTTAAATCGTGAGCTAAAGATTTTAAATATGATCTTTCTTTACCTGTAATCATTTTTCCTCCTATTCGTAATAGTCAAACACTATATCGCCGATTGCTACTAAATCTCCTTCTTGAATTCCCATTTCTTTAAATTTATCAAAAACGCCCATATCTCTTAGATTTTTTTCGAAATACATACGGCTGTCATAATCGTCCAAATTTACCTTTTCAAGTAGTTTATCGATCCTATATCCACTGCATACATAAATTCCTTCTTCTATTTCAAAGTTTAATTCATCACTTGCAACAGACATATCATAAAATTCTTCTAGATAGTCCTCATCAACTTCTTCATCTAGGATATATTTTTCATCATCAAAAGAATATAATACATTGCTGACCTCATCTATTAATTCTTTTATACCACTTGTCGTAGCTGCTGAAATTCTAAAAATCTTATACTTATCAGAATATTTATCTTCAAATCTTTTATAATTTTCATTTGAATCTAGATCAGATTTATTCAAAGCAATTATTTGATATTTATCAGCTAAATTCTCATCGAATAATTTTAACTCATTATTAATAAGTTCAAAATCTTCAATAGGATCTCTACCTTCAAAACCAGATATATCTACTAAATGTACTAAAATTTTACACCTTTGTACATGTTTTAGAAAATCGTGTCCTAAACCCAATCCTTCATTTGCGCCTTCAATTAGGCCAGGTATATCTGCTACAATAAAAGATCTTTCTTTATCGATTTTTACAACTCCAAGATTAGGATCAAGAGTTGTAAAATGATAATTTGCAATCTTTGGTTTAGCTTTTGAAATTACAGAGATTAATGTTGATTTACCAACATTTGGCAATCCGACAAGGCCAACATCCGCTAATATTTTAAGCTCTAGATTTACTGTTATTTTTTGACCTTCTTTTCCTTTTTGAGCAAAACGTGGTGCTTGTCTGGTTGAGGATTTATAGTGAACATTACCTTTTCCACCTCTTCCTCCTTTTGCTATAAGAAATTCTTCCCCATTTTTCTTAAAATCTTTTATAATTTTCCCGCTTGTACTTTCTCTAATAATAGTTCCAACTGGCACAAACAAATAAAGATCCTCACCTTTTTTCCAAATCTTTTTTTGCCCATTCCATCTTCACCATTTGAGGCCTTGTATTTTGTTTTATATCTAAACTCTTCAAGGGTCGAAAGAGAGTTTGTAGCTTTTATATATATACTTGCTCCATCTCCGCCATCGCCACCTGCAGGACCGCCTGTAGGTTCGTATTTTTCACGTCTAAAAGCAACGGCTCCATCTCCACCTTTTCCCGCTTGAAGTTCTATTTTTGCATTATCAATCATTGAAATTCCTTTTACAAAAAAAGCTTGCCCGTGGGCAAGCTAGTTCTCTATTAAGCAATGTCTTGCTTTGGATATACAGAAACTTGTTTTCTATTTTTTCCTTTTCTTTCAAATTTTACAACACCATTGCATGATGCAAATAATGTGTCATCTCCACCCCTTTTTACATTTTCGCCTGGGTGAATCTTTGTTCCTCTTTGTCTAACGATTATTGTTCCAGCGTTTACTGTTTGTCCATCAGCTCTTTTAACGCCTAGTCTTTTTGAATTAGAATCTCTACCGTTTTTTGAAGAAGAAACTCCTTTTTTACTAGAAAATCTTTGTAAGTTAATGTTTAAAAACATCCTAAACCTCCCTATAATTTAAATTAACATATTCACTATAGTTTGTAAGTAAGGTTTTAATACCTATTTCAAAATCACATAAAATTATATCTGATTTATCATTCGACTTTTCTAGTAAAACTTTCATGTTTTCACCATCATCAGAAAAATCAAATTCTATATCATAATAATCCAATGTATTTACTGCTGTATAAGATAGAATAGATACTGCAGCACAAACTATATCATATCCATGTCGATCAAAATTTGCATGACCATTTATAGCAAATCCTAATCTACTTTCTTTTTTTTTAATAAAGTAACATCAATCATTAACAAGAAATATTGTTAATTTCAACTAAAGTATATGGTTGTCTATGACCTTTTTTAGTTTTTGATGCTTTTTTAGGTCTATATTTAAACACAACGATTTTTTTATCTTTAGCTTGATCTTTTACAGTAGCTTCAACTTTTGCATTTTCAACTGTTGGAGTTCCAACTTTTAGATCACTATCGCTTTTTACTAATAGTACATCTTCAAAGCTTACACTTTCTCCTACTTCTGCATTAAGTTTTTCAACTCTAACTAGATCGCCTTCTGATACTTTATATTGTTTTCCACCTGTCTTAATTATAGCGTACATAGTACACCTCCTATTTAGATTCTCGCCAGTCAAGGTGATCAGTACCCATACTGAGCGGTTTACCTTAATATATTACCAATTATCATCTGTTTTGTCAACCTATATATCAAATATTTCCATATTTTCTATTGCCTTATTTTCAAGCTCTTCTATATCTAATTTGCTTTCACTTTCTTTAATATATTTTAGTTTTGGTTTTGTAATTGGATTTGATGGAGCAAATATTGAGCAACAATCATCAAAAGGTTCTATACTTTTTTCGTAAGATCCGATAAATAAGGCTCTATCAATAATTTCTGTTTTATCAAGTGCAATTAGAGGTTTAAATATTGGAAGTTTTGTTGCATCTTCAATTACAGTCATGGATTCTATAGTTTGACTTGCAACTTGCCCTAAACTTTCTCCTGTTATTAGAGCATGGTAATTGTTTTTTTCAGAAATTTTTTCTGCAATTCTCATCATAAATCTTCTTGATAAAATTGTAGTTTGATTTCTATGACAATTCTTATTAATAGATTTATAAATTTCTGCCATATTAACCGAATATATTCTCATCTTGCCGGTGTATTGAGATAATATTTTACCTAAATCTATTGCTTTTTGTAGGGCTCTTTTTGATGTAAAGGGATATGAATGAAAATGTAGGCAGTTAATTCTCATTCCTCTTTTTGCCATCATAAAACCTGCTACTGGTGAATCTATTCCACCAGATAATAGCAATAGACCATTTCCACTAGATCCTAAAGGAAGTCCACCAATACCTTCATGTCTATTAGCGTAAACGTAGGCATATTTTTTTATGTCTATAAAAATTTTAAAATCTGGATTATGAACATCAACTTTTAAATTATTTTTTTGGGCATAATTTTTTAAAATATAGGCACCCATCATTTGAGATAAGTCTGGAGATTTTATATTAAAAGATTTGTCAACTCTATTTGTTATTACCTTAAAAGATTTGTTTTTTATATCCATATTATCAAGTATTTCTTTTAAAGCATTTTCTATAGATTTTATATCTTTATCACATCTTTTAATTTCCGAAATATAAATAATTCCAAAAACTTTCTTTATTTCTTTTATTAGAGCTTTAAAATCTTTTTTATCAGCCTCTATATATAGTTTAGAGCTTTCAAGATACATATTGTCGTATCCAATTTTTTCTATATTTCTTTTAATATTATCTATTGCAGCTTTAAAGAATTTATTTCTATTTTTTCCTTTTAAAAATAGTTCTCCAAAACTAACTGAAAGTAAATCTTGCATTAAAACACCTTTCTTATATCTTCTATATATTCATATAATTTTTCAACTAATAAATCTAAATCTCTTATTTTTATATCGTGAGAAAATGAAAATCTTATAGCACCATCAATGTATTTTTCATCTAAATTTAAGGCAGATAAAATTCTACTGTTGTTCCCTTTTGAACAAGCTGATCCACTTGAGACAAAAATATTGTCACTTTCTAACATATGGAGTAAAACTTCTGATTTTATTTTTTCAAAACTAATATTTAAAATATAAGGACTTGAATTTTCAAGCGGTGAGTTTATCTTATATCCTTGAAATCTATCCAATATTTTATTTCTTAAATACAAATTTAAATCTCTTATGTAAGAATAATCCTCTTTTTCTTTTGATAATTCCAAGGCTTTAGCAAAGGCATAAATGGCAGGAGCATTTAAAGTTCCAGATGAAAAAATTTCTTGTCTTCCCCCATATAATAGAGGTTTTATCTTATTTTTAAATGAATTATTAATATATAGTCCACCTATCCCCTTTGGTCCATGGATTTTATGAGATGAAAAACTCATTGCATCTACTCCCAAATCTTTTACATCACATGAGATTTTTCCCAAAGCTTGGGTAGCATCAATGTGAAATAAAATGTCTTTGTTTTTTGATTTTATTATTTCAGATATTTTTTTTATATTTTGTATAGTAGATATCTCATTTTGTACATAAATTATGGATACAAGTTTTGTTTCTTTATCTATTTTTTCATCTAAATCTTTTAAGTCAAGAAAACCAAATTCATCATTATTAATAAAGCCTATTTTTTTGAAGTTAGAATTTTCAAAAGCATCAATTACTGATGAATGTTCTAATTTTGTTGTTAGAGCCTTATTTTTTTCATTTGCAAATGAGTTAATTATTATATTATTTGACTCAGTTGCACCTTTTGTAAAATAAATTTCATTGGAATTTGAATTTATATTAGAAGCAACTATTTCTCTCGCTTCTTTTACCTTATTTTCTACATCCATACCAAAGCTATGTAGGGCTGATGGATTAGCGAAATATTTTTTTTTCAAAATCTTTTTCTATATCTATTACTTCATCATACATTCTTGTTGTAGCAGCATTATCTAAGTATATCATTTTATCACATCCTTTAACTCATTTATTATATTATTACAAAGAAAATAAATCAAATATAAGGTATAATACAAACATGTTATGTGTTAGATACCCCTTTAATGGAAAAAATTTAAAAAAAGACGAATGTATCTTAGATATAGAAACTACTGGACTTGATCCAAATACAGATAGTCTTGTAGTTTTAGGTTTAATATATTTTAATAAGGATAAGTTTTATATAGACCAATACTTTGCAAAAAATGATAAAGAAGAAATAAGATTGCTTAAAATTTATAAAGAAAAAATCAAGAATAGAAAACTAATTACATATAATGGAGAGGTTTTTGATTTACCATTTTTAAATATTAGACTAATAAAAAATAATGAAAAAGCAGTTTTTCCTGAAAATAAAGATATCTATAAAATTATAAAGGCAAAAAGAAAATTAATAGAATTTAATTCTATGAAGTTAATAGATATTGAAAAAAGATTTGGCATAGAAAGAAATGACCCATCAAGATATAAGGTTATTAGTAAGTTAACTGACGAGATTAAAAACAGGAATAATCCCTGGCCTATTTTAATCCACAATAAAAATGATTTAATAGCAACCGAAGCCATTTCAAATATTAAAGAAGTTATAGATGATAAACTATCTTTTAAAGTAAATAATTACAAAATCCATCTTGATAAGGCTTATATTGATAAAAATATAGCAAATATTGAGTTTGAATCAAATCTTAACCTGGATGATTCATTATTTCAGGGCTATAATTATAATTTTAGGATAAAAACAAAAGTATTATTTTAAAATTAATAGTTTTATATGGAAAACTTTCTAAAGATGCATCTGGTTTTGTTGCTGTTAACAAATTTAATGTAGAAAATAAGGGTTATTATAAAATAAATAATAATTTAATAAGTATAATGGAAAATGGAATTTTTTCAGTTGAAAATATTTTAAATATAATGAAATTTTTAATTAAAAAAAACCTGGACTTATAAGTCTAGGTTTTCTATTTGCCAATCAATTGGCTTGATATTATTTTTTTGTAAAAATTCATTAGTTTTTGAAAAAGGTCTAGATCCAAAAAAACCCCTGTGAGCTGAAAAAGGTGAGGGATGGGCACTTTTTATTATTAGGTGTCTATCGCTTGTTATTAATTCTTCTTTTGATTGGGCAAATTTACCCCATAAAATAAATACTATAGGCTTACTTCTTTTATTTAATATTTTTATAATATTATCTGTAAGAATTGACCATCCCAAATCTTTATGGGAGTTTGCTTGATGGGCTCTTACTGTTAAGGTCGAATTTAAAAGTAAAACGCCTTGATTTGCCCACTTCATTAAATTCCCATTGTTAGGAATATATAAGCCTAAATCACTGTGTAATTCTTTATAGATATTTTGTAAAGAGGGTGGCGTTTTTATTCCTTTTTTTACGGAAAAAGAAAAGCCGTGTGCTTGTCCTTGCCCGTGATAAGGATCTTGACCCAAAATTACAACTTTAACATCATCATAAGATACTTTTTTTAAGGCATTAAAAATATCGTACATATTTGGATACACAGTGTAATTTTTATATTCATCAATCAATTTTTTTCTTAAATTAATATAATAATCTTTTGTCCATTCATCTTTTAAAATATCATCCCAATCATTTCCTATTTGAACTGACATGATCTTCTCCGTCCATTTTTCCAAAAATTATAAAAATTATTAGTAAAACTGATCCTACAGTAACTAAGATATCAGCTACATTAAATACTGGAAATGAAAAAAATGAAAATTCAATAAAATCTACAACAAAACCATGAAATAATCTGTCATAGAAATTTCCCAAAGCCCCAGATACAATCAGAGATAGGGACAAATTTAATAAATTTGGATTAGATTTCATATTTCTAATAAAGTAATATAATAAATATATTACAACTACTAAGGTTAGAATTATAAAAAATATTCTTTTATTTTGTAATATTCCAAATGCGGCTCCCTTATTTTCTACATAAATTAAATTAATTAATTTACCATAAACAGGATTTTCAATAAAATGAGATATGGCATAAGATTTGCTTATCCTATCTAAAATTATTCCTATAATAATTAAAATTGTGTAAATCATTTGTACTTCCTATATTCTATATGATAATTGTCTTTCTTACTTTTTCCTATAACCTTGTCAAAAATAAATCTTCCTTCTCTTCTAATAGAAATTAAGGAATTTTCCTCTACAATTTTTGAGGGATTATCGATAATTTGATAATTAACCTTGATCAGTCGTCTTTTTATTAAAGTTTGAGCCTTTGATCTTGATAAGTTTACAAATTCACTTACTAAATTATCTAGCCTCAAAGAAGAAATAAATCCCTTATTTTCTATATATTCAATTTTAGAAATAGATAAGATATTATCATTTTTAAAATCAAGGCTAACTTTTTCGTTTTTATTTTTGTTAAATTAAATTTAACAAAATCCTTATCTTTATTTAAAACTACAAATTCACATTTCTCATCACCGATATAAATGTCACCAATATCATTTCTATCAAGCCCTAAATTTAATAGAGCCCCCAGTACGTCAGGATGAGAAATATTATTTATCTTAAATTCTAATACATTAATATAAGAACTTTTTTCTATATAATCTGTATAAGGATTTGCTATGAAAATTTGCCTTTCACTTTTATCATTACATGACAAAAAAACTATCTCTATATTATTAACTTTTGCTATATCATTTAATACAGAAATTTCAAAAGGATTTAAGAAAAAACTAGAAACTTCTTTGTGAGCATAAAATGATTTTTCTAATAAAGAGATAGCTTTTTTTATATTTGCCTTGACAGATTTATCTTCAACAAAATCTATATTATATTTTAATCTCATAAAAATCTATCTTTGAAATCATATTAAAGTTGATTATAATTTCCATTAGATATTTGATCTTCAACATAATTATCGATATCAACACCCTTTGGACAAATTACAAAAATCCCCTTTGATACTTTTTCAACTGTTCCTTCTAGGGCATAAACTGCACCTGAAACAAAATCTAGAATTTGTCTTTTTTTGTCAACTTCAAGCATTTCAAGATTTAATACAACAACCTTTTTATCTAAGATATCATCTACAATTTTTGGACCATCTTCATCATAGCTTAAAGGTTCTTGAATTGCTATTCTAAAACTATTTGATGAATTGTGACCAAAACTTCTACTTGTACTATTCATACTAACTATATTATCTCCTCCCCTTGTTTTTCTATTTTTGTTATTAGAAGAATAATCATTTGAAAAATTTGAAAAAGAGCTTGTTTTGTCATCGTTTCCAATCGTATTATTAGAAAAATCATATGTTGAGCTAGGGGTGTAAGTACTTTCTGTATTCTCACTTGATCTTTTTATTTCTTTTTCATCTTCTTCAGTTTCTTCATCATAATCTTCATAATCGTCATTAATTCCTATAAATTCTTTAAATTTATCTAACATTTTTATACATCCTTTTACCAAATATTTTTGAGCCGACTCTAATAATATTAGCCCCCTCTTCTAAGGCTATTTTATAATCATGAGTCATTCCCATAGAAAGATATTCCATTTCAATATTATTATAACTTAAATTGGATAAATTATCGAATATTTTTTTAAGCCCTTTAAAGCATGATTTAATTACTGAAACATCTTCAGTATTTGGAGCCATGGTCATTAGTCCCCTAATTTTAACATTTTCTAACTCTTTTGCTTGATTAATTATATCTTCTATATCTTCTTCATAAAAACCAGATTTTGATTCTTCCTTGGAAATATTAATTTGAAGCAAACAATCTTGAACTATCGATAATTTTTTTGCCCTATTATTAATTTTTTTCAAAATTTTTAAAGAATCTACTGAATGAATAAGGCAAACTTCTCCAACAATTTTATTAACTTTGTTTGTTTGTAAGTGACCAATTAAGTGCCAATTAATATCATCTGGCAACTTATCTTTTTTATCTAGAAGTTCTTGTACTTTATTTTCACCAAAATCTCTTAGACCATAATTATATACTTCCATAATTTTATCTACACCATGGGTTTTTGTTACGGCTAAAAGCATAGCGTCATAATCTTTCATATCTTTTTTTAAGTTATCTATATTATCTTTTATACTCATAACACATCCTTTTTAATATTCACTTTTTTTATCCCTACTCATTAATATTTCTACAGATATTTTTGGATCAGATTTTTCATATATTACCTTGTATATTTCTTTTGTTATAGGTAAATCTATATTTTCTTTTAATGATAATTCATATAAGGCTTTTGTTGTAGGAATACCTTCTACAACAGTCTTTACCTTTTTACAAGCTTCTTCTAAGGAGTAACCTTTACCAAATAAAATACCACACTTGTTATTTCTTGAATGCATACTAGTTGCAGTTACAATCAAATCACCTATACCACAAAGTCCATTTATTGATTTCGGATTTGCACCTTGACTTACAGCAAATTTATTCATTTCATAAATTCCTCTTGTCATAATTGCAGCCTTTGTGTTATCACCAAAGCCAAGACCTGTAACCATTCCTATTCCAAATGCTAGAACATTTTTTATAGCTCCTCCAATTTCAGAACCAACAACATCTGTCGATCTATAAACTCTTAAATAATCTTTAGAGAATAAATTTTGTATTTTTATCGCAACTTCTTCATCTTCGCAAGCACAAAGTAAAGCTGTAGGCATTTTTTTTATAACTTCTTCAGCATGACTTGGACCAGTTAAAATGGCATAAGTACAATTTGGATTGAGATCATTTATAATTTCTGATACTCTTTTATAAGTTTCAAGCTCAATACCCTTTGATAGATTTATTAATATATTTCCATCTAATTTATCTTTTATTTTTCCTAATACATCTCTAATAGCTTGGGTTGGTATTGCATTAATAATTATGTCATTATCTAATAATTTTTCTAAATTATTTGTAGCTTTTATACTTTTACTTAATTTAAGGTCAGGAAAATATTTTTTGTTTATATGTAGCTTGTTTATATTATCTACATCTTCAATGTTTCTAGTATACATCAAAATCTTATTTTCTTTTGACAGAAAATAAGCAATAGCACTTGCCCAACTTCCTGCACCTATAATTGAAATATTCATCTTACTCCCTTAAAACATCTTCTTTTCTTCATGATTTTTAATTCTAATTATATTGGCCCTATGTTCTATTATTATCATCGATGCAATAAAAATTATAATGATAGTAAATAAATTTAAGCCTTGGAAATAATAAGATATAAACGGAGCTATTATACTAGCACTCAAGGATGCTTTAGATACAGTTCTTGTTAGTAAGAATACTATTATAAAAACAATAGCTAAACATAAAAATACTCTCAAGTCATAAGCAAATAAAGCTCCTGCAGATGTAGCTACACCTTTTCCACCCTTAAATTTTAAAAATATGGAAAAAATATGACCAAGAACAACAAATACTAATGAAGTTAGAGCATATTTTTCACCTAAGAAAAAATTAGTAGTATAAACTGCAACCAATCCCTTTGCCATGTCAAGAAATAGGGTGAAAGTTCCTGCAAGTGCTCCAAAATTTCTAAATACATTTGTAGTACCTGGATTTCCACTTCCCATCATTCTTATATCTCTTTTAAAAAATATTTTACCAATAAGATATGAAAAAGGAATAGAACCAACTAGGTATGAAAAAAGTGCAACTAAGATAATTTTCATTTTTCTTTCCTTTCTCTTATTTCAAAAGTAAATGGTACTCCTTGCAAGCTATAATTTTGTCTTATTTGATTTTCTAGATATCTTTGATAAGAAAAATGCATTAATTCCTTATCATTTACATGTAATAAAAATTTAGGAGGAGCTGTTTGAACTTGGGAAATATAATAAATTTTAAGCCTTTTACCCTTATCTTGAGGAGGCGCTGTCATCATTATTGCATCTTGTAAAATTGTGTTAAGCACACCAGTTTTAATTCTAGTATGATAATTACTATTTACAATCTCAATTAAGTTTAGAAGGTCTATAATTCTTTGACTTTTTAGGACAGAAATAAAAATTATTGGAGCATATAGAGCAAAAGAAAGTTTATTTCTTATTTCTCTTTCCATATTTCTCATAGTATTTGTTTCTTTCTCTACCTTATCCCATTTATTAACAGCTATAATTATAGCTTTTCTTTTATTATGTGCATATCCTGCAATTTTTGTATCTTGTTCAGTAACACCTACTGTTGCATCAATTAAAAATAAACAAATTTCTGAACTATCTACAGCATCAAAAGTTCTTTGGTTTGCATAATATTCGATATTATCACTAACCTTATTTTTTCTTCTTAGTCCTGCTGTATCAATTAAAACATAATTATTATCCTTATATTGCCAGTAAGTGTCTATTGCATCTCTTGTAGTTCCAGCAATATCAGTTACTATCATTCTTTCTTCATTTAAAAGATGATTTACTAATGAAGATTTACCAGCATTAGGTTTTCCTATTATAGCAATTCTTGTAGCATCAAGGTCAGTATCAAATTTTGAAAAATCTATCGATTCTACAACCTTATCTAATAAATCCCCTAAATTTTTTGAACCTTCCGCAGAAATTGTAACTAAATCATCAAATCCAAATTGATAAAAATCATAAATATGATCAGGAATTGTTTCTCTATCAATTTTATTTGCAACAACAATCACTTTTTTGTTATATTTTCTTAGTTCATTAGAAATTTCAAAATCATGAGGATTTATTCCCTCTCTACCGTCGACTACAAATAAAATTAAATCACTTTCTAATAAAGCTTTTTCTACTTGTGATTTTATCTCTTGATTCATAATTTCCTTATTTGAAATATCTAATCCACCAGTATCTGCTAAGATAAATTCTTTTCCAGTCCACTCGACCTTATCATATACTCTGTCTCTGGTTACTCCATTTTCATCTTCTGTAATGGCTTTTCTTTTTCCAACTAATTTGTTAAATAATGTCGATTTTCCAACATTAGTTCTTCCAACTAGCGTTACTATTGGTGCCTTCATATTATTCTCCATATATTTTTTTATAAACAAATAGATAAAGTTAGCTAAGCTAACCTTATCTATTAAGCCTTCCTTAATGTTATGATTTCTTTATTTTCATAACCCTTATCCATAAATCTTAATACTAAAATGGAAAGAACTAGAAATATAAATATAAATAAAACAGTAAGTAAATTATTATCTTGAATAGTATTTTTGAATATCGTATTTGCTAAAACCGCACCCGTAATCATCATGAAAACAGGAAATAAGTAAGTGAAATAAGATAATCTATTTACAGTTTTAATGTCTGAATCAAGATAAACAAAATCTCCAGGATTAAGATTTTCATTAGTAAATGCAGTGTAGTAAGATGGTTTTATTTCACAACCACCACAAGAAGAACATGAACCACATCCTGATTCTTTTTGAATCATGACTTTAACATTTCCATTTAAATTTTCTACAACTATCCCTTTTTTACTAATAGTTTGCATCCCTTACCATCCTTACTCTTTTACTTCTATACTTAATTCACTTAAACTTTTTTCATCAACTATGCTTGGTGCTTGAGTTAATGGACAAGTTGCTGATTGAGTCTTTGGAAAGGCAATGATATCTTTTATATTATCAGTTTTTGCAAATAACATTACCATTCTATCAAGTCCATATGCAAGTCCTGCATGAGGAGGTGTACCATATTGTAAGGCTTCTATAAAGAAACCAAATTTTTGTTTAATATCTTCATCTGATAATTTTAAAGCCTTAAATACTTTTTCTTGAAGCTCTTGGTTATTTATTCTAACAGAACCTCCACCCATCTCATCTCCGTTTATTACTATATCGTAAGCTTGAGTTCTTACTTTTTCAGGCTCTGTCAATAATAAATCAACATCTTCTTCATTAGGCATTGTGAATGGATGGTGTTGAGATACATATCTGTCTTCTTCCTCACTGTATTCAAACATAGGGAAGTTTACTACCCAACAAAAAGCATATTCTTTTTCATATAGATTTTGATCTTTTGCAACTTTTCTTCTTAATGCACCCAAACCTTCAAGTACAGTTTTGTTTTTATCAGCTGCAATTAAAATTAAATCATTGTCTTTGATATCTAATTTTTCTTTTAAATTATTTATAATATCATCAGTCAAAAACTTCTTAATTGATGAGTTTATATCATTATCTGAATTAAATTTAATAAAGCTTAGTCCTTTAAGACCATAATCTTTCACAAAGTCTGTTAATTTATCAAGTTGTTTTCTTGAATAGTTTGAAGCTTGTCCTGTAAAATTAATCGCTCTTACTGAATGACCTTCTTTTATATTATCTGTAAATACTTTAAAGTCTGAACCTTTGAATATTTCAGAAATATCATTAATTTTATATCCATATCTTAAATCTGGTTTATCAGATCCATATGAATTCATAGCTTCAGAATAATCCATTCTAGGAATTGGTAATTGTAAATCATAATCTGTAAATGTATCAAAAAGTTTTTTAAGAAGACCTTCATTAACTTTTATTACATCATCTTGGTCGGCAAAACTTAATTCAATATCAAGTTGTGTAAATTCTGGTTGTCTATTCGCCCTTAAATCTTCATCCCTAAAACATTTTACAATTTGAAAATACCTATCTAAAGAACCAATCATTAACAATTGTTTCATTAGTTGTGGAGATTGAGGCAAAGCATAAAATCTACCTTGGTTTACTCTTGATGGTACTAAATAATCTCTAGCTCCTTCAGGAGTTGGTTTTGTTAAAAATGGAGTTTCAACCTCTGTAAATTTATTATCGTACATATATTCTCTCATACATCTAACAATATCAGATCTCAATTTAAGATTTTTTTGAACTGATTGTTTTCTCATGTCGAGATATCTATATTTTAATTTTAAATTTTCGCTAACGTCATCGTCATCTTTTATATAAATTGGAGGTGTTTTAGCCTTATCTAAAATATTGATTTTTTCTGCAACTATTTCTATGTTTCCTGTTGGTATTTCTGGATTTTTTGATTCTCTTTCTCTTACTTCACCCTTAACCTCAAGAACATATTCGCCAGCTACATCTTTTACAGTTTTATAATTTTCGCTGTCTTCTTCTCTTGTTACAATTTGTGTTATGCCAGTTTTATCTCTAAGATCAATAAATACCAAAGATCCTAAATTTCTTTTTTTGGCAACCCAACCCATTAAAACAACTTCTTCTCCTATGTTTTCTTCTCTAAGTTCACCACACATGTGGCTTCTTTTAAATTCCATATTACCTCCTAATTTAAAAATGGATTATTATTTTTTTCAAAACCAATACTTGTAGATTCACCATGTCCTGGATGAACCTTGGTTTGATCGTCATATATAAATAATTTATCTTTTATTGAATTTATTAAAATATTATAGTTTCCACCTGGAAAATCACTTCTTCCTATTGACAAATTAAAAAGGGTATCACCAGAAAAAATATGATCCTCAATCTTATAAGACATTGAATCTAAACTGTGGCCTGGAGTTTTTATAGCCTTAATTTTATACTTAGAAAACTCTTCTTGGTCTTTTAAATATTGATCAATCTTAACAGTCAAATCACAATATCCCCTAGATAAGTTGTAATCTGGATCATCAGCTATATTTTTACTATCTTCACTGGCATAAACTTTTACCTTTAATTTATCCTTGAAATAATCTAGACCCAAAACATGGTCAAAGTGAGTATGCGTTAATAAAATAAACTCTATATTAATTTTATTCGTATCTATATAATTTTCAATTTTTCCCCCAGGATAAACTGGGTCAATTAAAAAACCATTTTTATTATCATCAAAAACCAGATAGCAATTTGCCATCATAGAACCTTCACTTATTTTTACAATATTCATTAATATAACCTTTCGCTATCAAGTTGAATAGTTACAGGGCCATCATTAATTAATGACACTTCCATATGAGTTTGGAATTTCCCTGTTTTAACATCAAACCCATCATCTTTTAATTTTTTAATTAGTATCTCATAATATTCTTCAGCTTTTTTTGCATTTGATGAATTTATAAATGAAGGCCTGTTACCTTTTCGTGCATCTCCATATAAGGTAAATTGACTTACAATAAGCAACTCTCCCCCAACATCTTCAACTGATAAGTTCATTTTCCCTTCAGAATCTTCAAATATTCTTAACTTTTCTATTTTCTTTTTTATATAATCTATATCTTTTTCATCATCAGAATCTGTAACTGCTACAAAAACTAATAATCCATTTCCAATTTCAGATATCAATTCATCGGAAACTGTAACACTTGCTTTTTTTATTTTTTGAACTATCGCTCTCATTAACTTTTCACCCTATATATACTTTCAATCATTTTTATAGTTTTTAATTTCATTATCAATTCATTTAATTTTTCAGTATTTGGCACACTAACTGTCAAATCTATTACACCTTCATGATTTTCATTGCTTCTAACGTTCATAGCTTCTATACTTACATTTTCAGCTGATATTAATTTTGTAATTTCAAATATAATTCCTGTGCCATCTTTTGTATTAATTTGAATCCTAACAGGAAACATATCACTTGAACTATTTTGCCAATATACATCTATTAATCTCTCTGGTGTTTTTAGATTTGTTATGTTTGGACAATTTCTTACATGAACGCTTATTCCATTTCCTTTAGTAATATAGCCTACAATTTTATCTCCAGGAACTGGATTACAACATTTTGCAAATTTAACATCAACTTGATCGTCTAGATCGCTTACCCTAACCTCATTTGAAAATGACTTATTACTATTATTATTTTTATTTATATCCAAATTCTCAAGATTTTTTGGTAATTCATCTTTGTGTTTTTTTATTAATTTTTGAATTATTTGATCTGTATTAGTTTTTCCAAATCCTATTGATGCAAACATTTCGTCTTCTGTTGGATAACCCAGGTCATTAGCAATTTCTATTAGCCAATCATCTTTGACATCCCTTTTGTATATTTCCTTTGTTTTTCTAAGTTCTCTGTATAGTGAATCTTTTCCAATCTCAATATTTTCTTCTTTTCTATACCTTTTGAAAAACTGTTTTATTTTATTTTTAGCTTGGTTAGATTGAACTATATTTAGCCAATCTCTAGATGGACCTTGGGAATTTTTACTTGTAAGGATTTCTACTACGTCCCCTGTATTTAATTTGTGGGAAAAAGGAACAATTTTACCGTTTACCTTTGCACCAACGCATTTGTTTCCAACTTCTGTGTGCACCCTATAGGCAAAATCTATAGCACAAGAATTAACTGGAAGGGCATAAATCTCTCCTTGAGGAGAATAAATATAAATTTCTTTTGAGAAAAAATCACCTTTTAATGTATCAAGAAATTCCTTACTATCAACATCTTTTCCGCCTTCTTTTTGCCATTCCATAATTTGTCTAATAAAGGTTAATTTCTCATCAAATTCAGTAGACTTAGATTTATTTTCTTTGTATTTCCAGTGGGCAGCAATTCCATATTCACATTCATAATGCATTTGTCTAGTTCTTATTTGAACTTCAAATGGTTTTGAATCAGCCCCAAATACAGTAGTATGCAAAGACCTGTATCCATTTGGTTTTGGTTGGCCTATATAATCCTTTATCCTATTTGGTATTGGCCTCCAAATTGAATGAACCTTTCCTAAAACTTCATAACAATCAGCAACCGTATCAACTAGGACCCTAACCGCTGTTAAGTCATAGATTTCATTGAATTCAATTTTATTTCTACTCATTTTTTTATAAATAGAAAAAAGCCCTTTTGGTCTGCCAGATATTTCATAATTTATCTTAGATGATGAAAGAGACTTATCGAGAGTTTCAATTATTTCATTTATATAGTTCTCTCTTTCCCTTCTTTTATTGTGAACCATTTGAGCAAGCTCATAATATTCTTCCGGTTTTTGATACCTAAAACATAAGTCTTCAAGCTCCCACTTCATTGTATATATTCCAAGTCTATGAGCTAAAGGAACATAAATTTCTAAAGTTTCACTAGCAGTTTGTTTTTGTTTTTTTTCAGTCTTATATTCCAAAGTCCTCATATTATGCAAACGGTCTGCTAGCTTTATTAAAATAACTCTAATATCATTACTCATGGCCAAAACCATTTTTCTAATGTTTTCAGCCTGTTTTTCTTCTCTAGTTTTGTAATTTAATTTTTTAAGCTTGGTTACTCCATCAACTAAAAAAGTTATTTCTTCACCAAAAAGATCTCTCATTTGATCTTTACTTACAGGTGTATCTTCCAAAACATCATGCATTAGTCCAGCACAAATTGTTTGATCATCCAGTTGCATATTTGAAATAGTTGTCGCAACAGCTATTGGATGTATAAAATAATCTTCACCAGAATTTCTTTTTTGACCCCTATGATGATATTCAGCAAAATCATAAGCTTTTTTAATTAAATCAATATCTGCATTTTCATTATTTTTTAATATTATTTTCTTAAAATTTATAAATTCTTTTTGAAAATCTTTTGCCATAATATCACCTACCTAATATCAATTAATTTTATTTGTAAATTTTTTTGGCCCCTAAACTCATTTACATCAGGATAAAAAACTGCATCAATCTTATTACCAACTATATGGGAATTAAATTTATCTAATAGGTAATTATAATCTTTTACAGCATTAAACTTGATTGCTTCAAGATCACGCCCATTCTTATTCAAGGTCATTTTTAAAGTATTATTATTTTTCCCTATCATATTTATAGCTTTTATTTCCAAATTTTTATCTGCAAATTTCGCCTTAGGGTTATCCTTACCAAAAGGTTCTAGTCTATTTAAACTTTCAGCAAATTCTAAAGATAGTTTATCAATTGGAATTTGAGCATCTATATTTATTATTTCCTCAAAATCATCCTTTGTTAATTTAGATTTATCATTTAATTTTTTTCTAAATTCATCCACCCTATCTTGTTTTATAGACAAACCACATGCCATGGGATGGCCACCGAATGATTCTAACATATCCTTAATTTCAAAAATTTCTGTATAAATATTATAAGCCTCAATGCTCCTGCCAGATCCCTTTAAAATTCCTTCTTGACTTGAACCTGTCATGATTATTGTTGGCTTATTAAATTTTTCTTTAATTCTTCCAGCTATGATTCCACATATACTTTCTTCAATATTATCAACATCTACAATGATTATATCATCTTTATAATATTTCTTTTCTTTTATTATTTCCATAGATTTTTCAAGACCAATACTTGTTAAATCTTTTCTCTCATTGTTTAAACTAACTAGTTTTTTGGCATATGAATGAATTTTGTCTATATCTTCTTCCATTAGCATATCAATAGCAAGTTTTGCAGTTGAAAGCCTTCCTGTAGCATTCATACATGGACCTATTACAAAACCTAAAGTATAAGCATCAACTTCTTTATTCCAAGAATTTTCCTCAATCAAAGCTTTTATAGCTAATTTATCTGTATTATTGATTCTTTTGAGTCCTTCTCTAACAAATATCCTATTTTCATCAGTTAATGAGACTACATCACAAACTGTTCCCATAGCTACATATTCCAGTAAACCATATAAATAGTCTCTATCTCCTTCTAGTCTTTGGTATAAAGCTTGCATTAATTTAAAACTTACACCAGCCCCACATAAGTCATCAAAAGGATAAGTGTTATCAAGCCTTTTAGGATTTATTACACAATCAGCATCAGGTAAAATTTGTTTTATCCACTCACCATTACTTTCTTTTATGACTTGGTGGTGGTCAGTAATAATTACCCTTATTCCATTTTCCTTTAATTTTTTAACTTGGTCTATTGCTGTAATTCCATTATCGCAACTTATAACAAGACTAACTTTAGCTTCAATTGCCCTATCTATCATTCTATCACTAATTCCGTAACCATCGATAACTCTATCTGGAATATCATAACTAATATCATCATAAAAATATAATAAACCATCAAGCAAAGTCATAGTAGAACTAATACCATCTTGATCGTAATCTCCAAAAATTCTAATTGATTGTCCATTTTCCATAGTTTCTATTATTAAATCTATTGCTTCTTTCATATCATTTAATAAAAATGGATCATGAAGTTTCTCAAGGCTTGGATTTATAAAACTGTCTACCACATTTGGCTCTACTATATCTCTATTCGCAAGTATTAATGCTTCTAATTTGGTAATATTTTTATTTTTTAAATTTGATAAATAATTATTTTTTTTATTATATATATACCACTTGGTCATAATTACCTCTCTTATGAATAAATTATACCATTTTTATAATCAATATAAAGATTATAGATAATTACAATATAAATTTTTATAAAAATGAAAAAAATTGATATTTTATAAATTATTTTGAAATTTATAAAAATCGAAATAAAATAATAAAAAAACATTTATGGAGATAAATATGATTGAATTATTAAAAAGTTTTGAAAATTTATTGTGGGGATTACCCTTAATAATCGGGATAATTGGTACTGGTATTTACATAAGTCTTAAAACAAAGGCTATACAATTTAGGAAACTACCTTTTGCACTTAATAATACTCTTGGAAAAATCTTTGAAAAACCTAATAAAGAAAACAAGGGTGACATAAGTCCATTTGGAGCTTTGGCTACCGCCCTTGCTGCAACAGTTGGAACTGGAAATATAGTGGGTGTTTCTCTTGCTATAATCCTAGGAGGACCTGGCGCAATTTTTTGGATGTGGCTTGCTGCTTTATTGGGTATGGCTACTAAATTTTCTGAAGTTACCTTAGCTCTTGCCTATAGGGAAAAGAAAAACGGCCAATATGTTGGTGGACCCATGTATTATATTGAAAAAGGATTAAATAATAAAAAACTTGCAAAAACTTTTGCTATTTTTGCTGGAATTGCCGTTTTTGGAATTGGAGATTCTACCCAAGCAAATGCTATTGCTGGTGTATTACATGATTCTTTTGGAATAAATACTATTATTAGTGGATTAATTTTATCTATTTTAGCAGGAATTGTTATAGTAGGTGGAATTAATTCTATTACAAAGGTGACTGAAAAACTAGTTCCTTTCATGTCGTTTTTATACATAGTTGGTTGTTTATGGATTTTGATTTTAAATAAGGCTAATATTTTACCAGCCTTTAAGTCGATTTTTGTTGGTGCTTTTAGACCAAAAAGTCTTGGTGGATCTTTTGCTGGTCTTTCTGTTAAAGCCATTATTTCCGCTGGTGTCGCAAGAGGAGTTTTTACTAATGAAGCAGGTCTAGGCTCATCTCCAATGGCTCATGCTTGTGCATCAACAGATCATCCTGTCCGTCAAGGTCTTTGGGGGATTAGTGAGGTTTTTGTTGATACTATTATAATTTGTACAATGACAGCCCTTGTAATTCTTTCTACAAATGTTGATATAACTGATACAAATGATGCAGCTAGTCTTGTAGCGAGAGCTTTTGCCACAGGATCTAGCATTGGAAATTTAATCGTAAGTCTTGGCTTGAGCCTTTTTGCTTTTTCTACAATTTTAGGATGGGCTTATTACGGAGAAACTGCACTTAGATATTTATTTGGAGAAAAAATTATTATTCCATATAGAATTCTCTATGTTATATTTGTTTTTCTAGGTGCAAATATGGATCTTGGTCTTGTTTGGATTGTTGCAAATATATTAAATGGTTTGATGGCCTTACCTAACCTCTATGCTCTGATAAATCTTTCACCTATTGTTGTAAAGTTAAGTAAAGATTTCTTTAAAAATCCGGAAAGGATTAGAAAAAGTCCAGATGAATACAATTATTTACTAAAAAATGATTAAAAAAAAAAGCTTTTATAGACTATTTTGAACAGTCTATAAAAGCTTTTAAATTTCTAATATTTTCTCTATACTATCAGTTTCTATTAATAAATAAGAATTTTTTTCTTCACTACCACTTATAATTAGGCAATCTGTTTTGTTAAATTCAATAACTTCCCCAATAATTTTACTTTCTGTAATAATTTTTGATCCTACTTTTAAATTTCTTCTTACAAATTTTTTATTTTTCTTATTTTCCAAATCATCTTTTAAAGAATAAAAATAAAACATCAAAGCTAAGATTATTAAAATTATATATTCTAATTTAAGATTCATATCCATATTTTTTGTAAAATTCTTTTTTAAAGTCTAAAAACCTATCTTCCATTATTGATTTTCTTATATCTTCACACAATTTTAATAAGAAATATAAGTTATGGTAGGTTAAAAGTCTTGCTCCTAAAATTTCATTTACATTAACTAGATGTCTAATATAGGCTCTTGAATAATTTTTACATGTATAGCAATCACAATCATGATCAAGAGGTGTGAAATCATCCTTATACTTTGCATTTCTTACAACTAGTCTTCCCTCTGATGTTATTGCTGTTCCATTTCTTGCAATTCTTGTAGGAAGAACACAATCTGCCATATCAATTCCTGCTTCAAAAGATTCAAATAAATAATCAGGGCTACCTACTCCCATATTATATCTAGGTTTATCTTCTGGTAAAAGTGGGGTTGTATATTTTAATAACCTAATCATTTCTTCTTTTGGTTCCCCAACTGAAAGTCCACCTAAAGAATATCCATCAAAATCCATAGCACATGTTTCTTCTACAGACCTTTTTCTTAAATCTTCATACATTCCACCCTGGATAATTCCAAATAAGGATTGGTCTTTGTGAGAATTAGCCTTATGATAATCAAGTCCTCTTTTCGCCCACCTTACTGTTCTTGCTACTGAATCTTCTACATATTTATAATCAGCCGGATAAGGAATGCATTCATCAAAACTCATCATTATATCTGAATGTATATCATTTTGTATTTCTATAGATTTTTCAGGAGTGAATAAATGTTTTGATCCATCAATATGAGATCTAAAAACTACTCCTTTTTCTGAAATATCCCTATTTTCTGATAAGGAAAAAACTTGAAATCCCCCACTATCAGTAAGAATAGGTCCATTCCAATTCATAAATTTATGTAGACCTCCAGCTTTTTTCATAATATCCATGCCTGGTCTAAGATACAAATGGTAGGTATTTCCTAAAATTATTTTTGCATCAATTTCTTTTAATTCTTCAACACTCATAGTTTTTACTGTAGCCTTAGTTCCTACTGGCATAAAAATTGGTGTTGGTATGTCTCCATGGTCAGTGTGAATTACTCCACACCTTGCATTGGAATACTTGTCTTTTTTAATTAATTCGTATTTTATCGCCATTTTTTCTCCTATTTTAAAAACATAGCATCGCCAAAACTAAAAAACCTATATTTTTTCTCCACTGCATCTTTATATGCATCTAAAATTATTTCTTTATTAGCAAGGGCCGATACAAGCATTATAAGTGTAGATTTTGGTAGGTGGAAATTAGTTATTTGACAATCAATTACATTAAATTTAAATCCTGGATAAATGAAAATATCTGTCCAACCTGAATCTTCTTTTATTTGTCCATTTTTTTTGAAAACTGATTCCAAAGTTCTAGTGGTAGTTGTTCCTGTTGAAATAATCCTCTTATTATTTTTCTTAGTTTCATTAATCAAATCAGCAGATTCTTTACTAATTTGATAATATTCAGAATGCATTTTGTGATTTTTTACATCATCAACTTTTACAGGTCTAAATGTACCAAGTCCAACATTTAAGGTAATAAAGGCTAATTTCACTCCCTTATCTTCTATTTTTTTAAGAAGTTCTTTTGTAAAATGAAGTCCTGCAGTAGGTGCTGCAACAGATCCAGGATTTTTTGAATAAACTGTTTGGTATCTTTCCTTATCTTTTAGTTTTTCTTTTATATAAGGTGGTAAGGGCATATTTCCAAGCCTATCAAGTATTTCTTGAAATATCCCTTCATATGAAAATTCAACTACCCTATTTCCATCTTCTTTTATGTCAACAACTTCTAGACTTAATTCATCAGAAAAAATACATTTGGTTCCAATTTTCATTTTTTTTCCTGGTTTTACAAGAACTTCCCACTTATCTTTTTCAATATTTTCTAGCAAAAATACTTCTATCTTTTCTTCCTTTTCTGGTCTGTGACCAAAAAGTCTTGCAGGAATTACCCTTGTATCATTCATTACAAGAAGATCACCTTCATTTAAGTAGTCTATAATATCATAAAAGTGCTTATCTTCTCTTTGACCTGTTTTTCTATCAACAACCATCAATCTAGAAAAATCTCTTTTATCTGCTGGATGTTGAGCAATTAATTCTTCTGGTAAATTATAATCAAAATCTTCTGTTCTCATTTTTTATCCTTGTATTTTAATCCATAATGTTCATAAGCTTTTTTTGTTAATATTCTTCCCCTTGGAGTTCTTGTCAAAAAACCAATTTGAAGTAAATATGGCTCATAAACATCTTCTATTGTAACATTTTCTATTCCTGTTGAAGCAGCAATTGTATCCACACCTACAGGACCACCATCAAAATTTTCATGCATAGTTAAAACTATTTTTTTATCCATATTATCAAGACCCATAGGATCAACTTCTAGTAATTCTAATCCTTCACATGAAGTTTCATAATCAATTATTTCGTCTTTTTTAACAATTGCATAGTCCCTAACTCTTTTTAAAAGTCTATTTGCAATTCTTGGTGTCCCCCTGCTCCTTCTTGCTATTTCAAACGCACCTTTTTCATCAATCGGTATATCTAATATATCTGCAGACCTTTTTACAATTTTTGTAAGGTCTTTTGTATCATAAAGATTTAAAGATAATAAAACTCCAAACCTATCTCTTAATGGAGCAGAAAGCATACCAGCTCTTGTAGTTGCTCCAACTAGGGTGAATTTTTCTAGATCTATTCTAATAGATTGGGCATTAGGCCCTTTTCCAACTATTATATCTAAGGCAAAATCCTCCATAGCAGGATATAAAATTTCTTCAACTGACCTATTTATCCTGTGAATTTCATCAATAAATAAAACATCTCCCTTATCAAGATTTGTAAGAATACTTGCAAGATCTGATGGTCTTTCAATTGCAGGTCCACTTGTGATTCTAATATTTACTCCAAGCTCATTTGCAATTATATTTGAAAGAGTGGTTTTTCCAAGACCTGGAGGTCCTTGCAAAAGCACATGATCTAGAGCTTCTTCTCTTTTTAAAGATGACTCTATAAAAATTTTCAATTTTTCTTTTGCCTTATCTTGACCTATATAATCATTTAGCCACTTAGGCCTTATACTTAATTCCTTGTATTTATCGTTTATTTGCTCATTAGAGCCGACTATTCTTTCATTTTGATCATACATATAATCACCCTAAATCATTTTCTTTAAAGCTTCTTTAATAATTTCTTCAAGGCTTAAGTCAGAATCTTTCAATGTAGTTAAAACTTTATCTATACTATTTCTTTGATAGCCTAAGTTTATTAAGGCTTCCCTTGCTACATCAATTTCTTTATTAGAAGTTGTAAATGAATCTTCAGAAATTGATATATCATCATTAATTGCCATCTTCTTAACCTTATCAACAAGCTCTAGAATTATTCTTGAAGCAGTTTTCTTTCCTATCCCTTTAGCTTTTGTAAGCGTATCTATATCATTATTTACAATGGCAAATTTTATCTTATCTACATTTAAAGTCGACAAAACTGCTATAGCATTTTTGGGACCGATTGTTGATACACTTGTCAAAAGCTCAAAAACTTCAAGTTCATCTTTTGATGAAAAGCCAAATAAAGAAATATCATCCTCTCTGACATTCATTTTTGTAAAAATTTTAAATTCATTGTTTATTTCTAATGTCTTTATAGTATTAAAAGAAGAATTTATTAAATAACCCATATTATTATTTTCGATAATAAAATTCTCTTCTCCAATATATTTTATCTCACCTATTATATAACTTATCATTAATTCATCCTAAATTGTTCCTTAAATCTTTGACTGAAGGCGTGTGTAAGAGCAACAGCCAAGGCATCAGCCGCATCATCTGGTTTCGGAATTTCACTTAAATTAAGCAAAGTTGTAATAGTCTCTTGCATTTGCTTTTTATTTGCCCTACCAAATCCAGTTATCGCCTGCTTTATTTGTAGAGGTGTGTACTCATAAATGGGTAAATTGTTCATTTGTGCACACAAAACTTGTATCCCCCTAGCATGTCCCACCGTAATAGCTGTCTTTACATTTTGATTAAAAAATAATTCTTCAATCGCAAACTCATCTGGTTTATATTGCCTTATAATATCGCTCAAATTTTTATATAAAATTTCTAATCTTTCTGGAGTTTTTGTTTTAGCTGAGGTTGTAACAACTCCATTTTCTAAAACATTATACCTGTTTCCATTAACTTCCAAAACTCCGTAACCCATTATAGCAATTCCTGGATCTATACCTAAAACTATCATAATTTCCTTTCTTAGCAATTAAAAAAGGGCTAACTGCCCTTTAATGATACCTATTTATGACCTCAATACATAGTCCTTTCCAATAATAATTAGCATATACATCAATAGCTATATTATAAAACAAGCTAACTAGCTTATCATTAATTTCCATAGCCTGATTTATTGTAATATCTTCTGTATAAATCATATCCATATCAAATGCTAATTGCTTATTAGTATTTACATCCAAATTTAAAACTTTATATTTTAAATATGTATCCGAATATTTTTTTACATCTTTTCTAATACTTGCAATAAGTTTTTTATTCTCATAAATTTTTCTAACATACTTATTTTTTGTATCAGAAACATACTTATTATCTTCTGTAAAAATCTGATTTTCTTCAAATAAAAAAGAGTCCCCATAATAGTTAATAGCACAGAACTCTAAGTCATCAATTAATTTTTTATCCATAAATGACTTGTTTTCACTTTTTATACTCAATAAAAATTCAAATTTATCTAGATCTTTTCCTATAGACCTATCTAAACTTCTAATTATTTGATCAATATCGGATAAGTACCAAAAATTCTTTTTAAATTTTTAAATATATAAGTTTTTATGAAATATTTATTTTTACTAAAATTACTAAAATTTTTATTGTCATATAATGACATCAATGTATTAAGTGATGAAATGTCATCATTAATTAAATAATCATATTCAAGTTTTTCTATTATTGGTTTTTTTTCCGCACTTGATGTCATATTCCATATCCCTCTTTATAATCTGTAAATAAATTTTAACACAAATTAGAATTTATTTATTTATGTTTATTTAAGCAGAAATAAAAATAGCTAAAATTTATAGAAATTTTATTCAATTTAAGAACAAAATTGAATAAATAAAATCCATTTTAGCTATTTAAAAAACTCTGATTTAATTTTATTCATTTGAATTTTTTTAAAATTTATTAAAATAAACTTTTAAATCTTTGAGTTTAAAACTATAATTCACATCTTTTCTTTCAATATGAACTATTGTTTTATTTTTTAAATTCTCACTTTTATTTATTCTATCAATAAGCTCAAAGCTTGGATTTATAGCATGAGCAAATCCTACATTTTCAAACATAGAATAATCTCCGTTTGTATCCCCATAAGCATGTGACTTTGATAAATCTATATTATATTTATTAGTTAGATAATCTATAGATTTTTTCTTATTCTTACTATCCCACATAGGATAAATTTGACCTGTAAATTTATTGGATTTATCAAATACATATTTAGTAGCTATTGTATCATCCGCTCCATAAATTTTTGCAAAATCATTTACCAAAAAATCTGGAGAACCTGAAATCACAAAAACTTTGTAACCTTTTTCTTTATGATATTCAAGAGCATTTTTAGTTATTCTATAAATTTTACTTTTATTATTTTCAATTACCTTTTTTGCATAAAAGTTTATTGTATCTTTATCTATACCTTTTAAATTTTCTTGATATAATAATGAAGCCTTATCGAGATAATCTTCGTAAGGCCCCTTTCTATCCTGGTATTTTTGATATAAAGGCTTTACATTTGTTATCCAATTATTTTTATCTAGAATATTATTTTTTGTCAAAAGAAAATAATGCTCTATAAGCAAAGAATTTCTAAATAAGGTCCCATCTATATCAAAAAAAGCAGCCTTATTTTTTTCCATCTTTTCTAACCTTTTTATGATTATCATCATAATCTTTCTTAATATTGTTTGTTAGATTAAGTATAAATGCAAAAAATATTCCTACTAAGGCATTTGATAATAAAATTACTGAAATCAAAGCAATATTAAGACCAATTGATGAAGTCAAACTAAAAATAGCCACAATTGCTAAAGCTAAACCAACAATTCCAATAATAAAAGATGGATAAAATTTTGCTATTTTACTATCATTATTTTTATCCATAAAATAAGTTATTCCAATTATAATTAAAGATATAATTGGTATTACTATTAATTTGGATATATTATCAACTACTAAACTAATTAATCCTGCCATAAATTTTCCTTATCCAAGTCTATTCTTTTTATTTCAAATTTTTTTTCTGTATCAATTAATATAAATCCAAAATTATTATCCCTCGCTAGGCTAGGTGAGCCTGGATTTAATAGATACAAATCTAAATCTTCAATGTACTCATTGCTGTAAGTATGGGTATGACCAAATATAACTATATTACAACCATAATCTAAGGCTTTTTGAATTAATATTTTATTTGTAAAATAAACATCTTCCCTGTGTCCATGAACCAATAATATATTTTTATCTTCAACCTTTATTATCTGTTCATAGGGATTGGTATGATCACTATAATCATTATTACCTTTGACTGTAATATAATTTATCCCAGTAACTTTTGATATATTATATGCATCTTTTGTAAAATCACCTGCATGAATCATCAATTCTAGGTGATTATTTTCTATAAACTCACATACAGAATTTATTTCGCCATGTGTATCACTAGTTACAAGTATTTTCATCTTAGTCTTCTTTCTTTAGAAATTTTTTAAATTCTTCCAAAGCTAAAGACCTGTGGCTATATTGATTTTTTTCTTGGTCAGTCATTTGGCCAAAAGTTTTATTTTTTTCTATTACTTTAAAAATTTGATCATAACCAAACTCTTTTTCCCCATATTCTTTATCGCTTATTTCACCATCAATTCTTCCATCAAAATAATAATCCTTACCATCTTGATCTATATAGCAAATTGTTGTTTCAAAATATGCTGACCTATCATCTTTATTTTTTAATTCATCTAATAATTTATCTCTATTTTCCTTATCAGTTGGATTTTCACTAGCATACCTATGAGCGTGGACACCAGGCTGTAAATCTAAAGATTTTACAAACAAGCCCGTATCATCTGCAAGTGTAGGTTTGTTTATTAAATCATATAAAGCCTTTGCTTTTTTATAAGCATTTTCCTTTAAAGTTTCACCATTTTCATCTACTTCAAAATTATTTATATCAAAATCTTTTGGAGTATAAATTTCTATTTTATTGTCTAAAATTTCTTTTATTTCTCTAACCTTATCACTGTTAGATGTTGCTAATACTATTTTCATAATAACCTCTTTATAAATATTATCAAAAATCATGAAGTAAAGTCAATTTTTATAACTAATGTATGATTATGTTATTATCATTAAATGTTTTTTCCCACTTTTCTGCATATGATCCTAGACCTTGTTCAAACATTATTATCTGTGTTGAGTTAGCTAATTTAATAGAAAATTTAGGATTAGGATCTATTAGTCCATTTTTTATACTATAAAATAAAATTTCATCTGGACTTTGTACTGCCACATATTGACCATTTGCTAGCTCAAAATAATCCCTAGCTTGTCCATTAATATTTTTAATTTGGTCAACTGTTATATCTTTGTTATTTTGATTTAATAAATTTTTATCAAAAGCTAATTCTATTGGGAAAGTCTTTTGCTCAAGAGAATCATTTTTTTCTAATTGATATGATGATTGCATTTGCCATAAGCCAAAATTTCTAACTAGACCAAAATTTGTATAATCATAAGAAATATTTCCATCTTTACTTAATGATAAGTTACTACTAATTTTATCATAAATAACTTTTTTAAAAATCTCATTACTCTTTTTATCACCTGTAAATTCATTAATTGACATGAATGAATTTGACTTTAAGTCATCAGTTTTTACAACTGCATATTTAGTAATGGGTAATTTCTCAGAGATTAAATTATAATCAAATGAAATGTAGTCCTCATTAACAAAATTTATCTTTAAATTTATATCATCATTTTCTAAAGTATACTTTTCTTTATTTTCTTTTTTATTAATTTCTTTTTCAAGTTTTATTGGGTAGGCATCAATTTTGTTATAGGTTTTATTATTTGCATCCATCTTACACCTAAGTCTCCAAAATTCCTCTTGATGTGGAAAGAATATATGTTCTGATTTTTCAATTCTTGCCATTTTGTTGGGCTCAAGCCTTACACAATAGGTATAATAATAATAATTTGGATTATTCGAATCTGTATCCACTCTTTCTCTAGCGCCTATTAAGACAGTTATGTCTTTTTCAACCTTTTCTCCAGTTTTACTTGTGCTTCTTTCTTTTGATGCTTTTTTTGCATAAGTACTAATTATAGACCTATCGACTGAATTTTTTATTTTTTAAGAATTATCACACAGTCATCTTGAATAAAAAATATTTTTTTCTTACTTAAAATAACAAAATCTTTGTTATATAGTTGACCCTGGTTTGCTGTTAATATTTTTACATACTTATCTGATGAAAAATCAAAATCAAGAGATCTACTTTCTAAATAAGATTTTAAATTGACAAACTTTGAAGAAAATTTTGGTGGAAAAGCATAATCTTCATTTAAAGCTACTAAGTTATTGTCAATATATAACTTATCCTTTAGTTTAATACCTGACAATTCATTCTTCCCTGTTTTTTTTATCTCCTCAACTTGCCATGTTCCTTTGATAATTGGATTTTCTTGTTTTGGTGATTCAATTAATTCTGTAACATCCTCAGGTCGTCCAAAGCTACAAGAAGTTAGGATTAATAGCAAAAAAAAATAAGCTTATTTTTTTAAATTTGTTCATGATCTCTAACCCTCGGTATTACTACAGTGACTGAAGTACCTTCAGTATATTTACTTTTTATAATAAGTTTTCCATCATGTGCTTTAACTATCTCTTCACAAATTGATAAGCCTAGTCCAGTCTGACTTTTAGATGAGGAACCTTTAAAAAATTTACTAGAAACAAAAGAAATCTCATCTTCTTTAATTCCTTCACCATCATCTTTTATTTCTATATTTACGTTTTGTTCATCTTTACTTATCATAACATCAATATGGCCTTCTTTATCTGTAAATTTCATTGCATTATCTATAATATTAATAAAAACTTCTTTAAGTCTATTTTTATCACAATTTACAATTATTTTGTCATAGGCAGTTTTAAAATTAAAATTAATTTTTTCGTTCAAACTTCTAGGATATAATTGTTGGTAAACCTCTCTTGCTATTTCTACAATATTTAGATTTTCTTTTTCGTATTGGAAGGAAGTTGAAGATAATCTAGAGAAATTAAGAAGGTCTTCAACCATTAAAGATAATCTTTCTCCTTCATTTTCTATAATTGTTAAACCTTGATTCAGCATATCTTCATTTTTTTGAATTTCTTTTGATTGTAAAGTAATCGCCCATCCTTTAATAGATGTTAAGGGAGTTCTTAACTCATGAGAAACTGATGAAATAAATTCATTTTTCATATCTTCTCTTTTGACTATATTTTCACTCATATAATTTAAGGTCTGACCTAACTCAGATATTTCATTTTTCCCACTTTCGTTCGCCTTAGCTTTAAAATCACCCTGGGCTAATTTTTCCCCAACTTTTGTAAGTTTTTTTATAGGTTCAGTCCATTTTTTTGCTGCGTAATAGGAAACTACAGAAGCTACAAATAATATTATAAATCCAAAAAATAAAAATATAATCATTTGATTATTAACATTTTCTTTAACTTTCGATGTTGAAGAAACAAGCCTTAATATTCCAATTTGTTTTTGATTATCACTTAATGGATATGATAAGGCAATTACTTCTTCCCCAGTTTTTTTATTTTTGATTTTTTGATAAGAATATTCACCTTTATTAGCATTGATTACATCGCTTGTCTTAACTTTAGTTCCAATTCTAGATGATCCTTGAGAATCAAATAGGACATTTGAAGAATTATCTAATATTTGAACTTGGCTAACATTGTCTCTATAAAATGAATTTTTGTCTCCAATTACAATTTCTGATAAATCATACCTAGATAAATAATTTGTATATAAAACTTGATTATATTTGGCTTGATTTAACATAGCACCTACAAGGGCAGATTCATAGTAATTAGTAATAGATTTATATGAAAAAATTTCAAAACCAACAACTACTACAGTTACAAAAACCATTATGATTTTCATTATACTAAATATAATGCTGTTAAATTTTATATTTAAAAGTTTTTTATTCTTTATCTCCATCTATAGCCTGTGCCCCAAACTGTTTCAATATACTCAGGTTTAGCAGGATTTTCTTCAATTTTTGCTCTTATCCTTCTAATATTCACATCTACAATCTTTGTATCAGTGCTGTAATTGTCGCCCCAAGTATCTTTCATTATTTCCATCCTACTCATAGCCTTACCTTTATTTAAAATAAAGTTTTTTAAAATTATAAATTCAGTAGGAGTTACATCAATTTCTTTATTATTTTTATAAAAGTTTCTAGCATAAAGGTCTAATTTGAAAATTCCATCTTCTATCACATTATCATTTTTTTCCTTCTTTTCATCCTCTGTAAAATTAACTCTTCTTAACAGTGACCTTACTCTTAATATTAATTCTTGAGGATTAAATGGTTTAATTATATAATCGTCACATCCTCTTTCAAGACCCAAAATTTTATCTATATCTTGACTTTTTGCTGACACCATAATTATCCCTACTTTAGGATATTTTTTTCTAATAGTATCACACACCTCATAGCCACTTATACCTGGTAGCATAATATCTAAAATGAAAACAGAAGGTTTTTCCTCATCAGCCATCTTTAAGGCTTCCTCGCCTGTTCCAGCTTCAACTATATCAAATCCTGCATATTCAAGATTGATTTTCATAAACTGCCTTATGTGATCCTCATCATCACAAATCAAAATTTTATTGCTCATTTTCTAGCCTTTCCATCGCTATTCTTCCAGCACCAATTACGCCCGCATCATTTAAAAATTTAGCTGGTTTAATTTGTATTTTTTCTGATAAATGACAGTATTCATTAAATTTTTCTAATACATCATTCCACCAAAAGTCTTTAGAATTAATAACTCCACCACCAATTATTATAGTTTGAGGGTCAAATATATTTCTTAGACTTGTCAAAAACCAAGCTAAATCACTTGTAAACCTATCTATGACTTTCTTAGCATTTTCATCCTTATCTGCAAGTTCAAAAATTTCTTGGCCTTCTAACCTATTTCTAGTTAATTCTTCATAATGTCTCACAATAGCTGTGCCACTACAATAACTTTCAGCACAACCACTTTGTCCACAAGTACAATATTCACCATTTGGATGAAGAATTATATGTCCTAATTCTGCCCCTTGAAAATTACTTCCAGATAAAAGTCCCATTTTTTTGTTATAAACAGCACCACCAAGTCCTGTACCAATGGTAATCATAACAATATCATCAAATCCTTTACCTGAACCAAGCCATTTTTCACAAACTAAAGCGATATTAGCGTCATTTTCAACAAAAACTGGTAATGATGATCTTTTTTCTAACTCTTCTTTTAGATTAAGTCCAGTCCATCCATCAATATTTCCTGCAAAAGTAACTATACCATTTTCTGAATCAATAAAACCAGGAGTACCTACTCCAATAGCTTCAATTTCATCTGTTTTTAGGAAATCTATTATTTTAGAAATATTATCTAATACCTTATCTTTACCTTCTCTTGCACAAGTTTCTAGTCTATAAGTTTTTAAAATCTCACCATTTTCATCAATTACTGCACCTTGTATTTTTGTACCACCTATATCTAATCCAATTGTTTTAGTCATTATCCTCTCCTATAAATTCTCTTAGTATTGAATGATCATCAATCATTTTTGTATCTTCCATATTAACAAAATACAATAAAATATTTTTCAGCCTGTCTACCATATAATAATAAGTAGAATCTTGTGAAACCTGTTTTAAACATTCCATTGCATACTTTTTTAAAGCATTATATTCATAAATTAAAGATGAGTCAATATAAAAATCTGCTCTGTTTTGGTATGGGAATATATACTTTTCTTCACCATATTTTACTTTTTCCCAAGATTTTAAAGTTTCTAAAGTGTTATATCCCCTATATTTATTATCTCTTACAATTCTCCTAATCAACCTAGTTTCAGTAGAAGAAATCCTGTTTGTTGAATCTATGTTAATGCCTGTTAAAACTGAAACATAAATCTTGTATTTATTCTTTTCTGGTATATAGTCAGTAAGTTTTGGGTTAAGAGCATGTATTCCTTCTATAATTAAAACGGTATTTTCTTTCATTGTGATTTTTTTATTTGATAAAGTTCTAATGCCTTTTATAAAATTAAATGAAGGTAAAATCACTTCTTTGCCTTCTAAAAGATTTAGTAAATCTTCATTTAATGAATGTAAGTCTATAGCATCAATGCTTTCATAATCTTTATTTCCATTTTCATCAAGAGGGGTTTTATTCCTATCTACAAAATAATCATCAGTAGATATTACAAAAGCATCTTTTCCTAAAACTGCAAGTTGAATTGCAAGTTTTTTAGCAGTTGTAGTTTTTCCTGACGAAGATGGGCCTGCAAGCATTACAATGTTCATATCATTGCTAATAATTTCTTTTGCACATTTGCCTAATTGATTATTGTAGTATGTCTCATTTACATTTATTAAACTTTCTATTTTATCATTCTTTACCAAATCATTTAGATCACTCGCATAATTTATACCTAATAAATTTGTCCATTTTTTTGATCTTTCATATATTTTTGGTATATTAACCTGCTCTTTAAAATCTAATAATTTGGAATCCTTATTTTTTTTGAAGTTAATTAATATACCGGGATAGTAATAAATTAACTCAAAGTCTTCTATCCATGAAGATTTTGGACATAAAAAATTTGTAAAAGAAAAATATTGACCAAAAATTTCATAAACACTAAACTCATCTATATCTACACTATTTAATAAATTATACTTATCTAGTTGATTGCTCTTTTTAAAAATTTTTAAAGCTTCATCTTTTGTATAAAATTTTCTTAGAAATGAAATATCACTTTTTATAATATTATTCATTTCTATTTTAATTTTTGATAAATCTTTATGTAAAATTTTGAAATTATCAATAGATAAATATAAGCAATTATTTACGGAATATTCAACATTAACTTTAATATTATTATAAATTTTTTTGATTGCCAATATACAAACTAGGGCTATGCTAGATTCGTAAGTTAGATTTGATATATGACTAGATTTATCTATAAGATAAATTTCATCATTTGCTGAAAGTTCATAATTTAAGTCTTCTATTTTTCCATTTACATTTGAAAGTACGTATTTTTTGTAGTCATTTGGGTATAATTGCTTAACTAATTCGCATAATATTTTTTTATCTGTATTAATAATTTCCTTATTAATTAAAACCTTCATTAAATACTTCCTCTTTTAGCCTTTCAATTTCTTTAACTTGTTTTGAAATAAAACTTTTATTTTCTAAATAATTTAAGTCTTTTATTTTTCCAAATACCAATTTATAAGCAAGTAAGGCTTGGCTATTTAAATTTATCTTCTTATAATTTATTTTTGATTTGCTATATTTTCTATCACCAATAATAGGCGTAGAGTTTTTGTGTAAAGAATATCTAATTTGATGAGTCTTTCCAGTTATTAGTTCACATTCAAGTAGGGTAAAATTATTCTTGCTTTCAAGAGGATAAAACTTTGTAATTATCCTTTTTCCACCTTTATTTCCTTTTACCATATTTTTATTTTCATATTTACTTATATTTGTATCAACAATAAAGTCTTTTTTATTTCACCTTCTACTAAGGTCAAATAATATTTGTATATTTTTCCTTGTCGTATAGCCTCATTTAAAGCTCTTAAGGACTTAGCATTTTTTGCACCAATAATAAGCCCAGCTGTGTTTCTATCAAGCCTATTTACAATGCTAGGTCTAAATGTCAAATCTCTACTATTTACTTTATTTGTTTTATATAAGTATGAAGTCATTTGATCAACCAAATTTTTACCATAATCACTTGAACTTGCAGCATGGGATAAAACTCCAGATTTTTTATCAATAATTATAATATTCTCATCTTCATAAATTATATCAAGATTAAAATTACTTGCTTTAAAGTCATCCTTTCTAACCCACTTATGATAATCCTCATCTTTTATATACATTTTTACAATGTCATCTTTTTTTACTAAATCATCTTTTTTTGCTCTTTTATCATTAATTTTGAAATTTTTCTTTCTTATATTTTTTTGAATAATTGATAAGGGAGCATTTTTTAAATATTTCCTCAAAAATCTATCAAATCTTTGATTTGAATCATTTTCATTTATTTTAACTTCTATCATATTTAATATGACTTATTAACATAAGAATCTATCATAGAAACTTTTGCTTCTTCTAAAAAAACATTTTTTATCCTGAAGTTTTTTTAATAGATTTTTATTTTTAGAATGTAGAATTAATTTATCATAATCTTTAATATATATTTCAAAAATTTCACCTGTCAATCTTTTTGATTTCAATTTTATATAATAAGCTTCTATATCTTTATAATCTATTAATTCTAATAATTTTTCTGTGGCTATATCTTTTAAGTAATAATAATTTTCTCTATTATTTATTTCTTGTTGATACTTTTTTTTCTTTTTATATATTAAATTCAAGGCTATTTGGTTAGATCTTTTTGCCATAATGTTATAATATTGGTAATTATAAACAGCTTCTAGGACTGTAGAAATATTTGAAAATGGCTTTAGATCAAGTTTCACCAAATACTCATAATTTATTTCTAAAAATTCATTTTTACAGATTTTTTTCTCAGTTAATAAATCAATACTTTCCTTTCTCCATTTATTGAAAGTTTCTAATTTTTTTATATCATCTAACATAATATCAAAAAACCGTCTCTGTGAGACGGCTTTATTTTAATCTAATAATTTTGTTTCGTGAATTTCTGCATCAAGTGATTCAGGTATATCGCTTGCCTTACAGTCTAGGCCAAGATAGATATCGACTTTACATTCATTAGAAAGTTTAGTTAAGCTATCTGAAAGTTTCTCAATATTTTCACTATTTATATCAACTATATCATAAATACCATCGATATATATTTTTCCAATATCATAATCTCTTGCTAATATTCCAGCTATGAATCCTCTAAATGACTCAACTGAATCGATAAAGAAATCTGATGCATCTATCAATCTTACAGAGTGGTCTAATGAATAAATTTGTTCATTATCACTATCTACAAATACGATATTTGCATTTCCCTTTCCTTTTTCATCATTAGCTTGGTCAATTAACCATTTTGTTTTTCCACTTCCTGAAGGTCCTAATACTAAATAAATCATTTCATCTCTCCCTTTAATTTTTTATATTCTCTTTGGATACTAAGATCACCTTGGAGAATATTATTCTCATTCATATACTTTATTATTTCATCTCTAATCAACCACCAAGATGTATCCCAGTTGCAAAAAACTGTATCTTCTTTTGGAGCTCTACCAACTAATCTTTGAATTGCTATGTCCTTGTTAATATGTCTTAGAAATAAAATAACATTTTTTTGATAATCTTCTTTCGAAGGCATCACAAATTCATTATTTTTATACATTTTTTCAAGTTGTGTGTTTTTAATAATAAATAATGAATGAATTTTAACTTCTCTCACTTTAAGAACATTAATAATTCTAGCAGTTTCAACAATATCTTGATTATCATCCCAAGGTAAAGATAGGATTACATGGGTACATATTCTAAATCCATAGTCATTAATCATATTACAAGCTTTAATGAAATCAGCCAAGTCTTCACATCTATTAAGAATTTTTAATGTTTTATAATTAGCTGTCTGTAAGCCTAGTTCAATAATTATATCCTTGCCAGTTTTTTCAGAAATTTTTTTCAAAAATTCTAATTTTCTGTAAGTTATACAATCACTTCTAGTTGATATTGAAATAGCTGATATATATTCTTTATCGCAAGCTTCTATAACTTCTACAAATTTATCATATTCCATATATGTGTTTGAAAAGTTTTGAAAATAAGCTATAAACTTTTTTGCTTTATATCTATTACCTATATAATTTTTATTAGTTTCTAATTGCTTGTCCACTGTCATGGATGATGGAAGATTTTCAAAACTTCCACCACTTTCTGAGCAAAAAATACATCCTAGATTGCTTTTTTCTCCATCTCTATTTGGACAAGTCAAGGATAATTTTACAGGTAATTTATATACTTTTTGTCCATATTTAGTTTTATAATATTCTGATATAGGAAAATAGGGTAAATCCTTATTCATCAATATCCCTATTTTCTAAATCATATTCGTATTCATTTACAATTTTATCTATCGTGTCATAGTCCCAATAATGTGAAAATAGATGATATATTTGGTCTAATTGTTCTTCATCTTCCAATGAATTCAACCTAATTTCTCCTGTCTCTTCATCATCTAATTCATATAAGAGTATTATTAACTCACTATTTTCAGAATCAACTAATGCTATATAATCTATGCCATCAACAGAAAATATATCTATTAGATAACATTCACTAGGATTTTCACCAAGTTGCAATTCAATTATTGCTTTTCCTTCGTTTTTTTCAAACTCAATATCATGACCATGAATTTCAAATTTTTTTGACATCATTACTCCAAACTTTTATTTAGCCTAAATAAAACTTCCTTTATTAAAGAAAATGTTTTTAAAATATCTTTAAAATCACAAGCAGATTTTTTTATATCTACTTGTTTATATTTTACCCCAATTGATACCATATTAACATCAAATTTATAGAAAATTAAATTACAATCTAAAGAATATTGTGTTTTTATTATCTCTAAATTGCTTTTAAATAAATAATCGTAGGTAGATTTAAATATTTTTGATAATTCATCATTGCTATTTTGCCAAGATGGAATTTCAAGTCTATTTATAAATTTGCCTCCGTTAATATTTGATGCTAATTTAGTTTTTCTATCATCTGATTTAAGCTTTCTTCAGATAAAGATCTAAAAATCATAACAATATTTAATTTGTTACTAGATGTACTGGACCTAGCAAGGGTTGAGGAAGATATTGCTGTTTTAGTATTACTATCAACTGAATATGTTCCATTTAAAGCTAATTCCACAAATGACGAAATATGTTCATAAGATTCTTGAGTCATTGGATAAAATTTTAGACTATTTATTTTTTCTATTTCAAATTTTAAATTTGGTTCAATCCTTAAATTTGTTGACAAATACTCACTAACAAATAAATTAAAAACATCTAACAAGTCATTTTCGAATTCTTTTTTACACGCTATGTCTACATAGCTTATATATGGAATGCTGTCAAATTTTGCCCCACCTTTTATTTCTATAACATCTAAGTCTACTTTTGATTTGATTTTTCTCAAAAAAGTCATCAACATCTTAGTTGAGTTTTTAAAAACATTATTTATATCAGCAGTATAGTTATTTCCTACTACATCATTTAGGCTTATCCTATAAATATAATTTTCCTCTAAAAACTTATTTTCGGAAATTTCTGTCCTATCTATCGGTATTTCAACAGTGCTAAGTGTATATGAGGCGAAACTTTCGGCTATGCAATTTGACTCATTTAGGTTCAAATTAATAATATTTTTAGACCTTATAACTGATCTGAGTATACTAAAATCTCTATTATAATCATTTATAAAATTATTGGTTAATAATATATCAAAATTGCTTATTTTTTCTTCAAGCAATAATATAATATTTAAAATCCCACTTATCTCTGTTATATTTAGGTTTGTTTCTATAGAAAAATCTTCTCCATCTTTTATATTTATAAAAGATGACCCATTTATTTTGTCACTTATATTTAAGTGTAAAACAGCTTTAGCTTCTTGATTTTTTATATAGTAACAATCATTTATTAATATAATATTTAATTTTTTTTCTTTTGCCTTTGACAAAACAAATTTTATAAGAGATTTTTTATCATCTATAACCTTAATGTATTCACTTAAATCTTTTGCAATAGATTTTAATTTATTGGGATAGTTCGAATTTTCCATACAAAATTCCTTTAGTAGTATTTCTTTACATCTACCTTTTCTTTTATTTTATTAGTTTTTTCCAAATATTTTTCTTGTCTCTTTATCATTAATAAAGTGTCATGAATTCTATCTTTTATTTCATTAAACTCTGGTAAATGAGCATTATGAGTGTGATCTAGTTTAATTATATGGTAGCCAAATTGAGATTTTACAGGATTTGAAATTTCTCCTTCATCTAATTTATCTAAAGCTTCTTCAAATTCTTTTACCATAGCACCTTGAGGGAATTCACCCAAATCTCCACCCTTGCTAGCCTTGTCAGTTGAATATTTATCAGCAGCTTTTTCAAATTCTAAACCAGCTTTTATTTCTTCTAATATTTTATTAGCTTCATCTTCACTATCAACTAAGATATGACTAGCCTTGTAAGTTTTTGGTTGTTTTATTACTTCTTTATTATTATCATAATATTCTTTTAATTCATCATCACTTACTTTAATATCTTTAAATAATAAATGCATAGCATAATTTTTTAACATATTTTCTTTTGTTAACTTCACCTGATCTGTGAATTCTTTGTCTTGATCAAGTTTATTTTCAATTGCATCTATATACATTAATTCTTGATTAACAAGCTCATCAGCAATTTGATGTATGCCTTGCGGATTTAAAAATTGTTGTCCGCCTTGCATTTGAGTAATAAAGCTAACTACATCTTTCTGGCTGATTTTTTTACCATTTACTTCAGCTAAAATTTCATTTTGTTTTTCTGTCATTTTACCTCTCCAATAATTCTATTTTTTTAGGATATATCCTAATATATTTTTCTTTATACAGTTTTCCAATAGCTCTTTTGTATGCTGCCTTTGAAAAACCAAATACCTTATAAATCTTATCTGGTGATGACTTATCTCCTAAATTAATTGTTCCATCATTTTCTTCTAGATAATATAGGATTTTTTTACTATCATCATCAATTTCTAAGTATGACCTTTTTCTATTCGATAGTTCTATTTTCCCATCATCTTTTACCTCTTTAACTCTTAATTTCATAAGTTCACCTTCAATATGAACACCTTTTAATTCATTAATCCTAATTAAAGAATCAAATTGATTATTGATTGCTACAAATGCTCCTATATGCTTATTTATAGAATATATCCTACCTTCTACAATGTCATTTTCTTTAAAATTATGTTCATTTGATAAAAGATCTCTTATTTTGCTAGTAAGTATTGGCATATTTTGATTGTCAAAATAAAGTCCAACAGGGTAAGTCATATCCTTTATAATTTTATAAGTTTTTTCGCTTGCTGGCATTAGTAATTTTATATTATCTTGGTATAAAAAATATGCTCCATTTTTTTTAATTTCAATGCAAGGCATACTATAGACTTTATTAGCTTCTAAATTTAAATTTCTACTAGCTCTTAGTATATTATTTTTATCATAATAAATATAGGCTTCTATCTTATCACCTTGTTTATATCCATCAATCTCTTTCTTATCTATTAAAGCATCTCCAAATTTTGTTTGTATATATGCTTTGTTTTTGTTAATTCTCTTTATTATTAGTTTATTAATAAAATCACTCCTAACTAATTAAATACATCATATGTAAATCCTTCACCTAAAACTTCTGATATTGTGTGAGTAAATACAAAGGCATTTTTATCTATCTTTAAAATATCGTCTCTAATAGGTATATATTTCCTAAAAGGGACTACTGTTAATAAAATATCTCTTTCTTTATGGGAATATCCACCTTCTGACTTATATAAGCTTACTCCTCTTTCGTACTTGTTTAAAATCATGGAATTTATTTCATCACTGTAATCGCTTATAATAGTTATAGCAATTTTTCTTCCCAAACCTTGGATAAAATAGTTAAAACCAAATGATTGTATAATAACTGTTAATACTGCATACATTGCCATTTCTATTCCAAACTCTTTTACAGCCATTAATACAACCATAGAATCTATAAAAAACAAGCACTTAGCTAGAGCTATATTAAAATATTTATTTAAAATAGCAGCAACGATATCAGTACCACCTGATGATGCATTATTAAAGAAAATTCTACTTAATGCAAACGAAACAATTCCCGCCCCAAATAAAATATTTATTAAAATATCATTAGTAAAAACTGTATCTGGAAAAAATTTTTCAAAAAACATCAAGCTCAATGATATTAGCAAGGCTGATAAGACTGATTTGTATCCAAATTCTTTACCCATCAAAAGAAATGCCAATACAAATAAAATTACATTTAGAAACAAGGACCATTGTCCAACAGTAAAAAAAGCTAAACCAATTAGCAAATATTAGCGAAATACCTGTCACCCCACCTGAAGCAATTTTATGTTGGACTAGAAAAAAATACATTCCAAAAGCTATTAATATTGAATTTACTGAAATATTAATAGTCTTAATTATTTTATCACCCATATTATTTCCTCTATTAACATTTATTTAAATTTTTCACAGTAGACTACTCTAGTATTAACAAAATTTAAGATATTCAAATTTAAAAGGCTAAGAAAGAAATATTCCTAGCCTTTTATATTACCTTATCCATGAAGGTATTATTTCTGAAAAGTTATCATACATATTCAAGATTTTTTCTATTTCAAATTCACTCAAATATGATTTTTTATTATCTCTAATATCAACTAAGGATTGTAAAATAAAATATGCTTGGTAAAAGCTTAAAAGTCTATAAAATTTTCTAGAAATCACATCATTACCATGATATGATTTTATCACCCCAATTGCAAAATCGGGGTGTTTTATTGCTATTTTATTAATATTAACAAAGTCACTAACTCCATCGCCAACCTTTATTTCTTTTAAACCTCTAATATCTATTTGATCCTTATCAAAAATTCTGATATTTTTATAACTTATATTTTGATATAAAGGATTACAAGTTGTATTTTTACAGATATATTTGTTATTCATTAAATAATCTACTAAGATATAATCGTTATTATCATGAACTTTATTTAAACCATGTCTGTATAATAAAAAATTAACTTTTGTTTCTACATTCTTATACCAATCTAAATTATTATTCTTATCAATTTTTTTTATATGAATATTTTTAAGTATACTCCCAAACTTAGAACCTATTTTGTAAGCTTCTTCCTTGCTTATCCTATCTAAATATTCTCCTAAAGATATTTCATTTCTATATTCAAAAACTTTATAAGACTTATTAATATCCGGCATTATCCCAATTTCAAACAAATCTAAAGTATCTAACAAATCAATCTCTTTTAAATAATTGTTTATTTTTTCCTCGTTTTTTAAATTGTCATAATCATTAATATTATAAAGTCCTAAAACATAGGAAATATCATCAACTTTTACCCTGATTTTATTTGAAGATATATCTTCAATCACTTTAATCCTATCAATTTTATCTATAAAAAATTTAGTTCTTTTTATAATTTTAAGAGACTTATCATTCATATTTTTATCCATTAATTATGTTTTTCAACAGATTCTTCTATATCTTTAACATCTTCTAAGTCTAGAATATTTAAAGCAAATTTTTCCTCTTCTTTAAAGTTAGAATTTCTAATAATATCTTTTACCTTTGGCAATTTAGATGCAGAGCCTGAGAACTCATCTAAACCAAGACCTAATAGCAATTTTGTAGCCTTAGTATCTGATGCAAATTGGCCGCACATTCCAGTCCATTTACCTGCCTTATGACTTTCATCGATAACATGTTTAATTGATCTGATTACTGCTGGATTAAAGTTATTATATATATCAGAAATATTTTCATTTCCTCTGTCACAAGCAAGGGTATATTGGGTCAAGTCGTTTGTACCAATTGAGAAGAAATCAGAATATTTTATTAACTTATCCGCCATAATTATTGATGCAGATGTTTCAACCATTATTCCGAGGTCTATATCTTTATTATAAGCTATTCCTTCTTTATCAAGATCCTTTTTCAAATCTTCAAGTAAGGCTCTTGTTTGTTTAATTTCGTCAGTTGAAATAACAAAAGGAAGCATTATTTTTAAATTACCAAAGGCTGACGCTCTAAGTAGGGCTCTTAATTGGGCTTTAAAAATATCTTGATGATCTAAGCAAAATCTAATTGCCCTATAACCTAAAAATGGATTTTCTTCTTCAGGGAAATCATAATAATCTAGGCCTTTGTCCCCACCAATATCTAAAGTTCTAACAACTAAAGGTTTTTCTCCAAGCATTTGAGTGGCTTTTTTGTATACTTGGTATTGTTCTTCCTCTGTTGGGAAATGATCATTTTCCATATACAAAAATTCTGTCCTAAATAGTCCAACCCCGTCACATCCATGTTCAATTGCAACTTCAAGGTCAGCTAGATTTCCTATATTTGCAGAAACTTCACATACTTTTCCATCTAGAGTTTTAGCTTCAAGATTTTTTACTTTTTCAAGTCTTTGTCTCTCTTCTTTTTCTTTTTCAATTTTTTCTTTATATTCACTAACTTCTTGATCAGAAGGATTTATAATTAGTAGACCTTGATTTCCATCAATAATTGCTAGCTCATCGCCTTTAATTTTTGTGGAAATATCTTGCATACCTACTAGTGCAGGAATATCTAAGTTTTGAGCAATTATAGAAACATGAGATGTTTTTCCACCAAGATCTGTAGCAAATGCTAAAACTTTTTCCTTATCCATATTAGATGTATCAGATGGTGTTAGCTCTTTAGAAATAACAATACATTCCTCATCTAGTTTTGATAAGTCTTTTGGAACTATATTTTTTATTTTACACAAAACTTGAAAACCAATGTCTTTGTAATCATCAGCTCTTTCTTTTAAATATTCATCATCAAGAGCAGACATAACCATTACCATTTGTTCTACTGTCTCACTTGTAGCAAGCTCAGCATTTTTATTTTCATTTTGAATTTTCTCTTTTATAGTATCTGAGAAGTATGGATCTTGTAACAGTTCTTTGTGAGCTCTAACTATATTTAAAACTTCTTCGTTCTCTTCGTTGTTTTCTTTATAATCTAAATCTTTAAAGTAAGAATCAATAGCTTGATCAACTTTTTTAATATTATCTTCTTTTTCTCCATCTTGGATACTTAACTTATCAATAACTAACTCTTCTTTATTAAATAAAAAAAGCTTACCTATAGCAACTCCATTAGATGCTATAATACCTTTTAATTTTTCTGACATTTTTAAAATTCCTTTCTAATTATAAAAATATAGGGGTACAAATAAGTACCCCTTAATTAATTATTCTGATAAGTTATCAATAAAATCAGCTAGTTTATCTGCAAAAGCTTCTTCGTCTTCACCTTCAACTATGATACCAATTTCTGTACCTTTTGAAATTCCAAGACTCATTACGTTAAATATACTTTTAGCGTTAGCTTCTTTGCCATCTTTAACTAATTTAACATCACCAGGATAATTTTTTACAAATTGAACTAATGATGCAGCTGGTCTTGCGTGTAGACCTGTTTCGTTAGTAACAACAATTTTTCTTTCTGCCATAATTGCCTCCTAAATTATTATATTATTATTTTAACATTTAAATAAGTTACATTCAACTAATGCTTTTTGTACTATCTCTTTCTATTAATTGGGCATCTAATATCCAATTGTTTTCAAGGATGTCTTCTTCTCCTCTAATTCTTTTGATTAGTGCCCTTATTCCTATGGCTCCTATATCATAGTTAGGGATAGAAACAGTAGTTAATTTCGGTCTATATACTCTAGATATTTCATAATTTCCGAATCCTACTACTGAATAATCTTCTGGTATTTTTATACCATTATCAAGACAATAAGATATAAATCCTACTGCCGTTTGATCATTATAAAAGCTTATAGCACTTATATTTTCGCTTTTAGCTTGAGATATAACCTCTTCTCCTATATTATACCCATCATCACTATTTTTTCCATCAGCTTCTATAATAATAGATTTTAAATTATTTTCTTTAATAAATTTCTCATAGCCTGAAATTTTTGTGTCTGTTAAATGATTGTGATTTTTGAGTGTAACGTAAGCGATATTTTCATGTCCTTGATTAAATAAATGTTTTACAAGTTTATATTGTTCTTTTTCATAATCTATTTTTACAGTATTTATTTTTTTGAATTCATGTAATTTATCTAATAATAAAAATGGTATTTTATTATCTCTTAACTTCACCAAAATTTCAGGAGAAATATCCTCGCTTATTACTACAATTCCTTCAACTTGTTTTGTTGATAAGAAGTCAATAGCATTTTCTAGGGCATTATCGTCCCCATAAGTACTTGATAGAATTATATCGTATTTATAGAGGTGACCGATTTCTTCTACTCCTCTAATTAATTGCGCCATATATTCTATTCCAATGTCCTCGACTATAACTCCTATTAGGTTGGATTTTTTCATAACCAAACTTCTGGCAAGCTCATTTGGCTTAAAATCTAATTTGTTTATAGCATCTAAAACTTTTTTCTTGCTTCAGGACTTACTGGTTTTGAATCATTCATTACTCTTGATACAGTTGAGATTGAAACTCCTGCAAGTTTCGCAACGTCTTTAATCGTTGGTTGTGCCATGTATGCTCCTTTCTTAATTAAAAATAATAAAGGCCATCTATGATGGCCTATCTTCCAGATATTACACTTTTTACAATGTCAAATACATCCATTATTAATGAAGCATAATCATTTATTGAAGCAATTCCTTCTCCAAATGTATCAGTTGTATCAACTACACTTTCTCCAAAATAATTAACTGTGTCTTTTACATCTACAGTAATATCACTTACATTAGAAATAGCTAAATTTGCATTAGATATAGCCATTTTAAGATTTGGATCTGAAACTAATCCATTTACATTATCAACTAAAATATTTGCTTGATCTACAAGTGCTGGTAATTTATCAATTACTCCGTCTAAATTTTTCTCGTTTTTATCAACAATTTTTTGTATAGAGTCAACTAAGCCGGAAGCTTTTTTCAAAAATAAAGCAAGAAATATTATAGCAATAATACCTACTAATAATAAGATTACATCAGCTATTAATCTTAAATTTATTGTAACCATTATCTACCCCTTACTTATTTTTTTTATCCTCAGCTCTTTTAACTTCTCCAGCTTTCTTTTTAGTATCATCAGCTACGTCTTTGACTTCTTCTTTACCTTCTTTTATATCTTTTTTAGCTTCTTTAGCACCATCTTTAGCTGCATCTTTGACGTCTTTTGCATCTTCTTTTAATTTTTTAGCTTCTTCTTTAACGTCTTTTGCATTTTCTTTGGCATTTGCCTTTGTCTTTTCTACAGTGTCTTTAAGAACTTTTTTTCCTTCTTCAAATCCTTCTTCTATAGGCTCTAATTCTGTATAAGCTCTATCTTTAAAATCCACATATGAATCTTTTGCATTTTCAATTAAATCATTTGTAGAATCTTTAACTTGGTTTACAGTATTATCTACAGAATCTTTAATATCTTTTCTTAAATCTTTTCCTGATTTTGGTGCTAAAAATAATCCAGCAGCTACTCCTGCTAAAGCTCCAACTAGAGCGCCTTGAGCTCTCATTCTGCTATCATGATTTTTAACTTTCCAAATTTCATATTTAATTTCTCTTTGTTTTCTTTGTGCTTTGCTTTCAATATAATCAGCTATACTCATTTTATCTCTCCTTATATTAAATATTTTGTCAAATACTTTCTTACTTATTAATACCCATATTAATAAGTAAAGTAACATTAATAAAAAAATCCAAGGTGGCCCTTATATTTAATACCTTCGCGTTAGTGAAGGTGGGTTTGCTGTTTGAAATTTCTGACTTCCACTCACAGGAGGCTTGCCATCAAAGTCAAAACTCCGCAATCCCTTATAAATGTTGTAGGTTTAAATTTGGACCTTGCTCCTTGGAATATCTTTATTATATATCATGAAAAGCATAATTGCAAATCATTCATATTTTCTAAAAAAGCTTGGAATTTAAATACTTATCAAAATCAGGTTTTGATAATATCGTTATTTTCTTTTGATCTCTAAAACTCTTAAATTTAATCCTATATGCATGTAATAAAAATCTTTCTATATCATACTTTGATCCGTATAAATTATCCCCAAGAATTGGGTGGTTTAAATAAGCCAAACTTAATCTTATTTGATGAGTTTTTCCTGTATAGATTTTACAGTATATTAAAGAAAATTTACCATAATTTTTTAATGTCTTAAAATATGTTTTTACATGATTCTTATCGGAAACAACTTTCATTTTTTTATTTTCTTTGTCATAATCAATATCTATTTCACAAAAGTCATCAATTATTAAATTTCCTTCAACTAAGGCTAGATATTCTTTATCAAGTTCATTATTTTCTATTTGATTTTGATAATAAGCATGAGAAAAGGGATTTTTTGCTACCAGCATTATTCCAGAAGTGTTCATATCAAGTCTATTTATTAATCTTATTTGGGATTTTATCTTATTTTCTTTAAAATAATAAGCAAGGTAATTTGATAAGCTTTCTTGATTTTTAGAATTAACTGTAAGATTTGGAGGCTTATCAACAGCCACAATATCTTTATCTTCATATAAAATTTTTATTTTTTTATTAATAGGTTCATAATTTAAATTTTCATCCTCTATTAAAATTTTAACTTTATCCCCTGCTTTTAATCCAATATTTTTACTAATTTTCTCATCATTAACATATACTAAGTTATTTATAATTTTCTTATAAGCCCTAGTGGATATATTTTTACTTTTTAATAACTCTTTTAAATTTATTTTTTCTTTAATTTCAAATTCTAATTTATCCATATTTCACCTCAAATCTTTTATATTTTTATGTTATAATTAATTATATCTTAAGAAAGGTAAGTAACAATGACTAAAATAATCAATATATTTAAAAATAAATCTAGATATAGCAAAAATATATACAATAAAACTAAGTCTATTTTAAATGATTTTGGATATGAAGTATCTTCCAATTATAATCCAAACGCCTGTTTAAACCTTGTTATTGGTGGTGATGGAACTTTCCTAAATGCTGTCAAGAATTCTAAATTTTCAACCATTCCATTTATTGGTATCAACACAGGCCATTTAGGCTTTTACCAAGAGGTTAGTCCAGACAATATTGAAGATTTTGTTAAATGTTTTTCCGAAAAAAAATATTACATAGAAAAATTACCTATGCTTGAATCGAAAATAGGAAGAAATCAAATTAATGCTGTTAATGAAGTTGTAGTAAAAAGTAATAGAAATCAAATTGTAAGACTTAGACTTTTTATTGATGGCAATTTCATAGAAAACTTTTCAGGTGATGGTTTAATAATTTCTACTCCTCACGGATCTACTGCATACAACTTATCATCAAACGGTGCTATATTGCACCAATCTTTGGAAGGATTTCAACTTACACCAATAGCTCCAGTTTTTTCTAGTTTAAATAGGTCATTAAAAGCTCCAATAATTTTACCGAAAAATGCAGAAATAGAAATCAACGTCAGCAAAAGAGATAATTATCATACTGTTTTTTTATTCGATGGAAAAGAATTCAAATCAAATAATTTTAAAATAACTACAAAAATTTCAAATAAAGAATTAAAAAAACTTATTTTAAATAAAAATCACTATTGGACAAATATTAAAAATAAGCTCTTATAAATATAAAAGGTTAGTATCCAAATAAAAGATACTAACCTTTTTTTAATATAAATTCACATTGTTTACTATGTTATTTATCATTTGTCCACCAATTGGAACTGCTACTTCTCCAGCTAGTTCATCTGTATCTTCAACAACTATTGCAAATGCGAGCTTAGGATCATAGGCTGGCGCAAATCCTACAAACCATCCATCTACTCCACCATCTTTTTTATCTACAGTTCCAGATTTTCCTGCAATTTGAACTGATTGTAAATAAGCTGCCTTTGCTGTACCATAATTTACAACATCAACCATATAGTCTCTAATTGTATTTGCTATCTCTGTACTGGTTACATCAGATATAACTTCGCTTTTACTTTCTTTAATAACTTTTCCATCTTTATTAACAACATTTCTTACCAATCTTGGTTGCATCATTTTTCCATCATTTGCAATCGTAGATGCAATCATCGCCATGTGTAAAGGTGTAACTTTTGTCTTTCCATATCCAAAAGCTGTCATTGCTGTATCTACTTGGTTTAAGTCATCAAATGGTATTTTTGGACTAACTTTTTCTAAGTCAAATTTATAATTTTTATTAAACATATAATCTTCTGTAACTTTTTTAAATTTATCTTTGCCAATTTGATTTATTTTTGAAGCAAAGTAAGTATTAAGAGAATTCATTAAGGCAGACCTAAGATTAACCTGTCCGTAAGAATAGTCCCCATAATTCGTAATTTTATAATTTTGTATAGTTACACTACCAGTATCATTAAAATTAGTATTTATTCCACTTCTTAATATTGTATCTGCACTTACTATTTTCATAGTTGATGCAGGCCTATAAATACCTTGGCTTGATCTGTTTAATAAAGGTGCATCTGTGTCTTGAATTAAAAGATCCCAGTCCTCGTCCAAAGTATTAGGATTATATGATGGTTTTGATACCATGGCTAAAACTTCACCATTTCTAGGATCCATAACAACAATTGATCCAATATGATTTCCTAAACTGTTATATGCAATTTCCTGAATTGTTTGATCAATTGTTAGGTTTAAGTTATTACCTACACCAGTTTTTTCTACCATATCTCTTATTTTAGATGTGGGTTGGTCAGAAATATTTAAAAGTTCTTTATTATAAGTTTTTTCCAAACCACTTTTTCCATATTTTACTGAATTATATCCTGTAAAAGCTGAGTTTACTTTTCCCTCACTATAAACCCTAAAACTGTTTCCATTTTCATCTTTTTCGTTATAAACTAAGACATTTCCATTTCTATCGTAAATATTTCCTCTTTTTATAACATTTTCATTCACCCATAATCTTTTGTTATGAGAATTTTCCGAAAGGCTTTCTGCCTTAAATAGTTGAAAGTATACAAGATACAAAACTATAAATAAAAACATTAATATAAATAAAATCATCACATATATTAATCTCTTATTCATTGTAGATTTTTCTAAAATATGGACATTTTCTTCGTCCTTTAGTCTTTGTTTTTTTTCCATTTCAAGAATTTTTTGAATAAATGGTTTTTGTTTATCTTTTTTCTTTTTCATTTTCATCACCATTTTCTAAATTTTGACCGCAATATTGTAGTATTGCAAGTAAAATAAATCCTGAAACCATTGAAGAACCACCAGCTGATATAAATGGGAGTGTAACTCCAGTAAGTGGAATTAGTTTTAAAACCCCACCTAAAATTATTAGAGTTTGAAGTGCAAATAAAATTCCTATACAAAAAGCTAATATTGAATAAAACTTATTTTCTTGTTGTAAAGATACTTTAATTGCCCTATAAACCAAAATCAAAAATAATAATACAACTGCAATTCCCATAAATATTCCATATTCTTCACAAATTGCTGGAAAGATAAAATCACTTTCAGCAACTGGTATATAATCAGGTCTTCCTAAACCAATTCCAGTTCCAAATAAACCTCCACTTGCCAAGGCAAATAATGATTGTGTAATTTGATATCCTTTATCATCAATTACAGACCATGGATCTATCCAAGTCTCAACTCTTACTCTTATGTGAGAAAATAAAAAGTAAGCTAAAATTGCACCTAATATAACTAGAATAAGATTAACAAATATTAATTTTCTATCTCTCTCATATACAAATTGTGTAAGTATCATAGTTCCAAAAAATATTAAGGCTGTTCCCAATTCCTTTTGAATAAAAAACATCAAAATAAAAATATAAATTCCAATAGATAGGTAATATTTTCCAAAAGCTTTTTTCTTATACTTGTTGTAATTTGTGTAAAAACTGGCTATAAAAAATATAAACGGAATTTTAATAAATTCAGATGGTTGTATGCTAATAGGTCCAAGAGTAATCCAGTTTTTTGCTCCACCAGATGCAAATCCGAAAATTAGTGTAGCTACAAACAAAACAATAGATACCACAAAGTAAAAAACTATATGATTATCCCAATTTTTATTTTTAGGTAAGATATAATAAGTAGTAAAAAATACTATAACTCCTATAAAATAAAATAGCAGCTGTTTTTTTCCTAAAGCTGGATCTAGCCTATAAATCATTACAACTCCAATTGAAAACAACATATTAACTATCAACAATAATATACTATCGCTTCTTGTTAGTTTGTTAGCTAAGACAGTAGAGATAATTGTAATAGCAAGTATTGCTACATATGCATAAAAATCACCACTTTTTAGCTTATCTGCATTATAAATCATGGATAAACTTAAAGATAGAAATTCAAAAACAAACAAAAGAAATAGAGCTTTAGCCTTATATTTTTTTTGGTTAAGAATATTTTTATTTTCTTTTTTAAGCATCTTCATCACCATTTATAAATAAAAATTTTAATTCCCCAAATTTTATTATATCTTTATTTTTAAGCTCGATAGCTTCATTTATTCTTTCATCATTTAGGTAAGTACCATTAGAAGAGTTCAAATCTTCTAAAAAATATATTCCATTATCTAAAATAATCCTTGCATGAAAACTTGATAAAAACTTATCCTTTATACATATAGAATTTCTATCATCTCTTCCTATTGTATTGTTTTCACCTATATAATAGTATTCTTGAACTTTAAACTTATGTTCTTGATTTTGATTAATAAACTGTAGATATGTATCTGAGATTTGCTCTTTTTTAACAGCATATCTTACATCATAATAAATTATTCTTATAATAGAATAAATAAAGTATAAGACAATTACTACGAATACATATTTTAAAATTGTAGATAACAATTGATATAATGTCATATTACCAAAAACTTGTATAGAAAAAACTTTATCTATAAAGTTAAAAAATTGATCCATAAGACCTCCTTACTTTCTTTTATCTATCTTATCAAAAATTTATCTTTCTTTAAAATAAACTTATAAAAAACATAAGTTTATTTTAAATTCCAAAAATATTATGCCTATGAACTATATGAAAAATTTGTTCATAGGCATATTTTTTTAGCTTTAATCAATCTTATCTATTATTTTATTAACTTCTGCTTTTAATTTTTCTTTCTTATCTTCTGCTTTTTCTTCGCTTTCACCTATAAGATTTAAGTATAATTTTATTTTTGGCTCTGTACCTGATGGTCTTAGAACAAACCAAGAATCATCTTCTAGATAGTATTTCAAAACATTAGATTTAGAAAGACCAGTATCATCGAATTGATAATCTACAATTTTTTTAACTTTTAATCCTATAAATTTATCAATTGGATTTTTTCTTATGCTCTCCATAATTCTTTTGATTTTTTTGAGCCCCATCCAAACCTTCAAGTACTATAGATTGAACTTCATTTGAATAATATCCGTATTCTTCATAAATTTTTTCTAAAACATCTAATAAAGATTCACCTTTTTTCTTGTAATAAGCTGTCATTTCACTAATAAGCATAGCAGCATTTACAGCATCCTTATCTCTTACGAATGTTTTATAATTATATCCTATACTTTCTTCAAATCCAAAGATAAATTCACCTTTGCCAACTTTTTCAAACTCATTGGCAACTTCATAAATATTTTTAAATCCAGTCAAAACTTCGTAAACATCAACACCAAAACTTTTTGCAATAGGCTTTACTAAATCTGTTGATACAATTGATTTAACAATAGCACCATCTTTTGGCAAAGAATTATTTTCTTTTAGGGCAGTTAAAATATAGTTTGAAAGAAGAGATCCAATTTGATTTCCTGTTAAGAATATATAATTCCCATTTTCATCTTTTACTTCTACAGCACACCTGTCTGAATCAGGATCTGTTGCAAGTAAAAGTTCAGCATCAACTTTCTTTCCTAGTTCTTCTGAAAGTTTAAAAGCTTTTGGATCTTCAGGATTTGGATAACCAACAGTAGAAAAATCTGGATCTGGATTTTCTTGTTCTTCAACTATATAAATATTTTTAAATCCTCTTTCATCAAGAATTCTTCTAACCAATTTATTCCCACAACCATTTAATGGTGTATATACAATTTTAACATTTTTATCGATATCTTCATTAATTGTGCAATCCAAAACTTCTTTAACATAATCTTCTATAAGAGAATCATCTATATAAGAAATTATTCCTTCACCCATTGCCTTATCAAAATCTACTCTTTTTATTTTAGAATAATCATCATATTCTTTCATATAATTTTGAATTTTTACAGCTGTATCTTCAAGTATTTGGCTTCCGTCTGATCCATAAGCCTTATATCCATTATATTCTCTTGGATTATGACTTGCAGTAACCATAACTCCACCTATAGCTTTTAATTTTCTAATTGCATATGAGCAAACAGGAGTTGGTTGAATATCTTTAAAAATATGAACTTTTATTCCATTAGCTGCAAAAACTTCAGAGCTAATTTTTGAAAACTCATCTGATCTATGTCTTACATCATAACAAATTACAACACCCTTTTCTTTTGCCTCTTCACCCATCTCATTAATTGTATCTGCAAATCCTTGAGTTGCTTTAGCAACTGTGTATTGATTCATTCTATTTGTTCCAGCACCAATCTTACCTCTAAGACCTGCAGTACCGAATGCTAGTTCTTGATAGAACCTATCTTCTATTTCTGCTTCATCATCTTCTATTTTTTTTAATTCATTCCTTGTGTCATTATCAAAGAACTCATTATTCAACCAATCTTCATAAATTTTTTTATAATTCATCTTTTTCTCCTCTTATATATACATTTGCAGATTTTTTACCTAAATAATTAACTTCAGATATATCTAATCTTTTATTAATAATACCCTTTTGATTAAAAATTTTAACAAGTTCTTTTTCACCTTCAAATATCTTATTTTTCAGATTTTCATCTATATAAATCTCTTTATCTAGAGCATTTATTATTATATAAACCAAACTGTCCCTATCTTTTAATTTATAGGCAATAATATGATCATCTAGATTATCAACAAATGTTAGGCTTTTTTTAATTTCTGATGATTTAATTATGTTGAAAATTTTTAATTTTTTTCTAAGTTTTATTAAATCCTTAACATATTCAAACATTTCTAAGTTATCAATTTTATCTTGCCAGTTAACTCCATTTACACTCAAGCTTGAATTGTAGGAATTGCTGTTATTTGATTTGGTATTATTAAATTCATTACCTTCATAAATAAGGGGCTTGCCAAAAGATAAAAATAAAATAGCAAAGCCTAATTTAGCAATTAAATTTATATCATCATCATGATTTAAGGAAATTTTTAGTTTATCATAATATATTAAATTATCATGGCAATTAAAATAGTTTATTACCTCGCTAGCGTCATCTGCAAATCCATTTCTTTTTTCATCATAAAAAATACTTCCTGCTATTCCTGTTTCAATTTGATTTTTCAAAAAGAAATTTCCTTGAATATAACCCTTAGAGTAACCATTATTATCACCCTTTATTGCATCTCTATACCTATCATTAAATACTGAAAATCCATTAGATTTTTGACTTCCTATTAAAATTTGCTTATCAATTGGAAGCGCAGATTCTCCACCCATCCAAGGCTCTCCATAAACCATAATATATGGCTTTATTTTTTTTAATTCTTTTAGGGCGATTTTTATTGTATCGATATCAATTAAGGCCATAAGATCAAATCTAAAACCATCAATATCGTATTCTAAGACCCAATGCTTTAATGAATCTATAATTAATTTTCTTACAAATGGCCTTTCGCTTGCAAGTTCATTTCCCACCCCCGAACCATTTGAAAAATTTCCATCCTTATTTCTTCTATGATAGTAGCCTGGAGCAAGGATTTCAAGATTTGAATCTTTTGTTTTATAGGTATGGTTAAAAACTACATCCATTATTACATTTATATTATTTTCATGGATTGTTTTAATCATTTTCTTTAATTCATAAATTCGTCTGGATGGATTATATGGATTTGTTGAATAAGAACCTTCAACATTAAAATATAGCTCTGGGTCATAACCCCAATTATAATTATCAGCATCAAAAAATTTTTCTTCTTCTTCAAATGTAGTAATAAAATCATAGATGGGCATTAATTGAATGTGGGTAATTCCCAAATCAACTATATTACTTAATCCAGTAGATTGACCACAAAAGTTAGTCTCAATTTCCGAAAGACCCAAATATTTCCCCCTATATTTCACACCTGAGTTTTTATTAGATGTATAGTCTTTGACATTTAATTCATAAATAACAGCCTCGTTTTCTAAATTTTTCTTATAACTTTTATTAAACCCTTTAGGATTTGTTTTTTTAAAATCAATAACTGCAGACATAAGACTATTTATTGATGAAGCTGTAGAGTAAGGGTCTGTAACTTCGTACATATCTTCTACTAAGTAAGAATAAAAATATCCATCCAAATCTCTTTCTATTTTACAGTAGAAGATGTCATAGTCCTCTTTAACCATTGAAAATTTTTCTTTTCTAGTCTTCCTATAGTCATCACTTATTAATAATTCTATTTTTTCTCTATTGGGAGCAAATACCCTAAATTCTGTAAAATTTTTATTGTAATTTGCTCCCATTTTTATATCTTTAATTTCTTCGTACTTGTATGTCATGTTTCCTATTTTAATATTTCTAAATTTTTGCCAAGATTAAATTCTTTTGCCCACAAAATATTAGCAATCTCATTGTTTATCCATTTCCTTTTATCTAGGTAATCTTTTCCTAACTTTAATCTAATATCCAATAGGTCTTTATTATCTTTAAAAATTAAAAATGAATCATTGTATGAAATTATATAATCGAAAATATTTTTGAAATTATAAGGCAAATTGTTATAATCTTCGTTTATCAAATTATCAACCGTAATTTTAATTATATCATTTTTATAATAAAAATCATTAGCATTATATGTCTTTTGAGTCATCACCAACTCATCATAAGTTTTTCCGAATGTATAAATCTTATTTTCCTTATTGAAATTTGATAATACTCCACCCTTGGATGAAATTACATTTGAGAAATTAAAAATCGAATGCATCATTTCAAAACTTTGATTATCAAATATTGGTAAGGTTAAGTTACTATAAACATCACAGGCTGGATAAATAAGCTTAAGTTTTTCTACATTCAAATCTTCAATAAATATTATTTTTATCTTTTCTTTAATGAGTCTATCCTTATCAATCATGTGTTTTAGAGCAAAAATAAATTTTATAATTTCCTTTGCCATATAATATCCATCATTGGCCTTACCAGAAAATATATAAGTTGTTGGACTTATGATAATATTCGAATTTTCCTTTAACATATAATAAATACTTGCAATATTTATAGCATTTAGAAGTTGCCTTTTTGCTTCATGAAACATGGTAAGCTGCATATCAAAAATAGAGTATGGGTTTAGAGACTTATTTTTATCAAGATCAAAACTTTCAATAAAACTTAGTTTATTTTTATATTTTGCTTCTTCTAAATCATCTACTAAGTTAGAGTTATTCTTCAAGTCATTTAACTTTTCCAAACTAATATCATTGTTTATATCTATTCTATAATTATTTAGTACATTTTTTAAGTTTATATTATTAGAACTAGCATACATATCCCTATCTATACCAAAATTAATATACGAAAACTTTTTATAATCAATTTTATAATTTTCTACAAATGTTTTTGAAAGATAAAAATATTTTCCAACAAAACAATAATTTACTCTATCATATCTTAATTGTTGATTTTCAATTATATTTAAATCTAAATTATCCTTACAGTACTTATCTAAATTTATAATTTCATCATACATAGATTCATCGATTAATTTAATCATTTCTATATCATAATATTCTCTTGAATCAGGGGTAAGAAGAAAACCAATGTGATTAAAAATATTTTTGCTCAACTTCACACATTCATCTAATTCTAAACCATAACCGACATTCAAACACCTAATAAATTCAAGGATAGCTAAGCTTGGGTGAATATCAGAAATGATTACTTTGATTTTTTTATCTATTTTTCTAATATCATCTTCTTTTTTAAAATACCTTCTTAGGATATCTTGAACTGATGATACACTATAGAAATATTCTTGCTTTAACCTAAATAATTTCCCCTCATATGTCGAATTGTCCAAATATAAAAATTGAGTGAGTGAGTTATTATCAATATAATCATTATAAAAGTTCTTTAAATCTCCACTAGTATTATTTAAATAATTAATTTTATTAATTGATTCAGCCTTCCATAGTCTTAATGTATTTACATAATCATTTTCCTCATTAAAAATGGGCATATCATATGCAACAGACTTTAATTGCTTATTCTCCATTTTTATTATATAAGAAAAAGCCTTCTTATGTTCCCACTTATTTCCCTTATATAACCATTCATTAGAATTAATAAATTGACTTCCATCAATAATTTTTTGCTTCATTCCTCCACTTTCATATCTTAGTGCATATGAAATGGACTTTATTTTATTTTTAGATAGTTCTTTTGCGAGATACCATGATCCAAAGCCTATTTCACTATTTCCAAGGCTTGCTTCCCTTTCATAAGCTATTAGATCATCCATAGATAAACCAAGAATAGATAAACATTGATCAACTTCTTTCTCATAATTTAAAGATTTGATTGCACTTGATAAAAATTTCCCTGGATTATATTCAAAAGATAAAATATAAAGCTCTTTACCTTCATAATATTTCTTAGAATCAGACCAATTTTTTCCTATATCTTGTAAAAGTGCCTTTACAAGACCATCATAAATTTCATTTATTCTTGCATCTTCAACGTCTTTAGCATAAAAAGAATACAAAAAATTTTGTATTCTTTTTAAAATAAAATTATTTACTTTTTTCATCACTAAGCCTTAATACTTTCGTACAAATCTATATATTTTTTTGAAGATTCTTCCCAATCATTCTTTTCATTCATTGCATTTTCAATTAATTTTTTAAAGGCTTCTTTATTATTTTTATATAAATCTATAGCATTTTTACTTGCAAAGAGTAATTCATGGGCATTAATATTTTCAAATGAAAAACCTGTTCCTTCACCAGTATATTTATTGTAAGGCTTTACTGTATCCTTTAATCCACCGGCTTCTCTAACTATAGGTAATGAACCATACCTCATAGCTATTAATTGGCTAATTCCACAAGGTTCAGAAATTGAAGGCATCATAAATAAATCACTTGCTGCATATAATTTATGGCTTTCTTTTCCATCATAATAAATTCTTGCAGCAACCTTGTCAGGATATTTCCACTCAAAATATTTAAACATTTCTTCATAAGTATAATCACCAGTTCCAAGAACTACTAATTGAATATCTTCTTGTAATAATTCATCTAAAATATATCTTACTAAATCAAAACCCTTCATTGATGTAAGCCTTGAACAAATAGCAATCATAGGTACATCGGGATTCACAGGCAAACCATATTCTTTTTGTAAGTTAGTTTTATTTTCTAGCTTCTTATTTAATGATTTTAAATCATAATTTTCATAAATATTTTTATCAGTTTTAGGATTCCATACGTCATAATCAATTCCATTTACAATACCTGATAATTTTCCTTGGTATTCTCTTATAACCCCATCGAGTCCCTCACCATAGAAAGGATATTTTATTTCATCTGCATAATTTTCACTAACGGTATTAAAAGCTGTTGAATGAACTATTCCACCTTTCATAAAGTTTATTGCATCAAAATATTTTAAATCATGTTCATTAAAATAATATCCATCAAGCCCAGTAAGGGTTAAGTATCCAGAATCAAAAACTCCCTGATATTTTAAGTTGTGGATTGTAAATAAGCATCTTACATCATCAAAAAACTCATCACCTTTTCTAAAATCATTTACATATATATTTACAAGAGCAGTATGCCAATCGTTGGCATGGATTATATCTGGTTTAAAATCTATTTCTTTTCCAAGCAAAGTTGCAGCTTTTGAGAAATATATAAATCTTTCAGCATCGTCATCATAACCATAAGCGCTTGGTCTATCAAAATATTCTAAATTGTCTATAAAATAAAATTCAACATTATCCCATTTTAAAGAATAAATACCAGCATATTGGTGTTTCCAATCAAGATCTACATAAAACTCTTTAATTTTTTTCATTTTTTTTCTATAAGCTTGATCTATACTTGAATATAAAGGCATACAAACTCTTATATCTACACCTTTTTTTACAAGTTCTTTTGGTAGAGAACCTGCAACATCTGCAAGTCCTCCAGTTTTAATAAAGGGATCAGCCTCACTTGTTAAAAATAATACTTTCATTTAAAACTCCTTATTTAATATGCTCTCCCTTATCAGTTAAGTAAGGATGAGTTCTGTTTCCAAATAGCTTAACATCTTCAAATACTTTTGTATCTTTATCAGTAATAACATGATTTAGGATTGCGCCCTCACCTATTTCAGAATTTTGGAAAATTATAGAATTTTTAATAACTGCGCCTTTTTTAACTTTAACACCCCTAAAGATAATAGAATTTTCTATGTCACCTTCAATTATGGCACCATTTGCAACCAAGGAATTTCTTACTTTGGAACCTCTTAAGTATTCGGTAGATGGTTCGTCCTTGCTTTTTGTGTATACCATTCCTTGTTTATAAAATATTTCATCAAAATAATCCCTATCTAACAAGTCGAGACTAGCTTCAAAATATGTCAAAGTATCCATAATCACTCTTAGACTTTCTTTTGATTTATATAGGCCTAAAGATTTCTTCTTAGGATATTTAAATAAGGCATCTAGAATATTTGTAGCATTATTTTTTTCGATAGAATATCTTAGAAGATCCATAAAAACATCTTTTTTAATTAATAGAGATCCTGTAAATAAATTAATTTTTTCTTCAAGACCCAAATTTATTCCAACACTTGAAGGATATCCTTTTTCATCAGTATTGATAATTCTTCTATTTAGATAGTAGCCATAATCATCTTTTTTAGTTTGGGTAAAGATTAAAGCATCTAAATTTTCTTCTTCCATTTTTTCATAAGCATCTGTAATATTAACCTTAGAAATATACATTGGATTAGTTATATAAATATATTCACGTTTATTATTAATGAAATGTTTCATTGTATTATAATAAGTTTCTATTTCATTAGCTAATCTAGACCTATTATAAACTGGTGGATTTATCATCAAACCACCGCTTCTTCTATTTAATTCCCAATTTCTTCCATCACCTACATGATCAAGAGTTGACCTTAAAGGCTCACCACCATATAAAATAACACTTGATATATTATGGTTTGTTATATTTGATAAGGTAAAATCTATAATTCTATACCTGCAGCCAAAAGGCAGCATATAATCCGGTCTTATCTTACAAAGGGTATCGTAGTTTTTTTCATCAAATTCTGAACTATAAATTAAAGCAAGTATATTTTGCATCTTATTCCTCCTCTATTCCATCTTTACTTACAAGATAAACTGATGTAGAATTTTTATCTCCAATATTTTTTGTAATTTCCATATCTTCTGTAATAACAGAATTGTATACTTTCACACCTTTTTTTATAGTTACACCTGATAAAATAACGCAATTATTTACACATGCATCTTCTTCAACCTTTACATTTGAAAATAAAACAGAATTATTAACTTCTCCATCAATAATACATCCTTCATTTATTAAAGCATCATTTAAAATACCCTTACTACCAATTCTATGAGGAGGTAAATTCAATGAAGTTGTATAAATCTTCCAAGAATCGTCTTGAATATTTAGAGGATTTTCAGGATCAATTAAATCAAGATTTGCTTGCCAGTATGATTTTACGGTTCCCACATCTTTCCAATAACCATCAAATTTATAAACAAAAAGATTTCTATTATTATTTAATAAGTAAGGAATTATGTCATGACCAAAATCATTTGTAGATTCAGGATTTTTATGATCTTCTATCAAAGCTTCTCTCAAAACTTTCCAGTTAAAAATGTAAATTCCCATTGAGGCAAGGTTAGATTTTGGATTTTCTGGTTTTTCCTCAAATTCTACAATTCTTCCCTCATCATCAGTATTCATAATACCAAATCTTGACGCTTCATCCCAATCAACTTCCATAACAGCTATAGTAGCATCAGCACCTTTTTTTGTATGTTCTTCAAGAAGTTTTGTATAATCCATTTTATAAATATGATCTCCCGAAAGAATAAGAACATATTCAGGATCAATACTATCCAAATAATTTATATTTACAAAAATTGCCCCTGCAGTTCCTTCAAACCATCTTCCACCTTCTTCAGTATAATATGGTGTTAAAATTCTTAATCCACCAAAATTTCTATCATAATCCCAAGCAGCACCTATTCCTAAGTGTTTGTTTAGAAGTTGAGGTTTATATTGAGTTAAAACTCCAATATCTCTAATTTCTGAATTAGTAGCGTTTGATAGGGCAAAATCTATAATCTTATATTTACCACCAAATGGCACGACTGGTTTTGCCATTTCTTTAGTTAAAGCTTTTAGCCTTGATCCTTGCCCACCAGCAAGAAGCATAGCAGCAATTTTATTATTATTTCTCATAAGTCCTCCTATATTTCTCAATTCAATTAATCTGAATGACTTAATATAATAATACCCAAAAATTCATAAAATAAATTAAAGGATAAAAGCTTTTCATCAAATTTAAAATTTTGAAATAAATTAATAATTGAGTATAATATTATCGTTAATCAAATATGGGGATGTTTTGGTTTCGACGTGCTTGTTAAGATTTAAGCTGCAAGTCGTTTATCAATTAGTAAAATTGAAAATTAAATATAAATGCAAACAATAATAGCGAAAGACAATTCGCATTAGCTGCCTAATTTAGGCAAGCAGCAAATATAAACTAAGCCACAGTAGTTTATGTTTGTTTCATAATTTTATGTGGCAACTAATATACAAAGCTTTGAGTATATTTAGTATTTATAAAGCTAGTCTAGTAAGTTATTTGTAAGTAGATAAGTACTAGATGAAAATTAAATACTTACTAAACTTGTAGATGCTTTTATTAAGACTCGTGCGGACACGGGTTCAAATCCCGTCATCTCCACCATACATATTATAAGCCTTGATTTTTCAAGGTTTTATTTTTTTCTGATAACAAATTGATAACATTAATTTTAAAAGTTATTTTCATAATATTATTTTCAATATAAAAAAAAGACACTCAAAACAGTTTTTTATTTCTGTTTCAAATGTCTTGTAACTTAACTTCACTTTTCATATAAATTATATTATCTTTCATTTTTAAATCATTTTTATATCTTAAAATTTATATTTAGTTCCACATTATAAGAATTATTTCCTATGAAATAATCTTTATTCATTTAACTCATTATTTTCTATAAGCTTAGCCTTCCCACTCTTATATTCATTAAATTTTTCTTCAAGATAGGTAATATTCTCCTTACTGTAAAATAGGTCCTTTGATACATCGAAGGGGATTTTATTTTCCCTTGATACTTTCTTTAAAAAAATAATTATAGCATTTTCTAATGAAATTCCTATATTACTACATACCAATTCTGCTTGTTTTTTTACTTTGTCATCCACTATAAATCTTATTTGTCTCATATTACAACCTCTTGATTATATTCTTACAGTCATTATAATATAAAACAATCCCCAAAATTATATTGGAGATTGTTTTATAATTTATTTGATTTCTTTTAGTAATTCTTTTACGTATTCATATACTCTTTGTACTGATTCTATTTCTACGTTTTCTTTTGGTGAATGAGCTCCTTTTATGTTTGGTCCTATTGATATTATATCTAAGTTTGGATATTTTTCATATAAGGCACCACATTCTAATCCTGCGTGAATTACTATAGTTTCAAACTCTTTGCCCTCTAATTTTTTATATAATTTTTGGGCAAGAGGTCTTAATTTTGAATCTTCTTTGTATTCCCAACCTGGATATAGGGAATCTATTTTGAAGTTTATTCCAAGATTTTCTAGAATTGTTTTTACTTTATTTTTTAATTTATCTAGTACATCATTATCTGAAGACCTTAGAGAAATTTCACTTTTTATTAAGCCATCTTCTTCTTTAACAAAGGCTAAGTTATCAGAGGATTCTACTGTAGTATTATCATCCATCATTGTATTTATTCCTGATGGAGTTTTTTCTATCATATTGATAATTTTATCAGATAAGTCTTTTGAATAGCTTTTTCCAGATGCTTCATTTATTTCTATTTTCAAGTCGCCTTTTAAATTCTTAAATTCATCTAGGGCCTTTTCTTTAGCTTTTTCTAATTCATCTATATTTGACCCATAGATTTTAAAACTAGCTGATGAAGGAATTACATTATCTAGACTTCCGGAATTAAATTCTCCAAGACTTAGGTCGGATTTTAAACTTCCTAAAATAAAGGAAACAACTTTTATAGCATTTCCCCTATTGTCATTTATATCCATTCCAGAATGTCCGCCAAGAAGTCCAGATACTTTTATTTCATATCCTTCTTTCTCTTCTTCTAATTCAATTTTTTCCTCTACAAAAAATGTAAGTCCACCAGCAGAACCTACTGTTAGAATTCCTTCTTCTTCTGAATCTAAATTAAGAAGATAGTCTCCTTCTAAGACATCATCTGCTAAATTTATAGCTCCAGCCATAGAGGTTTCTTCTTCAGTTGTAACTAATAATTCTAATTGTGGTCCCTCATAATTTTTATCTTCTAAAAGTGCGAGTCCCATGGCAACAGCTATCCCATTATCTGCCCCAAGAGTTGTATCTTTTGCAGTCAAATACTCTCCATCAATTACTGGGATTATTGGATCTTTTAAAAAGTCATGCTTAGAATCTTCTGTTTTTGAAGCAACCATATCCATATGGCCTTGGATTATAACTTTTGGTGCATTTTCATAACCCTTGCTAGCTTTTCTTTTTAAAACAACATTCAAATTTTCATCTTGATAGGTCTCAAGATTTAAATTTTTTCCAGTCTCAATTAAAAAATCTGAAACTTCTTTTTCATGACCACTAGGTCTTGGTATTTCCATTAATTTTGAGAAGTAATAGAAAACTCTTTGTTCTTGTAATTTTTCCATTACTTAGCCTCCTCAGCATTCATTAAAATAATATTTTTCAAAACTTGGTATGATTTTTCCATTATATCTTCAGATAGAATTTCATACCTACCATGGAAGTTATACCCTCCTGTAAATAAGTTTGGAGTTGGAAGTCCCTTATAAGATAGACTTGCTCCATCGGTACCACCCCTTATTGGTTTTACAATTGGATCCATACCTTCTTTTTTAATAGAATTTTTTGCAAGCTCTATTATTTCCATACAAGGTTCAATTTTTTCTTTCATATTATAGTAAGAATCTACAATTTCTAAATCAATTATTTTTCCGTACTTATCATTTAAGAAGTTTACAATTTTTTCTAATAGTCCTTTTTTATCCTTAAATGAATCTTTGAAGAAATCTCTAATTATATAGACAATATCTACCTCTGCTGATGTTCCATTCATTTCATCAAGCATAAAGAATCCTTCATATCCTTCAGTGTATTCAGGTCTTTCGTTTACAGGTAGCATTGAATTTAATTCTTGTCCTACTAATAAGGCATTAATCAATACATTTTTAGCTGAACCAGGATGAACTGACTTTCCTTCAATATGAATTTTAGCTGTAGCGGCGTTAAAGTTTTCATACTCCAATTCAGCAACAGGTCCTCCATCGATTGTATAGGCAAAATCAGCAGCAAATTTTTTGACATCAAATAAATCTGCTCCCCTACCTATTTCTTCATCAGGAGTAAATCCTATTTTTATATCACCGAATTTCAAATCCCTATTTTCCATAAAGAATTTTGCAACTTCCATGATTATAGCAATTCCTGCCTTATCATCTGCCCCTAATAAGGTAGTTCCATCTGTTGTAACTAGCTTGTGGCCAACAAGTTCTTTTAAAAAAGGATATTCTTCTTCTGTTAATTTATATTTTTCATTTAATACAATATCTCCACCCTTATAAGAATCTATTATTTGAGGATTAACACCCTCGCCTGTTAATTCCAAGGCTGTATCCATATGAGAAATAAAACCAATAGTAGGAACATCTTTTACTGTTCCTTCTATAGATGCATAAACATAACCATTTTCATCCATATGGGCATTATCTATTCCAAGTTTTTTCAAATCTTCTACTATAACTTTTGCAAGTTCAATTTGACCTGGTGTTGATGGACAAGATTCATTCTTGTCATCACTTTGAGTATTGTAACTTACATATTTTAAAAAATTTTCTAACATATTTTCTCCTATCTTATAATACAGTTTGTAATCCTAACATAACAATAGATAAGACTAATAAGATGCCCATTAATGGAGCAATAAATTTGATCCATTTATTATATGACACATCTACCATTTCAAGGGTGGCCAATATTAATCCAGTTGGAGCAATTATAGCCATCCAACCTTGTCCAAAATTATATGCAGAAACTACTACATCTCTTCCAAGAGAAACTGTATCTGCAAGTGGGGCAATGATTGGCATTGATAAGGTAGCAAGTCCTGATGATGATGGGATAAAAATACCCAAAAATGAAAATAGAATCATTTGTACTGTTGAGAATAATACACCATTGATTCCAGAAATTATATTTGAAGCTCCAAATAGCATTGTATCTGAAATCATTCCATCATCTAAAATTATATTTATTCCCCTAGCAACTCCAATAATCAAGGCTACTGAAACCAAGTCTGCAGATCCTTCCAAGAATGCTCCTACTGCTTCTTGTTCTGGAAGACCGGATAGAATAATTAATAGTATTCCAACTATTAAAAATAATGTTGACATTTCTTCAAACCACCATTCAAGATTCATAACGCCATAAATCATGATAGGAAATGCTAACATAAATATTACAAGCATTGCTATTCTTCTAAAATTAAATGGTTCAACATTTTCTGGGTCATAATCTTTTAGATAATGATCTTTTATTCTTGGCATTTCTTCTGCAATTATTGAATTAGATGGATCTTGTTTTACTTTTTTAGAATATCTATAGATATACCAAAGAGTTATAGATTGAGCTAAAACTAAACTAACAATCCTAATTCCTATTCCCGTTTTAAAAGAAATACCAGCTGCGTTTGATGCAACTACAACTGAAAATGCATTTGTAGTAGAAAACATTGTTCCAATAGATGAACCCATGTAAATTGCAGCTATTGTTACCATAGCGTCAAATCCTGATGCTAAAAATATTGGCATTAAAATTGGGTAAAAAGCAATAGTTTCTTCTGCTAAACCAAAAGTTGTTCCACCCAAGGCTACAATACTAGATAAGATTGCAACCATCAAAAATTCTTTACCTTTAGTTACTTTTGATAAGGCAGCAATTCCCGCATCAAATGTACCAGTCTTATTTAATACACCAATACATCCTCCTAGGATTAATACAAAAACTATAATTCCTATAGAATCGGCTATTCCATCAATTGGAGCTCTGGCAACTTTCATAAATCCTTGTGGTTGTTGGTCAAGTTTATGGTAAGATCCTGGTATAGCTACAGGTTTTTTAATATCCTCATTTACAAAATTTTCAAGAGGAACTGTTACCTTTAACTTGTCCAAAACTTCTTGAGTAGCTGGCAATTTTTCTTCCTTTCCACCCACTCCAGTTCTTAGGAATTCATTTTCTTCCTTGTTATACTCTAACCTATCATAAGATCCCGCTGGGACTACATAAGTTAAAATAGATGCTAATACTAATACTATAAATAATACTGTAAAGGCTGAAGGAAATTTAAATTCATTTTTTTCCTTTTTAAATAAATTACTCATAATTATACCTCCAAGTGAAGCATACTAGCTTTTTAAAATCTTGTCAATTATTTTGTAAATGACGGTGGTAAATGATAAATGTAGAAATTTATTTGCTATATAAGTCTAAAAGACCTGAAATATTGCCACATTCTTTTAATCTCTTATAATTATTAATATAAATATTTAATTATATTATAAACACTTGGAAATCTTAATTAATTATCCTTTAGTTAATAAAAATACCAAACTAATGAATAGTTTGGCATAAATTTACTTATTTTCATATTTAATTATTTCACCTATTAAGTATAAAGACCCACACCATAAAACCAGATCGTCATTTTTCGCTCTTGATTTTGTAAACTCGTAGGCACTTATGTTGTTTTCAATAGCCCTTACCTTACTAAAATCCTTTTTTACAATCTCTTTAAGTTCTTTTGCTTCAAAGGCTCTAGGATTATCTACACTAGTTACTACAATTTCACTTGCTATCTCAGATAATTTTTTTATAATATATTTATATTCCTTGTCTTTCAAAACAGAAAATCCAACTATCAACCTATTATAATTAAATAAAGATAGGCTATCAAGCAAGGCATCAAAAGATTCTCTATTATGGCTGCCATCAAGTAAAACCCTAGGTTTTATTGAAATCATTTGTAGTCTTCCAGGATTTTTACTATTATAAATCCCCTCTTTAATAATATGATCATCTAGATCAAAATCATCTTTAAAATAATCTAAAAGATTAATAGCATTGCAGGCATTATAAATTTGAATTTTACCGATCAAAGATGTTTTCACATCTGAATATCCTTTAAAATCAAATTGATTATATCCTGTATTTTGACTTTTAATAATAATTTGATCAAAAGAAAATTCATGTAAGGGAGCATTTTTCTTTTTAGCTTCTTTTTTTATAATATTATAAGCAATGGTATTTTGAGGATAAATAAAAACAGGAACATTATCTTTAATAATACCTGCCTTATTTTTTGCAATTTCTTCTAAAGAATTTCCTAAAATACTCATATGATCCATTGAAATCGTTGTAATAAGGCATGCCATAGGTTTTTTCACAACATTTGTAGAATCCAATAAACCCCCAAGACCTGTTTCAACAACACAAACATCTACATTCTTATCATAAAAATACCTAAACATTAAAGCTGTCATAACCTCAAAATAAGTATTTCTTAAGCCTATTTTATCTAAGTTTTCACAGATAGGCTTAATCATTTCTATATAATAAAAAAAGTCCTCATAACTTATAGAAATTCCATTAATTCTCACTTCTTCATTAATCTCTTCCATGTATGGTGAGGTAAAAATACCACATTTCTTTGTTTGTGCCAGAGTGCTTGCAATAAAATTTGCAGTAGATCCCTTGCCGTTTGTTCCTGCTATATGAATTACTTTAATTTTATCTTGAGGATCACCTAAATCTTTTAAAAGTGACCTTATAGCTTTTAAATCTCTTCTTTTACCAGCAGAATTTCCCCTGCCATAAATCCAATCTAAATAATAGTCTTTATCTTTAATCATAATTCCCCTTTTCTACCTTAAATATTATATAATTATTAAAAAATAAAGTAAAATAAAAGGTAGATAATTAAAAGAAAGGAATAAAATGAAAAGAAATTACATGCTAGATAAATATAGGGGTTTTACCATAATATCTATGGTCTTATTCCACCTATGCTATGACTTAAACTTATATATGGATATGGATTGGTATAATAATATTTACATAAATAAAATATGGCAGTTATCCATAGCCTTATCTTTTTTTATAATTTCGGGTATAAGTTCAAACTTTTTGACTTGGAAAAATAATTTAAAAAGAGGAATAATTCTTACAATATTAGGCATTCTTATAAGCCTTATTACCTATATTTTTGTACCAGATCAATTAATAATTTTTGGAGTTCTAAATGGACTTGGTTTATCCATGATATTAATATCAATTATACAAAAATATATTAGAATTGATAAAAGATTATTGCTTGTTTTTATAATTTTATTTATCATAACCTACAAACTACCAAGCCAGAAAATATTGTCACTAAATATAAACCTTAGCCTATATGATAAGAATTTATTTATTTTTGGTTTCCCATCAGAAAGTTTTCATTCAACCGATTATTTTCCAATAATCCCTTGGTTTTTCGCATACATTAGCGGTTATATAATAGGAAAAATTTTAATAGATCATAATTTTTATAATATTTATGGAAAAAATAGTTGGCTTTCAAAAATAGGTCAAAATTCTCTAAAAATTTATTTATTACACCAGATTATAATATACATAATGGTATATCTATTTTTTAAACTTATATAATAAAAAAGAGATAAAATAGAAAAAACTATTTTATCTCTTTTTTATTTTCTACAATTAGGACAAATCCCCCTAATTGTTAAATCAACATTATTTATTTCATAACCTTCTAAACCATCAAATTTTAAATTATCAATATCAAAATTCAAATCAAGAATGTCTCCACAGTGCTCACAAATAAAATGTGCATGATGTTTTTGGTAAAAATCATATCTTTTTCTTGATTGGTTAAAATCTAATTCACTAACAATATTATTTTTTACAAACAAATTCAAAGTATTATATACTGTGGCTTGAGAAAGAATTGGATCTTTTGATTTTAAATCCTTGTAAATATCATCCGCTGTTGGATGAGTCCTGTTATTTACTAGATAATCCAAAATCATAAGTCTTTGATGACTAACTCTAATGTCATGTTTTTTTAGTATATGTTTTTCAATCTCATATTTTTCTTCCTGGTCAACATTGGCAAGAGAATCTATAATTTCTTTCATTTTATCTTCTTTCCAAAATTAGAATCCTTCAAATTTAATATACATTATAAGCTTAATCATGTCAATAATTAAACTAAAAAAGACTCCAAAAGGAGCCTTTAAATTTTAGAAACTATGCTAATTCTACTTCAGCACCAGCTTCTTCTAATTTTGATTTTAATTCTTCAGCTTCGTCTTTAGCAACGCCTTCTTTAACTGCTTTTGGAGCTCCATCAACTAATGCTTTTGCATCTTTAAGTCCAAGACCTGTTACTTCTTTAACTACTTTGATAACGTTGATTTTTGAAGCACCTGCTGATTTTAATACAACATCAAATTCTGATTTTTCTGCTGCACCTGCATCTGCTGTGCCTGCTGCAGCTGCTGGAGCTGCTGCTACTGTAGCTTGTGCTGTTACATCAAATTCTTCTTCTAATGCTTTTACTAATTCTGATAATTCTAATACTGTAAGTTCTTTAATTTCTTCTAATAAGTTTGTTACTTTTTCTGACATTTTTAATTCCTCCGATATTTTAAATATATTTTATATTAAGCTGCTTCGTTTTCTTTTTTTTCTCTAACTGCATCAAGTGCATAAACAAGTTTTGCATTGATTTGTGATAAATCACCAGCAAGTTTTCTAATTGGTGCTTGAAGTGTATTAACAAGCATAGAAGCAAGTTCTTGTTGTCCTGGTAATTTAGCTATTGCTAGCATTTCTTCTGGTGTTTGATAGTTTCCATCAACAATTCCAGATTTAATAATTAGTTTTTCTTCATTTGCTTCATCTTGATTTATATATTTACTTGCTACTTTTGGTCCATCAATCATTTCTTCATTTGAAAAAATAAGTGCGTTAGAACCTTTTAACTCTTCAGTAAATTGATCAAATCCTAATTGTTGGAATGCAAATCTCATCATAGTATTTTTGTATACTTTATATTCTGTATTTGCATCTCTAAAATTGTTACGTAAGTCAGTAATTTCTTTAACGTCCATTTTATCGAACTCTACTAAAGTTACTGATTTAGCGCTTTCAATTTTTTTAACTATTTCATTAACAATTACTTGTTTTTGTTGTATAGCTTTTTCAGACATATTTCACCTCCTATGGCTTTTGGTAGGTATATAAAAATCCCCACAATTAGGCATAAAATTTATGCCTACATCGGTGGGGATGTAGATTTCTTATTCCCACCTATACGGAATAATTAAACTTAAAAGTCTCCGTAGTCTTTGGTAGCCTATTTATTTGACTATGATAGTATAACACTATTAATATATTTTGTCAAATATTTTTTTATTTTTCAACTAAATCCATTGCTTTTGCTGGAGATAATTTTACTCCAGGACCCATTGTTGAAGCAATAGTAATTGATTTTAAATATTTTCCTTTTGCTGAAGCTGGTTTTGCCTTAACTATAGCTGTAATTAAAGATCTTAAGTTATCAGATAATTTTTCTTTTCCAAAAGATATTTTTCCTGTTGGAACGTGTACAAGGTTATTTTTATCTGTTCTATATTCTACTTTACCTGCTTTTACTTCTTTAATTGCATTAGCAATGTCATTTGTTACTGTACCTGATTTTGGGTTTGGCATTAATCCTTGAGGTCCTAAAACCCTACCAAGTCTTCCTACTTGTCCCATCATGTCAGGGCTTGTTACTATTACATCAAAATCTAACCAATTTTCTTTTTGGATTTTGTCTGTATATTCTTCATTTCCTGCAAAGTCTGCTCCTGCATTTAAAGCTTCTTCTACTTTATCATCTTTAACAATTGCAAGTACTCTAACATTTCTACCAGTTCCGTGTGGAAGTACAACTGTACCTCTAACTTGTTGGTCAGCATGTCTTGAATCTACACCAAGTCTTACGTGTAATTCTACAGTTTCGTCAAAGTTTGCTTTTGCAGTTTTTTCAACTATATCTAATGCTTCTGATAAATCATATTCTTTTTGTGTATCAAAAGCCTTTTTTGATTCTATATATTTTTTACCTTTTTTAGCCATGTTGCCTCCTTGTGGTATAACGAGTTTCCTCTTCCACTTATTCTTCTACAGTTATCCCCATGCTTCTGCATGTACCTTTTATCATGCTCATTGCAGCTTCTAGGCTTGCAGCATTTAAATCTTGCATTTTTGTTTGAGCTATTTCTTTAACTTGATCAAGTTTGATTGAACCTACTTTGTTTTTGTTTGGTTCACCACTTGCTTTATCAAGACCTATAGCTTTTTTAATTAATACTGGTGCTGGTGGTGTTTTTGTGATAAATTCAAAAGATCTATCCTTATAAATTGTCATTTCAACCGGTATTATCATTCCAGCTTGGTCAGCTGTTTTTGCGTTAAATGCTTGCACGAATTCCATAATATTGATTCCGTGTGGTCCTAGTGCTGTACCTACTGGAGGTGCTGGTGTTGCTTTTCCTGCTGGTACTTGTAATTTAACTTTTGCTTGTACTTCTTTTTCTTTTGCTGGCATATTAAATCCTCCTTTGTGGTTTTTGGCGGGTTACCCCTCCCACTTACTTTACGTAAGCCAGTTTAAATTGTCTCAATATCCTCGAAACCTAAATCTATTATTGTATCTCTACCAAACATATCAATTAAAGCTTTGATTATTTGCTTTTCAGGATCAATTTCCTTAATTTCCGCAACTAAATCTTTAAATGGTCCTTGGATTATATTTACATTATCTCCAACATTTATATCAATGTTTAATACAGGTTTATCTTCTTTTATACCAAATTTTCTAACCTCTCTTTTTGTGAGTGGGACTGGTTTTGAATCTGGACCTACGAAGCCTGTTACTCCTTGGGTATTTCTTATAATATACCAAGATCTATTTGTAATGTTCATTTTTACCATTACATAGCCTGGAAATAATTTTCTAGTTTTAAGTTTCTTTGATTCATTTTTTACTTCAACATACTCTTCTTCTGGTACTGTTACGTCGATGATATCAGGATTTTGTTCGTTATCAATCATCATTTGGATTTTATCTTTAACCCTATTTTCGTATCCAGTATATGTGTGAACTACATACCATCTTGGTTGTTTTTGTGAATCTTTAGAATCAATTTCTTCCTTTGTATTGTTTAATTCATTTGAATTGTTGTTATTAGATAAATCTGTCATAGCTTACCTACATTAAAAATCCAAGCATGTTTCCAAAGACTATGTCTAATAACCAAATGAGAAGTCCTGTAATCACACTGACAATAATAACAAGTAATGAGTAATTTAAAGTTTCATTTTTTGTTGGCCATGTGATTTTTTTGAATTCTCTTCTAATAGATTTAAAAAATCCTTCTTTTTTCTTAGCCATTTAAAAACTCCTTACTATTTTGTTTCTTTATGAACAGTGTGTTTTTTACAGAAAGGACAATACTTTTTAAGCTCAAGTCTTTCTTGAGTGTTCTTTTTGTTTTTTGTAGTATCGTAATTTCTATTTTTGCAAACTGTGCATTCTAGTTTTACTTTATCTGCCATTAAAACACCTCCTAATTTATATGGATAGTCCCATACAAACATATATGTTACCATCCAATTGATTTTATGTCAATATTATTTATTGTCTTTTTTCTAAATTTTCGTATAGATTTTTTCTTTTTTTTATTAAAAACTCTCTTAGGTCATTTAAATCATGATTTGAAAAGCAAGTATCACTATAATCAAGTAATATATCTTCTATATCGTCTAGCTCATATACTCCTTTATCATACATTTTGCCTAATAAATTATGATTTTTGTCATAATATACTTTTGGCGGATATCCATCTAGTTTCCTTGTATCTATACTAATATATGAGGATTTATTATAAACCTTATTGCCGACTACTAATACAGCTTCTTTTATATTTATTTCCTTGCCACTTAAATAATCTTTCATTATTTAAAGTCCACTATCTTCTATTACCTTAATTATTTCATCTACTTTTTCGTTTGCTTCTTTTTCGCTTTCAGCTTCTGCCATAACCCTAATCAAAGGCTCGGTTCCACTTTCTCTTACCAAAATTCTTCCTCTATCTTTTAGCTCTTCACTTTTTTGCTCTATTATATTTTTAATTTTTTCATCATTTAAAACTTCATTTTTATCTTTTACCCTAACATTTTTTAATACTTGAGGATAAATTTTCAAATCTCTTCTTAGCTCTGAAAGTGTAGTTTTATTTTCTATCATAGCTTCCATAAGTCTTAATGATGTTAATATACCATCACCTGTATTTGCATATTTTGAAAAAATAATATGTCCTGATTGTTCCCCACCTAGTTCATATCCATTTTCACTCATTTCTAGGTGAACATATTTGTCACCAACATTTGTTTTGCTATATTTTATTCCTATTTTATCAAAGGCCTTGTATAGACCAATATTTGACATTATAGTTGTTACAACTGTGTTTGATTCTAAACTTCCTTCTTCTTTCATATGCTTACCGCAGATATATAAAATTGCATCTCCATCGACTACTTCCCCTTTTTCATCAACAGCAATACACCTATCGGCATCACCATCATAAGCAAAGCCACAATCAAGTTTATTTTCTTTTACATATTTTTGTAAAACTTCTATGTGAGTTGATCCACAATCAACATTTATATTAAAGCCATTTGGATTATTATTTATTACAAATGTTTCAGCTCCTAACGCATCGTATACACTTTTTACAATTGAAGATGCTGCACCATTTGAACAGTCTAGTCCAACTTTTTTACCTTTAAAAGATTTACTTACAGTTTGGATAAGAAAAGCAATATATCTATTTCTTCCACCAATAAAATCGTGAGTTCTTCCTATTTCTTCCCCAACTTTTAAATCTATATCTGTGATATCTGAGTCTATATATTCTTCTAATTTTTCCAAAAACTCATCATCCATTTTTTCTCCATCTGAATTGATGATTTTAATACCATTATCATGATATGGATTATGGCTTGCAGTTATCATTACTCCACAGTCAAAGTCTTCACTTCTTACTACATAAGAAACTGATGGAGTAGTTGTTACGTGTAATAGATAAGCGTCAGATCCTGATGAAGTTATTCCTGCTGATAGGGCATCTTCAAACATATAAGAAGATCTTCTAGTATCCTTACCTATAACGATTTTCCCTTGTCCATTTTTTTCTTTATTAAAATAATATCCTAAAAATCTTCCGATTTTAATTGCATGATAGAGAGTTAAATCTTGGTTAGCTTCCCCCCTAAATCCGTCTGTTCCAAAATATTTCATTTCAATCCTCCTAATTTATTATTATTATAAATTACATGGGTATATCATTCAAGTTTTTACCTATTTTCAAATATATTTTTGCTTAATTTTTCCATTAATATATAATTTAAATATGGAAAAATTAGATTACATACCAAAAACAAATTTATATATGAAACATGTCGATAAGGCTTATTCTTTTGGAATTGATTCTATACTTCTTGCAAACTTTTCAAAAATGAAAAAAAATAAAACATTAATAGATATAGGTGCTGGAAATGGAATTTTATCTCTAGCTTGTCTTTCCTATTACAATTTAAGTAAGGTTTATGGAATTGAAATCCAAGAAAAAAAGGCAGAAATATTTAATGAAAATTTAAAATTAAATTCTATTAATAATATTGAAATTATTAATAAGGATTTAAACTTAACAAATTTTCCAAATAATTTTTGTGATTATATTATTACTAACCCTCCTTATTATAAAAAAGGAGCAAATATTAGAAATGATAAAGAAGAATTTTTATTATCTCGCCAAGAAATCAAGATGAATTTGGCTGATATTTTCTCTTTTTCTAACAAAACTTTAAAGGACAAGGGAAGGTTATTTATGATTCATAAACCTGAAAGACTTGTTGATATTATAAAAGAAAGTGGGAATTTAAAATTAAAAAGGATAAAATTTGTCCAATCAAAGTCAAATGAAAAACCTGTATTCATTCTTTTAGAATTTGTAAAAAACGCTAATGATGGACTAAAGTTTGAAGATCCTTTAATTATTTATGATGAAAATGGAAATTATAGCCAGGAGGTTAGATTAATAAATGGATTATAGTATATATTTCGTACCAACTCCTATTGGGAATTTGGAAGATATGACAATTAGGGCTATTAATGTATTGAAAAACGTAGATATAATAGCTTGTGAGGATACTAGGGAAAGTAAAAAACTTTTAAATCATTTTGATATTAATAAAAAATTAACTTCATATCACAAATTTAATGAAAAGCAAAAATCAAAAGAAATTATAGAAAATACAAAAGAAGGAATTACTTATGCAATCATTACTGACCAAGGTATGCCAGGAATTTCTGATCCCGGTCATATACTAATCAAAGAATGTATTGAAAATAATATATCCTATACAATTCTTCCTGGTCCTTCTTCAATTTTAACAGGACTTATAGCAAGCGGTTTTGATAATAATAGCTTTTCTTATTATGGATTTATTCCAAAAAAATCTTCTGATAAGAAAAAATTATACCAAGAATTAAAAAACGAAAATAAAACTTCTATTCTTTTTGATACCCCTCATAATTTAGAAAATACGATAAATGATTTTAAAAAAGAATTTCCAGAAAGAAAGCTTGCTATTACAAGAGAGCTAAGTAAAAAATTTGAGCAATATCAAATATTTAAAATTAAGCATATAAAATGTGAAGATATTACCTTTAAGGGTGAATTTGTCCTTGTATTAGAAAAGAACCTAGAAAAAGAAAATTTAGATATTACATCTTTTAAAGATGAAATTTTACAATTAAAAAAAGAGGGGAAATCCACCAAGGATATTGTTAAATCCTTGAAAAAATCTACCTCTTTTTCAAAAAATGACATTTATAACTATGTTATTACTTTAGTTTAAATTATCTAGTTTATTTACAGGATAATTTTCTAAATATTCTATAGTTTCTTCCAAAGTTTGACCTACAGAAGCACTTACTGCAACTTGAACACTAGTTTCAACTAAAGGTGTTCCTGATAGGTAGACTTTGGATTTTTTTTCTTCATCAAGCATATCAATCGCCATTTGGCAATTAAGCATTGCTGAACCTAAATCAAAAAATATTACAAGACCATCATCTGTTGCATATTTATTAATTATTTCATTAATTTCTTCAAAATTTGATCCTATATTTCCTTCATTATCTCCACCGCTTATTTGGATGTTAACATCAGGAGCCATTTGAACCAAAATTTCTCTTAAGCCTTCAACCACCTTTCTACTATGACTTGCTAATAAAATATTAATCATTCAAATCTCCTAATGCACTTTTAATACATAGATAAGATGAACAAGCACCTGGATCTATATGTCCTATAGATCTATCTCCAAGATAAGCAGCTCTTCCCTTTATAGCTTTAATATCTTTTGTTCTTTCCATATTTTCCTTAGCTATATCAATTATTTCTGAAAATTTCTTGTCCTCTTTAAGAGCATCTGCTACAGGTGAAAGTACATCTACCATAGTTTTATCACCAACTTTAGCTTTTCCTCTCATAATAACACCATCTACTCCGTCAGAGAAAGCTTTTGTAAATAATTCTTTATCTATATCTTCGCTTTCTCCAAGAGATTGAGCAAATTTCATGAAAAATGTTCCGTATAATGGACCACTAGCCCCACCTACAGTTGAAATTAATGTCATAGCAATTTTGTTAAATAAGGCTTTTAAATTAGGAAAATCTTCATTCATTGCTTCTTTTACCTTTGTAAAACCTTTTTTCATATTATAACCGTGGTCAGCATCACCAATTTCCCTATCAAGGTCAGTTAAATAAGCTTCATTTTCACTAATTAAATCGGCAATAACTACAATTTTTTCTTTTACTTTATCAATATTCATCTTATCCCCTCACTACATCTACTTTTTCTTCTAAATATTTTAAAACTTCATCATCTACTTTAAACAAGGTTAAAGAAAATCCTGCCATATCCATACTGGTCATATAGTTTCCTACAAATGTTTTCTTAATATTAATATTTTTTCTTTTAAATAATCGTTTACATAATTATTTACAACAAAAAGTTCCATTTCTGTAGTTTGTCCCATACCATTTACCATTAGAACAAAATCACCATCTAGATTTTCATAGTCTGCTAAAATATGATCAACTAGCTCTTCAGAAATTTCATTAGCAGATTTTATTTTTTCTTGTTTAACACCTGGTTCACCATGAATTCCTACACCAATTTCCATATCTCCTTCTGACAAATCAAAACTTTCTTTTCCAGATATAGGATTAATGCAAGCTTTCGTAGCCATACCCATTGATTTAATATTTTTTACAATTTTTTCTGCCATAGCTTTTATTTCTTGCAAACTTTTTCCATCTCTTGCCATAGCACCTAAAACTTTGTGAACAAATATAGTTCCAGCTATTCCTCTCCTACCACTAGTATAAGTAGAATCTTCAACAGCCACATCATCATTTACAATAATATAATCTACCTTGATGCCTTCCATTTCAGCCATGTCTTTTGCCATGTCAAAATTCATAACATCGCCAGTATAATTTTTGATTACCATAAAAACACCTTGACCAGAATCAGCAAGTTTAATAGCCTCTAAAACTTGGTCCGGAGTTGGTGAAGTAAAAATTTCTCCACAAATTGCACAGTCAAGCATTCCATCACCAACATAACCAGCATGGGCAGGCTCGTGTCCACTTCCACCGCCAGAAATTAAACCTACTTTTCCCTTAATAGGTAAATCTTTTCTATAAATTATTTTTAAATCTTCGTTTAACTTTACCTTATCTTGGTTTGCTTTATAAAGTCCATTTAACATCTCTTTAATTATCATATCTGGATCATTAATAATTTTTTTCATAAATACCATCCCTTCTAAATAAAATATACCCAAATAGACTTTTTTTATTTATTTGAATAATATAATTATTCTTATTTTAATTATAGTCATGAATCAAAAATAATCAAGATACATTTTTATAAATTTTTATTCACTTTTTTTATATATAGACTAAATATTATTACTTAAATTTGAAAATATTTTACTGTATCTAAAAAATATTTTTACCTATAATTTTAAAATTCTTTTCATTTCAAATTCATAAATAGATAAGAAATAAATAAAAAGTCTTTGTTATTTTTTTATCTTGAAACCTTATAATCTCAAGGTTTTTTTATTATATTTAAAAAATAATTAAAAAATAGCTTGACAAAAACAATAAATGAATATATGATTAGCTTAGATGTTGATAGAGGTTATCAATATCAAAGAAATTTAAAGAAATTTAAAGGAGAAAATTAATATTATGAAAAAAATTGCTATTGTTTACTGGTCAGGTACTGGCAACACTGAAGCTATGGCTAATGAAATTGCAGGAGAATTAAAAAATAATGATATAGAAATTGATTTATTTGATCCTAATTCTTTTACTAAAGATTCTATAAATCTTTATGATGGATTTGCTTTTGGTTGCCCAGCTATGGGTAGCGAAGAGTTAGAAGAAACTGAATTTGAGCCTATGTTTGAAAGTATAGAAAATGATTTATCTGACAAACCTGTTTTAATTTTTGGTTCTTATCAATGGGCAGATGGTGAATGGATGGAAATTTGGCAAGATAGGTGTAAAAATGATGGAATTAATCTTGTTCGTGATGGATTAATGGCTTATGATACTCCTGATGATGAAGCATTAGAAGAATGTAGAAAGGCGGCATTAGATTTATCTAAAGCTGTAGGTTAGAAAAATGAATGAAGAATTATTAATTGATTATGCATCACAAACTCTGGCTAATAAAAAACTTGCTAATTTATTTACATTTAAAAATACCGACAATATAGACATTGAAAAAATGGTCTATGAGTGGAATGAAATACTTAATGAAAAAAATATGTACGTGGAAATACTTAAAAATAATCATTCATCCGCTCAAATTTATGCATACAGACCCCACAAGCTAAAATACGTATTAAATGATAAAAAAACAAAATCTCTCCTTAGGTCTTTGGGCTACAACACTCAAGACCTAAACCAATGCATAAATCATTTAAAGTTTAGGTATAAAATTGAAAACTTTCCCCATGAAATTGGAATATTTTTAGGATATCCTTATGAAGATGTAATGGGTTTTATTGAAAATAAGGGTGATAAATTTCTAATTAACGGATATTGGAAGGTTTACTATAATCAAGATGAAAAAATAAAAATTTTTAATAATTACAACAAAATAAAGAAATCTTATAAAATCCTTTTTAATCGATACAAAAATATAAGTAACTTATGCGTAAATTAATAATTCTTCGATAAAAAAATTATGTGTACTTGCAAAAAAATAAAGGCTTGAGCCTAGCTCAAAGCCTTTATTTTTAATAAATCGCTTATTTTATCAATTTTATAATCTGATAAGTTGCCTTCTCCTTTTTTAGCATAGCCGTACTTTGCAAAAATGGATATATTATCGTTTAAATAGCCTGCCTCTATATCGGATTTTCTATCGCCTATTATTATAAAATTGTCTATTTTATTTATTTTTATTATTTCTGATTTATCCTTATAATCATAATCTTCGCCTATTAAATATTTACTAAAATATAAGTCTAGCTTATAAAATTTTCTTGCGGTATCAATATATTTTCTAGGACATGATGAAAGGACTATTAATTCGTGTTTCTTTTTTAGGATATTTAATACTTTTTCTGTATCGCGGTATAAAGAGCCAAAATCTCTCATATTTTCTATCATAAATTTTCCTGTTGTTTCTATTAACTTTTCTTTATCATAGGAATCATCAAGAAAATCATCCCAAATTTTTCTTGGTGGATAGCCAAGATAAGATTTTGGATCAAGATTCGGTTTTTTTATTTTATATTTTTTAAGGTTTGGTAAAATGCTTTCTCATAAATTTCGTCACTTTTATGGATAGTTCCATCAAAGTCAAAAATTATTTTCATATAAGATCCATTAGATTTGCCATTTCAATTGCAGATACTGCTGCATCACTTCCCTTATTTCCTGCCTTTGTTCCAGCTCTTTGAACAGCTTGTTCAATTGTATCTGTTGTAACAACTCCGAAAATAACTGGTTTTCCACTTTCAAGAGATACATTTGCGATTCCTTTTGAAACTTCAGAGCACACATAATCATAATGAGAAGTATCTCCTCTTATAACTGCCCCTAAACAAATTACAGCGTCATAATCCTTGTGGACTAGTTTTTTTTGCTGCAAGCGGAATTTCAAATGCTCCTGGAACTCTTACTAGTTCTATTTCTTCATCTTTTACTTCATGCCTTTTTAATGTATCAAGACAACCTTCTACAAGCCTATCTGTTATAAAATTATTAAATCTTGCAACTACTATTGCATATTTTTTTCCGTTTGATACTAAATTTGCACTATATTCTTTCATTTATATCTCCTTAAATTCTTTTAAATCATGTCCCATTCTGTCAGCTTTTGTTTTTAGATAAACCCTATCAATGTGGTTTGAATGGATTTCTATTGGTACTCTTTTATTTACTTTTATATCATATTTTTCAACCTGCTTAATTTTATCAGGATTATTTGTTAGTAAATCAATTGATTTTACCCCTAATTCTTTTAACATTTGACAGGCTATTTTGTAATTTCTTAAATCTGGAGCAAAACCCAATTTTATATTTGCATCCACTGTATCATAGCCTTCCTCTTGAAGATGATAAGCCTTTATTTTATTAAATAAGCCAATTCCTCTTCCCTCTTGCCTTAAATATAGTATTATTCCTGATCCATTTTCATCAATCATCTCCATAGCCTTGTGAAGTTGGTTTCCACAATCACACCTATTTGATGAAAATACATCTCCAGTTAAGCATTCTGAATGAATTCTAGTTAGTATATTTTCACCATCAACCTTTCCTTTTATTAAGGCTAGGTGTTCTTTATTTTCTATTTTGTCATAAAAACTAATAGCCTTGAAATTTCCATGGTCTGTAGGAAGATTTATAATATTTGTTTTTTCTAATGAGTTTTCATCATTTTTTGAAAAATCTATCTTATTTTCTTCTATATATTTTTTAATTTCAGACACACTAGTCATTTTCATACCTAGTTTTTTTGCAAGCTCAACTACTGCTTTTCCTTTAAGCATGTGACCATCATCTGCCATAATTTCACAACATAAACCTATTTCTTTTAAATTTGAAATCCTCATCAAATCAACTGTAGCTTCAGTGTGGCCTTCTCTAACTAAAACTCCCTCATCTTTTGCAATTAATGGAAATACGTGGCCTGGTCTTCTAAAATCACTAGGTTTTGTATTATTATCTGCGAGGGCTCTTATAGTTTCTGCTCTTTCAAAAGCTGATATTCCTGTTTCTGTATTAACATGGTCGATAGATACTGTAAAAGCTGTTTCATGATTATCAGTATTATTTTGAACCATCATGTCAAGGTCAAATTGTTTGGCAATATTTTTACCTATTGGAGTACAGATTAAGCCTCTGGCATACTTTGCCATAATATTTATCATCTCGCCTGTTACATTTTCTCCAGCACAAACCATATCAGCTTCATTTTCTCTATCTTCATCATCAGTTACTATTATTATTTCGTTATTTCTTAATGCTTTTATAATCTCTTCCATATTTTTTAAAAACCATTTTCTAATAAAAAGTTTTTATCCAACCTTTCTTCTTTTTTATTTGCCATAGATTTTTGAATAAATCTATTTATAATATCAGTTTCAATATTTATTTCATCGCCAATTTTTTTATATTTAAAATTTGTTCTTTCAAGTGTCTCAGGTATAAGGGCTACCTCAAAACTAGTATTTTTATCATCAGAAACTGTAAGAGAAATTCCATCAAGTGTTACAGATCCTTTCTTTACTATTAAAGAGCAAATTTCTGGACTTGCTGAAATTGAAAATACATTTTCTCTAATATTTTTAATTTTCCCAACTCCATCAACATGACCTTGTACTATATGACCATCAAGCCTATCTGAAAGTCTTAAAGCTCTTTCTAGATTTACTTTTTTATTTACATATGAATTATCAAATTTAGTCATCTTCAAACTTTCATTCATTAAATCTGCCTTGTAAGTTTTATCAGTAATTTCTGTTACTGTAAGGCAAACTCCATCAGTCATTATAGAATCCCCAAGTTTTGTATCTTCTAATACAAGACTCGCCTCAATTTCAATTTGTACATGGTCATTTATCTTTTTAAAAGATAAAATCTTACCCATTTCTTCAGATATTCCAGTGAACATTTTTAGCCTCAATCATAATATCATCATCAAATCTTTTTATATCTTCAATTTCAAACTTATATCCATCTTTAATCTTATCAACACCTCTTCCATAAAAAGGTGATTTTGAATTAAAGCCACCAATTATTTTAGGTGAAATAAATTCATAAATTTTATCAACCAGACCTTCTTCTAAAAAATCATAATTTAGAATTGATCCACCTTCAACCAAAATTGATCCTATATTCATTTCATATAATTTATTTACTAAATCTTCTAGGTCGACATGATTATTTTTCATCTTGCATTTAATTAAATTTAAATCAGGATTGTCAGTGTCTTTACAAGTCGCTATATAAGTTTTTTTATCACTATTTAAATTAAAAATCTTGTAATCCTTATAATTTTTTTCTATTTCTAGATTTGTATCAACAATAACTCTAACAGGATCTACTCCTTCTTCTATCCTTGAATTTAAGGAAGGATTATCGTGAATCAAGGTGTTTTTTCCTACAATTATTGCATCATAATCATTTCTTAGTCTATGGACATATTCTCTAGAAAATTCATTTGAAATCCATTTTGAATCATTTGTATTTGAAGAAATTTTCCCATCTAAAGTTTGGGCATATTTTAAAGCAATAAGAGGTCTATTGTATTTAATATTGAAGAAAAATTTCTCATTTAATTTTTTGCCCTCATCTTCTAATAAACCTGTTTGAACCTCTATCCCTTTTTCTCTTAAAACCTTTAGGCCGTCAACTTTTGGATTTGTATCTATATTTGAAATTATAACTTTTTTAATATTTCTCTTGATAATTTCTAAAGTACAAGGCCCTTGTTTTCCATAATGAGAACATGGTTCCAAATTTACATACAAAACAGCCCCATCAGCATTTTCTTTTAAATTATTAAAACAATCAACTTCGGCATGGACTTTTCCATATTCATGGTGGTATCCTGTTGATATTATTTTTCCATCTTTAACAAGAACAGCACCTACCAGTGGATTTTTTAAAGTTTTTCCTCTTGCTTTTTTTGCAAGGTCAAAACATTTTTTCATATAATATTTATCATTCATCTTGCCTCCTCCACAATTCTCGGCAAAAGAAAAGATCCCTTTCAGGGACCTTGGTTATTTCAAAAGAATAATTAATAAATCTTCTCTCATCCAGACTATACTGTCGGTATAGGAATTTCACCTATTCAGCAAAAAGCTCGCGGACTTTACCGCCGGTGGGGAATCACACCCCGCCCTGAAGAATTGTGTTATTTTATTTACATTTTTATTATAATACAAATTTTATTTTTGTCAATCGTTTACATGAATTTTTTAATCATTATAAATCAAATTTGTTCATTTATTAATGAAATACAATTGAAAAAATCCTATTAATTTGCTATCATGTATTTATACTAGATTTGGAGGTAATATGCATCTTAATTTAAATAATAAAAATGAAGTACAAAAATATTGGGATTTTTTTTATAAGCATCCATCATCTAGTTTTTATCAAGCTAAAGAATGGACTTTAATAAAAAACAATTGGGATATAGACTATTTTTATATAGAAAAAAATGGTAATGTAGTTGCTGTAGCGCAAGTGTTATCAATTTATAATGATAAAGCTAGAAAAAATTATTTTATTGCCCAAGAGGACCGGTTTCTGATCTTTACGATGTAAAAACTAATGTAGAATTAATCAATGAAATTAAAGATTACGCTAGAAAAAATGATGGTTTTCTAGTCAAATTTGATCCTAATTATGAATATGACGAAAATCTGATAAATAAATATAAAGAATTTGGTATTGATTTTTGCCATAAAATGTACTCTTATGTTCAATTTCCTTTTTCAATGATGCTTGATATAAAAGGAAGAAGTTTTGACGAAGTAATTCAATCTTTTTCTAAAAACGGAAGGAAACAAGTAAGGAAATCATATAGACAAGATTTGGAATTGTATGTTGGTAAAAGAGAAGATGTCAAAATTTTTCATCAAATAACAGCTGATATGTCTAATAGGAAAGGAATAACTTACAGAAATATTGATTACTACTATAGATTATTTGATACTTACAAAGATAATGGTAGAATGACTTTTGTAAAATATAAGGGTGAATTTTTATCTTGTTCTTTTTTAATTACTTTTAACGACTATGCTATAGCCTTATATGGAGCAGATAATCTTAATGTTGATGTTGGGCAATCATATTTCTTAGATGCTGAGGAAATTAGATATTGTTGTAACAACGATATTAGATATTATGATTTAGGTGGGGTTAAATCCTTAGATATAAATGATGGTCTTTATAGATTTAAAAGAAAGTTTACTAATAATAATATTGTAAAATGGATTGGTAATATAGAGTGTATTTTAGATAAAAATGCATACGAAAAATTCATCAAAGAAAAAGATCATACTGATTTTTCTGAGGACTTGAAAAGTGACAATTAATTAATGATTCGATTTTAAAACTGTGTTAACAATAAGGCTATTATTGGCACAGTTTTTTTAATTTTCAATATTCTTTTTTATTTTTAAAATTATACTCTAACATAACTTGACTTTGAGATATTAACTTCAAAAATTACAAATAAAAAAAGACCCTATTGGGCCTTAAATTACTATTTTCTTCTTTTTTTTTCTCTTTGCTGCCTCAGATTTCTTTTTTCTCTTAAGGCTTGGCTTTTCGTAGTGTTCTCTTTTTCTGTATTCTGTTAGAACACCGGATCTTGCGCATTGTCTTTTGAATCTTTTAATTGCACTATCAATTGATTCGTTTTCTCCAACTCTGATCTCTGTCATTTCTATCCCCCCTCTCGTATCACACATTAAGTTTGAAATCAACCTGGTGGCCATTGTAAGGACCTTTTTGCTAAAACATGAAAATGCATGTGTTTAACAGTTTGTCCTCCATCTTCTCCTGTATTGTTGACTATCCTATAGCCGTCTTCGGCTACATTTAGATCTTCTGTTATTTTTTTAATAACCATAAAGATATGAGAAACAATATCCTTATCTTCTTCATCTAACTTAGCCAAACTTTCTATGTGTTTTTTTGGTATTACAAGAAAATGGATAGGTGCCTGTGGATCTAGATCATTAAATGCAATTACTTTTTGATCTTCATAGATTACATCTGATGGTATATCTCCATCAGCAATCTTGCAAAATACACAGTCCATACTTCACCCCCATTGATAAATATAATATCATATTTTAATAAAAAGGTAAAATTTTTTATAGTTTTTACAAATTAATTTGCTTAATTTGATCTTTTTTAATTATACATATTATAATAGCTAAAATAAATCCTACTAATCCAGGAATTACCCATCCAAATCCAAGATTAAAACCTGGTAAATTTTTTACAGCAAACTCAATAATACTTTGAATAAAATTTAAATTTGAAATATTTTCAGGTAAAGCTCTTAGAAAATCAAAAATAGAAAAAATTGCAGTAAAACCTATAGATAATGAAAATATTAGCTTATTTTTTCCAATTAATGGATACAATAAGGATAAAAATATCAATACTATAGCAAGAGGATACATATACATTAATACAGGTATAGAAAGGCTGATTATGTTTTGAAGTCCTAAATTTGCTATCAGAAATGATATTAAGGTAAATGTTATCGCATAGGTTTTGTAGGATAAGGAATTAGGATACATTTCTATAAAGATTTCTGAGCACGCTATAATTAGTCCTATTGCTGTTTTCAAGCAGGCAATTATAACAATTGCAGCAAGTAAAATTTTACCAAAATTTCCCAAATAATGAAAAGAAATATTTGATAAAATAATCCCCCCATTATTTCCTATCTCCATTATATTTACTGAAGATGAAGACATAAAAGCCAATGAAACATAAACGGTACTCATTGCAATAAGACATATAATCCCACTTTTCAAAGTTTCTATTGCAACTTGATTAGAATCTTTAACTCCCAGTTTTCTAATACTTGAAATAATAATTATGGCAAAGGCAAGACTTGCCAAAGCATCCATAGTATTATAACCATCTAAGATTCCTACAAACAATGGATTATTTCCATATTTTTCAATAGGCTGATTTTCACCAAGACCTCCCATCGGCTTTATAAGTGCAAGCACAACTAAAACTGACAATAATATTAAAAATGTAGGAGTAAGTATTTTTCCAATATTATCCATTATTTTTCCTGGTTTTAAGGCAAAAGCTAAAACTGTCAAGAAAAATATTAAGGAGAAGATAAGCAAAAATATTTTAATCTTATCTTGTGATACATTTGAAGCAATTCCTACCTCAAAGGCAACTGTTGAGGTTCTAGGAATAGCAAAAAATGGTCCTATGGTTAAATACAAAGCTGTTGTAAAGATAAAAGCAAATTTATTACTCACAGTTTTTCCCATCTCAAATAGACTATCATTTTTAGAAATGGCACTTGCAACAACACCCAAAAGAGGAAGACCAACTCCACTTATTATAAAACCTAATACAACTTTGTATAAATTATTTCCAGAATTTTGTCCTAACTCTATAGGGAAAATTAAATTTCCAGCTCCAAAATATAGGCCAAAAAGTAAAGAACCAACCAATAATGTCTGGTTAAAACTAAGTTTCTTTTTCATTTTATTCTCCTATCTATTTATTAATATTTATATAAAATTTCCTAAATTTATACAAAATATTTATAGAGAAATTATAACACAATATTGAAAAATATAAAAGCTTAAAAAAATATTTGGCAATTAAAAATGCCGATAATTATCAGCATTTTTAAAACTTATTTAGATTTATTTTTCACCATAATTTCCAAAAGTGATTCATAAATTGGTTCATTACGGAAATTTTCTGCAACTAGATAAGCTACAGATGAAACAATTATGATTGGTAAGAAAAAATCTATCCTTCCACCTGTCATTTCTATTATTAAAAACATACCTGTTAGGGGAGCACGTACAATTGAAGAAAAATGTGCAGCCATTGCAAGCATTGAAAATATCAATATCTCATTTTGACCTACTAGGTCAAGATTAAATAAAACCGATCCATAAAAATTTCCAACAAGTGAACCCATTGCAAGTAAAGGGAAAAATATTCCCCCTGGGATTCCCGAACAAAAAGCTATTAATAAAAGAAGTAATTTCATAAAATAAAAATAAAGCAGAACAGAAATCCCTACATTTTCTCCCCCTGCAAGGGCTATAAAATTCTCTCCACTTCCCAATAGTCTTTGATCAAAAAGTAAAAATAAACTTGTCATAAAAAATGGAAGAATAGATTTCATAGTTTGAGAAATCGGCAATTTTTTTATAAACTTTTTTTCCATATAAGATTCCCTTATTAAACAAAATTGAGGAAAACCCAACTAAAATCCCTAAAAAAAATCAGAAAAATCCAGAAATCAATAGATAAGTTTAGAGAATTTTTCACCTTAATAACAGGATTATTTCCAATAATTAGGCTAGTTACAATACTTGAAGAAATAATTGTGGAAGTTATATAAATAAAATTTATCCTTGATGTTTTTTTCATTAACTCTTCGAGGGCAAAGGCCATAGCTGAAACTGGTGCTGTAAAGGCACTTGTTATACCACAGGCAGAAGATGCAATAATCATTACATCAGTTTCATCCTTATTTAAATTAAATTTTTTTGCCATAACTTCACCAAGAGATCCACCAATTTGAACTGATGGGCCTTCTCTTCCCAAGGTTAGCCCAGAACCAATAGAAAGAAGTCCCCCTATAATTTTGTTAACCAAGCAGGAAAAGGCAGAATAATCCAATTTATTATTCAATTTCCCTGCAATTTGTGGTATTCCACTACCACCAATCATTGGTTCCTTATTAACTGTGATAGAAACAAGAAAGCCAATAAAAACAAAAATCAAAACAAAAACTATAGACTTTAATATATTTTCTTGCCCAAAAATTATAAGATTAGAAATCAACCCCATAATTTTTGGAATAACAAGTCTAAACAAACTTATCACAAGTCCAGAACATGCTCCAATTATAATAGATATTAGTAAAAACTTATAAGATACTTTTTTTATCATTTTAACCTCTCTAATATACCAACCAAATATTTACAATCTGATCTTTAATCCTTCCATAAGACCAAGTTTTTTCAGAATTTTTCATAGAATTCGGATCATTTATTACAAATTTTCCAAATCTGTAAGAATCAATTACTAAAATGTGGCCAAATAAGGTAAAATTTCCTTTTTTTACAGAAACAATAAGAGCACCTCTATCCAAGGCATCCACTATTGCCTTTTTATCATTTTCTATACTTTGGATATTATATCCATATCTTCTCGCTTCATCTGAGAAAAATCTCCATTCAATTCCACTTGAACTCATGTAAGTTTGGGCATCATTTGCCATATCAATAGGGCTTATATTCAGATTTGGATCTAATCTTTTTAAGACCATGGCCATAGATGTTGGCCCACATCCTGCAAAACCAATATTAGAATCTCCAAGCAAATTATAAGCCCACCTATTATCCCATTGGAGAAAATATGGAGTCTTTCTTCCGTAATCTACACTTTCTCCAGGATAATAATCAAAATTAACCTCATTATTTCTCAAATTATAAATAAATTCACTAGCATCTATGTCATTTCCAACAAGGTACTTGTCTTTATCTGATAAATTTTCAAAATTTTCATAAATCCACCTAGTCTTTTCATTATCATCTTTATGTTTTTCAATATTTTTATAAAGTATATCCATATCATCCGTTTTTTCTTTTCTAAAAATATTGTCCAAAAAATTTATGTCATTACTTTCAAAAGAACACGATTTAAATGAAAATAAAAGCATAACTACAAAAATTATTGAAAATATTATATTAACTAACTTTTTCATGTATTAATAATATCATAAAAATAGAAATAAAAAAAAGCCGTAATATAATTACGACTTTTAATTTAATAATCTTTCAAATCTTCTATTGAATCAATTTCCATATATGATGGGACTACAAATCCTATTTTTGCATTTTTTAAATTTGGACCCAAATCATCAATCATATCACCATATTTTTTCATATAATTTTTGTGAGTTTGAGGAAGCCAAGCTGATGGTGTAACATCTACTGATCCGTATGCAATAGCTGCAAATAATGGACCAACTTCAACTGCCATCATTCTTACTTCAAATCCATAATCTTCCAATATATTTTTTAAAACATATGCACTAGAAAGTTCACTATCCCAAGTTGCATGAGCAAGGCTGATAACTTCACCGTTTGATCTGTCAACCCCTTCATACATTTTTTGAACCCTATCTTGGTTATTGTCGACCCATTTTCTGGCTGCATCTTTTACATCCATTCCGTCATTTAAGTCAACCAAAACTTCTTGCATATCATCAACTGTCCAATAAAAATTATCAAGCAATTTATATGCATTGGGTTTATCTTCTTTTAGGCCTTTTCTAGCAAGGGTATGAATTTCTTCTGGTTTACCAAAAGATCCCTTAGGATCTTCTAAAAATTTTAAATCATATTTTGCAAATTTCCAGTGTGGTGTCCAACCTGTTACAACAATAGGTGCTTTTTCCTTAATTGCATCACCTAGCATTTGAGTCATAACTGCAGAAGATCCTGTCGTTAACTTTTGTTTTAAATCATAGTCTTCCATGGCTTGGTTTGCTGCATCCATAGCTCCAGCCCCAGGTTCGATTCCTATAATATAATCATTTGGTGCATAATCAAAATTAACTTCTTCTTTATCATTATCAGTTTTATTTGACTTACATCCTACCAATACAAAGGCAAGTATGGTAATAATAGAAAATATTTTTTTCTTTAACACTATATCACCTACTTATCTATTGTTCTTTTTACTTAAAGCTTGAGTTAATCTATCAAGGATAACTGCAAGAATAACTATAGCAATTCCTGACGCAAATCCAACTCCAACATCATTTCTTGAAACTGAAGTATAAATAACATTTCCAAGTCCTGGAGCTCCTATCATTGATGCAACTACAACCATTGAAAGAGTAAGCATTAATGTTTGGTTAATCCCAGCCATAATTGATGGTTTTGCCATTGGAAGTTCAAGCTCAAATAACTTTTGCTTAGGAGTTGATCCAAATGAATCAGCAGCTTCTACTAAATCACTTGGAACCTCTTTGATTCCCAAATTTGTCATTCTAACAGCTGGTGGCATAGCAAAAATTATTGAAGAAATTACTCCTGGTGCCATTCCTATTCCAAAAAATGAAACTGCTGGTATTAAATAAACAAAAGCAGGCATTGTTTGCATAAAATCAAGTAAAGGCATAATTACTTTTTCTACACTCTCACTTTTAGATGTCCAAATCCCTAGTGGAATTCCAATAATTATTGCCAACAAAGCTGAAGTTACAACTATAGAAAGTGTAATTACCATGTCATCCCAATAATCTAAATTCCAAATCAAAAGTAAGGAAAGAATAGAAAAAATTGTTATTCCCTTAATTTTTTTTGTTAAATAGTAAGCCAAAGCTGCTACAAGAATTATAAAAAGCAATGGTGGAAAAACAGAAAATATTTTTATAAATAATTCAACTGTGAAATTAATAAAATCTCTTATTGGATTAAAAATAAAACTTGCATGAAGTCTTAACCATTCCACTAAATTATCAATAAAACCTACTAAAGGTATACTTGGTATATTATTCATCATCCACCTCATCTTTCGATAATGCTGCAAGAACTGTTCCTTTGATAATTATTCCTTTGAAAATTTCTCCATCTACTACACAAATAGGAATTTTTGCATCTTGAATATCAACTACAATATCTTCTAATGGATAATCCATATCGATTTTTAGCATGTCATTTTTCATAATAGCTTCAAGATTTTTTTTGTCCCTTTGCATATGCATTAGAGGCATCTTCTGCAAGAACATAGCCTAAAAGCTCTCTTTTGTTATTTACAACAAAAATACTTGAATTTCCACTTCTTAGCATTTTTGAAAGTGCAGCTTTTGGTCCGTGCCTGTGAATATTTATAGTATCTGGTCTTATCATAATATTGCTTGCTGTAAGAACTTTTGACCTATCAACATCTTGAACAAATTCTCTAATAAAATCATTTTTTGGATGAGATAAAAGTCTTTCAGGTGTATCTACTTGGAGAAGTGATCCGTCTTTCATTACTGCAATTTTATCTCCAATTTTTAAAGCTTCGTTTAAATCATGAGTGATAAATAAGACTGTTTTTTTCATCTCACTTTGTAAATACACAAGCTCATCTTGCATTTCTTTTCTAATCAATGGATCAAGAGCTGAAAAAGCCTCATCCATTATTAAAATATCAGTATCAGTTGCAAGAGCACGAGCAAGACCCACCCTTTGTTGCATACCTCCTGATAATTGGTCAGGATATTGGTCTTCATATCCTTCAAGACCTACAAGCTTTAGTGCTTCCATAGCTTTTTTATTTGCCTTTTCACTTTTACCATTTTTAATGGTTAAGCCATAAGCAGCATTTTCTAAAATTGTGTAATGAGGAAAAAGGGCAAAATTTTGAAAAACCATAGACATTTTTTCACGTCTAGCATTTCTTAAACCTTCTTCATCAAGTTCAGAAATATTTTCATCATCAATAAAAATATCTCCATATGTAGGCTCAATCATCCTATTAATTAATCTAATTAATGTAGATTTTCCTGAACCAGAAAGTCCCATTATTACAAATAATTCTCCATCTTCAACTTCAAATGAACATCTATTTACCCCAACAGTTAAGCCTGTTTTATCTAAGATTTCTTTTTTAGATTTACCTTCTTTCAAAAGTTTAACTGCTCTTTTGGGATTATGTCCAAAAATTTTCGTTAATTCTTTTACTTTAATTTTTGTAGACAAAATACCTCCTAACATGTTTTTTTGTCAAACAGTACATTTTTAGTTATACTGTTTATAATTAATTAACGCAAGATATTTTGCAAACTATTAAATTTATTTAATAACTAATCTTCAGATTTTGGTAGGTATATTTCTACATGCTTTTCTAAAATTTCAATGTCACAAGGAAGTTTTCCATTTACTTCCCCATCCATATCAAGCTCGATTTCTTTATTTTCTAAATTTTTGATTGAAAGTTTTTTGCAAGTAAAAGATTTTATATTCTCATTTTCGTCAACTTTTCCAAAAAGCATATCTTTTGCTGCATTTACCTTTGACATTAAGCCTTCTTCAGTCATAATAAAAATATTCAATTCTCCATCGCTAAGATCTCCATCATCTTTTGAAAATTCTAAATTTCCAACCTTATTTACAGTCATAACATAAACTAAGGAAGCATTAGATTCAAATGTTTTATCATCATATGATATTTGTATTTTACTTGTTTCATCACTTGGTATAGTTTTTAAAATATTTTTTACATAAGCAAGGCCACCTAATTGCTCTTTTTCAGATGAATCTGTTGAAGTTGTTGCTTCAATTAATTTTCCAAAACATACATAGTAGGAAAAATATTTATCATTACATTTTCCTATATCTACTTTTTTGGTTTTCTCCAATGACAAATTATCGATAGCTTCTTTTAAATCGTTTGAACCACCAATAAGTTGCATATAAGTGTTATTCGTTCCACCTGGAAGTAAGCCTACTTTTGGCCTATAATCCATTTTTGAAATACCATTTATGACTTCGTTAAAACTTCCGTCTCCGCCAACTACAAAAATAGAATCGTATTTTTCAAGGCAAGCATTTTTGGAAAAATTTTCCCCATCGCCTTCTTTTTTAGTCTTTTTATGAACTACTTGATCAAATTCATTTTCTAATTTGCCAATTAAGCCCTCCATATATTCATCATTTTTGCCATCGCCAGAATTTGGATTTTCAATTATCATACATTTTTTCATAAATACTCCTATAGAAATTAAAAAAGGTATTTAAAAAATAAATACCAATTTATTTTAAATCTTCTTTCATTTTTTATATACCCTATGAAAATAAAAAAGAACAGTTTTTCTGTTCTTTCAGAGCATAGACAAAGTATGAAATTAGATAATATTTTATTTTGAAATAAAATTAAGCTAAGTACCATCTCGACTAAGTGAGTGAAACGAACGCATGGAGAGATCTCTTGAGATTTCTCCGCTCGTTACACTCGGTCGAAATGGGAAAATTTTTAGTTTGTCAACAGTCTGAAAGAACAGTTTTTCTGCTCTTTTTACATGTCCATATTTATATATATAGGAGTATGATCTTGCCTATCTCCTGAATCTATCATGTCAGACTCTTTAATTTTCTCTTTTAT